>CAVZVP010000028.1:0-180268 GCA_963778745.1 uncultured Alphaproteobacteria bacterium | reverse complement strand
CAGCTTGCCCTGGATGCGCACCCGCGTCGGCGGCAGGATGCGCACCTCGTAGGCGGTATTGGCGGGCTCGAGCGCGATCGAGGCGCCGCGGCGGCGGAAGCGCTTGAGCGTCGCTTCCTCCTCGTCGATCAGCGCCACGACGATGTCGCCGGTGTCGGCGGCCTCGGTCTTGCTTGATCAGCACCGTGTCGCCTTCGAGGATGCCGGCCTCGATCATCGAGTTGCCGCGCACTTCGAGCGCGAAATGCTCGCCGGTGCCGACAGCATGTCGGGCGGCATGTTGATGACCTGGGTCCGGGTCTGGATCGCCTCGATCGGCGTGCCGGCGGCGATGCGGCCCATCACCGGCACGGCGACCGGACGGCCGCTTCGTCGTCCTCGGAGCCGGCTGCCGCACCCGGCCGAGATCGCCCTCGATGACGCTCGGCGTGAAGCCGCGCCCGGCCGCCGCCGATGCCGTGGCCGACCGAGTCGGGCAGCTTGATCACTTCGATGGCGCGCGCACGGTTGGGCAGGCGGCGGATGAAGCCGCGCTCCTCCAGCGCCGTGATCAGCCGGTGGATGCCGGATTTGGAGCGCAGGTCGAGCGCGTCCTTCATCTCGTCGAAGGAGGGCGGAACGCCGGCTTCCTTCAGCCGCTCGTGGATGAAGCGCAGAAGCTCGAATTGCTTGCGAGTCAGCATCCTTGGTTTCTCCCCGGATCTCGCCGGCCCACCGGAGCACCGGCCAAAAACAAATCATGAACGGACACTATATGTTCTATATGTGTTCCGCAACCCTTTAATTTGGCGTGAACAAGTCGAAGGACCGCTAAAACGGCCGTAAGCCTAAGGATCGACACAACGGCTTCCCGGCCTTAGCGGCTGGCGCAAAAGGCTCGCGAACCACGAGACAATCGGCCTTTGCGAGCGCCGCCATCATCGAGGAATCCTGCACCGGCATCGGCGTCGCGACCGAGCGTCCGTCGGCGCCGGCGCGCAGCGTCGCGCGCAGGTAATCGGCCCGCTCGTCGTTTTCGGGCAGGTCGCGGCCGAGCACCGCCGATTCGGACGCGGCGCTCGATGTCGGCTGCGCCCGGCGAGCGTGCGGATCAGCGGCACCAGGAACAGGAACGCGCAGACATAGGCCGACACCGGATTGCCGGGCAGGCCGAGCACCTGCATCGCGCCAAGCCGGCCGTTCATCATCGGCCGGCCCGGCCGCAGCGCCACCCGCCAGAACGACAGCTCCAGCCCTTCGGCCTCAAGCGCCGCTGCACCAGGTCGTAGTCGCCGACCGACGCGCCGCCGGTGGTCAGCAGCATGTCGGCGCCGCATCGCGCGCGCGTTGCGGATCGCGGCGACGGTCGCCTCGACCTTGTCCGGCACGATGCCGAGGTCGATCACCTCGGCGCCTTCGGTGCGCGCCAGCGCCATCAGCGCAAAGCCGTTGGAATAGACGATCTCGCCCGGGCCGAGCTCGCTGCCGGGCGCCTTCAGTTCGTCGCCGGTGCCGAGCACCGCGACCTTGGGCCGGCGATGCACCGGCACCGCCGGATGGCTCATCGCGGCGGCCAGCATCACGTCGCGGTCGGTGAGCCGCCGGCCGCGCGGCAGCAGCACCTGGCCCTCCTTGAAATCGAGGCCGGCGCGGCGGATATGCCGGCCGGCTGCGCCGGGCCGTTTGACGATCACGCGCTCGCCGTCGCGCGTGGTGTTCTCCTGGATCACGATGGTGTCGGCGCCGGGCGGCACCACGCCGCCGGTGAAGATGCGCGCGGCCTCGCCGGCGCCGACTTGCGCCGTCGAACGGATGGCCGGCCGCGACCTCGCCGGTGACCTTCAGCGTCGACCGGCACGCTCGGCAACGTCCGCGGCGCGCACCGCATAGCCGTCCATGGCGGAGAGATCGGCCGGCGGCTGGGTGCGCAGCGCCGCGACGTCGCCGGCCAGCACCCGGCCGTCGGCCTCGTCCAGCGGCAGCGTCTTCGCGCGGCAGCGGCTCGACGCCATCGAGCACGCGGGCGAGCGCGTCGGCCACCGACAGCAGCGCCATGCCACTCGGCTTACGTCCTTCGGCGCGGTAGTGGCCGGACTTGCCGCCCTGCTTTTCGAGCAGCCGGATGCCTTCGATCCGCATGCCCTCTCGACCGCCTTGACCATGTCGTAGAGCGTCAGGCACGCGACCGACACAGCGGTCAGCGCCTCCATCTCGACGCCGGTCTGGCCGGTGACCTTGACGGTCGCCTGCAGCACGAAGCCCGGCAGCGAATGATCCGGCTCGATGTCGATCGCGACCTTGGTGATCGGCAGCGGATGGCAGAGCGGGATGAGCTGGTGCGTGCGCTTGGCCGCCATGATGCCGGCGATGCGGGCGGCGCCGAGCACGTCGCCCTTCACCGCGTTGCCGTTGAGCACGATGTCGAGCGTCTTCTTGCTGCATCACGACGCGGCCCTCGGCCACCGCCGTCGCGCTCGGTCGCGGCCTTGCCCGAGACGTCGACCATCCGCGCCTCGCCGCCCTTGCCGAGATGCGTGAGCTTCGGCTGGCGCTGGCCGGGCGCTTACTCGGCTGCCATGGCTATCTCGCCGCTTGCGCTGCGACGCGCTCGCGCGCGAGCAGCGCGCGGGTCGCGGCCGCGACGTCGCGCTGGCGCATCAGGCTTTCGCCGACCAGGAACGCCGTGATGCCGACCGCGGCGAGCCGCGCGAGATCGGCCGGCGTGTGGATGCCGCTCTCGCCGACGATCACCTTGCCGCGCGGGAACGCGCGGCGCCAGCCGCTCGCTGACCGCAAGCGAGGTCTTGAACACCTTGAGATCGCGGTTGTTGATGCCGATCAGCCGCGACTTCAGCTTCAGCGCGCGGTCGAGTTCGTCCTCGTCGTGCACCTCGACCAGCACGTCCATGCCGAACGCGAACGCCGCGTCTTCGATCTCCTGCGCCGCGGCATCGTCGAGCGCCGCCATGATGATCGAGGATGCAGTCGGCGCCCATCGCGCGCGACTTCGCCACCTGATAGGGCTCGAACATGAAATCCTTGCGCAGCGCCGGCAGCGAGGTCGCCGCGCGCGCGGCGGTCGAGGAACTCCGGCTCGCCCTGGAACGACGGGCGCGTCGGTCAGCACCGACAGGCAGGCCGCGCCGCCCGCCTCGTAGGCCCGCGCGAGCGCCGGCGGATCGAAGTCGGCGCGGATCAGCCCCGCCGACGGGCTCGCCTTCTTGATCTCGGCGATCAGCGCATATTCGCCGCCGGCGATGCTGCCGCTCGATGGCGTTGCAGAAATCCGCGCGGGGCGGGGCGGCCTTGGCGGCGGCCTCGACCTCGGCGTAGGGGCGCGCGCGCTTGGCCGCCGCGATCTCCTCGCGCTTGTAGGCCTCGATCTTTTTCAGGATGTCGGTCATTGCTGCACGCGTTCGAGACCGCGACCAGCCGGTCGAGCCGGCCCTCGGCCTCGCCGCTGTCGAGCGACTTCGCCGCCATCGCCGCGCCCTCCTTCAGATCCTTGGCGCTTGCCGGCGACGATCAGCGCCGCGGCGGCGTTGAGCACCGCGATGTCGCGGATACGGGCCCTTGTTGCCCTTGAGCACGGCCATCAGCGCCGCGGCGTTGGCTTCGCGCGTCGCCGCCGCGCAGCGCCTCCGGCTTGGCGCGCGGCAAGCCCGACGTCCTCCGGCTTGATCTCGAAGGTGCGCACCTTGCCGTTCTCCAGCGCCGCGACATTGGTCGGCCCGGACGTGGTGATCTCGTCGAGCCCGTCGGAGCCGTGCGCCACCCAGACGCATTCGGAGCCGAGATTCTTCAGCACCTGCGCCATCGGCTCGATCCATTGCCGCGAGAACACGCCGATCATCTGGCGCTTCACGCCGGCCGGATTGGACAGCGGGCCGAGCAGATTGAAGATCGTGCGGGTGCCGAGCTCGACGCGGGTCGGGCCGACGTTCTTCATCGCCGGATGATGCGCCGGCGCGAACATGAAGCCGATGCCGGCCTCGTAGATGCAGCGCGGATCTCGTTCGGGCGCGAGCTCGATCTTGACGCCGAGCGCGCCGAGCACGTCGGCCGCGCCCGATTGCGACGACAGCGCGCGGTTGCCGTGCTTGGCGACCGGCACGCCGGCGCCCGCGACGATCAAGCGCGGCGCAGGTCGAGACGTTGTAGGAGCCCGACGCGTCGCCGCCGGTGCCGACCACGTCGATGGCGTCGGGCGGCGCCGCGACCTTGAGCATCTTGGCGCGCATGGTGGTCACCGCGCCGGTGATCTCGTCGACGGTCTCGCCGCGCACGCGCAAGCGCCATCAGCAGGCCGCCCATCTGCGAGGGCGTGGCCTCGCCCGACATCATGCGGTCGAAGGCGTGCGGCGGCCTCCTCGCGCGTCAGCGTCGCGCCGGTCGCGACCTTGGCGATGAGCGCCTTGAAATCGTCGGTCACAGCCGTCTCCTCAGTGGCGCGACTTGCGCCGCCGGCGCCGCATTGCCGCCGCGCTGCGCGTTCCACGCGCGGCGAGCTCGAGAAAATTCTTCAGCATCAGATGGCCGTGCTCGGACGCGATGCTTTCGGGATGGAACTGCACGCCGTGCACCGGCAGCGTCTTGTGCGCGAGCCCCATGACCAGGCCGTCGTCGGTCTCGGCGGTGACGCAAGCGTCGTCCGGCATGGTGTCGCGCTCGACCACCAGCGAGTGATAGCGCGTCGCCTTGAACGGGCCGTTGATGCCGCGGAACACGCCCGTCGCCCTGGTGCGCGATCTCGGACAGCTTGCCGTGCACCGGCGCGGCGCGCGCACGACCTTGCCGCCGAACGCCTGGCCGATCGCCTGATGGCCGAGGCAGACGCCGAGGATCGGGATTGTCGGCGCGGCCTTGTTCGATCAGGTCGAGGCAGATGCCGGCCTCGTTCGGCGTGCAGGGGCCGGGCGACAGCACGATCGCCTCCGGCTCGGCGGCGAGCACGTCGCGCGCCGCGATCTTGTCGTTGCGATGCACGACCACGTCCGCCCCCAGCCCGCCCAGATAATGGACGAGGTTGAAGGTGAAGCTGTCGTAGTTGTCGATCAGCACGATCATGCGCCCGCCGGGTTTCTAGCCGGTCTTAAGGGGCGGGGAACAGGCGGTCGAGCGCGACGGTCATGAGCCACGCGCGCGGTCATTTCGGCGCCTCGAGGTCGGGCGGTCGGGCGTCAGCATCTCGTCGCAGGCGGCGGTTGATCTCCTCGGTCGAGACCGGCGCGGCGGCGCGCGCGTGCGGTCGGCGGCGTTCTCGCCGAGGTGGGCGAGTTGCGGGAACAGCAGCACCGTCGCGAGCACGATCCACTGCGCCAGCAGGAACGGCGCCGAGCGCGCGCACCAGCGCGCCGAGCGGCGCCCGCATAGCGCAACGTGCCGCGCGCCATCATCAGCGCGTAGCCGAACGGCGGCAGCAGGAAACTGGTCTGCAAGGTCAGCAGCACCAGCACCGCGACCCAGCGCGCATCGGCGACGCGGATCAGCAGCGGCGGCATCACGATCGGCACGATCACGAAGATGATCTCGAAGGCGTCGAGCACGAAGGCGGACAGCCCGATCACGCCGAGCATGATCGCCGTCGACGGCGAGGTCGTTGCCGGGCAGCGCCGTCGACCCAGTCGGCGACCAGCCTGTCGGTGCCGAGCATGCGCAGCACCAGCGTCAGCGTCGTCGCGGCGATCAGCAGCGCGAACAGCGCGCCGGTCGTCGCCATGGCCTGGCGTCAGCACGCTCGCGCAGCGCGGCGCCGCGCAGGCGTCCGGTGACCAGCGCCGCCGGTGAACAGCACGAAGGCGCCCATCGCGGCCGCCTCGACCGCATAGAAATATCCGTCGCGACGCCGCCGAGCAGCACCAGCAGGAACGCGACCGTGATGCATCGCGAGCAGGATCCTGTGCCGCGGACGGCCGCTCGCTCGGCGCGCGGGGCGGCGGGCAGCCGGCGGCCGACCAGCCAGGCGAGCGATCAGGCACAGCACCAGGAAAAGTCCCGGCCGGCGCGCAGCGCGCCGTGAAAGACGTCCTGCGTGTTGATGACGCGATCGCTGCGCGCCGGTCGCGGTGACCGCGATGGTGTGGGCGCCGAGCATCGCGTCGCCGAGCAGGATCAGCACCAGCGATGGCGGGATCACGACGCCGAGCGTGCTTGCGACCGCGACCAGCGCGTCGCGCGTCGCGGCTCGGCACGCCGTGGGCGGCGAGGCGCGGCGCGACCACGCGCGACAAGCCCGAGCACGCTCGCGCCGACCGAGCCGTTCATCGGCCCGAGCAGCGCGCCGAGCCCATGCCGGAGACCAGCGGCGCCGCCGGGCCGCGCGGCAGGATCGCGCAGTGCCGGTGCGATAGAG
The DNA here is from genome assembly GCA_963778745.1 of uncultured Alphaproteobacteria bacterium. Classification (GTDB taxonomy): domain Bacteria; phylum Pseudomonadota; class Alphaproteobacteria; order Rhizobiales; family Xanthobacteraceae; genus Pseudolabrys. Next base: position 173,937 of record CAVZVP010000028.1, on the reverse strand, counting down.
CGCCTCGGCGACCGGCAGGCGGTCGAGCAGCAGGCCCATCAGCACGTAGAGCGGCAACGCCTGCAGCAGGTCGTTCTCGAACAGGTTGACCAGCCGGCCGGGCAGGGCGGAGAGCAGCGCGAGCGGGACCGTGCCGGTCGCAGACGCGAACGCCGCGCCGAGGCTCGCAACGCCGATCAGCACGAGCGCGGCGGGCAGGCCGGTGAAGATGATGCCGAGCGCCGACCAGCGAGCAGCAGCGCCAGGCCGGTCCATTCCATCAGACGTCGTCCGCGGCGCGGGCGCGCGAACATCGATCGATCAGCGACTGCGCAGATGATCACGACCGCCAGCAGCCAGAGCGCGAGCTTGATGATGAAATAGCCGGGATTGCTGGTGTCGGGAAAGCCTCCAGCGCCGCGCAGCGACGGGATGACGAGGCTGCGCGCCGCCGAATGATGACGAAGAGCGCCCAGGGCACCAGGCCGACGGCGGCGCCGAGCCGTGCGAGCCAATGGCGCGTGCGCGCGCGAGTAGCGTCGCGCCAGCGTGTCGGCGGCGAGATGGGTGTGCGGCGCGCGTCGCCGCCGTGAACGCTGATCGCGACGTAGAGCGCGAAAGATCATTGCCCGAGATCGTTCGCCTCGCGCGAATAGGCGCGCACGATATCGCGCAGCGGCCATTGCAGGAACAGCAACAGGACGACCGGCAGCAGCAGCCACTGCGTGCCGCCGACAGGATCGCGGCCGATCAGATCGATCGAGCCGACGATCAGGCGCAGCCATCATGACTGCCGCCCACGCGGTTCCCCGGCCGATCGTCCCCGCTTGCGGGATGTTATTATTGCCCGCGCTTGGCGGCGCTGGCGAAGCGGCGGGCCTCCTCGGCGGCGCGGAACAGCGCCTTCGCCTTGTTGACGCATTCCTGCTGCTCGAACGTCGGGATCGCTGTCGGCGACGATGCCGGCGCCGGCCTGCACATACATCATGCCGTCCTTGACCAGCGCGGTGCGCAGCACGATGCAGGTGTCCATCTCGCCGGCGGCGGAGAAATAGCCGACGCAGCCGGCATAGAGCCCGCGCTTTTCCTTCTCCAGTTCGTCGATGATCTGCATGGCGCGCACCTTCGGCGCGCCCGACACCGTGCCGGCGGGAAAGCCGGCGGCCAGCGCGTCGAGCGCGTCGTGCTCCGCGGCGAGCTTGCCCTCGACGTTGGAGACGATGTGCATCACGTGGCTGTAGCGCTCGATGAAGAACTGGTCGGTGACCTTCACGGTGCCGATCTCGGCGACGCGGCCGACATCGTTGCGGCCGAGATCGAGCAGCATCAGGTGCTCGGCGCGCTCCTTCGGGTCGGCGAGCAGTTCGTCCTCCAGCGCCTTGTCCTCGTGCGGCGTCGTCGCCGCGCGGCCGCGTGCCGGCGATCGGGCGGATGGTCACCAGTCGCCGGCGCACGCGACCAGGATTTCCGGGCTCGAGCCGGCGACCGCGAAGCCGCCGAAGTCGAGGAAATAGCAGAAACGGCGACGGGTTGACCCGCCGCAGCGCGCGGTAGAGCGAGAACGGCGGCAGCGTGAACGGCGCCTCGAAGCGCTGCGACAGCACGACCTGGAAGATGTCGCCGGCCGCGATGTAGTCCTTGGCCTTGGCGACCATGGCCTGGTATTCGTCCGGCGTGGTGTTGGAGCGTCGGCGGCACGTCGAGCGGGCCGGCGTCGCATTCGGCGGCTGCCTTGTCGAGCGGCCGGTCGAGCGCTTCGACGATCGCTGGACAGCCGCTCGACTCGCGCGCGTCAAGCGCCGTCTTCGCGTCGACGCCGGGCTCCGGCCGCACCGGCGTGACCACGGTGATCGAATCCTTCACCGCGTCGAACACCACCATGATGGTCGGGCGCATCAGCACGGCGTCGGGAATGCCGATCGGATCGGGATTGGGCGGCGGCAATTCCTCCATCAGCCGCACCATGTCGTAGCCGAGATAGCCGAACACGCCGGCCGCCATCGGCGGCAGGCCGTCGGGCAGCGCGATGCGGCTTTCGGCGATCAGCGCGCGCAGGGCTTCGAGCGGCGGCTCGGGGCAGGGCGCGAAGGCGTCGGGCTTCGCGCGCGCGGTCGCGGTTGATCTCGGCGCGCGCGCCGTTGGCGCGCCAGATCAGGTCGGGCTCGAGCCGATGATCGAATAGCGGCCGCGCACCGCGCCGCCTTCGACCGACTCGAGCAGGAAGCTCATCGGCTTGCCCGCCGCCGAGCTTGAGGAACGCCGAGACCGGCGTCTCCAGGTCGGCGACCAGCGTGGTCCACACCACCTGCGCCTCGCCGCGGCCGTAGCGCGCGGCGAAGGCGTTTTCCGACGGCTCGATCTGCATGGATCAGTAGTCGTTGGGCGCGCTGAGTTGGCCGGCAGGCCGCCGATGACCTGGTTCAGCGCCTGCTGATTGAGCGTGACGCCGAGATCGCTTTCGCAGCCGCGCGACATATGGCGCCGACGATGTCGTCGGTATAGGAATTCAGCAGCGAGGTCGGAAATCGCCTTGCTGGCGACGGGCATCGAGCGCCGGCATCGACGATGTCGGTCACGCGGAACACGAAGCGCGCGGTTTCCTGGTCGCCCTCGGCGCTGGCCGGCGTGCCCTTCGGCGTCTTGAAAGCCGCCTCGACGAGCTTCGCCGGCGCGAAACCTCGCCGGCTTGCCGCGCTTGAGGTCGGTTGCGGTCACCACTTTCAAGCCGGTGTCGGCGGCGAGCTCGGCCAGCGCGGTGCCGGCCTTGAGCTTGTCGACCATTTCGTCGGCCTTGGCCTTCAGGCGCTTGGCGATCTCGTCGTCGCGCCAGCGCGCCTCGACCTGATCCTTCACCTCGTCGAGCGTGCGGTCGCGCGCCGGCGTGATGCCCGTGACCTCGTAACCAGACATAGCCGCCGTTCGGCAGCTGCAGCGGATCGTTGTCGACGCCGACGTCGCTGGCGAAGGCCGCCGCGATCGCGTCCGGCGTCTTCGGCAGGTCGGCGACCGGCTTGCCGTCCGGATCGCGGCCCGAGCGGTCGATCGCTTCGATGGTGCGGGACTTGAGCCCGAGCTTCTTGGCGGTCTCGGCCAAGGTGGCGCCGGCGGCGCGCTCGTCCTCGATCTTGTCGTGCAGATTGCCGATTTCGGTCTTGGCGCGGTCTTCTGCGATTTCGCGCTTGATCTGCGGCGCAACCTCTTCGATAGGTCTTCTGGCTGCCCGGCTCGATCTTGCCGACCTGCAGCAGCACGGTGCCGAAGCGGCCCTTGACCGGCGCGCTGACCTCGCCCGATTTGAGCGCGAAGGCGGCGTCGGCGACCGCCGGGTCGATGATGCCGGCCTTCGTCACCATGCCGAGATCGATGTCGCTGTCCTTCAAGCCGCGTTCCTTGGCGAGTATCGGCGAAGCTCGCGCCTTTGGCGATAAGTTCCTTCGCGGCCGCCGCCTCTTCCGGTTTCGGAAATACGATCTGGTGCAGTTCGCGGCGCTCGGGCGTGCCGTAACTCGTTTTGTGCTGCTCGAAATAAGTCTTGCCATCGGCATCGGACACCGCGTCCGGCTTGGCGAGGTCGGCCGGCGACAGCGAAAGCAAAGTGATCTTGCGGTACTCGGGCGCGCGGAACAAAACCTTGCGCTCCTCGAAATATTTGCCGAGCACTTCGGGCGTCGGCGCCGCGATGTCGCCGGCCTGCGCCGGACCCAAGGCTACATATTCGATGGCGCGCTTCTCGTTCTGGTATTGGTTGATGACAGCCATCGCCGTTGCCGGCACGCGAAAATCGCCGCCGATGCTGAGCGCGATCTCCCGGCGCAGGATGACGCGCCGCTGCTCGGCGACATAGCGGGTCTCGGTGAAGCCGGCTTGCCGGATGATCTGCTCGAAGCGGGTGCGGTCGAACTGGCCGTTGAGGCCGCGGAAATTCGGATCGCTGGTGATGCGGCTGGCGATCTCGGCGTCGCTGATGCCAAGCCGCAACGCCTTTGCCTGCTCGTCGAGCGTGGTCTCGGCGACCAACTGGCCGAGCACCTGCCGGTCGATGCCGAGCGTGCGCGCCTGGTCGGGCGTGATCGGCCGGCCGGCCTGGCGGCTGATTTGCTGCAGCCGGTCGGTGTAATATTGGCGGAATTGCTCGATCGAGATCTCGGTCTCGCCGATCTTGATCGCGGAATTGAGCCCGAAGCCGCGGAAAATGTCGCCGATGCCCCAGATCGCGAAGCTGACGACCAGTCCGCCCATGATGACGGCCATGACGCCCCTGCCGAGCCAGGTCGACGAGGCTTTGTGGATACCGCGAAGCATAAACTGCGTTCTTCTGCGGTGGCGGCTGAATGAAGGGCTGGTGGCGCCCTTATAGGGAGCGGGCCAACTCCTTGCAACTCAAGAAGGATCGGCTTGAGGCCGGAGCCTCTGGCGTCCGCGAAGCGGGTCTGATAACCGCACGCGGAAAGGGACCTTAATCATGGCGCCGGGCAATTTAACACCGCTGGTGGCGGGCAACTGGAAAATGAACGGGCTTGCTGCCTCCGAGGGCGAGTTGACCAAGATCGTCAACGGCACGGCCGGCCTCAAGGCCGAGCTGATGGTGTGTCCGCCGGCGACCCTCGTTGCCAGCTTTGCCGCCGCCGCGCGCGGCTCCGCGGTCGCGATCGGTGGGCAGGATTGCCATGCCGAGCCGTCGGGCGCCCATACCGGCGATATCGCCGCCGAAATGCTCAAGGATGCCGGCGCCGTGGCGGTGATCGTCGGCCATTCCGAACGGCGTACCAATCATCATGAAACGGACGCCCAGGTGCGCGCCAAGGCCATGGCCGCGCACCGCGCTGGCTTGAGGGCGATCGTCTGCATCGGCGAGCAGCGCGCCGAGCGCGAGGCCGGGCAGACGCTGGCAGTGCTCGGCCGTCAGCTCGATGGCTCGCTGCCCGATGACGTGACTAGCGCCAATCTGGTGATTGCTTACGAGCCGGTCTGGGCGATCGGTACCGGGCTGACCCCGACGCCGGTCGACGTGGCCGAGGCCCATGCCTTCATCCGCGAGAAGCTCTCCGAACGCTATGGCGCCGAAGGCGGCCGGATCCGCATCCTCTATGGCGGCTCGGTCAAACCGTCCAACGCCAAGGAGCTGTTGTCAATCGCCAACGTGAACGGTGCGCTGGTCGGGGGCGCTAGCCTGAAAGCGGTAGATTTCCTCGGTATTGCGGCGGTTTACAGGTAACCCCCGCAAGGGTGGAAAAGCTTTCTTTGATCGTGTAGAGACCGCAGCGAATTCCTATATACCTCGCGAAACGCCGCCTGGGTGGGCAGCCCAGACCGGTTGGTTTGATCGGATTGAGACCTTATGCAGCACGTCGTTATCGTCATCCATCTCATGCTGGTGCTCGCCTTGATCGGCGTCGTGCTGCTGCAGAAATCCGAGGGCGGCGGGCTTGGCATCGGCTCGACCGGCGGTTTCATGACCAGCCGTGGCACCGCCAACGTGCTGACCCGCGCCACCGCCGTCTTGGCGGGCCTGTTCTTCGTGACCAGCCTGCTGCTGTCGATCCTCGCCGGCTTGAATCGCAAGCCGACCTCGATTCTGCAAGGCGGGCGGCCCGCACCGACCGCGCCCGGGCCCAATGCGCCGCTTAGTCCGAGCGGGATCCTGAAAGATTTGCCGGCTGCGCCGCCGGCCGCCCCTGCGGCGCCATCCGGGCCGCAGGTGCCGCAATCGAAATAAGGAGCTGATGAAGGGCCGGGAAACCGGCCCTTCGGCGTTAGGGCCGAGGATTGAATAAAGGGCTGCAATCACTTTCGGACGGAAAATGAAAAAATCGGCACAAGTTATTTTGATTCCTGAGTTTTTTCGAATTGCACACAGGTGCAGGGCGGCTCTGAGTTTTTCGCGCTCGTCGAATCGATTCGGCGGGATTACAGGTTAGGTCCCATGGCGCGGTATATTTTCATCACCGGCGGCGTGGTCTCCTCTCTGGGTAAGGGTCTCGCATCTGCGGCGCTCGGCGCGTTGCTGCAAGCGCGCGGCTACAAGGTGCGCCTGCGCAAGCTCGATCCCTATCTCAACGTCGATCCCGGTACGATGTCGCCGTATCAACACGGCGAGGTCTTCGTCACCGACGACGGTGCCGAGACCGATCTCGACCTCGGCCATTACGAGCGATTCACCGGACGTCCTGCGAGCAAACAGGACAACATCACCACCGGCCGCATCTATCAGGATATCCTCACCAAGGAGCGGCGCGGCGACTATCTCGGCGCAACCATCCAGGTCATTCCGCACGTCACCAACGCCATCAAGGATTTCGTCCGCGAGGGCAATGACGGCTTCGATTTCGTCCTATGCGAGATCGGCGGCACGGTCGGCGACATCGAAGGTCTGCCATATTTCGAGGCGATCCGGCAGTTGGGCAACGATCTGCCGCGTCACCACGCGGTCTATATTCATCTCACGCTGCTGCCGTTCATCCCGAGCGCGGGGGAATTGAAGACCAAACCGACCCAGCATTCGGTCAAGGAATTGCGTTCGATCGGCATTCAGCCCGACATTTTGCTTTGCCGTACCGACCGCCCGATTCCGGAAGGCGAACGGCGCAAGCTCGCCCTGTTCTGCAACGTACGGGAAAACGCGGTGATCGAGGCGCGCGACGTCGACAACATCTATGCCGTGCCGGAAGCCTATTCGGCGCAAGGGTTAGATAGCCAGGTGCTAGAGGCGTTCGGCATCGAGCCGGCGCAAACGCCCGAGCTCGACCGCTGGCGGTTAATCAACGAACGCATCCGCAATCCGGAAGGCAACGTCACCATCGCTATCGTCGGCAAGTACACCGGCATGAAGGACGCCTACAAATCGCTGATCGAGGCGCTTTCGCACGGCGGCATTGCCAACAAAGTGAAGGTCAATCTCGATTGGATCGAATCCGACGTGTTCGAGCGCGAGGACGCGGCACCGTTCCTCGAGCAGGTCAATGGCATCCTGGTGCCGGGCGGCTTCGGCCAGCGCGGGGCCGAAGGCAAGATCAAGGCGGCGCAATTCGCGCGTGAACGGCGCGTGCCATATTTCGGCATCTGTTTCGGCATGCAAATGGCCGTGCTGGAAGCGGCGCGCAATCTGTGCGGCATTGGTGAGGCCAATTCGACGGAGTTCGGGCAAACCGCCGAGCCGGTGGTCGGCCTGATGACCGAATGGCTCAAAGGCAATGAGTTGCAGCGGCGGATCGACGGGGGCGATCTCGGCGGCACCATGCGGCTCGGGGCCTATCCGGCCACGCTCACGCGCGGCAGCCGCGTCGCTGGCATCTATGGCAAAACGGAAATCTCCGAACGCCACCGCCACCGCTACGAGGTCAATACCGGCTACAAAGGCCGGCTCGAGCAGCGCGGTATGCGCTTTTCAGGAATGTCGCCCGACGGCATCCTGCCCGAGATCATCGAATATGAGGACCATCCCTGGTTCATCGGTGTGCAATTCCATCCTGAGTTAAAGTCGCGCCCGTTCGAGCCGCATCCGCTGTTCGCCTCGTTCATCGGCGCGGCGGTGGAGCAAAGCCGGCTGGTGTAGCGATCTTCGCTATCAGTCGTCCGGCCGGCGCATCTTGTCTCGCGCATCGCGGCGTTGGGCGCCTTGCAGTTTCGTCTGATACTTTCCCTTGGCGGCCCGCTCGGCCTTTTTGGCTTTCTTGGTTGCTGCATCGGGTGATAGCGGGTGATTGTCGCGACGCTGGCCTGTTCGTGATTTGCTGGTCATTTGATATCCCATATTGGCGAATGCACGGCTGTACTTGATTGATGCATGACAGAAAATGACGGCAATGTCTGGTCAACGAAAGGGCATTCATGGCGCGCGGCCTTGACCATATCGTTCATGCCGTGCGCGATCTCGACGCGGCGGCCGAGCTTTATCGCCGGCTCGGCTTCACCGCCGGCGCGCGCAATCGCCATCCGTGGGGCACGCATAATTACATCGTCCAATTTCCTGGCGTATTCATCGAGTTGCTGACGCTGGCCGAGCCGGAAAAGCTCGGCGCCGACGGATTTGCCGTTTTATTCGCGCGGTACAACGACGATTTCGTGAAGCGAGGTGAGGGGCTCTCGATGCTCCTGCTGGAATCGAAAGAGGCGCGCGCTGACGAGGCCGCGTTCCGCGCCGCTGGAATCGCTGCATCGGAAGGCATGCGCTTCGAGCGCGAGGCAAAACGGCCGGATGGTTCGCCCGTGAACGTCGGTTTCTCGCTTGCTTTCGCAGAGAACAAAGCTGCGCCGGATATCCACTTCGCCACCTGCCAGCAACATTACCCGGAGAATTTCTGGAACCCGGCGTTTCAGCAACACGCCAACGGCGCCGAGACCGTCGCCGGTGTCGTCGCAGTGGCCGAGGCGCCATCCCGACATCACGACTTCCTGCTGGCCTTTACTGGCGCGCAGAGCAGCCGTGACACCAGCGATGGATTTGCCATAGACCTACCGCGCGGGGCGATCGAGTTGACGACGCCGGCCGGCTTCGAGCGCCGCTTTGGACTGCCCGCGCCGGATATTTTGCGCGGGCCACGGCTGGCGGGCTTGCGCTTTTCCGGCCATGCGCTTGCCGCGGGGCGCCACTTCGTCCTGGGTGCAGTGCTGGTATTCGAGCCGGGCTGAGCCGGTAATGCCCGTTGACCGGGCGCTTTCTCCGCTTCATGGTCGCGCCGCGAGGGCAAATCATCTTGGATCAGAAACCCAACTCAACCGTCACCGTCGGCGCCGTGCGCTTCGGCAATACGCTGCCGTTGGTGCTGATCGGCGGTCCCTGCGCGCTGGAAAGCCGAGCGCATGCGCTCGAAATGGCCGCCGCGCTCAAGGAGATTGCGGCGCGCGTTGGCGTCGGCCTTGTCTACAAAACCTCGTTCGACAAGGCCAACCGCACCTCGTCCAAGAGTGCGCGCGGCCTCGGGCTCGAAGCGGCATTACCCATCTTCGCCGAAATCCGCGACAGCTTGAAAATTCCGGTGCTCAGCGACGTGCACGACGCGGCGCAATGCGCGCGCGTGGCATCCGCGGTGGACGTGCTGCAAATCCCCGCCTTCTTATGCCGGCAAACCGATCTGCTGGTCGCCGCCGCCAAGACGGGCAAAGTCGTCAACGTCAAGAAGGGCCAGTTCCTGGCGCCTTGGGACATGCAGAACGTGGTCGAGAAAATCACCGGCGGCGGCAACAAAAACGTGCTGGTGACCGAGCGCGGCGCGTCGTTCGGCTACAATACGCTCGTCTCCGACATGCGCGCGCTGCCGATCCTCAAGCGCACCACGGGCGCGCCGGTGATCTTCGACGCCACGCATTCGGTGCAACAGCCGGGCGGGCAGGGCACGTCGTCGGGCGGCGAGCGCGAGTTCGTGCCAATGCTGGCGCGCGCGGCGGTCGCGGTCGGCGTCGCCGGCGTGTTTATTGAAGCGCACCAAGATCCCGATCGCGCGCCGTCCGACGGCCCTAACATGTTGCCGCTAAAAGAGATGGAGCCGCTGTTGCGCACTCTGGTCGAGTTCGACCGGCTGGCGAAACGCGCATGATCCCGAAAAGCATGTCCTCGACTTGATCGGGGATGGGAACCGGTTTTCGCATAAGATCATGCGCAAAATAAAAAGACGCTGATCCACTAAAGGCTTTCGACCCGAATGGGCCGCGTCCTCAATCTCATGGCGTTCGTGATATTCGCGACGTCGCTGTTCATGCGCTCGGTCGATCCGGTCATTCCGCAAATAGCCAGCGGATTGAACGTCGAGCCGGCCACCGCGGCATTATTGTCCACCGCCTTCACCTTGCCCTATGCGTTGATTCAGCCGGTGCTGGGCGCGTTGGCCGACATGTTCAGCAAGGCGCGGCTGATCGCGGTGTGCATGCTCATCGGCGGCGTCACCACGCTCGCCTGCGGGTTGGGGACAAATTTCGAGACGCTGATGGGACTACGCGTACTCGCCGGCATGACCGCCGGTGGCATATTCCCGATCGCGTTCGCGCTCGTCGGCGACCTCGTTCCGGTGGCGCAGCGTCAGGTCGCATTGGGCAAGCTGCTATTTGCCGCCATGAGCGGCAATCTCTTGGGCGCTTCAGGCGCCGGCGTCATCGGCGATCTGATCGGCTGGCGCGGGGTGTTCTATGTCACCGGCGGCATCGACCTGATCGCGCTCGCCTTCGCGATCCCCGGTTTTCTCGGCGTAAACGATGCGCCCGGACGATTCGACCTATCGAGTTTCATTCCGAACTATCGCGCGGTGTTCGGCAATCCATTGGCAAAGTATTGTTTCGGCGCCGTGTTCCTGGAAGCGATATTCCTGTTCGGCGTGTTCCCCTATATGGCCGTGCTGTTGAGCAGCGAAGGTGTCACGCACGCCTCCATCGCCGGCGTGGTGATCGGCGGCTTCGCCGTCGGCGGCATTATTTACACCGTCGCGGTATCGCGCTTGCTCAACCACTTCTCCGAACGCCAATTGATGGCGGCGGGCGGTATGACGATTGCATTTTGCCTGATCGTGATCGCGTTGCGCATGCCATGGCCGGTGGAGTTTGCCAATTTTGTGTTGGTCGGCTTCGGCTTCTACCTGCTGCACGGCTGCATCCAGGTCTACGTCACCGAGCTGGCGCCGGCCGCGCGCGGATCGGCGATGGCCGGGCATTCGGCATTCTTTTTTCTCGGGCAGGCGATGGGGCCGGTGGTCTATGGCCTCGGCATCTCCAGTGGCATCGGCATCGTTCCGGTGCAGCTGCTTGGGGCCGTGGTGCTCACCGCGACGGGATGGATTTGTGCCTTGCGCTTGCGCCGAAAAAACTAGCCACGCCCGCGATAGGGCGCGACACCCTGGTCCGGCAGCCATAGTCCCTTCGGCAACTTGCCCGCCTGCCAGAACACGTCGATCGGCATACCGCCGCGCGGATACCAGTAGCCACCGATGCGCAGGTATTTCGGCTTGAGCCGCGCCACCAGCTTCTTGCCAATGGCGACGGTGCAATCCTCGTGGAAGGCGCCGTGATTGCGGAAGCTGTTGAGATAGAGCTTCAGCGACTTCAACTCGACCAGGAACTGCCCCGGCACGTAGTCGATCACCAGATGGGCGAAGTCGGGCTGATCAGTGATCGGGCACAGCGTGCTGAATTCGGGCGCGGTGAAGCGTGCGAGGTAGTCGGTATCGGAATGAGGATTGGGCACGCGGTCGAGCACGGCGTCCTTAGGGGACGCCGGGATACGCGCGGGCCGACCGAGTTGAAGCGTTTTCTTCGCCATGGGCTGACTAATGGCCCGCTTTCTTAAGGAATGACAAGACCCATCCCGGGCTGTAGAAACGCCCCAAAACCGAGAACCGCCATGACCGCCATTACCGACATTATCGGCCGCGAAATCCTCGACAGCCGCGGCAATCCGACCGTCGAAGTCGACGTCATCCTGGAGGACGGCTCCAAGGGCCGCGCCGCGGTGCCGTCCGGCGCTTCGACCGGGGCGCACGAGGCGGTCGAGCTGCGCGACGGCGACAAGGTGCGCTACGGCGGCAAGGGCGTGCGCAAGGCGGTCGATGGGGTCAACGGCGAAATCTACGATGCGCTCGGCGGCATGGAGGCCGAGGCGCAGGCCAAGATCGACGAAACGCTGATCGCGCTCGACGGCACTCCCAATAAGGGCCGACTCGGCGCCAATGCGATCCTCGGTGTGTCACTTGCGGTGGCGAAGGCCGCGGCCGCCGCCAAGCAGGCACCGCTCTACCGTTACGTTGGCGGCACTGCCGCGCGCACTTTGCCGGTGCCGATGATGAACATCATCAATGGCGGCGTGCATGCCGACAATCCGATCGACTTCCAGGAATTCATGATCATGCCTGTCGGCGCGCCGAACTTCGCGGAAGCCTTGCGCGCCGGATCGGAAATTTTCCAGACGCTAAAGTCACAGCTTAAATCCGCCGGTCTCAACACCAATGTCGGCGACGAAGGCGGCTTCGCGCCCAATCTCAAATCGGCGGAGGCCGCGCTCGACGTCGTCATGCAGGCAATCGCCAAAGCCGGCTACAAGCCGGGCGGCGATGTGATGATCGCGCTCGATCCTGCGGCCAGCGAATTCTTCAAGAACGGCGCCTACGTCTACGAGGGCGAAGGCAAGACCCGCTCGCCGCAACAGCAGGCGGATTATCTCGCCGAGTTGGTCGGCAAATATCCCATTGTGTCGATCGAAGACGGCATGGCCGAAGACGATTTCGAGGGCTGGAAACTGGTGACGCAGAAAATTGGCGCCAAGTGTCAGCTCGTGGGCGACGACGTGTTCGTCACCAACGTCACGCGGCTCGCCGACGGCATCAAGCGCGGCCTCGCAAATTCGATCCTGATCAAGGTCAACCAGATCGGCACGCTGACCGAAACGCTGGCCGCCGTCGAGATGGCGCACAAAGCCAGTTACACCGCGGTGATGTCGCACCGCTCGGGCGAAACGGAAGATTCCACCATCGCCGATCTCGCCGTCGCCACCAATTGCGGGCAGATCAAGACCGGCTCGCTGGCGCGCGCCGATCGTACCGCCAAATACAATCAGCTGCTCCGCATCGAGGAAGAACTCGGCGCGCAGGCCAAATATGCCGGGCGTGAGGCCTTGAAGGCGCGCTAGCGCGCGGGGGCAATATGGAAAGCAACACCTCGGGTCACGGCGTCGCGACAGTTCTTCCTCGTGAGATCGATCGCTGGAATTGGGGCGCCTTTCTGCTGAATTGGGTTTGGGGCCTCGGCAACAACACGGTCATCGCGCTGGTGATGTTCGTGCCGATCGTCAACATGGCCATGCCGTTTGTGCTGGGCGCCAAAGGCAGCGCCTGGGCTTGGCGCAATAAGCGCTGGGAAACCCTCGATCATTTCAAGCGCGTTCAGCGCTTGTGGGCGATCTGGGGCGTGGTCGCATGGATCATCTTACTCGCCGTCATTGCCGCGTCCTGGTTCGGCGTCACGGCGCTCTTCAAACATTCCGAACTCTCGCCCGACTGCAGACCAATGCCGAAGCGGTCGGCGTGCTCGGCACACCGATCACGAGCGGAAGCCCGACCGGCAGCATTCAAACATCGGGACCGTCCGGAAGAGCGGAATTGGCCTTCTCGGTGGAAGGTCCCAAAGGCAGAGGCACGGTCTATCTGCGCGCGACCAAGGATTTCGGTGTCTGGAAGATTGATCGTATCGAACTGCAGATCGAGGGCCGGTCGGGCAAATCAATCTGGGCGAGGGCGACCGCGTGAGGCTTGAACGCGGATCGCCCCCGAGGTTGGCGGCCACAACGCTGTTGTGAAGACTTCTAATTCTCTGATGCAGAAGCGACCGCAATTCGTTCGACCGCTGCCGCCGCCAAGGCCAGCACCGCATAGAACGCCAGCGCCATGACCGCCATGCCGGCCTGGGATGTCGGCGGCGGGCCGAAGTTCGCGTACACCTGCATCGCAGTCAGAAAAATCACAAACCCCCAATAGACCCAAGGCCGCTTGAGCGTCACCGCGCGCGGTAAAGCCAGGCGCCAAATCCGAGCACAATCAGCTCCAATGGGAAACTCAAAAAAAACTTATCGCCACAGCCCAAAGCCGACTTTGGCAGTATCGTCGTAGACCGGCAGATCCGGAACATGGTCGACGAGATCGAGAATCCAGTGTGAAAATGCCGCGGCCGCAACCAGCATGGTCGTCGCCATGCGGTTGCCGGGCATGAACAGCGCCACACCGGCGCCGAACACAAGCGAGAGCACGATCGAGCCGGGCAAGCCATGGGTGTAGGGCATGTAATAGAGATCGAGCGCTTTGGCTTGCGTGAATCCGCGGACGATGCGCAGCTTCTCGATTCCCGTCAGCACGAGGACCGACCAGATGACATCCAGCCATTGCACGGCGATGAACCAAACCCATAACGGCACACGATTTCCGGCAGGCCTGGCGGTGAATGAGACTCCGGAGTGACCGACAAACATATTTTTGACTCCAGCAATCGGCGCGTTGATGATTGTAAACTGAGGATGGGGCGTCAGGTTGCGGACCGGGTGACTTTCCCAATGGACCTGCGGCTTGCTTTGGCTGGCAAATCGCCGCAAATTGCCGCCAATTCCAGGCTATTAAACCGGACTGCCGCCATGGATCAGACCACGACGCTTACCAGCCGCGACCGCCGCCAGGCGATCGAGCGCCTGTCGAATTTCGTGATGCAATCGGTCGACGCCGCGCGCGCGGTCGAGAAGCCGTTTTTCCATCTCGAATTCGACCGCGTGTTCCCCGACGACGTCTACGCGCAAATTTTGGCGTTGATGCCGGAGGCGACCGACTACCGCCCGATGCACGGCCGCAGCAAAGGCCATGATCTCACCGACGGCACGCATACGCGCGTGAAGATCGACCTGTTCCCGGAATACATCCGCAATCTGCCGCCCGAGAAACGCGCGCTGTGGGATGTGGTCGGCCGCGCGCTCTGCTCACAGCCGGTCAAGCAGGCTTTCATCCGCCATCTCGCGCCCGGCCTGTCGAAACGCTTCGGCGCCGACTTCGCCAAAGTCGGCATGTATCCTATCCCAATTCTCACCCGCGACATCCCCGGCTATCTGATCACGCCGCACACAGATACGCGCTGGAAGGGGATCACGGTGCAGCTTTACCTGCCGAAGGACGACGCCAACACCGACATCGGCACCGTCTTCCACGAGCGGCTTCCCGACGGCTCGATGCCGAAGAAGGCGCAGATGCGATTTGCGCCGAACACCGGCTACGCATTCGCTGTCGGTTTTGATACCTGGCACTCAGCGGACGCGGTGCACGATCGCGTCAAATCGCGCAACTCTATCCTGCTCACTTATTTCGTCGACCAGGGCCTGTTGCGCAACTTCCGCAACCGCGGCAAGCGGCTCGGCAATTTCGTGCTCAACGAAATCCGGCAATACGTGCCGGTCTGAGCCCACGCGCCGCGTTAAAACCGCCTTAACGCGAATAGCCGATCTTCCGGCCCATGGTCTCCCACCGGCGTCGCCGCACTATCCTGACCGTGCTCGGGCTTTATGCCTTTGCCGCGCTGTTCATCGGCTATTTCGCCGTCAATGCCTTCACCGGCAATCATGGGCTGCGCGCGCAAGCCGATCTCGACCAGCAACTCGCCTCCATGCAAAGCGAGCTCAAGCAACTAAAAGCCGAACGCTCCTTGTGGGAGCGGCGGGTGGCGCTGCTGCGCTCTGACCGCCTCGACCCCGACATGCTGGACGAGCGGGCTCGCGCGCTGCTGGGCTTGGCCGACCCGCGCGACCTGACCCTGCTCATCCGCTAGTCGGCACGCGTTATCCAACGCCCGCCTGGTAATTTTCAGCCAAATTCCGGGCGTTTTGCGCAATGCCGTCCAGCGGCCTCACGCTTCCGCCCCCGGTCGATTTAAGCTATTGGGGAGTCAAAGCCGAACCGAGCCCGTCACAATTGCCCGGACGCTTTCGCAGGGAGTGCCTATGGCCGTCGCCAAAAAAAGCCCGAGCGCCGATGCCAAGGAACCGGCCACGCCGGTCGCCAATTTCAGCAAGGACGAGGAGCTTTCGGCCTACCGGAGCATGCTAACCATCCGCCGCTTCGAGGAGAAGGCGGGGCAGATGTACGGCATGGGGCTGATCGGCGGCTTCTGCCACCTTTATATCGGCCAAGAGGCCGTGGTGGTCGGCATGCAGATGACGCTAAAAGCCGGCGACGAGGTAATCACGGGCTACCGCGATCATGGCCACATGCTCGCCTGCGGCATGGACGCCAAAGGCGTGATGGCTGAACTCACCGGCCGCAGCCACGGTTATTCCAGGGGCAAGGGCGGCTCGATGCATATGTTCAGCGTCGAACGAGGCTTTTTCGGCGGCCACGGCATCGTCGGCGCGCAGGTGCCGCTCGGCACCGGTCTGGCCTTCGCCAACCGCTACCGCGACAACGATAACGTTTCCCTCACTTATTTCGGCGACGGCGCCGCCAACCAGGGCCAGGTCTACGAAAGCTTCAACATGGCCGCGCTCTGGAAGCTGCCAGTGATCTACGTGATCGAGAACAACCGCTACGCCATGGGCACGGCGATCACGCGCTCGTCGGCGGAAACCAATCTGTCGCGGCGCGGACTGTCGTTCAATATTCCGGGCGAGCAGGTCGACGGTATGGACGTGCGCGCGGTCAAGGCGGCCGGCGCGAAAGCAGTCGCCTGGTGCCGCAAAGGCGAGGGGCCCTATATCCTCGAAATGCTGACCTACCGCTACCGCGGCCACTCGATGTCGGACCCGGCGAAATATAGGACGCGCGAGGAAGTCGAAGAGGTGCGCACCCACCACGATCCTATCGACATGGCGCGGGCGCGCATTCTGGAAAAGAAATTCGCCAAGGAAGACGAGTTGAAGAAGATCGATGGCGAAGTGCGCGATCTGACCAATCAGGCGGCGGAATTTGCCACCCACGATCCGGAGCCGGATGTGGCCGAGCTTTATACCGACATTTATCGTTAGAGAATTAGTCCACCCATGCCGATCGAAGTGCTCATGCCCGCGCTGTCGCCCACGATGGAAAAGGGCAACCTCGCCAAGTGGCTCAAGAAGGTGGGCGACCGCGTCAAGTCGGGCGATATCATCGCGGAAATCGAAACCGACAAGGCCACCATGGAGGTGGAGGCGGCCGACGAAGGTACGCTCGGCAAGATCCTGGTGCCGGAAGGCACCGCCGACGTGGCGGTCAATACGCCGATCGCGGTGATCTTAAGCGACGGCGAGGACAAGTCGGCGATCGCGGACAGCAAGCCGGCGCCGCAAGCCAAGCCTGCGCCCGCCGCGAAAGCGGAAAAAACCGAATCCAAGCCCGCGCCAAAAGCTGCGCCCGCTCCCGAAGCGCCGGCCGCGCACGCTTCGGCCGATCCCGACATTCCTGAAGGCACCGAGATGGTCACGATGACCATGCGCGAAGCGTTGCGCGACGCCATGGCCGAGGAGATGCGGCGCGACAAGGAGGTTTTCGTTGTGGGCGAGGAGGTCGCCGAATATCAGGGCGCCTACAAAGTCACGCAGGGATTGTTGCAGGAGTTCGGCGACAAGCGCGTGATCGACACGCCGATCACCGAGCACGGATTTGCCGGCCTGGGCGTCGGCGCGGCGCTCGCCGGCTTGAAGCCGATCGTCGAGTTCATGACTTTCAACTTCGCCATGCAGGCGATCGACCAGATCATCAATTCGGCGGCTAAGACGCTCTATATGTCGGGCGGCCAGATGGGCTGCTCGATCGTGTTCCGCGGACCGAACGGTGCCGCCGCGCGCGTTGCCGCCCAGCACAGCCAGGATTATTCGGCTTGGTTCTCGCACATTCCCGGTCTGCGGGTGATCGCGCCCTCGAATGCGGCCGACGCCAAGGGCCTGCTCAAGGCCGCGATCCGCGATCCCAATCCGGTTATCTTTCTGGAAAATGAAATTCTTTACGGCCATTCCTCGCCGGTGCCCAAGCTCGACGATTTTGTACTGCCGATCGGCAAGGCGAAAATCGCGCGCGCCGGCAGCGACGTGACGATCATCGCCTGGTCGATGGGCATGTCTTACGCGCTGAAAGCCGCCGAGGAACTGGCTAAGGACGGCATCGAGGCGGAGGTCATCGACCTGCGCACGCTAAAGCCGATGGACACCGACACCATCGTTGCCTCGGTGCAGAAGACCGGCCGCGCGGTCACCGTCGAGGAGGGCTGGCAGCAGTCCGGCGTCGGCGCAGAGATCGCCGCCCGCATCATGGAGCACGCCTTCGATTATCTCGATGCGCCGGTTGCGCGCGTGTCGGGCAAGGAAGTGCCGATGCCTTACGCCGCCAATCTCGAGAAGCTCGCGCTGCCGTCGATTGCCGAAGTGGTCGAGGCGGCCAAATCCGTCTGCTATCGGTAAAGCGCAATGCCCATCAATATCCTCATGCCCGCGCTGTCGCCCACCATGGAGAAGGGCAACCTCGCGCGTTGGCTCAAGAAGGAAGGCGACAAGATCAAGTCGGGCGATATCATCGCCGAGATCGAGACTGACAAGGCCACCATGGAATACGAGGCGGTCGACGAGGGCACGCTCGCCAAGATCGTGGTGCCGGAAGGCACGCAGGACGTGGCGGTGAATGCGGTGATCGCGGTGCTGGCGGGCGAGGGTGAGGACGTGAAAGCTGCAGCATCGGGCGCTGCAAAGCCCGCTCCCGCAACAAGCGCCCCCCACCCGGCGCCTACGGCGCCACCGTCCCCCAAAGGGGGAGCGATAAGCGCGCCCGCGGCAACCTCGAATCCCTCCCCACGAAGTGGGGAGGGTGGCGCGGCGAAAGCCGCGCCGGGTTGGGTGGCGTCGCCAAGTGATGGTGCCAACCGCATCTTCTCCTCGCCGCTCGCGCGGCGGCTGGCGAAAGAAGCCGGCGTCGATCTCAATCGCGTCGAAGGTTCCGGCCCGCATGGCCGGGTGATCGCGCGCGATATCGACGCGGCGAAATCCGGCAAGGGAATGCGCGCAACCATCGCCGCGCTTGCGGCCGCAGCCGTGCCGATGGCGGCCTCGCCCTCCGACGCGCAAGTTCGCGCGCTCTATGAGGACGGCTCCTACGACTTCGTGCCGCACGACCAGATGCGCAAGATCATCGCGCAGCGGCTGACGCTATCGAAGCAGACCATTCCGCATTTCTATCTCACGCTCGACTGCGACATCGGCAAGCTTTTGGCCGCGCGCGAGGAGATCAATGCCGCGGCTCCCGTCAAAGACGGCAAGCCGGCCTACAAGATTTCGGTCAACGACTTCGTCATCAAGGCGCTGGCGCTCGCGTTGCAACGCGTGCGGGACGCCAACGTGACCTGGACCGAAACCGGAATGCTGCACCACAAGCATTCCGACGTCGGCGTGGCGGTGGCGATCCCCGGCGGACTGATCACACCGGTCGTGCGCCAGGCCGAGGCGAAGTCGCTCTCCACAATTTCAAGTGAGATGAAGGACTACGCCGCGCGCGCCCGCACGCGCCACCTGAAGCCGCACGAATACCAAGGCGGCTCGACCGCCATTTCCAATCTCGGCATGTACGGCATCAAGGACTTCGCCGCCGTGATCAATCCGCCGCACGCCACCATCCTCGCGGTCGGCGTGGGCGAAGAGCGCGCCGTGGTGCGCAACGGCGCGCTCGCTGTCGCCAACATCATGACGGTGACGCTGTCGACCGATCACCGGGCGGTCGACGGCGCGCTCGGCGCCGAAATGCTCGGCACCTTCAAGAAGCTGATCGAAAACCCGGTGATGATGGTGGTGTAGTTACCGCAGGCTCGACGGGTATTTCTGTTGCACAGTGCGCTGCAGTTCGATCGCTAGCCGAAGAACCTCGACCAGTGCCCTGATCCCTTTCATCAGGCCCATGCCGTCCGGCAAGAGCAAATCAGAGGTTTGCAACGCAATCGGCGTGATGCGCATCTTGGAAGTATTGGAAGTACAAGTCATATCTCATCTCCCTGAGGAGTTGAGACAACATTTGGCTGCAAAGCAGCTGACCGGGCGGTTGTCGTTGGCCCGGAGATGCCGCCGTCGATGAGAAGCTGAGGGGATATCGCATATCGCCAAAAGCCCTCGGTCCGACGAGCGGACGAAGCGCAGTGCTTGGGCGATGTGCCTTGGAGCAGCCGGGCGACTGCAATGCGGCCCGACCGCGGTGAGGTATGCGAAGTCTTGCAAAAAGTCAAGAATACGAGCGGCCGGTAGCGTCCTAAGCAGTGCGTCAGCTTGAATTAAAAAGCGTGAAAGGGCGGGCAAAAAAACTGGTCGTCCAACGGTAGTTCATGACGCGCGCCGCTTAAGTTCAAATAGTGGCACACCTTATTGTAGGACGGCTTCCCATCGGCGCCTCTCGTGAAATCGAGAGATGAGCCGACGTAAAGCCCGCCGTTGAGGATGTAGGCAATGACAACAATGGCGGCCAGTCCGTAGAAGATCCATCCGCGCCACGGAAGTTTCATGCGGCCTCGAGCAATCCAGCCAGATCGGCCATCGGACACGACCCTATGATTTATTGTGTAGTCTACGACTACCGATAGCCGCAACCAACCGACCGATCGCTCGAAATGGAAGACAAGCTTGGCGCGCACCGCGCTCGACGCCGGCAAGGACCATCTGGTCACGGTGCAGCATTCCGACGCGCGCGGCTAATCGGCCACCAAGACGCTGTAGTGCTTACGACGCCTTCGGCGCCGCCGCCGGCTTGAGCCCCATCGCCTTGAACACGGCTTGCGCCTCGGGCGTGTGCAGAAACGTGATCAGCGCGTTCGCCGCTTCCGTCTGCGGGCTGTCGATACCGGCGCCGGCCGTATAGAGCGTGATGTTGTTCAGATCGCCCGGCAGCGGCCCGACCATGTCGACACCGTTGACCGCCATGACTTCCGGTTCCTGTTGGATAGCGAGTTCGGCTTCGCCGCTGACCACCAAATTGGCCGAATTGCCGCTCGGCGGCGGGAACTTGGTCTTGGCCTTCATCTCCTCCGCGATGCCCATGCGCTCCAGGAGCTTGGCGAGATAGACGCCGCTGGCGCCGCCGGAGGCCGGATTCGAATAGGCAATCGACTTGGCTTTGAGCAGCGTCTGCTTGAAGGCCTCAGGCGTCGAAATGTCCAGCTTGGGCGCGCCTTTCTTCACAACCATGGCCATGCCCGAGCTGGCGAACAGCCCGTCCGGCCCGGCCGCGGCTCTGTTTTCCTTCACCAGCGTGTCGTGGCTCTGTTTGACCAGCACGTAGAGGTCGGCGCTTTCGCCGTCTTGCACGCGTTTGACCAGCAGCGCGGCCGTGCCCCAGGTAATGGTGAGCTTGTTGCCGGTGGCCTTCTCGAACTTCGGTGCCAGCTCCTCAAGTGCCGCCTGTACGCCGATGGTGCTGAAGACCTTGATCTCGGCGGCGGATCCGGTTTGGGCGGCCAGAATGACCGCTGCGAAACCGGCTGCTAGCCTGCCCATCGAAAATAGCATGTTTGCCTCCCTGCAGTTTCAAGTTTGGATGAATTAGATGCCGAAATACGACTACATTCAATGGCCCGCGGCACGGCTTGATTGGCGCTTGAGCGTGTGGGAGACGAGAGGCTAAAGGTTCACGTGGAGACGCTAAGTGGCGGATACTTCCTTCGACGTTCTGATCATCGGCTCCGGTCCCGGCGGCTACGTGACCGCGATTCGCGCGGCGCAGCTCGGCTTCAAGACCGCCATCGTCGAGCGCGACTATCTCGGCGGTATTTGCCTGAACTGGGGCTGCATTCCCACGAAGGCGCTGCTGCGCTCGGCCGAGATTTATCACTACATGCAGCACGCCAAGGACTATGGGCTGAAAGCCGACAATGTCGCCTACGACCCTAAGGCCGTGGTCGCGCGCTCGCGCGCCGTTTCCAAACGCCTCAACGACGGCGTCGGCTTCCTGATGAAAAAGAACAAAGTGTCGATCATCTGGGGCGAGGCCGCGATCGACGCACCCGGCAAGGTGACGGTGAGGGCGTCTAAGAGCGAAGCGCCGAAGGGAACGCTCGGACCCGGCGCCTATCAGGCCAAACACATCATCATCGCCACCGGCGCGCGGCCGCGCGTGTTGCCGGGCCTCGAGCCCGACAAGAAACTGGTCTGGACCTATTTCGAGGCGATGATCCCGGACAAGGTACCGAAATCATTGCTTGTGATCGGCTCCGGGGCCATCGGCATCGAGTTCGCCTCGTTTTACCGCGCGCTCGGGTCCGAAGTGACGGTGGTCGAGGTGCTGCCGCAAATCTTGCCGGTCGAAGATCACGAAATTCAGACTTTCGCGCGCAAAAGCTTCGAGAAGCAGGGCATCAAGATTCACACCACCGCCAAGGTGACCAAGCTCGACAAAAAAACGAACAGTGTCGTTGCGACCATCGAGGAGGGCGGCAAGACCCAGGCGCTCGAAGTCGAACGCGTGATCTCCGCGGTCGGCGTCACCGGCAATATCGAGAAACTTGGGCTGGAGAAGCTCGGCGTCAAAACCGATCGCAGCTGCGTCGTGGTCGATCAATTCAGCAAGACCAACGTGCCGGGCATCTACGCCATCGGCGATGTTTCCGGACCGCCGATGCTGGCGCACAAGGCCGAGCACGAGGGCGTCGTCTGCATCGAGGCAATCAAGGGCCTGCACCCGCATCCCATGAACAAGATGATGATCCCCGGCTGCACCTATTGCACGCCGCAGATCGCCTCGGTCGGCCTCACCGAACAGGCCGCGAAGGACAAGAAAATCGACATTCGCGTGGGCCGCTTTCCTTTCGTCGGCAACGGCAAAGCCATCGCGCTCGGCGAAGATCAAGGCCTGGTCAAGGTGATCTTCGACAAAAAGTCAGGGCAATTGCTCGGTGCCCACATGGTCGGCGCCGAAGTCACGGAACTGATCCAGGGCTATGTGGTGGCGATGAACCTGGAAACCACTGAAGAAGAATTGATGCACACCATCTTCCCGCATCCGACTTTGTCGGAGATGATGAAGGAAGCGGTGCTCGATGCTTACGGTCGCGTGTTGAATATGTAGGCGCGCATGATCCCGAAAAGTGGGAACCGGTTTTCGGATAAGATCATGCACAAGTAAAAGTGAGAGGAATGAACTCATGGCCAAATTCGACAACATTCTGGGAACCATTGGCAACACGCCGGTGGTCAAGATCAACAAGCTGGGGCCGAAAGGCATCAACCTCTACGTCAAGGTCGAGGCCTTCAATCCGCTCGGCTCGGTCAAGGACCGCCTGGCGCTCGGCGTCATCGAAGCGGCCGAGCGCGACGGCACGCTCAAGCCCGGGCAGACGGTGATCGAGGCCACCTCCGGCAATACCGGCATCGGGCTCGCCATGGTTTGCGCGCAGAAGGGCTATCCGCTGGTCGTCACCATGGCGGAGACCTTCAGCGTCGAGCGCCGCAAACTGATGCGCTTCCTCGGCGCCAAGGTAATCCTCACGCCCGCCGCCGAGCGCGGCATGGGCATGGTCAACAAGGCGATCGAGCTCGCCAAGACGCACGGCTGGTTCATGACGCGTCAGTTCGAGAACGAGGCCAATGCCGACATGCATTCGCGCACCACGGCGCGGGAAATCGTCAACGACTTCGCCGGCGAGAAGCTCGACTACTGGGTCACCGGCTTCGGCACCGGCGGTACGCTGAAAGGCGTTGCGCGCGTGCTGGAGAAGGAGCGGCCCGACACCAAGATCGTGCTGTGCGAGCCGGCCGACGCGCCAATGCTGACGAGCAAGACACCGCAAGAGCGCAACCCGGATGGTTCGCCGGCCAAGGCCAATCCCGCGTTCAAGCCGCATCCAATGCAGGGTTGGAGCCCCGATTTCATTCCGAAGCTCACCGGCGACGCGCTCGACACCGGCACGATCAGCCGCATCATCACCATCGCCGGGGCCGACGCGATGAAATGCTCGAAGGCGCTGGCGCAGCAGGAAGGCATCTTTGTCGGCATCACCGCAGGCGCCACCTTCGCCGGTGCGCTCGAAGTGTGCAAAAGCGCGGCGCCCGGTTCGACCGTGCTCGCCATGCTCCCCGACACCGGCGAGCGTTATCTGTCGACCCCGTTGTTCGCCGACGTCGGCGCCGACATGAACGAGGACGAATTGAAGATCTCGATCTCGACGCCGAATCACCGCATGCCGCCAAAGGCGGCTTAGTCTGTCATTTCCGGCCATAGCCGTCCGAAGGGCGGCGCGTTCCGCCCCTTGTCAGCGTTCATAAGAACGGTATCGCCAGCAAAGTTACTGCAGCGCGCGATTTCGATTGTTTCGAGGTTGTTAGAGCGAAGAAAATCTTAAAAAAATGATTCCCAGTAGACCAAAGAAAGAAACAAAAGACAGCGACGCAAAGAGAGATCCGAACAACCTGAAGCCGATCTCCTCGTATTCTGAATGCTTGCGGCGTCCCTCCCGCGAGTCGAAGACAGCTCGACGTATTTGCAATCCTCGCAGTATTGTGCAGCAAAAGAACGCGAGAGCGCCTGTTGCGAGGCCGCCGATCGCAACCGAGATGATTTAGCCAATTCCTTTCAGCTGCGGAACCGTGGCGCAATCTTTGAGCGTACTCACTGCGGTCGCTATAACCGCAGCATGTGCTACCAAAAGTGCGTTGATGCCTTTAAAGGAGTGCTCCCACCTGTCTCGCAACGACTCAAGGCGGAGTTTGTATCTTGCTAACTCCTTGTCATCCGAGCGCTTCTTCCGCACGCTCGGACGAATCCCGGCTTTTTCTGCGTCAGCGATGGCCCAATGCCTTTCCGCCGGAACGCGCCGATGGTGTATATGGCAAGGATCGGCCAGGAGGGGTGTCAAAATCACGGACGACCTATAGTAGATTCGGATCGAACCCTTATGACCCCGCCAAAGAGCAACCCAAGAAGCGCACTATGGGCATCATTCTTTGGATCATCATCGGCCTGATCGCCGGCTGGCTGGCACATGTCATCCTGGGCGGGCGCGGCGGCATTTTATATAACCTCGCCGTCGGCCTGGTCGGCGCCATCGTCGACGGCTTCATTTTCTCCAAGCTCAAAATCGCCGTCACGCAGGATTTCTGGGGCAGTCTGATCACCGCCACCATCGGCGCGGTCGTCTTCTCGGCGATCTGGCGGGCGATCAGACGGGCGTGACCTTGCGGGGCGCGGGCGGCAGCCGTAAGTAAAGGCATGGCCGTCGTTTACGACATCAACCAGCCGCGCCCGCGCCATCCGGAAAAGGCGCACCGGCCGGATTCGGCGCAAGCGAAAAAGCCCGACTGGATCCGCGTCAAGGCGCCGGTGTCGCAAGGCTACGCCGACACCCACGCCATCATGCGCGCCAACGGTCTGCACACTGTGTGCGAGGAGGCCGGCTGCCCGAACATCGGCGAGTGCTGGGAGAAGAAGCACGCCACCTTCATGATCATGGGCGACACCTGCACGCGCGCCTGCGCCTTCTGCAACGTAAAGACCGGATTGCCCGGCGCACTCGATCCCAACGAGCCCGCGCATGTAGGCGAGGCGACCGCCAAGCTCGGTCTTGCGCACATTGTGGTGACGTCAGTCGACCGTGACGATCTCACCGACGGCGGCGCGCAACATTTCGCCGACACCATCCGCGCCATTCGCAGTGCGTGCCCGCAGACCACCATCGAAGTGCTGACGCCGGATTTTCTGCGCAAGGAGGGCGCGCTCAAGATCGTGGTCGCGGCCAAGCCCGACGTATTCAATCACAATCTGGAAACCGTGCCGTCGCTTTATCTCAGCGTGCGGCCGGGCGCGCGCTATTTCCATTCGCTGCGGCTGCTGCAGCGGGTCAAGGAGATCGATTCCGCGATGTTCACCAAATCGGGGATCATGCTGGGGCTGGGGGAGGAGAGAAACGAAATCTTGCAGGTGATGGACGACCTGCGTTCGGCCGATGTCGATTTCCTCACTCTCGGCCAATATCTGCAGCCGACCCGCAAGCATCACGAAGTGATGCGTTTCGCGCCGCCAGACGAATTCGAGGCGCTGAAAACCATCGCCTATGCCAAAGGCTTCCTGATGGTGGCGGCCTCACCGCTGACCCGTTCCTCGCATCACGCTGGCGAGGATTTCGCGCGGCTCAAAGCCGTGCGTGCCGCGCATTCCTAAAGACAACTAATGCCATTCTTCTCCACCAAGCGCCGCGTCCGCCACAGCGCGACCGAAATGTTCGATCTCGTCGCCGACGGCGAGAAATATCCCGATTTCGTGCCGCTATGCAGCGCGCTCCGAGTGAAAAGCCGCACCGACAAAGGCGGCGGCATCACCGTGATGGTCGCGGATATGACGGTCGCCTACAAAGTGATCCGGCAGACTTTTACCAGCCGCGTCACCCTCGACCGTCCGAACTTGAAAATCCTGGTCGAATACGTCGACGGCCCGTTCAAGCATATGCACAACCGCTGGGCCTTCCGTCCAACCGGCGAGCGGACCTGCGATGTAGAGTTCTTCATCGAATACGAGTTCGCCAGCCGCACGCTCGGCATGCTGATGGGCGCCATGTTCGACACCGCGTTCCGCAAATTCTCCGCCGCTTTCGAGCGGCGCGCCGATCAGGTATACGGACGCAGCACAAGCTAGCGCGCCGGGGCTAGGGGCGCTGTCTCGACCGGCGTTGGTGTGACCGCCGAGGCAACCGCTTCGAATTGGTCGCCCTGGATCTTCAGCGTTCCGATCAAAGTCGGCATCAGCACGAGCAAGGGCGCTATGACCGAGGTGCCGGCGATCGGCGCAAACCACAGCTCCATATTGCGCCGCCCGGCGACGTATTTCACGATCATGCTGTCGGCGCGGTAACCCGCGATCGGTTGTAGCACGACGCTGCAAACCAGGATGGCTCCGGAATAGCCGCGCTCGAGCGCGATCTTGTCCATGCGCGCATATGACAGCGCCAGGTTATAGCGCCTGCGTCCATCGAAGACCTTCAGTGTGCGATTACAATCGGAGGCCGCCATCGCGCCGCCGCCGAGCTTGGTGGGAATCAACACCGCGCTCAGCGGATCGGAGGCGCCGCGGCGGTCGGCGTCGGTCACCGGCAAGCGATCAGCGTACTCCGGCGGTAGCGGCGTCATCGTCTCGGTCGCGGTGCCGTCGGCAAACGTCATCTGCAGTTCGATCCGGCCGTCGTCGTCGGTGATGGTGGACGTATAAGACGACGGATTGAGCCGCTCGGCGCCGAGGCTGCCCTGCGCCTCGACCAGGCCTTCGCCGTTCACCAGCTTACTCAGGACGCCGCTGGCCTTGCCCGACGCGGTCGTCGTGTAGAGCGTGTCGCCGATGTCGACCGACCAGACGACCTCGCCGAACGTAACGCCGGTCATCGATATCGCGTAGTGCGCTTTGAGTTTGCCTTGCGCGCGCCCCGATCTGTCGGGCGCTGTCGCCAGCAAAAATGCGAGGACGCCCAAAAGCCAAGCGGTCGTATGATGAGGGGCTCGGAACATCGTCGCTATGATAAGCGCTTTTGACCCCAATATCCGAAATCACTTTATAATTACTATTGGCCCGCCCCCATCCAGAAGCGGCGCAGTCATGCGACAATCCGGGGAAGCAAACCGGTCGCCGGCGGCAACAAAACGCTATCGCCTATCATGCGAGACCCGCCCGGCCTCCGCTCGAACACGATTTTGCGATGGTGGAATGCCTCAAGCTCTGGCCGGTGCGCTATGCTCACGATGGCGGTGCGGGGAAGGCGTTCGGCAACGAGCGTCATCAAATGTCCCTGGCTCAGCGGATCGAGCGCCGACGTTGCCTCGTCCATGACGACGATATCCGGTTGATGCAGGAGCAAACGCACGAAGGCTAGACGCTGACATTCGCCACCGGACAAGGTGCGGTTCCAGGGGGCCTCTTCGTCTAGATGTTTGACAAGGTAGCCGAGGCCTGCCAACTCCATTAACTCGCGTAGCGTGCCGTCAGGAGCATCGACGGGTGACAACGGGTAAGTAGCGGCGCGCCGAAGTGTGCCAAGCGGGATATAAGGCCGCTGCGGCATCAGGACCATCTTGACGCCGCTCGGAACGGCGATGTTGCCTTGCCCCCACGGCCACAGACCGGCAATCGCGCGTGTGAGCGTGGTTTTTCCCGTACCGGATTCTCCGAGCAGAAGAACTCTTTCGCCAGGTTCGATGAGCACGTCGGCATCTTTGACAACGACGGTGCCGTCGTCGAGCTCAACCGAAAGATTTTGCAGGCGAAGCGTTGAGCCTTCGTGCTCGGTCCGCGTGATCGCGCGCGACGCACCGGGCACGCCGGCTGCCTCAAGATGGTCGATAGAGGCCAGGAGCGATCCAACGCGGCGCGCCGACGCTGCCCAACCTGCGAGCCGCGGATAGTTTTCGAGCAGCCAATTGAACGCCGACTGGACCTGAACGAACGCTGCCGCCGCTTGCATGACCTCGCCGAGTGTCATGGCCCCCGCGACGTATTTCGGCGCACATAGGACGAGCGGGACCACCGGCGCTATCAGCCAATGGGCGTTGGAAACGAGCGTGTAGCGCATATGCTGATGGCAGAGGTCGAGCCATCGCAGGATGACCGCACCGAGGCCTTGCCGCAATCCAGCCCGCTCTTCTTTCTCGCCGCCCAGCAGCGCGATGCTCTCGCCGTTTTCCCGCACGCGGGTCAGTGCATAGCGAAATTCAGCCTCCGATTGGTTCACGCGCTCGGAAACCGCGACGAAGCGGCTCGCCACCAGGATGACCGCCGGCTGGTGATGGCTGCGTAAATGACCGCCGCGATCACCAGGTAGCCGGGGATGACAATGGGTGTCGTCGGCGTGCCGAGTGTCAGACTGCCACCGACGAACCAAAGCACCCCGACGAACGTCACCGCCGTGACCGTGGCGCTGAAGATGCCGACGACGAAGTCGACCGGCGCGTCGGTGGCGACACGCGCATCATCACCGATGCGGCCCTCCGGGTTCTGATGGTCTCCCGTCACCAAATCGAGTTGGTAGTAGTGGCCATTTGCCAACCACTTGCCGACCAGATGGTTGGTCAACCACTCGCGCCACCCACGCTGGATTGTCATGCGCCCGTACACGGCGATGATGGCCAACCCCACCATGCTCACCACCAGCGAACCGAAGATTAGGGCTTGCGTCCAGACCGCGTCCCCGTTCTTTTTCTCAAGCGCGTTGAAGATGTCGCGGCTCCAGATATTCATCCGGTACTGGAAAGCGACCTGGATAAGAATGAGCGCGATAAGACCGAGGGTGAGCAGCCAGGCCCTTCGGCGGGTGTCCCCAAACCAGAAGCCGCTGGCACTCGCCCAGAAACGCCGGATGAGCGGTCGGCCGGTCGGTATCGCATGCGGCTGCTGATACATAATTGGGCCGTTTGGCTTTTTGGTCGCCCAATACGACACGCTGCATTCGTAGCTTTCATTGACTTAGGTCATAACGCCTTGTGAGCTTGAGCATATTTTCTTTTAGAAACGAGCTTGGCGAAGGCCGCATGCGGCGATTTGGCGCGTAGAGGTCGATATTTCGATCGAGATCCTTCCATGAGCATTTTTCGCCTCTACGGCCGCGTTCTCGGGCTACTCGGGTCCGAGAGCCGATTGGCATGGACGCTAGCGCTGGCGAATATGGCGCTGGCCTCCGCTCAGTTTGCCGAGCCGGTGCTGCTCGGCCGCATCATCGACACGTTGACCGGCGCGCAGGCTCGCGGCGAGCCGCCGTCATGGTCACGACTGGGAGTGCTGTTGGCCGCCTGGGCCGGCTTCGGGCTTTTCACCATCGTCTGCGGCACGCTGATCGCTCTTTACGCTGACCGCCTCGCGCACCGCCGCCGACATGTCGTCCTGACGGGCTATTTCGAGCACGTCTTGCAGCTACCGCTCAGCTATCACGGCAATACCCATTCTGGCCGGCTGATGAAGGTATCACCAAAATGTCGGAAAACAGGATTGCCGCATCGAAGCCGAACCGTCGCACCGCCCGGACGCAACTCATCTCCCCCGAGACGAGCGTCCCACTTGCAATAAGTCCCGCTAACGCCTCTCCGCCATCTCCTTGAGCATCGCCAGCGCCTGCAGCACCGACTTGTGCCGCACTTCACTGCGGCCGATGTCGCCGTAGCGCAATTCCGCGTGGGTGAGGGCGCCGCCGCGCGACGCGGCGGCGAAATGCACCAGGCCGACCGGCTTATCGGCGTTGCCGCCGCCGGGACCGGCGATGCCGGTGATGGCGACGACAATATCGGCGCCGCCTTTACCGAGCGCGCCGCGCGCCATGGCTTCGGCGGTTTGCTGGCTGACGGCGCCATGCGTTCTCAGGGTGTCCGCCGGAACGCCGAGCATTTGCTGCTTAGCCTTGTTCGAATAGGTGACGAAGCCACGGTCGACCACGTCCGACGAGCCCGCGATATCGGTGAGCGCGCCTGCCACCAGTCCGCCGGTGCAGGATTTCGCGGTCGCCACTTTCAAGCCGCACGCGCGACAGGCGTCGAGCACGGCGGTGGCGGCGATGCGCAGATCCTCGCTCATCTTGCGCACGTCATGGCTCATCCCAGGGCAGGCGGACCGTCGCCGTCGCGTAGGCCACGATGCCTTCGCCGCGGCCGGTGAAGCCGAGTTTTTCGCTTGTGGTCGCCTTCACCGCCACGCGGCTGGGATCAAGACCGGCAAGCTTGGCAATGTTCCCGCGCATGGCGTCGCGATGCGGACCGATGCGCGGCGCTTCGCACACGATGTTGATGTCGATGTGGGCGATGCGGCCGCCGCGCGCGCTGAGGCGCGCGAGCGCCAAGGCCAGGAACCGGTCGGAGGAGGCGCCGCGCCATTGCGGATCGCTGGGCGGGAAATGCACGCCGATATCACCATCAGCGAGCGCGCCGAGGATGGCGTCGGTCAGTGCATGCAGGACCACATCGGCGTCGGAATGGCCGGTGAGCGTCTCGGCATGCGGGATCTTGATGCCGCCAAGGGTGACGTGATCGCCGGGCCCGAAGGCATGCACATCGAGGCCGGTGCCGATGCGAACGTCACCGAGCGCGGCGAATGCAATCGCTTCGGCGCGTGCGAAATCGCCTTCCTCGGTGATCTTGATGTTGCCGGGCTCACCGGCAAACACGCTGACTTTCATGCCGGCCCATTCGGCCAGCGCGGCATCGTCGGTGAAATCCTCGTGGCCCGCGGCGGCCGCGCGGCGATGGGCGTCAAGCAAGAGCGGGAAGGCGAAGCTTTGCGGTGTCTGCACCAGCCGCAAACTATTGCGATCGAGCGTCTGTCCGACCTGGCCTGCGGCATCGACGGTCTTGACGGTATCGGTGACCGGCAATGCGGGTATCGCCGCACCAATTCGCTTTGCCGCCGCGATCGCGCGCGATACCAGCGCCGCGCTGGCGAACGGCCGCGCCGCGTCGTGGACCAGGACGATGTTGGGTTTGCCGAGCTCGAGCGCCTCCAATCCGGCACGCACCGAGGCCTGTCTGGTTGCTCCGCCGAACACCGGCGGAAGAATCTCGAGACGAAGAGTTTGCTCTCGGTAGATTTCGGCGTCTTCTGGCCGAATGACCGGCTGTACATGCGCCACCTCACCATGTTCCGCGAACACGGTGAGCGTCCGGCGCAAGATGCTTTCGCCACCAATCGGCCGGAATTGCTTGGGCAGATCGCCGCCCACGCGCGACCCCTTTCCAGCAGCGACGATGACTGCAGCGACTCCCGCCATGCTATTGGTGCTCCTTAAGTTTCTCCCTGCCTTTAGCGCGTTCCTGCCGCCGCGGGAATGGATTAGCCGGTCCGGATAGTGTTCAAGAATGAACAGCTTTTTGCAGTGCAGCACTTGCGCCGGATGACAAAATGGCTAAACTCTGAGCATTGAAAGCGGTCGCCTAAATGATAGGCAGCTATCCCATGCGGGGCGAAATCAAGCAGATTGTGAGCGATTCTCTGCAAATCGGCACCATAAAAGTGCCGAATCGTGTGATTTTGGCCCCTATGTCGGGCATCACCGACGCCCCTTTCCGCCGTCTCGCCGAGCGCCACGGCGCGGGTCTGGTGGTTTCGGAGATGACCGCGTGCGCTGCACTCGCACAAGGCCAGCGAGAGGCGCGCGTGCGCAGCGAGGGCCAAGGTATCGCCATCCACGTCGTGCAGCTCGCCGGCTGCGAGGCGCGTTGGATGGCCGAAGGCGCCCGCATGGCTGAGGCGCAGGGCGCGCAGGTCATCGACATCAACATGGGATGCCCCTCCAAGCAGGTGACCAACGGCGCCGCCGGCTCTGCGCTGATGCGCGATCTCGATCACGCCTTGAGCTTGATCAAGGCGACCGTCGCCGCCGTGCGCGTGCCGGTCACCTTGAAAATGCGGCTGGGCTGGGATCTCGCCAGCATGAACGCGCCGGAACTCGCGCGCCGGGCGGAAACCGCCGGCGTTCGCATGATTACCGTGCACGGCCGTACCCGCTGCCAGTTCTATGACGGCGGCGCCGATTGGTCGGCGGTGGGCGCGGTGAAGCAGGCTGTATCGATCCCGGTTGCGGTCAATGGCGACATTCGCACTTTCGACGACGCCGAACGTGCGCTCGCCGCCTCGGGCGCTGACGCGGTGATGATCGGCCGCGCCGCGCAAGGGCGACCTTGGTTCCCGGGGCAGGTTGCGCGCTATCTCGCGACCGGTAAGCGCGAGCGCACACCGCCACTCGCCGAACAATTCACGCTGATCGATACGCTTTATGACGAGATGCTCGTTCATCACGGGCTGACGATCGGCCGCCGGCACGCCCGCAAGCACTTGGCCTGGGCACTCGATTCCGCGGCGGCAACAGCGGGCGTATCGATCGATCTTCTCAAAAGCCATCGCGGCCGCGTGCTTACGGCCGAAGAACCGGCGCAGGCGCGCAAGCTGCTCGCCGACGCCTATGACGCCTTCGCATGGAGGGCCGCCGCATGAGCCGGGCGCACGCTGTCTCCGTTACCGTCAATTCGCCGGCCGACGCGGTGCTGCACGCGCTGCCGCATCCGGTGATCATGGTATCGCCCGATGGCAAGATCGCCGACGCCAATGTCGCCGCCGAGCAGTTCTTCGAGGCGTCGATCCCGGTGCTGCGCCGGCACATGTTGCGTGATCTGGTGCCGTTTGGCTCGCCTTTGCTCTCATTGATCGAGCAGGTTCGTCAGCGCGGCTCTGCGGTGAATGAGTACAAGGTGGATCTAGCGACCCCACGCAATCCGGGCGAGCGACTGGTCGATCTCTATGTGGGACCGCTGGCAGAATATCCCGACCATGTCGTCGTGATGCTGCAAGAGCGCACCATCGCCGACAAAATGGACCGCCAGCTCACGCACCGCGGGGCGGCCCGCTCGGTGATCGCACTTGCTGCCATGCTTGCGCACGAAATCAAGAATCCGTTGTCGGGCATTCGCGGGGCGGCGCAGTTGCTCGAGCAGTCGGCCGGCGACGACGATCGTTCGCTTACCAAGCTGATTTGCGACGAGACCGACCGTATCGTGAAACTGGTCGACCGCATGGAGGTGTTCGCCGACGAGCGGCCGGTCGAACGCGAGCCGGTCAATATCCACGTCGTGCTCGACCACGTGAAGCGGCTGGCGCAGACGGGTTTTGCCCGCCACATCAAATTCGTCGAGGATTACGATCCATCGCTGCCGCCGGTGCTGGCCAATCGCGACCAATTGGTTCAGGTCTTTCTCAATCTGGTGAAGAATGCCACCGAAGCGATCGGCGAGGGCGCCATCGACGGGGAAATCCAGCTCACGACGGCATTCCGCCCGGGCGTGCGGCTGGCCAAGCCGGGCAGCAAGACACGCGTATCGCTGCCGCTTGAGTTCTCCGTGAAGGACAACGGTCAGGGCGTGCCCGAAGACCTCATGCCGCATTTGTTCGACCCGTTCGTCACCACCAAGCAGAGCGGAAGTGGCCTCGGACTTGCATTGGTAGCGAAGATCATCGGCGACCACGGCGGCATCATCGAATGTGAATTGCAGTCGCGGCGGACGATCTTTCGAGTGCTGATGCCGATCTACAGCGGCGACGGCGCTGTGGCCGATGATGCGCCACCGGTACAGGGCCCCTGAAGTAGAAAGTAGAAAGATGCCAACGGGAAGCATATTGGTTGCCGATGACGATGCCGCGATCCGCACCGTCCTCAATCATGCACTCTCGCGCGCCGGCTATGAGGTGCGCTCCACGGGCAATGCTGCGACTCTCTGGCGCTGGGTCAGTCAGGGCGACGGCGATCTGGTCATTACCGATGTCGTCATGCCGGATGAGAACGCCTTCGATTTCATTCCGCGCATCCGCAAGGCGCGTCCCGATCTGCCCATCATCGTCATGAGTGCACAGAATACTTTCATGACCGCGATCCGCGCCTCCGAGCGCGGCGCTTACGAATATCTACCGAAGCCATTCGATCTGAAGGAACTCATTGCCATTGTCGGGCGCGCGCTGTCGGAGCCGAACGAGAAACGGCCGTCAAGCGCCAAGAGCGAAGACCTTGACAGTATCCCGCTGGTCGGCCGCTCGCCGGCGATGCAGGAAATCTATCGCGTGCTGGCGCGGCTGATGCAGACCGATCTCACGGTGATGATCACCGGCGAATCCGGCACCGGCAAGGAGCTGGTGGCGCGCGCGTTGCACGACTACGGCAAGCGGCGAAGTGGAACCTTTGTCGCCATCAACATGGCGGCGATCCCGCGCGATCTGATTGAATCCGAATTGTTCGGGCATGAGAAAGGCGCCTTCACCGGCGCCAATACCCGTAGCTCGGGGCGCTTCGAGCAGGCCGAGGGCGGCACGTTGTTCCTGGACGAAATCGGCGACATGCCGATGGAGGCGCAGACGCGGCTGTTGCGCGTGCTGCAACAGGGTGAATACACGACGGTGGGTGGGCGCACGCCAATCAAAAGCGACGTCCGCATCATCGCGGCCTCCAACAAGGAGCTGCGGCTCCTGATCCAGCAGGGCCTGTTCCGCGAAGATCTATTCTTCCGCCTGAATGTCGTGCCGCTCCGGCTACCGCCCTTGCGCGAGCGCAACGAGGACGTGCCCGACTTGATCCGCCATTTCTTCGCCCAGGCTCAGCGCGAAGGCCTGCCGCCCAAGCAGGTCGACCAGGCCGGTCTGGAACGTCTCAAGCGCCATCGCTGGCCGGGAAATGTCCGTGAACTCGAGAACTTGGCGCGCCGATTGGCGGCACTCTATCCGCAGGAGACGATCACGGCGGCGGTGATCGAGGCTGAATTGGCGCAACCTGCGCTGCCGGTCAACAGCGACGAACCGCGCCCTGAGGAAAGCCTCAGCGCCGCGGTGGAACGGCACCTAACAGCGTATTTCGCCGGGTTCGATGACAGCCTGCCACCGGCCGGGCTGTATCATCGGGTCTTGCGCGAGGTCGAATATCCGTTGCTGTCGGCGGCTCTTGCCGCCACCCGCGGCAACCAAATCCGCGCCGCCGATTTGCTGGGAGTTAACCGTAATACTCTGCGGAAGAAGATCCGCGATCTCGATATTCAGGTTTTCCGCGGCTGAGGCTGGCGGCTTAACCAAACTGTGACTATTGTGCCGCGCTTTTGTCGCAATTCGGCAACATTGTTGTATAAAAGCACCAGTGTGTGCCGGGAAGGGGCAGGTGCCCTTTCGCGCCTTCATAGAGGAGCCGCTAGGCTCCGCACCATGCGCTGCCAGGGGTCAATGAGCGTAGAACAGGCTGCCAGCGCCGAGGCCGCGCTTGCTTCTCCGCCTGCCACGCGGGGGGAAGCAAGGCTGCTCGGACCGATCGCGGTCGGCCTCGCTTTGCTGTCAGCCTTCGCCACCTTCATCGTTCTCGCCGACTTCACGCCGATATCGCCGACCCACAACGTGGTCGTCACGCTGCTGCTGGTGAACGCAACGACGGTCCTGCTGTTGCTTGGCGTGATCGTGCGGGAAGTGTGGCGGGTGGTGCAGGCCCGGCGCACGGGGCGGGCGGCGGCGCGGCTGCACATACGCATCGTCGGACTATTCTCCATCATCGCCGCGGCGCCCGCGATTTTGGTGGCGATCGTCGCCAGCGTTACGCTCGACCGCGGCCTCGACCGGCTATTTTCCACGCGCACGCGCGCCGCAATCGAGAATTCGTTGATCGTGGCGGAAGCCTATTTGCGCGATCATGCGCAGATCGTGCGATCCGACATCATGCTCATGGCCACTGAGATCGCGCGCTCCAAGCCGATCCTAGAGCAAGACCATGTGAAACTGCAGCAATACCTGACCTTCCAGGCTTCGGTGCGCGGTCTCGCGGCCGCAATTGTCATCGACAAAGATCTCAACGTCCTTGCGCGCGCCGACCTCAAGATCAACCAGACCTTCGCGATGCCGCCGCGCGACGCGCTTCCGAAAATAGGCGAAAACGATCCGCAATTGGTGTTGCTGCCGGATACAAACTATGTCGCAGCGGTCATTAAATTACGCGATTACGATAATGTTTATCTTTACGTGGCGCGGCTGCTCGATCCGAACGTCGTGCCGCAGTTGCAGGCGACGCGAGAAAGCGTGAGCGAATATGCGGCGATCGAGGCGCGCCGCCTCGGCGTGCAGATCGCGTTTGCGCTGATGTATACTGTCATCGCGCTCACCGTCCTATTATCCGCGGTCTGGGTCGGGTTGGATTTCGCCAACCGACTGGTAGCGCCGATCCGGCGGCTGATCGGCGCCGCCAATGTCGTGTCCACCGGCAACCTTCATGTGCGCGTGCCGATCCGCCAATCGGAAGGCGATCTGGCGCAGCTCGGTGAAACGTTCAATCGCATGACGCAGGAATTGCGCAGCCAGCGTGACGATATCATGCGAGCACGCGACCTGATCGACAGCCGGCGGCGTTTTACCGAGGCGGTGCTGGCCGGCGCCAGTGCGGGCGTAATCGGCGTGGACGGCGATGGCTGCGTGAGCATCCTCAATCGTTCGGCCGAAAAACTGATCGGCCGCACGGAGCCCGAGGCGCTTGCCCAGCCGTTGACTGACGTATTTCCGGAACTCGCTGATTTCATGGCGGCGGCCCGATCCGGCACACGCACACAAGACCAGGTGACGATCATCCGCAATGGCCGCGAGCGAAATCTATCGGTGCGGATTACCAGCGAGCAATCGGAAAAATCCGCCCATGGTTACGTCGTGACGCTCGACGACATTACCGAATTGGTCGCCGCGCAGCGCACCTCCGCTTGGGCGGACGTGGCGCGCCGCATCGCGCACGAAATCAAGAACCCGCTCACGCCCATCCAATTGTCGGCCGAGCGCATTCGCCGCAAATACGGAAAGATGATCGGCGAAGACCGGTCGGTATTCGATCAGTGTACCGACACCATCATTCGTCAAGTCGACGATATCCGGCGGATGGTCGACGAGTTCTCCCGGTTCGCGCGCATGCCCAAGCCGGTGATTGCCGCCGAAGACGTGGCCGACACCGTGCGGCAGGCCGTGTTCCTGATGCGCGTCGGCAATTCGGAAATCGACATCGACACCGACATTGCCGAGAATCCGATGCCGGCGAAGTTCGACAAACGGCTAATGTCGCAGGCGCTCACCAATCTCATCAAGAACGCGACCGAAGCAATTGCCGCGGTGCCGCCGGCCGAACTTGGCAAGGGCTCGATCCGGGTCTCCGCGGCGCGCGAGGGCGGCGACATTGTCATCGACGTCGTCGATAACGGGATCGGTTTGCCGAAGGAAAATCGCAACCGGCTGCTCGAGCCTTATGTCACGACGCGCGAGAAGGGCACCGGGCTCGGTCTCGCCATCGTCGGCCGCATCGTCGAGGATCACGGCGGCAGCATCGAACTGCGCGACGCCGCCGACAAAATCTCCGCGCAACGGGGCGCCTGGGTGCGCGTGCGTTTTGCCGCCGCCGGCCAGGCGCCGGCATCCGAGCCTGAACAACTGAATAGCGTGATCGGGTCGTAGCCATGGCCGCAGATATTCTCATAGTCGATGACGAGGTCGACATCCGCGATCTGGTGGCCGGCATCCTGCAGGACGAAGGCTACGACGCACGCACGGCGCGCAACAGCGATGACGCGCTGGCCGCCATCGTGTCACACAAACCAAATTTGGTTTTTCTCGACATTTGGCTGCAGGGGAGCAAACTCGACGGCCTGCAATTGCTCGATACCATCAAGCAGGAACATCCCGAAGTGCCGCTGGTGATGATCTCCGGCCATGGCAACATCGAAACCGCGGTCGCTGCCATCAAACACGGCGCCTATGATTTCATCGAAAAGCCGTTCAAGGCCGACCGGCTAGTGCTGGTGGCCGAGCGCGCACTCGAAACATCGCGGCTCAAACGCGAGGTCAAGCAACTCAAGCAGATGGCGCCGCAGCCGGCCACGCTGATCGGCCGCTCCGCCGCGATTGGGCAATTGCGCCAGACCATCGAACGAGTGGCGCCGACCAACAGCCGCATTCTCATCGTCGGCCCCTCCGGCGCGGGCAAGGAACTGGCCGCGCGCACGATCCACCAGTCGTCCGGCCGGGCGAGCGGTCCCTTCATCGTGATCAACGCCGCCACGATTACGCCCGAACGTATGGAAATCGAATTGTTCGGCGTCGACCGTGCCAACGGTGCGGAAGACCGCAAACCGGGGGCGCTGGAAGAGGCGGATGGCGGCACGCTGTTTATCGACGACGTGGCCGAGCTGCCGCGCGAGACGCAGAACAAAATCTTGCGTGTGCTCGTCGATCAGACTTTCCAGCGGGTTGGTGGCAGCACCAAGGTCGCGGTCGACGTGCGCATCATGTCGTCGACCGCGCGCAATCTCGAGGCGGAGATCGCTGACGGAAGATTCCGCGAAGATCTCTATCATCGCCTCTCTGTGGTGCCGATCCGCGTGCCGCCCTTGGCGGAGCGGCGCGACGACATTCCTAGTCTGGTCGACTATTTCATGGACCAGATTTCGCAGGCGACGGGCCTGCCGAAGCGACGCATCGGCGAAGATGCCATGGCCGTGCTGCAATCGCACAGCTGGCCGGGCAATGTCCGTCAGCTTCGCAACAATATCGAGCGCCTGATGATTTTGGCCGGCGGCGACCCGGATGCCGTGCTCAACGCGAGTATGTTGCCGCCTGACGTCGGCTCGATGGTGCCGACGATGCCGAACGGCAATGGCGGCGAGCACCTGATGGGACTGCCGTTGCGCGACGCGCGCGAAGTATTCGAGCGCGAATATCTGGTAGCGCAGATCAGCCGCTTCGGCGGCAACATCTCGCGCACCGCGGAATTCGTCGGCATGGAGCGTTCGGCGCTGCACCGCAAGCTCAAGGCGCTCGGAATAGGCTAGCGCATGATCCCGAAAAGCGGGAACCGGTTTTCGGATACGATATGCGCCAGGAATTAACCGCAAATGTCGCGTATCGCTTACGTCAATGGCCGCTACCTGCCGCGCAGCGATGCAAAAGTCTCGGTCGAGGACCGCGGCTATCAGTTCGCCGACGGCGTCTATGAAGTCTGCGAGGTGCGGGGAGGGCGCTTGATCGACGAGCGCCGCCATATGGCGCGGCTCGATCGCTCCTTGAACGAACTGCGCATTGCGCGCCCGATGTCGCCGGCCGCGCTTTCGATCGTGTTGCGGGAAACCGTGCGGCGTAACCGCGTGCGCGACGGGATCGTCTATTTGCAGATCACCCGCGGCGTCGCGCGGCGGGACTTTGCGTTTCCGCCGGCAGGAACCAAGGCCGCGGTGGTGGTGACCGCGCGCAGCAACGACCTCGCGCGCCTCGAACAGCTGGCGGCCGAGGGCATCGCCGTGGTTACCGTGCCCGACACCCGCTGGCAGCGGGTTGATATCAAATCGGTGGCGCTGCTGCCGAATGTGCTGGCCAAGCAAGCCGCGCGCGAGCAGGGCGCGCGCGAGGCCTGGCTGGTCGATGCGCAAGGTTGCGTCACCGAAGGCGCCTCGTCGAATGCCTGGATCGTCAGTTGCGACGGCAAGCTCATCACGCATCCGCTCGGCCGCGATATCCTGGCCGGGATCACGCGCTCGGTCGTGGTCGATGTGCTCAAGACGCAAGGGTTGGCATTCGAGGAACGCGCGTTCTCGGTCGAGGAAGCCTATGCGGCGCGCGAAGCCTTCGTCACCTCGGCGAGCCAAATCGTGCTGCCGGTGGTGAGTATCGACGGCCGTCCGGTCGGCAATGGCGCGATCGGGCTGATCGCCTCTGCGCTACGGCGCGATTACCACCGCCACGCCGAAATCGCCTGAATTGGCCGCGAAAAGACGCCAAAAACATAACTGTTTCAGCGGTTTGGTGCGGCAGGCAGCAAGTTGTGCTTGCGCCCGGCGACTGCCTGCCATCTAATGGCGGGCTCCTGGGCCTAGTACCGCTTTGCGAGGGGCAAGCGGGCTGTGTAGCGCAGATCGTATGTGCGGGGTTCGGGCAACAAAGGTCTCGCGCGTAAGACGCGGGCAAAAAATGGAACACGGGCATGGCAGCCGAACGTGCGCAAAATCTACAAGACACTTTTCTTAATCACGTCCGCAAAGCAAAAATCCCGCTGACCATCTTCCTGGTCAACGGTGTCAAACTGCAGGGCGTGGTGACCTGGTTCGATAATTTCTGCGTTTTGTTGCGGCGGGACGGACATTCCCAACTCGTTTACAAGCACGCGATTTCGACCATCATGCCAGGTCACCCGATCCAGCTGTTCGAAGGCGGCGAAGAACCGCCGGCCGGGGATAAGGTCTGATTGGAACAACGCCAGCGTGACACGCGCGCCGATCTCCTGAGCTCGAAGGCATCGGGCACAGAGACAGGCCGCGCCATCGTCATCGAGCCGTGGCTCAAGCGCGAGGCCAGGGGCGCTGCCGCCGGCGCGCTGGCGCAAACGCGAACGCCGGAGGCTCGTCTCGAAGAGGCCGCCGGGCTAGCACGCGCCATCGACCTCGATGTGGTTGAGCAGGGCCTGATCACGCTAAACCAGGTTCGGCCGGCGACTTACATTGGCACCGGCAAGGTCGATGAGTTTGCCGGGCTGGTCAAAAGCCTTTCGGCATCCGTGGTGGTGATGGATTGCCCGATTTCGCCGGTGCAGCAGCGCAATCTGGAAAAGGCCTGGGGCGCCAAGGTCATCGATCGCACCGGCTTGATCCTGGAGATCTTTGGCCGGCGCGCACGCACGAAGGAAGGCGCGCTGCAAGTCGAACACGCTCATCTCAATTATCAGAAAAGCCGCTTGGTCCGCTCCTGGACCCATCTCGAGCGCCAGCGCGGCGGCTTCGGCTTTCTCGGCGGCCCCGGCGAAACGCAGCTCGAAGCCGACCGCCGCGTGATTGAAGACCGCATCAAGCGCATCGAGGGTGAACTCGACAAGGTCAAGCGCACCCGCAAACTGCATCGCGACAGCCGCAAGCGGGTGCCTTATCCGATCGTGGCGCTGGTCGGCTATACCAATGCCGGCAAATCGACTCTGTTCAACCGCATTACGGCGGCGAGCGTGCTGTCGGCCGACATGCTATTTGCCACGCTCGATCCCACATTGCGGGTGGTCGCGCTGCCGCACGGCAACCGCGTCATCCTCTCCGATACGGTCGGCTTCATCTCCGATCTGCCAACCATGCTGGTGGTAGCCTTCCGCGCGACGCTTGAAGAGGTGATCGAGGCCGACGTCATCCTGCATGTGCGCGACATGTCGCACGAGGATTCCGGCGCGCAATCGAACGATGTGGAAAAGGTACTCGGCGAGCTCGGCATCGAGGCTGCCGATCCTCGCCTGGTTGAGGTCTGGAACAAGATCGACCGGCTCGACACGGATGCGCGTGCCAGGCTGTTTAATCTCGCCGAACGGCAGCCGGAAGCACGGCGGCCGATCCCAGTGTCGGCCTTGAGCGGGGAAGGGGCCGCCCGCCTCGTCACTGCGATCGAAACGCGGCTTAACGAAAAGCGTCAGACCCTCGAACTGGCCCTCGATCCGGCCGACGGGGCGGGCTTAAGCTGGCTTTATCGCCATTCCGAGGTGCTGTCGAAAGGCATGCGGGACGACGGGCTACTAGGGGTGACGATACGCGCGGATGCCGAAAAAGCCGCGCGGGTGAGGGCGAAGTTTCCCGCCTGACCGTCAGGTCTTTTCCGCCGCCTTCGCCTCGTCCCATAGCGCATCCATTTCGGCCAAACTGGCGTCTATAGGCGTCTTTCCGCTCGCAGCGAGAGCGCGTTCGATGGCGGCAAAGCGGCGTTCGAATTTCAGGTTGGCCTGCCGCAGGACATCTTCCGGATCGGCGCCGAGGTGGCGGGCGAGGTTGACCACCGCGAACAAAAGATCGCCCACCTCGGCCGCCGCCTTGGCCTTGTCAGGGCCATCAAGTTCGGCCTCAATTTCAACGGCTTCCTCGCGGATTTTGGCGAGCACGGCGCGCGGATCGTTCCAGTCGAAACCGACGCGGCCGGCTTTGTCCTGCAGCTTCAAAGCGCGGGTTAACGCGGGCAGGCCGACCGGCACCCCGGCCAGCGCCCCGGCCGGAGCCGCCTCGCCGCGCTCGGCTTTTTCCTCAAATTTTATACGCTGCCAAAGTCCTTCGACCGCCTTGGCAGTCTTGCCCTCGGCATCGGCGAACACATGCGGATGGCGGCGCACCAGCTTGGCGGTGACGGTTTCGACAACGTCGCCGAAATCGAAGGTGCCTTGTTCCTCAGCCATGCGGGCATGGAACGCGACCTGGAGCAGGAGATCGCCGAGCTCGTCCTTGAGGTTGTTGAGATCGCCGCGCGCGATGGCGTCGGCCACCTCGTAAGCTTCTTCCAACGTATAGGGCGCGATGGTCCGGAAGGTCTGCTCGAGGTCCCAGGGACAGCCGCTGCCGGGCGTGCGCAAGGCAGCCATGATCTCGATCAGGCGGGCAATATCGCGGGAAGGCTTCACGGGCTAAGGGCTCGTTGCGGCGAGAGGGATCGACCGTAGCAAAACCTGCCCCAAGCGGCGACCGCGGTCACTTGATTCGCATAAGACTTATTATGGAATATAAATAGATTTGGCCGTCAGGACACGTACTTTAACATTAGCGCCCATAGTACTGAAAAGACTGCTCTATTTATGAAAATGATCAATCGCGCCGTGTTGGCAGGCGACCATACTATTCATTTTAAACATCAGTGGATTGCATCAGCATTCAGGGAATTCAGGTTAGCTCGTGAAGGTCATCCCGTCATAGGCCGGCTCAACACCGGGCGGCAGGCTGGCCCGCAGCGCCGCGTAATCCAAGTCGCTGTGCAAGTTGGAAAGGATCGCCGTTTTGGGCTTCACCCGCGCGATCCAATCCAGCGCCTCGTCTAGATTGAAATGGCTGGGGTGCGGCGCCTTGCGCAGCGCGTCCACGATCCAGACGTCGAGGCCGGCTAGGGCGGCCAAGCCAGCCTCAGGCAGGCTCTTGATGTCGGCCGAATAGGCCACATTGCCGAAGCGGAAGCCGAGTGAGGGGATATCCCCGTGCTCCTGCAAAACGGGTAACGCCTCGATCGGGCCACCCTGCCCGTCGATACTGACCCGCTGCCCGGCCACCAGGCGGTGGTCCGTCAGGATCGGCGGATAATCGCTTCCAGGCGCCTTCGTGAAGCAATAGGTGAAGCGGACGTGGATCGCCTGCGCGGTCGGTTCGTCCATATAGACGTCGACGCGGCGGCGCTTGTGCACAAACAGCGGGCGCAAATCGTCGATGCCGTGGGTGTGATCGGCATGCTTGTGGGTGAACAGTACGCCATCGAGCCAGTCGACTTGCGCCTCGAGCAGTTGCTCGCGGCAGTCGGGCGTGCAGTCGACCAGGACGCGCGTAACACCGCCTGCGGCATCGCTACGTTCCACCAATAAAGCACAGCGCCGCCTGCGGTTTTTCGGATTGTTCGGATCGCACGAGCCCCAGCCGAGCGCGACGCGCGGCACGCCCATGGAGGAACCGCAGCCGAGGATGGTGAATTTCAACGTCATGCGGCGTTTGCCAAACTACGCGGCA
Source organism: uncultured Alphaproteobacteria bacterium (assembly GCA_963778745.1). Taxonomy (GTDB): domain Bacteria; phylum Pseudomonadota; class Alphaproteobacteria; order Rhizobiales; family Xanthobacteraceae; genus Pseudolabrys. Next base: position 130,547 of record CAVZVP010000028.1, on the reverse strand, counting down.
CTTTGCTGAACAGCCGGAAGAAATTTTCCGTGGTCAGGCGCGCGATTTCTTCCGCCGAAACGCCGCGCGTTACCGCTAAAACTTTAGCGGTTTCCGCCACATAAGCCGGCTCGTTGCGTTTTCCGCGATAAGGCAGCGGCGCCAGATAAGGCGCGTCGGTCTCGACCAGAATGCGATCGGCCGGCAGCGCGGCCGCTATGTCGCGAAGTGCTTGCGAATTCTTGAAAGTCAGGATTCCCGTGAACGAAACGGAGTGACCTAACTTTATGGCTTTGAACGCCAAATCGTGGCCGCCGGTGAAGCAATGCAGCACGGCCGGAAAGGCGCCCTTCCCCGTTTCGTCCTCAAGAATCTTCGCCATGTCGGCGTCGCACTCACGCGAATGGATCACCAGCGGCAGCCCGGTTTCGCGAGCCGCGGCAATATGTTGGCGCAAGCCTTGGGCCTGCGCGTCGCGCGGACTTTTATCGTAATGATAGTCGAGGCCGGCCTCGCCGATCGCCACGACTTTGGGATTTTTTGTCAACGCGATAAGCGCCTTCGCATCGATATCCAGTTCCTCATGCGCGTTGTGCGGATGGGTGCCAACTGAGCAGAAAATCTCCGGAAATTTTTCAGCAACCGCAAGCACTTGCGCATGTTTACGCACGCGCGTGCTGATGGTGACTAAGCGGCCGATACCGGCGGCGCGCGCGCGCGCCACCACAGCATCGAGCTCGCTCGCGAAATCGGGAAAATCCAGGTGGCAGTGGCTATCCACCAGCATTTTCAAGCCTTTGCTTCGGGCTCGACATAGCGCGGGAAAACCGGCGTGGGCGGCGGCAGCGTGACGCCGGCGGCGATGCGTTTGCCGGCTGCGAGCGCGGAGAAGTCTTGTTCGTCTGGGCGTACAGCCAAGAGTTCGAGCAGACGTGACGCTGTACTCGGCAGAAAAGGCTGGCAGAGGATTGCTACTCTGCGCAGCACCTCTGCCGTCACGTAGAGGATGGTCCCCTGCCGCTTCGGCTCGGTCTTGGCCTTGGCCCAGGGCGCCTCCGCGGTGAAGTAACGGTTGGCGTCGGCCACCACCGCCCAGACCGCGTTGAGCACCTGGTGCAGCTGTTGCGTCTTCATGTGCTCGCGCGCGATGCCAAGCATGGCGTCGGCGGACGCCAGAATGGTCTTGTCATTAGGCGTAAACTCGCCCGGCTCCGGCAGTACGCCGCCGAAGGCTTTGCCGACCATCGAGAGCGAACGCTGCGCCAGATTGCCGAGGTCGTTGGCGAGATCGGCATTGATGCGGTTGACGATCGCCTCGTGGCTGTAATTGCCGTCCTGCCCGAACGGGATCTCGCGCAGAAAGAAAAAGCGCAACGGATCGACGCCGTAGGCGTCCGCCATGGTGAAGGGATCGACCACGTTGCCGACCGACTTCGACATCTTCTCCCCGCGATTGAACAAAAATCCGTGCGAGAAAATATGCTGCGGCACCGCGATGCCGGCCGACATCAGGAAGGCCGGCCAATAGACCGCGTGAAAGCGCACGATGTCCTTGCCGATAACGTGAAGTGCTGCCGGCCAATAGCGCTTGAATTTTTCGCTTTGGTCATCGGGGAAGCCGACGCCGGTAATGTAATTGGTCAGCGCGTCGACCCACACATACATGATGTGCTTGTCGTTGCCGGGCACGCGGATGCCCCAGTCGAAGGTGGTGCGCGAGATCGAGAGATCCTGCAAGCCGCCGCGCACGAAGCTCGCGACTTCGTTCAGCCGCTCCTTCGGCAGCACGTAATTCGGCCGCTCGAACAGCTTCAGCAACTTGTCCTGATAGGCCGACAGACGGAAGAAATAGCTCTCCTCCTCCACCCATTCGACCGGCGTGCCTGTTTTGGACGCCACGCGCACCTTCTGCTCGTTCAGATGCGTCTCCGACTCGGCGTAATAGGCCTCGTCGCGCACCGAATACCAGCCGGCGTATTTGTCGAGATAGATGTCGCCGTTCTTCTCCATGCGGCGCCAGATTTCCTCCGACGAGCGGTGGTGGCGCTCTTCCGTGGTGTGGATGAAGTCGTCGTTCGAGCAGTTGAGCCGCTTCACCATGGCCTCGAACAGCGGCACGTTGCGGTCGCGCAACGCGCGCGCGGTCAAGCCCTCGCGCGTGGCCGTCTGCTGCATCTTCTGGCCGTGCTCGTCGGTGCCGGTGAGGAAATAGACGTCGTAGCCGTCGAGCCGCATGAAGCGCGCGATGGCGTCGGTGGCGATCGCCTCATAGGCGTGGCCGATATGCGGCGCCCCGTTCGGGTAGGAGATCGCGGTGGTGATGTAATAGGGCGTTTTGGCCGGCATTTTCTATTTCATTCAAAGACATGGATGGCCGGAACAAGCCGGCCATGAGGAGTTAGGCACTAGGTATCAACCGCGAGCGATTGGGGCAAGCAGAGGATAATTTGGAAGTGTTTGGTCGCAAATCTACAATCGCGCCCTTGATCATAGTTCTGCGCATCGCCATGTTCGACACCAAAACAGAGCAGTTCAAGGAATGGCAGGTCGCGCCGCGCTGGTCGGCGCCCTACGACGTCGTCATCGACAAAAACGAAGAGGCCTGGACCGGCTCGATGCTCAGCGATCAGGTCACCCGGCTCAACACCAAGACGGGCGCGAGCGTCAACTATCTGCTGCCGCGCGAGATCAATATAAGGCGCGTGTTCGTCGACAACTCAACGACGCCGGTCACGTTCTGGGTTGGCAGCAACCACGGCGCGTCGATCATCAAAATCGAGCCGCTGGAATAACGCTGAAGAAAAGAACTCAATCGTTGGCGGCGTAGCGCGCGTCATGTCCGCGCCGTACGCGGCCGATGAGCGACGGCTTGTTCCCGAGATCCGCCACGACGACCAGGCGGTCGACCTCGCCCTTCAAAAAGGCGTGTAGGAATTTGTCGTAATCGCGGAACGACACGCAGCCGTTCGACTGGCCGTTGGGACCGAGCATGTAGGTATGCGCCAGCATGCCGGCGCGGCCGTACATCTTGTCGTCGTCGACCGGATTGAGGCGGATGGCGCGCACGCCGTGGAAGATTTCCTCGCGCAAGGTGAGATTATAGACGTTCGGCGGCGTCGGACCGTGCATTCTCACTTTGACGTAACGCGGGTCGTCCATCTTGTCGCCCAGCCCGGAATGCGCCTCGAGCTTCTGCCCGTTGGGCAAATAGACGGTGCGCGCGGCGATGTCATAGACCGCCGTGTGGCTGTCGGGGCCGGGCAGAGCCAGCGTTTTGTTGTGGGCCTCTTGCAGCAGTGCAATTCGCTTCGCCGTGACAGGCGGCGGCATGGCCGCTGCGACTTGCGCCACAGCCTGGCCGAGCGGAGCCAGCGTCACCGTTGGGGGCGCGGAAACTGGAGTGGCCGTCAATTTGGCGACTTGTGTTAGACCGTGGCCGAAAGCGATTTCAGGCTGCGGATGCTGATGGGGAACCTGCAACGGACGCGGCGGCGGCAAAGGCACGTTATCGGCGATGGCGACTGGATGCTGCGGCATCAACGGCATGGCGCTGGCTTGCATCGTGGCGGTCGTGCGCGGCCATCGATCCGCGAAGGTCACGGCCGGGGCGCTGGCGAAGTTTGGAGCGTCTTGGACGAGCGCCACCGTGCGCGGGCCCGTCGGCGCGCTGGCGTGGATAACAGGATTGGTCGCAACAAAGCTGTTGACGATCCAGGCCGCAGCAAAGGTGACAGTCGCGACCAGGACGCCAACCGCGGCCACGGCGGCAAGGGTCATGACAGCGTGGCCGCCAATCCCTCGCAGCAGCCGGCGCCAATCGCCATATGAGAGAATACGCGCGCCGACATAACGGACGTCACAAACCGTGGCGGTCGTATTCTTCATGAACCACGCTACTCAAACACGACTGCTTACAAAGACGCACGAGCCGCGACACGCCGCTTGCAGCGCGTCGGCAGGTCTTGATCGTTTGCGAGAGTCGGAACTTAGGTCCCGGCATCCCCATGCCACCGCCTCACGACATGTCAGGCGGCGGCAAAACTATGCAGGGTATAGGGTTAAGCGCCTGTAAATGACCGCGCTGGCGTCGGTGCGCGGCTACTTCCGGCGCGTTTCGATGCCCACAAAAATCGGCCAAGGCGGCGTTGTGCAATTCGCCGCGGTGCGCCATATATCCGTCGAACCACCTTCCCCCAGGAGCATGAATGAGCTTTCGAACACCCGACGTATTGGAACGTCGCAATAACGCCGCCGCCGTCAAAAAGGCGATGCTGGAAAAGTTTCGCGCCGTAGCGCTTGACCCCGTATTAGCCGAGCAGCAACGCGCCAAACGGGTGGCCGTGAACGAGGCGCGTGAGGCCCGCATGGCCGAGCGCGACGCCGCCAGGAAGGTCCGGGAGGCTGAATTGGCGGCGCAGGCCGCGCGCGAGGCCGAGCTCGCCGCGCAGGCGAAACGCGAGGCCGAGGCAGCCGAAGCGCTCGCCAAGGCTGAGGAGGCCGAACGCGCGCTGGCGCTGGCAGCCCAGCAGAAAGCCGAGCGCGACGCCCGCTACGCGGCCCGCAAGGCGGCCAAAAAGGTCCGCCGGCGCGGCTACTGACGGCTTAAGCAGGCGCAACGAACGAGTAGGCGCCCGCTTGCGGGGACCCGTGCTTCTGGCACAAACAGACGCCGCCTAAGGGTCCGCTTCGATGACCGCCATCCAACGCTGGCTGCTCGCCCTTCTGCTCACCTCAGTCGCGGTGGTGGTCTGCTATCTGTGGCTCGACCGGCCGCTCGCATTGCTCGCGCATGCCCATACCGCACGGCGCGAAACCTTCGCGAGCCTCACTTACGTTCCGGACCTGCTCATCCCGCTCGCCGCCGCGACCTTCGTCGGGTTCGGGCTATGGACGCTGGCCGGGCGGCCGTTCTCGCAACCCCTGACCGCCGGCAGTCTTTGCAGCGTCAGCCTGATCGTGGCTGAGACCATTAAGGGCCAGCTCAAGTTCGTGTTCGGGCGGCTTTGGCCGGAGACCTGGGTCGGGAACAACCCGTCGTTCATCCGCGACGGCGCCTACGGCTTTAACTTCTTTCATGGCGGGCAAGGCTACGCATCGTTCCCCTCAGGCCATACGGCGGCGACCTGTGCGCTGGTCTCGGTGCTCTGGATGCTTTATCCGCGGCTGCGGCCGTTTTATGCGCTCGCCATAGCGGCAGTCGGCGTCGGCCTGATCGGCGCCAATTATCACTTCCTCAGCGACGTGATCGCCGGCGGTTTCGTCGGCAGTTCGACCGGCTGGATGACGGTTGCGCTGTGGCGGACTCGGCAATCAGGCGACAATGCCTCGGGGTGACGGAACTCGGCCGAACCGCCAAGATTTTTAGAAATCCGTCACGCGAATCACTTAGCCTGTCTCCTTATGGCGGTTCGTCAGTTACGGATCGATCGGAAGCCTGGGTCTTCGGGGCCTAAACGTTCCCGAACGCCGGTCGCCCCGCCGCCTCGCGCACAAATCCCTTCCCTTTCATTCCCGACGGTGCCGCGCTTGCGCGGGGCCCGCGGTGTTGCGCGTTCGTCCGCCAGTCCACCAGAAGGAGTCGGCCCTTGGGTAAGAACCTCAATAGAAAGCGCCGCCGCCATGAGCGCCAGTTCGGATCCGCCGAGATCATAAATTTCCTCGACCCGAAATTCGAAGTCGAACGCGCGCTGCCCCCGATCAAGGCTCTCAACCCGACCCAGGCCGACTATCTCGACGCCCTTCGCAAAGTTCCCCAGGTGATCGTTCTCGGGCCAGCGGGCACCGGCAAAACCTGGATCGCGGCCACCCACGCCGCCGACCTCTACCGCAACCGCCGCATCGACAAGATCATCCTCACTCGTCCGAACGTGCCGTGCGGGCGCTCGCTCGGCTATTTCCCCGGCAGCCTCGAAGACAAGTTCGCGCCCTGGGCGGCGCCGGTGACGGAAGCGATCAAGGAGCGCATCGGCAAGGCGGCCTATGCCATCGCGTTGAAGAATGGCGGCGTCGAACTGGTGCCCTTCGAGGTCATGCGCGGGCGCTCGTGGAAGAACGCCTTCGTGTTGCTCGACGAGGCGCAAAACGCGACGCCGGCCGAGATCAAGACGTTTTTGACGCGCATTGGCGAGGACTGCACCGTGGTGATCAACGGCGACGTCAGCCAATGCGATCTCGACAAGGACAGCGGCTTGCGCACAGTCATCGCCATGATCGAGGCGCAGAACCTGCCGGTGCCGGTGATCGAATTCACGCGCGCCGACATCGTGCGCTCGGGGATTTGCGCCATGTGGGTGAACGCATTCGACGAGGCGCAGATATAGCCAAGCGGCGCGTACTATAACACCGCCGTTGCGCGCGATTGAGGTGCGTCAACGCGGCTTGCCGCGAAGCGTGGTTGCTGCTCCCCATCCTTCCCGGGAGACGCAGCATGGCCACCACGACCGACCACCCCGATCACGGCATCGACGCGTTGCTGCCGGCGGAAATCGCCGAAAAGGCGGAAGGGGTCGGCGCTCATAAAGCGCGGCTGGATGTCCTCAGCCTTATCGCGCTGGCCGTGCTTGCGGGTGCTTTCATTGCCCTCGGCGCGATGTTCGCCACCACCGTCATGGCGGGCGCCGACGGCGTTGTTCCGTATCGGCGTGAGCCGGCTTCTTGGCGGGCATCGTGTTCGGGCTCGGCTTGATCCTGGTCGTGCCTCGGTGGCGCCGAACTTGTTCACCGGCATAATTTGTGGTGATGGCCTGGGCCGCGGCAAGCTGCCGCTGCGCGACTGTTGCGCGCTGACGGCAAGGGTCAAATTCAGTTTCATGGAGGTCCCCTTGAGAGCAGGTTCGCGGAATGAATGTGTCCGTTCCGCTTCGGATGCGATGATAGGCGATAATAATTGCGGCAATATAGGGGCCTTCGGCCTAGTCACCAAGACCGAAAGCCGAATTATGCCATCCGCCAGGTAACGGCGCCTGCTCCGCACAGGGGCAATCCGAAGGCAACGACTAAAATGATATCCGCCGGGTTGCGATGGATGATCGCGAACAGGACGATTGCAGCGCCAAGCAGGAACATGATGGCCGCGTGTCTGCGGCCCCTCTTCTTCAAAACCTCGCGTGGCACCCGCGCGCCAATAGACACCGTCGCCCCGCAAGCACGGCAAAAGTGATCGCTCGGATAGATTTCAGCGGCGCATGACCAGCAATGCGGATTCGCAATGGACGCCTCGCCCGTTTCGTTTGTCATTGCCTTAGCGGCGCCCATGCAATGTTCGTCTACCGCGCCGGCTTGTGCGAGATGTGATAGGACATCACGCCGGTGAGGAAACTGCGGCTTTCGATGTCGACGAAGCCCAAGCCCTTGAGCAGTTCGTCCAGTTCGCGCGGCTTGTAGAAGTGCCGGATGGCATCCGCGAAATAGCCAACGCATTTCATGCTCTCGGCGGAACTGCCGAACAGCTTGGCGGTGAACCAGACCGAGAAGCGCAAATAAGCGAGATACGGAATTTCAACAATGCGCGAGGACGGGCGTAACATGTCGTCATGGCAGAAGATGCCGCCCGGCTTGAGCACGCGGTGGATTTCCTTGAACGCGCGGATGATCTCGAGATGGCGCGAGGCGAATTGCAGCGTCACCGCGTCGAACGAATTGTCGGGGAACGGCAGCACGTGGGCGTCGCAGACCTGGGCATGGATGGTCAGATTGCGCTCGCGGGCGCGGTTCTGGCCCTCGGCCGTCATGTGCGGGCTGCCGTCTACGGCATGTATTTCGAGTGTCGGATCAAGCGCCAGAAGCTTGAGCGGGACTTCGTGTATCCCTGAGCAAACGTCGAGCACTTTGGCGCCCGGCGGCAAATGGCGGTGGATCGCCTGCGCGAAGATGCCGCTCCAGCACGCGCAGGTCCCGAGCGAGGCGACGGCGTTGCCCTTGTCGTAATAGGTCGGCACGTCCCGGAAGACTTCCGGGATCAAGGTCCGCCACGTCTCGCCAAAAAGCTGTGAACGAAGATCTTCCTTTTTCAAGAAATCTTCTGAGATGCTCATCCGGCTGCCCCGCTAAAAGTCGGTTCGACGTTATACACAAGAAGACCCGGCCCTACCAAGCAAGCGCTGCGCTTGCGCGACGGCCGGCACCACACACGATACCCCGATGAATCGGGATCTTTTCGTTTTCTGGATCGAATTCGGCCCGCCAGCACTGATCTTGATCAAAACCAGGACAACGGTCCTGTCGTACTCGCACCGTGGGGCTGTTCAACCATTTTTGATAAATCGCAAAGCGGCGGATCCGGCTTATTGGCATACTATCAATAATACGCTAGGCGGACCGGTTTCGGGCGTTTTATGCAGCGAACCATGATCGCGTGCATCGGCTACTGGGGCGCGTTGCCGGCCGGCAAGACGCCGAAGACCTGACCCAGATCGTTTTCACCAAAGCGGCCAGGGCTTTTCCGCGGTTCCGCGGCGATGCGCGCATTTCCACCTGGCTTAATCGGATCGCGGCCAATGTCGCGGCCGATTGGCTGCGCGGCCGCGCGTTGCGCGAGGCCAAGCAGACGGTCCAACTGCCTGAAGTCGTGCAGGGTCAAGGCGGCTCGAACGCCGCCGTTCCCGATCCGCAACCCTCGCCGGAGCAGCGGCTCATCCGCAAGCAAATGCACGAATTCATCCGTGGCGAGATCGGACGGCTTCCGAAGGCCAACCGGGCTGCGTTCATCCTCGGTGAACTCGGCGGTCTCAATCACGAGGAAGTGGCGCAGGCGCTGGGCATCAGCCTGCCCAATACCAAAGTCCGACTGCACCGCGCGCGGGTGCAACTGAAAACGGCCATTGCCGCGCGCCGCGACTTCTACCGCACCGAACTGTCCTGCGCGCCGAACTCGCCGGGCTGCTGCCCGCCGGCGGCGCCGCCTAGCAGCGCCCCAACTGATCAGTTGTAACCTTTTTCCCATCGCGCTCCGTCTAAGGGGGTCGAGCGGTTGGCAATAGCCGTGCCGAACCGGAGTTCGACCCATGAAAAATCGATGTTACGCGACTTATGCCATGCGCACGCTCGCGCTGGTGGGCACAAGCATCGCGTTCTACAACTCCTTCTCGCCCTATAACGCGCAGCCGCTGTGGTGCCCGCCGCCGATCGATGGCTGCGACGAGGTCGCCAATAGCCTTTATGCCCGCATCTATAATCTGCCGGTGGGCTATTATGGCGTCGTCTTCTATCTTTATATGTTCGGCTTGGCGGCGCTGCTCGCATTCGATCCGTTCTCGCGCGCGTTGCGTTGGGCGGCGGTTGGATATGCCGCGGTCTTCTCGATCTATTTCATGATCCTGCAGGTCGCCTTCATCCACGCCTTCTGCATCGACTGTCTCGGCTCCGCGGTCACGACCGTGCTGCTGTTGATGGCGGAGTTTGCGCATTTCAGGACAACGGCGGGCGGCACCTGATCCCGCCGTAGCTGCGCGCAGCAGCGCGGTTTATCGATCACCGTTAACGCGCGGGTTACGATATCGCGCGAACGCGGCCTAAACCGACAATGCGCGGGACATATTAGGCTTAATGAGCAGCGTTTTAGGTGTCGCGGTTGTCAAATTGATAAGAATGCGAGGCCAATTAGCGCGATCCGCTGCAAAGCCGTGGTCGCAAAGATTTTCCATGAATATCGCCGTTAGCGCCGTCCAAACCGACAACAGTTCCGCCGTCGCGATCATCGGTGCCGGCCGCGGCCGCGGATTTGCGCGCGGCGAATATCCCCATCCGCATTTTCGGCGACACGCTGTCGTTCTGGCGTAACAACATGCTGGTCGGCATGAAGCTGCGCTCGCCCTGGACCGGCACCCATATCGCCGATCCGCGCGGCCGCCGGTGGTCTTGCCTTGGCAGTCGTTGCGGGTGGGCCGGCACAGTCGCAGAGCGCCAATGTGAGGGTCGTGTCGCTTGTGCTGCAGGATTTTTCCGACTGCACAAACAGCAACGTCAGTGACAAGGGCGGCGAGCAAGGGCAAGTGGCGGTGGTGCGCAACAGCGACGGCACCACCAACGTCAAGATCGCGATGACGGTCAAGCTGTACACCGCCTATCATTTCTTTTTGAAATGCGTGCGCCAGCTAAGCGACATCAAGACCGACGACGAGGGCATCGGCGAGGCCCTGTTCACCTTCCCCACCAATTCGACCGGCCCGGTGTTTGCTTTCGACATGTATCCCGAAGGCGCGCCACCCGGGAACAAGTACCAAAGCGTGCAGGTCAAATTTCAGTAACCGTCATCGGGCTCTTGCCGCCTCGGCAAGTTGTCCAAATACGGAAAACACGAAAGGTTTGCGTTCGAGGTTATAGGTCTCGACCTCGCGCGCGGCGCGGTTGACCTTCTCCCATACCTCGGCGGTGTGCGCCAATTGGCGCGCCGGGCGCGTGTCGGTGAGCCGCGCCGACAGCCAGCCATTGACCATGTCCATGAAGGCGGCGAGCGTTGCCGGCTCGCTGCCGCCGAGCGCGTCGCCGAGCGCATGCAACGCGCGCGGATCGGGATCGGGCAGCTGGGCGAACAGTTCGAGCACGCGCTGGCGTAGCGCCAGCGCCGGGCCGTCGAGGAATCCGAGCGCACGGGCGACGCTTCCGTCGGCGGCCGTGGCCGCTTCCTGCACTTCCGTTTCGTCGGCGTTGCGGCCGGTCGCGGCCGCGACCGCACGAGCGACGTCGGCGGGGTCGAGCGGGCGCAATAGAAGGTGCCGGCAGCGCGAGCGGATGGTGGGCAATTCGCGCCCCGGCGCATGGCTCACGAGGAGCAGCAATGTGCGCGGCGGCGGCTCCTCGAGCACCTTCAGCAGCGCATTAGCGCCTTCGCGCTGCAAGTCGTCGACCGCGTCCACGATGGCGATCCGCCAGCCACCTTCACCGGCGGTCGAGCCGAAGAAGGGCACCGCTCGCCGCACGTCGTCGACGCGGATCACCGTATAAAGTTTTCCGGTTTGCTCGTTGATCACACGTTCGAGCACGAGGAGATCACCTTGCGCTTGCGCGGCGATCCGTCGCGCGACCGGATTGTCCGCATCGACTGCCAGCGAAGTCGCCTTCTGCACCGCCGGCAGGCGCGGATCGGCATGCGCGAGCACGAAACGCGCCAGCCGGTAGGCCAGCGTCGCCTTGCCGATGCCGGGCGGACCGCCGATCAGCCAGGCGTGCGGAATGCGGCCGCATTTGTAGGCATCGAGTAGCGTGCGCTCCGCCTCGTCATGTCCGAACAGCGCGCCAGTTTCGCGCGCGCGCAGCACATCGATGTCGGCCTGGTCGTCGCTCACGGCGCTGTCGTCGTCGCCGCGAGGCGTTCGGCCGCCGGATGCAGACGCTGTTCGACGGTCGTCCAGATACGGTCCGCCACCACCTCGCGCGGCGCACGCCCGTCGATAGTGACGCAGCGATTGGGCTCCTTATCGGCTAGCGCGATATAGGCCTTGCGCAACGCCTCGTGAAATTCGACCGACTCCGCCTCGAAGCGGTCGGTCGTGCCCTTGCCGCGCCGGCGCTTGGCGCGCGCCAGGCCGACCGGCGCCGGAACGTCGAGCAAAAATGTGAGATTGGGCATGGCGGAGCCGACCGTCACGCGTTCGAGGCTGCGGATCAGCTTGGCGTCCACCTTGCCGAGCGCGCCCTGATAGACGCGGGTGGAATCAATGAAGCGGTCGCAGATCACCCATTTGCCGGCCTCCAGCGCCGGCCGGATGGTGGCGCGCACGTGATCGTCGCGCGCGGCTGCAAACAGGATCGCCTCGGTCTCAGCCCCGAGCGGTTTGGCTATTCCGGACAGCAGGATGTGGCGGATGATCTCCGCGCCGGGTGATCCGCCCGGTTCGCGCGTGAGCACGACCTCGATGCCCACAGCCTTGAGCCGATCTGCCAGCAGGAGCACATGGGTGGACTTGCCGCTGCCTTCGCCGCCTTCGAAGGTGATGAAACGTCCGCGCATCTCGTCCTGTCTCGGCGGTGAAAACGAAAGATTATAGCCGCTCGGCGCCGGCCCGGAACAGCGCGATCACCATTTCAGTCACCGCATCCAGCGCGCGCCCGGGCATATTTCCTTTGCCGACGCTTTCCGCGGCCTTGAGCGGCGCCTTTAAGACCAATTTATCGTCGCGCCAGACCTTGAGCAGGCCGATCTGCTGGCCTTGCGTAACCGGCGCGGGCACCGGTCCCTGATAGGCGATGCGCGCGATCAGCTTTTCTCCACCGGCTTTCGGCACCATGATTTTCACCAGGCCCGCCGCCTGCAATGGCACCGAACTGCTGGCGCCGCCATAGACCTTGGCGGAGCCGAGAATCTGCCCTTCGGCGAACAGATTGCGCTGCTCGAAAGTACGGAAGCCCCATTCCAACAGTTTCTTGCCTTCGTCGGCCCGCTCCTTGGCGTTCTTGGCGCCGTTGATCACGACGATCAGCCGCGAGCCGCCTTGTACCGCCGAGCCGACCAGGCCGTAACCGGCCTCACTCGTGAAACCGGTTTTCAGGCCGTCGGCGCCGTCGAGCATGCCGAGCAGCGGGTTGCGGTTCGCCTGGCGGATCTTGTTCCACGTGAAATCGGGCCGGCCGAAGATCTTATAGAACTCCGGATACTCGAGGATGACATGGCGCGCGAGCATCGCCAGCTCGCGCGTGGTGACGTGCTCGTTCGGATCGGGCAATCCGTTGGAATTTGTGAACACCGATTTGGTGAGGCCGATCTCGCGCGCGCGCTGGGTCAGCTTGTCGGCAAATTCATTTTCGGTGCCGGCGAGCCCTTCGGCCAGCACGATGCAGGCGTCATTGCCGGATTGGATGATCATGCCGTGCAGCAGATCGTCGACCGGAATCTTGCTGTGGATCGCCGCGAACATGGTGGAGCCGTGCGAGGGCGCGCCGCCCTTGCGCCAGGCATTTTCGCTCACGGTGTATTCGTCGGTGAGTTTGATGCGGCCTTCTTTGAGTTCGTGGAATACGTATTCGGCGGTCATCAGCTTGGCGAGGCTGGCCGGAAAGATAAGCTTGTCGGCATCGCGCTCGTACAGCACGGCACCGTTCTCGGCGTCGATCAGGATGGCGTGCGGCGCATTGATTCCGGCTTCGTCCTTTTTGGGCGCTTCTTTCTTCTGGGCGGCCGCGGCGGCGGGCTTTGCCGGCTTTTGTTCCGCCTTCGGCGCGGCCACGGCGAGCGCGCCGCAGGCGACGAGCAAAGTTGCTGCCGCCAGCAGCCGTCCGGTTGCGCTATGCCGAAATGCCATCATCAACGTTCTTTCGCCGGCGCGCGGGGATGCGCGTCAAATGCGGCTTGGACGGCAGCGATGTGGGGGAAATTTGTGGCTCAGTAAAGGCCGCGGCCGCTCAGCAATCCCGCATGGCTATCATAGCGCGTCGGGGCGTAGACGGAAACCGGCGAAACATCCGGCTCGGCGTCCGGCAGCGGCGCGCGGGCCACGGACGACTCTGGGCGGGTGGCGGCGGCAAGCTCTACGGTCTGCTCGCGCCCGGCACGAACCGCAGGCACCTCGCGGCCACCCTCGCCCAGCCGGTATGGCCGGTCGGGTGGCGCCGGCACGCGGGCCGGCATTTGCGTCAGCGGGCGGTAATCGAAATAAGTCGGCGCGAAGGGCTTGTTGGACGCCATCAGCACCGGCGAGTCCGACCCCGGTTCGCGAAGCGTCGCCGCCAGCTTGCGGTTGTCGGAGCCTTCCAGTGGCGCGCGGCCGACATATTCAACCTTCACCTTGGTGAGGCCATTGCCGTAGAAGCCCAGAAGCTTGGCGGTTCTCACCGACACGTCAATCAGGCGGTTGCCGACGTAGGGTCCGCGGTCATTGACGCGCACCACAAGCGACTTGTGATTGTTGAGATTGGTGACCCGCACATAGGACGGCAGCGGCAGCGTCGGATGCGCGGCCGAAAGCGAATTCATGTCGAAGATTTCGCCATTGGCAGTGTAGCGGCCGTGGAAATCGTCGCCGTACCAGGAGGCCAGGCCGACGGCGCTGTAATTGATGTCTTCCTGTGGCACGTATTCGCGCCCCGCCACCATATAAGGCTTGCCGACCCGGTAGACGCCGCCGCCCTTCGGCACCGGCTGGCCGTCGGCGACCAAGCGGGCGCTGGAGGAGACGCCATATTTTGGATCGACCCGGCTGGACAGACCACTTGAGCAGTTGGCAAGCGCAAGGCAGCCGGCGGCCAGCCCTATGAGGCGCGCGATCAGGCAAACGGCGCCTTTGCCCCCGAAACCGCCCATGTTGGCCCAAGTCCCCGATTGAGAAGCGGTTAGTTTACCCTGCGGCGTCCATTTCGGGAACCGAGGGCACGCAAGCTAGTAAACAATTGGTTCCACTGCCACATTTGCCGGTCTTGCGGCACTGCCGGAATAGCCCAGGTCATTGCCCGCTTGCAAGCGCGAAGCGCTTCGACCATTGGATTACGCATAGCGGGATTGTGTTACGGAAGGGTGGCCGAGCGGTTTAAGGCACCGGTCTTGAAAGCCGGGAGGTTTCATATCGTCCCATGTCGCAGCGTGCCGCCTGATATGTATTTCCAGGGCTATTTGAAAACTTTCGATCTATTCAATGTTGGTCGGTATCGCTCAGTGTTGTCCTGTTTGGATCCAAGATTGGGTCCAACATCGCAGCCCTGCCCTGGCCGCCTATGCGTTCGCTGTGATGCGTGATGCAGGAAGCCTTAGCGGCGGAGGCAATGCGTGGCCGCGAGCTTTTCAACTCAAATACCACTTCAACGCCGCCACAACGGAGAAGTTGGCGATTACAGCACTAACAACCAACCTGTGGTGCGATAAATGCTGGGGTCTTCGATCCGGCGTCTGCGGCGGTCAGGCGGGCGTTTGCGGCGGTTAGCCATTGTCATAACCACGCTTCTTTAGTCATGCCCCAGATGTATCGTTGATCCATTGCAGGGCTTCGGCCTCGGTTTGGAAACCGCAAATCCTCTCCACTTCCCCGCTTGGATATAATGGGCCACTATATGCCATTCGGCCCCGACCTTGAGCACTGCGCGATATCTTGGCAGATTACGGGCAGTCTGCGAGTTAATTCAGTGCAATTTCGATTCGTATTTCATCGGCATTTTAAATCTTTATTGCGTGGTACTCTCCATCGATGCAGAAACCGGAGCCCATGACCCTCGGCAACATGCGCGCAAGTGCTCATCCTTAAACGGCATCATCGGTGGCCGGCGAGGACTTAACCCGAATCGGTTCGGGCGCTACTTACCGATATGACTCGCTACAAAGACTGCATGAGCCCAAAAGCTATTGAGCGGGAATTTCCCCATGTCGTGGAGATTGCGGTGCCCCCGAGTGGTCTCGGTGCGCAGTTAGACGCCATGCATTATCTCCACCGCGCGAGAGGCATCCAAGCATGTCTAGGGCTTGGTCGCCGCGACGAGGGCCGTGATTACTTACGCTGGTATTTCACTCGTCCGAGTGTGGCGGAGTCTTTTGCGGCCGAGTTCAGCAGCGCCCTTCCGCTTCGTGCGGATGATCGCGGGCCGAGGCGCGATTGCCTCCGGTTCATGCACAGCAAAACGAGGCCAGAAGCCATTCTGGAAATAACAGGTTTTTCGATAAAAATTTTCGCGGATGTCAACAATTTCGTGGACGAAGTCGAAGTCATTGGTGCCTAGTAATTCCGTGAGGCGGAGGGGGCAATAGTTGTGGACCGCCTCTAGGTCCATTTCCATTTCGATATGCGCCTTGGTGGAGTCGCGCTCTTTTAGCAAAGCCAATGCGCGCCTCGAGATCGCGTAAATAAGCGCAAAGTCAGAAGGGGCCACTTTGAAATTAAGCATCTCAAAGTCTCCGACCCATGAGTAAGTCAGTTAGTCTGGCCACGTCTCAAGTGCAATGACATACGTTCACTAACGCGCGTCGCAGCATAGAAGTTCCACCCAAACGGCGGGTAATGCCATCGTCATCACTTTTAGGCTCCAATTTGTAGAACAACTGCAAACTGTAGTCTGTTCAATATGAAACATGCACCCGTTTTGCGCGTTGCCGATAACGTAATAAAACGGGAACCCCAGTGAAATGATGTCGGGAGTGATGTTCGCCCTCATTGCCGCAGTTGCGGCCTCGTTCTTCGTGGACATTCTTAGCTTTGTGTTTCGCACGCTCCCAAATTTCCTGCGGCGAGCCAAAATTAAGAAAAATCCAAATCAACATTATGAAGTCCTCGCAACAATGCTCAACGAAATGGAGTCGCTGGACCTCATTAAATTGAAGTCAGGTCAAGAAGGGAAACGTCAGGAGAAAGACCAGCACAACACGCACTCCTCCGGTTAAAGAGCGTTTCCGCATAACCTGATCCTCACGGTTAACTCTCGTTTCAATTCTAGTCTAATTATTTTTTCTCTGCCTCCGGCAATTCACCAACAATTCCCGCAACATCGCAAAAAAAATTGTAACAAAATGGCAACAGGTCAATTCTGCACCTTGGTCAATGCGAAACCCAACGACTTAACGCCTGGTCCCGTTGATCGGTTTGGTGGCGGCAAGGCCGAAGCAGATCGGTCCGTTGCAGTTCCATTTCTGCATCACCTACCAAGGATTGGTAAAATCGCGCCAGCTCAATAAATTTCGCAGCAACAGTTTGATCAATGCAACGGCCTGCAAACTCCCTGCATTGTTCCGCATGCAATAAGAACCATTCCTTATCATTCATAACCACCTCCCTACGTTCGACCTCCCAGAATTATGATGTCGAACGAAATATCCGTCGGAAAGTTCGTATCGGCCGATCAGCATTGCTAATAAATTGCGGACAGTGATCGATAAAAATCGTCACCCATCTTTCCCTATACGGAACCTCTATGCGTTCGTAGGCGCAGATAAACAGAAAGACCGCTTCGCGGCGGTCTCTCCGAAATCCAATCAGGTGTTTTGATCAGGCGATTGCGATAGGAGTGCCGTTTTTCTTGGCAAGCCGCGAGGAAGCGATGGCGGATTTCAAGACGGGCGTGGGCCTTTCGGTGGAGGTGCGCCTAAGCGGGGGCTATTTTCCTTGCCTTTCCCGATACAGCCCCCACACCGCATTCAAGGCCGCGATGGTGGCCAGCAAGAACATTGCCGAAAGCAGCGGCCCCTCGATTGGCCATTCCAGCAAGCGCGCAAGGTCGTAGAGTACATAGGCCGCGCTTTCGGGGTGAGCTTATCGTTTAAATAAAACCCCGGGCGCGAGGCCCGAGGGTACTGCATTGGGACGCGTACGATCAGAATTTGTAGTTCAAGCCGATGCGCATGATGTTGTCGCGAGCCTTGATCGATACTGCGTTCGACAATAAGTCCACGGTTCCGAGATCGAGGCGCAGCGCGATGGGGGCTGCTATTCCGCAATCCCGCCGATGCTATTGACCCGCCAAAGGTCGAACGTAAAGCGATGCAGACCTATGATCTGCCGCAGACCGCCACGTTGATCGAGGCCATGCGCCCTACTCGCATGTTTATCCCTACCATCCTTGCGGTTTTATGCGGCTTGCGTCGGGGTGAGATAGCCGCCCTCCGCTGGCGCAGCGTTGATCTCGATGATGGAAATGTCGCCATAGTCGAGAGCGCGGAACAGACCACCAAAGCGGTCCGGTACAAGGAGCCAAAATCCGGCAAAACTCGCAACGTGCGACTATCTGCTTCAGTGATTGAAGAACTTAAGGCATGGCGTGTCCGGCAAGCCGAGTAACTGCTGCGGCTAGGTATCCGCCCGGACAGCAAGACGTTCGTGGTGACACAAGCCGATGGCAGCCCTTTGCAGCCCCGCAGCATCACCCATGAGTGGGTGCGCTTGGTCTTGGCGAACAAACTGCCCCGTATCCGCTTCCATGACCTCCGGCACGCCTATGCTACTCACCGGCTCGCCTCTGGAATTCATCCCAAGATCGCCAACGAACGGCTTGGGCATTCCAAAGTGGGAATAACCTTGGATTTGTATTCCCATGTTATGCCTGGAATGCAGGAAGATGCCCTTGCTAAACTGGACGCCGCGTTGAAGGCAGCGATGGCAGGAAAAATCCGGTAGAAAAATGGTAGAAAATACCCGTTTTCGCCATTTTGAGATTTAGAAAAAACGAAAGAAACATCAATCCGTTCAAAGTTTTGGAAGGGTGGCCGAGCGGTTTAAGGCGCCGGTCTTGAAAGACGGCAGCCGCTATAACGGCTGATCCCACGTCGTGCTAATCAGTCGATGTTTTCTGACTTTTTCGGCGACCGTAACGCTCTCTGAGTATCGTGCGTAGCACCTAATCATTTCCCGTTGGGGCCAAGTTGGGGCCGAAACTTTCTTTCGGCGCGCGCCATGCATATGATTCGGCATGTCCGATCAGCCGCACCACCGCGCGGGTGCGTACCGCCGCCGCGCCAAGGAACTCGCCACCGCTGCCCAGCAGGAAGGACGCTACGAAGATCGCCGCCGACATTTGCTCGATCTGGCAGCGACGTATCAGCGCGCAGCCGATCAGCTAGCGCCGGCGACCAACGATCTCTTTGTGGAGCAGGCGCAAAGAACGGCGGGCCGCGGTCGGTACAATACCTAGCCTGTAGAACCGCCGCCAAACGTTTGCGAAGCGCGCGCCGCTGCTCCCTTACGCTGCAAGACTATTTCACTTCGGAGCGGGAGTGGCGCTTCTTGACCTTTCCTTTTCAATACTGGCACGGCACTGGGCAAATCCCTGCGATCCCGGATTGCCATAGGCACTACATCGCGCGTCATCGATTTCGCTAAACGTTTGCGTGGCCTTCCGCTGCTCCTCCATTGCTTGACCCGCTGCCGAATCCGCCGGGCAATCGCTTCGCGCAACAAAATCGTAACACTTAATGGATTGTCCCGCGCACCCAGCGAGAAGCAGTAACAAAACTAAAGGCGCTGCGCGCATCTTGCAAATTCTCCTAAGAGCTGGAGGATTAACACAGTTGCCCCACAATTCGCGATTGGCCGGCGATCATACTCATTCTAAAGCCCGCCTCAAAACACCGTCCCAGCGGCCCGTGGTCAGACGACGATTACGACGTGTTCGACGGCGAGCGGCACGTCGGGCGCGTCCAGTGGACGCACGCGGCGAACGCCAGCAGTTCCCCGACCCGCCGCTCCACGCCGCCCCAGCCCGCCCGACAAGCTCCCACACATCATCCGCGCCACTGGCTTTGAATGCATCATTTTGTGACGGCGGACACAGTAGAAAGCCGGGGCGCTACCTATTGTCTTTTCGATAATGCGCGAGAGCGAAATAGCTCCGCTGTCCGATTGTCCGCTAGCCTCGGCACAGCAAGCGCAGAAACGCCGTCTAAAGCTAAAAGCGCATACGCTGATTTACGATTGAATGACACGGAGCAGCCATGGGCCAGCTCTTGGTGACGCTGATCGTTCCCCCTGTCGTGGGCGTTGTCACCTACATCATTATTCGACGCATCTGGGATCGAGACGAGATTGGTGCGAGTGATGCAGTCAGGAAACACGACCCAGGGGGCAAAGATATCTAGCAGGGAGACAACCCATGTCTAAGCTAGTTTCGTCCGTCCGCTGAGAGGAAGGCTGCCGTGAACGTAAAGAAAGCAGAAATCGAAGATCTTGCGTTCGGATTTCGCAACGAAATAAAAGCAGAAATATTGAAACATCGGGATAGCAAAGCCGTTGGAGTTGTCGGTAGTTTTGTTGTGGACATCGAAGCACATCGCGTGGGCTACGCAAAAAAACTCGACGCAATTCGCTCGGGTGCCGACGCGGCGACCGTTGCTCTTGCCGATAATATAGGGCGGGAAATCGATGCCTTCGCCACAAAAGAAATTAAGCGCGTGCGCGCCGCCGGCCGCGTCGAATTTGACCTAGAAGCGCGCGCCGCTGGCTAGACTTCGTCGCCCAGCAGAGCAACTGTAGAGAGCACGTCTTCCACTTTTTCCGTGAGCGCTCGCGGCTCAACGGGCTTTTCGAGGAAACCGTCAGCCCCGCTCAGCCATGCCTCATCCTCTTGGCCCAGGTATTCTCCGGTGATGAGGATTATTCGAATTTTCGATAGGTCCTTATCCGCTCTAATAAGTTTTATAAGCTCTGCCCCGCTGATTGGTTGCATTTGCCAGTCGGTGATGACAAGATCGTATTTCTTTTGACGCAGTGCCGCGAGCGCACCGACGCCGTTATGAACGCAGTCGATGTCAGTGTAGTTCGCATTCTTCAATGTCCGCGAGACAATAGCCGTCATCACCGTTGAGTCATCGACTATCAAGATCCGTTTTCCTATGGGCATGACAGCCATCCATGCAGAGCGGTAATACCGACTAACAATAGCCGAAGATGCCCCGATGACTGCGCCAAATGCGTCCAATCCTAAACAGATTGTTACTAGCCCGGCTGTAAGCTACAGCGCGCGATGGTTTTCAATTGCACATAAAGGCGCACCAACAAAAACCGGCCTGCGAGAGCAAGCGGGCACTCGCCGGCCGGCGTCGGCATCGTAATGTTACGGGGGTTACGGGGTTACGAACGCGCCGACTTAGACAAGTTCAGGCCAGAGTCTAAATTCAAGCCCACTGCCCCAGTAGGAAAATATAGCTAACAAACACCTAACGGCTCCTACTGCAAAGTTTCGCCGTCGCGCTCGAGCCAGCCGCGCAGTTCCCGTCGCCTCTCGGAGTTCATCAAGGCGCGCGGCTTGAAGCGCGTCCGGCTGCACGATCTCCGGCATAGCCATGCCACCCACATGCTGGCAGCCGGCATTCACCCCAAAGTCGCCAGCGAGCGCCTGGGCCACAGCAAAGTCGGCATTACGCTCGACCTCTACAGCCACGTCCTGCCCGGCATGCAGGGTGAGGCGGCGACGCAAGTAAATGCGCTAATATCGGACGAGATCGATCGACAGCGAGCAGCCAAGAAAATTCGTTAGCAGAATGTTTGCAAACAGGGCCTTTCGCGATTGCGTTCACGGCGAGAGGCCCTGTATTTACGGGCTTAGGAAGGGTGGCCGAGCGGTTTAAGGCACCGGTCTTGAAAACCGGCATACCCGCAAGGGTATCGTGAGTTCGAATCTCACCCCTTCCGCCAGTTATGGTATATAACGCATTGATAATAAATGATTTTTAGAAATAGACCGCGATGAACAGACGATTGCACCAACAATTACTGTTCGGGCCTGCAAAGGCCCCTACGGGCTTAGCGCCGGGCACCGAACGCGAATTCGCGGGCTACCCAGCGGGGGACCATCGGGATAACCCCTACCCTTATCTCGACGGTCAGGCGGCCCCCGCGGTGGCGTCCGTGGTGCGTCGGAATGAAAAATCCGGTCCTTGACCTATGCTGATCCTGAAACGCGCTTCTAAGTCCCACCCAAGCGGCACATGGCCGGATGACGACTACGACGTATTCGACGGCGGGCAAAACATAGGCCGGATCATGTGGACGCACGCGGCCAGCCGGGACACGCCTTGGTTCTGGTCGATCACGGCGCGCCTGCCGCAGCACCCGCATGATCGTGGCTATACGGCGACCCGTGAACAGGCGATGGCGGATTTCAAGGCGGCGTGGCAGCGCAAGCCGTGATCCACGACTGCGACGGTCTCTCCGAAATCCGATCAGGTGTTTTGATCAGGCTGCGAGAGCAGCGTTCTTCCGCTTCCTGCGCCAGCCGAGCAGACCTAATGCGCCGAGGCCGGTGGCGAAGAGTGGGAGAGCGGCGGGCAACGGGACCGGAGATTAAGGATTGATGACCACAGAAACAGGAATGTCCTGCGCCTTTGGATCAGTTGAAAAGCCGCTTTGGAGCTTTGGATCAGTTGAAAAGCCGCTTTGGAGCCACCGTCAGGTGCGGCGCGCCTCGGCCCGTTGGCTTTGCGTCGATTAAGTTTTGGAGGTGGTCGTTATTCATGTTCATCTCCATTGGTTTTTTGGATTGGTAAAATCGATGGTGCAGATTGGGATTTGCGCCACCATTTCCGCCTCGATGCGTTGCCGCCACGGGCTTTTGGCCGGTACATCGGCGACGGTTCCCCAAATACCAAAAGCGGCTTGCGGGTACTCGAGCCGAGCGGCGGCAACAATGCAGTCGGCAGCGCTCGCCACGCTGTTCGCCAGATCGTAATGACAGCCTGAACAATCGTGGCTCGCAGAAAAGCTTGGCAAGCACTTCAGCTCCGATTTGATCGCTAGACTGCGGCCGACGGACAATCCTGCGAACATAAAGACGCTCTAAGAACTGGGCAAAAGCGCCGCCGCCGACCAAGTCAAACGCGACGATCTGATATTCGCCAAGGCTTGAGCGCGGGGCGTTAAAACTCGAACGGAAACAGCGTATCGATCGGCAGCAACGGCCCGCCGCGCGTGCGGCATTCACGCTGGCAGGCGCGGTCGGCGGCGTCGGTGTGTTTGAGGCAGCGGCCCTCGGCGTCGCGTTCAAGGCACGCCACCAGGTTCCAGGCGGTATAGGCGCCGCATTCGCTCCAGCAGGCGCCGGAGGCCCAGACCGATTCCGAGCGCCCGCTCAACGGAAACGCCGGCGCCACGCTGTGCCGGTTGTAGCGCCAGACCGCGGCATCGCCAGCCGTCGCCGGCAGCGTCGACAGGCCGGCGAGCAGCAGGGCGAAAACGAGGGCGATGCGCTTCATGGGCTGCCTTAGCTTGCCGGCGAGCATAGCCCCGCCGCTCCGGGACGCCAATCGGGGGGAGCAGCCGGTTAAGCACAATCGCAGAGCCGCCTGCCAAAACCGCCCAAAATCCTACCCAGAGTTTCGGCACCGCCGGCATCAAGCCGCTCGAGCGCCCGAGCCTGGTCACGCGCGTATTCATGGCCGTGGTCGCGTGGGTCGAGCGGCTCAATCTCAAATACGGCAAGGTCGGCAATCCGCCGATCTACGATAATGCGGTGTTTCCCTGGACCAAAACGATCGAGCGCGACTGGCGCGCGATCCGCACCGAGCTCGACCACGTGCTCACGCGCAAGGACGACCTGCCCGGCTTCCACGAGCTGTCGACCGACGTTGCCGTCATCAGCCAGGACCGCGGCTGGAAGACGTTCTTCCTGTGCGGCTACGGCTTTCGCTCCGTCAACAATATAAAGCTGTGTCCGCAGACTAGGGTCGCGTGCCAGAACATCCCCGGCCTGATCGTGCCGGAGCCGCGCGAGCAGCTCGGCATCCGCGTCGAAAAAGATGTTTACCGCTGGCGCGAAGGCGAAGCGGTGGTCTTCGACGACGCCTAAGAGCACGAGGCCTGGAACCGCACGCCGCATACACGCGTGGTGCTGTTCGTCGATTTCATCAAGCCACTGCGGCAGCCCGCGCGTTTCCTCAACTGGCTGCTGCTGCATCTTGCTGTTTTCACGCCCTTCATCCGCGAGGGCATGGATGACCAGAAGGCCTGGGAAAAGAAGTTTTACGCGCAAGCCGAGGCCTTGCGAAATCGGTAGGTCTACCGGCCTTGCGCTTGCTGACATTCGCGGTTAGCTCCATGCTCGCATGCTTGATCCGGACAAGAAACCCGCCGCGCCCAAAGTGAGCTTCGTCTCGCTCGGCTGCCCGAAGGCGCTGGTCGATTCAGAGCGCATTGTCACGCGCCTGCGCGCAGAGGGCTATGAGCTCTCGCGCGAGCACGCCGGCTCGGACGTGGTCATCGTGAATACCTGCGGCTTTCTCGACAGCGCTAAGGCGGAGTTGCTTGCGGCGATCGGCGGCGCGCTGAAGGAAAACGGCAAGGTCGTCGTCACCGGCTGCATGGGCGCGGAGCCGGAGAGCATTTCGGCCGCCTACCCGCAGGTGTTGGCGATCACCGGTCCGCAGCAATACGAGAGCGTGGTCGAGGCCGTTCATCGTGCGGTGCCGCCGCAACACGATCCGTTCCTCGACCTGGTGCCGGCGGAAGGCATCAAGCTGACGCCGCGGCATTACGCTTACCTGAAGATTTCCGAAGGTTGCAATAACCGCTGCACGTTCTGCATCATCCCGCGACTGCGCGGCGACCTGGTGTCACGGGCGGCCGGCGACGTGATGCGCGAGGCGGAAAAGCTGGTGACGGCGGGCGTGAAGGAACTGCTGGTGATTTCGCAGGACACGTCGGCCTATGGCCTCGACATCAAATACGCGGCGAGCAAATGGCGCGACAAGCAAGTGCGCGCGAAGTTCATCGATCTTGCAAGCGCATTAGGCGAGCTCGGCGTTTGGGTGCGGCTGCATTACGTCTATCCCTACCCGCACGTGGACGACGTCATCCCGTTGATGGCCGAGCGGAAAATTCTTCCCTATCTCGATATCCCGTTCCAGCACGCCGCGCCCGATGTGCTCAAACGCATGAAGCGTCCGGCGGCGCAGGAGAAAACGCTCGAACGCATCGCCAAGTGGCGCGAGATTTGTCCCGACATTACCTTGCGCTCGACCTTCATCGTCGGTTTTCCCGGCGAGACCAACGAAGATTTCGAATACTTGCTGCAATGGCTGGAGGAAGCCGCGCTCGACCGCGTCGGCTGTTTCAAATACGAACCGGTGCGTGGCGCGGTGGCCAACGATCTGGCGGCGCCCGTGCCCGACCATGTGAAGGAAGACCGCTGGCACCGCTTCATGCAGGAGCAGCAGAAGATTTCCACGCGCCGGCTCGAGCGCAAGGTGGGAACGCGGCAGCAGGTCATCATCGACGAGGTTGGCTCAACCGTTGCTAAAGGCCGCTCGATGGCCGACGCGCCCGAGATCGACGGCACGGTTTACGTGGCGAGCTGGCGTCCGCTCCGAGTCGGTGAGATCGCCACCGTGAAGATCGAGCACGCCGACGAGTATGATTTGCATGGGACCGCCGTCGGCTTCTGATTTCCGCGGCCACCGCTATAACTTTCCGCGGTTCCATCCAGAGTTCCAGTCATCTCTTCTGCAACTTCCATACGCGCGGCGCGTTAACCAGACATCCCTTATTACAAGGAGGTCATACATGCAGTTTAAAAGCACGATCTTTTTTGCTTCCATGACGGCGGCTGCCGCATTGTCGGCGCCCGCCTCGGCTGAGATCGTTGCCTCGGCAACGACGCCGCTCAACATCCGTTCCGGCCCGGGACCGCAATACAGCATCATCGGCGCGATCCCGGATCGCGCTCAGGCGACCGTCACCGGCTGCATCCAAGGCAGCCTGTGGTGCCAGGTGAGCTATAACGGCCGACAAGGCTGGGCCTATTCGCAATATTTGACGGCGACCTTGTCCGGCCGCTCATTTGCCGTCGCAGAGAGCGTGCACGGGATGCCGGCGGTGACCTATCAAGCGCCGGTTGAAACCGTCGGCAGCGCGGTTCCGGTTCCCGCGATTACCGGGACGCTGATCGCGCCGCCGGCCGGTCCACCGTTCGCGCTCAACCCGCCGCCCGCCGTCGGTAGCTACGTGGTCAGCCACCCGGTCGCACCGGTCTATCTGAATGGCGAAGTGGTGGAAGGCGTCGGGCTGCCCGAAGACGTGGCGCTCGCCCCGGTGCCCGAGTACGATTATCAATACGCCTATATCAACAATCAGCCGGTTCTGGTGCAACCGTCCACGCGGCGGGTCGAATACATCTATCGCTGAGCGAACGGCCGTCCCCGCGCACGCAGGACGGTCGATGACGGTCACAGCCGATAGAATTTGACCGCGTTGTCGTGGAAGACCTTGCGTTGGTCGGCCTCGGTGTATTCTGACATCACTTTGCGATAGACGGCGAAGAAATCGGCGTAGCTCGCGTGCAATTTCTCCAGCGGGAAGTTGCTGCCATAAATCGTGCGATCGATCCCAAAGATCTGGATCGAGTCGCGGATCACCTGGCGCGCCTGCGGCACGGTAATGCCCTGATTGAACATGCCGAGGCCCGACAGCTTCACGTGCACATTGGGGAACGCGGCCATCGCCGTGAGCGCGGCGCGCCATTGCTCGATCATCAGCGGCGAGCGGTCGGTGAGCATGCCGGAATGCAGCAGGATCATCGGCACGTTTGGAAACGCCTTGATCAGCTCGACGGCGTACTTCGCCTGGCCGGCGAAGACCTGCAATTCGAAATGCAGACCATATTTCTCCAACGAGGCAAAGCCGCGGCGGAATTCCGGCGTGTTGCAGAGATCGGGCGTCGGATTGGGCTGGCGCAGCGGGTGGCTGTCCCAATGCAGCTGGTGGCGGACGCCGCGTAAATTGGCGAATTGCGTCTGCTCCTTCAACTTCGCGCCGAGATCGGGATCGGTCATCTCGGCCTGGCAGACGATGCCGTGCGGAAAACCGTGCTTGTCGGCGACTGATTGCAGCCAGCGGGTCTCGTCGAGCGCGCGCTTGTTGCCCCACATCGCGGTGACGTGCACCGACTTGGTCACCCCCTCGGGCGCGACGTCGTTGATCCATTCCTCCACAGGATAGTCGCGGCGCAGGCCGAAATATTCACCATACATGCGCGGGATCGGCGGCTCGGCCAGCCACGGAATGTCTCTGCGCTGCCAAATGTGGTGGTGGGTGTCGATCGCCGGTCCGCTGTAATGCGCCATGGTTTCTCCTTATGAATTTATCGAGCGTACGACTTTGACCACCGCGTCGGTCAAGGTCTTGAGTTCGTCGGCGGCGATGGTGAAGGCGGGCGTGAGATAGATGATGTCGCCGAACGGGCGCACGAACACGCGCTCCTGCACGAAGCGCGCGCGTAAGGCGTCGAGATCGGCGATGCGTTGCATTTCGACCACGCCGATGGCGCCCTTCACGCGCACGTCCTTCACGCCCGGAATGCTGCGGCAGGATTCGAGGCCTTGCAACAACGCGGACGAGATGTCGGCGACCTGCTGCAACCGCGGCTCGCTTTCGAACAGATCGAGCGAAGCATTGGCGGCGGCGCAGCCGAGCGCGTTCGCCATGTAGCTCGGCCCGTGCACCAGCGCCTTCTTGGGATCGCTCGACCAGAACGCGTCGAACACTTTTTTTGTCGCGACAGTCGCGGCGA
The DNA here is from genome assembly GCA_963778745.1 of uncultured Alphaproteobacteria bacterium. Lineage (GTDB taxonomy): Bacteria > Pseudomonadota > Alphaproteobacteria > Rhizobiales > Xanthobacteraceae > Pseudolabrys. The sequence continues at coordinate 103,673 of CAVZVP010000028.1, read as the reverse complement.
GCCCCAGCGTTCCGCCGGTGAGCGCCTTCGACAGCGCGATAATGTCGGGCACGACACCAGCCGCTTCGCAGGCGAACATGGTACCGGTGCGCCCAAAGCCGGTGAACACCTCGTCGAAGATCAACAGCACGTCGTATTTGTCGGCGAGCGCGCGCAGGCGCCGCAGCACGGCCGCGTCGTGAAATTTCATGCCACCGGCGCCTTGCACCAGTGGCTCAACAATAATACCAGCGATGGCGTTGGCTTTTTCGGCGAGCAACTTGTCGAGCGCCGCCGCCTTTGCGTCATCCTCCGGCAGATCGACGATGTGATGCTGCGGCAGCAAGCCGGCGAACAGCGGGTGCATGCCGCCTTCAGCCTCGCTCACTGCCATGGCGCCGGTGGTGTCGCCGTGATAACCGCCCTTGAAGGCGACGAACTGCCCGCGTCCCTTCACGCTGCGGTTGATCCAGTATTGCGCCGCCATCTTGAGCGCGACTTCGACCGCGACCGAACCGGAATCGGAAAAGAACACGTGGCTGAGATCGCCCGGCAGCAGCGCAGCCAGCCGCCGCGCCAGCGTCAGAGCAGGCTCGTGCGTCAGTCCGCCGAACATCACATGCGGCATCTGCTTGAGCTGCTTGGCCACCGCGTGCCGGATATGCGGCTGGTTATAGCCGTGGCAGGCGGTCCACCAGGAGGCAATGCCGTCGATCAGCTCGCGGCCGTCGGCCAGCACGATGCGCGAGCCATGCGTGCGCACCACTGGGAGCGGCGGCGATGCCGTCTTCATCTGGGCATAGGGCAGCCAGACGTGCTCAAGACCTGCCGCATACCAGTCGGGCGCTTTGATTATTTTGCTGGTATCGCCCGCCATTTGGCGCTTTCCTACACCCGTGCACTCACTCGATCAATTCGCGCAAGAAAAGCTCGACGATCTGCAGCGCCGCCACCTGCGCCGGGCGCTGGCCGAGACCGTGCGCGAGGACCGCATCTGGGTCGAGCGCGACGGCAAGCGACTGCTGTCGTTTTCCTGCAACGACTATCTCAACCTGACCCAGCACCCGGCCATCAAGCAAGCGGCCAAAGCCGCGATCGAGCAATACGGCGCTGGCTCCGGCGCCTCGCGCTTGGTCACCGGCAACCACCCCCTTTATGCGCAGCTTGAAGCGCGGCTTGCGCGCATCAAGCAGACGCAGGCCGCCGTGGTGTTCGGCTCCGGCTATCTCGCCAATGCCGGCATCATCCCAGTGCTGATCGGGCGTGACGGGCTGGTGCTAGCGGACAAGCTGTCGCACGCCTGCCTGATCGCAGGCGCGCAATTGTCGCGCGGCAAGGTGCTGGCGTTCCGTCACAACGACGTCGGCCATGCGCGCGAACTGCTCGCCACGCATCGCGCCGCGCACGATCACGCACTCATTGTCACGGACGGCGTATTTTCAATGGACGGCGATCTGGCGCCGCTCGCCGAGCTACTGTCGCTCGCCAACGAGCACGACGCCTGGCTGATGTCGGACGACGCGCACGGGCTGGGCGTGGTCGGCGGCGGGCGCGGTTCGAGCTACGTGGGCAATACGCATATTCCGATTCCCTTACAAATGGGCACGCTGTCGAAAGCAGTCGGCGGCTATGGCGGTTATCTGTGCGCGTCCTCAGCCGTGATCGATCTGATCCGCAACCGCGCGCGTACGCTGATCTATTCGACCGGCCTGCCGCCGGCCTGCGTCGCCGCCGCCATCGTGGCGCTCGACCTAATCGAGCGCGAGCCGGGCTACGCGGCATTGCCGGTGCAAAAAGCTTTAGCGTTCACCCGTGCCGCCGGGCTGCCCGACGCGCAAAGTCCGATCGTGCCGGTGATCATCGGCGAGGAAGAAGCAACGCTCGCCGCCTCGCGTCTGCTCGCCGAGGAAGGCTACCTCGCCGCCCCGATCCGTCCGCCCACGGTTGTGGCCGGCACTGCGCGCTTGCGGCTTACCTTCACCGCGCAGCATCCCGACGATACGATCGCGCGGCTCGCGGGTATCGTCCGCGATAAGATATTGGCGCATTAAACGTGGCTGCCTATTTCGTCACCTCGACCGGCACCGACATCGGCAAGACGTTCGTCACCGCCGGTTTGATCCACTATCTGCGCGAGGCCGGCCAGGCCGTGCACGCGCTCAAGCCGGTGGTGAGCGGTTACAGTTCTTCCGTTGTTGAGACCAGCGATCCGGTGGTGCTGCTCGCCGCGCTCGGGCGCCAAGTCTCGGCCGATGAAATCGAGTCCATCGCACCCTGGCGCCTCCGCGCGCCGCTGTCGCCCGATCTCGCTGCCGCCCGCGAGGGTCGCAGCATCGATTTCGCGCAGTTGATCGCGTTCAGCCGCAAGGCGATCGACGACACGAACGGCATTCTGTTCATCGAAGGCGTCGGCGGCATCATGGTGCCGATTGACGCCGAACGCACGGTGCTCGACTGGATGGCGGCGCTGCAAATCCCGCTGCTGCTGGTGGTGGGCGGCTATCTCGGCACCATCAGCCACACGCTGACCGCGCTCGACGTGCTGGCGCAGCGCCATTTGAAGATCGCCGCCATCGTAGTGAGCGAGAGCGAGCGCAATCCGGTCGAACTCGACGACACCGTCGCCAGCATCGCCCGCTTCGCTCATGGCATTGGAGTGGTCGGATTGCCGCGGTTGCCGGGCGGCATCAATCAGCATCCGGCCTTCGCCAAAATTGCTGCGCTACTTTAGGTTCGCGAAGCGCTCGATGAAGCGGATTAGTGCTGCTATCGCCACTCCCATGTCGGCCGGCGCGCAGAATTCTGCCGGGTTGTGGCTAATGCCGCCGCGGCAGCGCACGAACATCATCGACGCGGGACAAAGCTTCGCCATCATCTGCCTGTCGTGGCCTGCACCTGACGGCGTGCGGAGCGCACGCCCACCGACGTCGCCGATAGCGGCGACGAATGTCGGCGGGGGTCTTGCCATAGGCTTTCAGCGCGTCACCGAAAGCTAGTACGTCGACCGGCAGCGGCGGCTTGCTGCCGAAATGCGCCAGCGCGAGAATGCCGGCGATGACACCTAGCGGCCCGTCGTAGTTACCGCCGTCCACTACGCTATTGAGATGCGAGCCGATCAGCAGCCGTGGGCCTTCGCCGATGCGCCCGCGCAAAGTGCCGAGCGCGTCCTCCGTCACGGTCAAGCCCGCCTCGCGCATCCACTGCGCCGTCAAATCAGCGGCACGGCGATGCTCGCTCGACAGAAACAGCCGCACCAGCCGGTTCGGTTCGGCCGAGATCGGCGCCAAGGCCTTGATCATCGCCTCGGCGCGCGCGCCGAGCGCCGCTGGATCTACGTCAACCATTTCAGATCCACGAAGGTTTCGATCATGCCTTCCGTATTGATCAGCCCGTGCAGCAGGATTGTCAGGATGGTCGAGCCGGTAGCCCAGCGCATCCAGCCGAGCAGCAGACCGAAAATGAAAATCTGACCGATCACGTACCAGTCGTATTGCACATGGATGAGCGCCCACAGCAGCGATGTGACGACAATTCCGGCGTCGTCCACCGCGAATGATCAGTGTGACGTGCGCGGGCGCCGTCGCCGCCTGAAATTCGAGCAATTGGCCGAGGCCGCGGCCGTACCACCAGGTCAACGCGCAGCACCGCGTCGCCGATTGTCCCGGCCAGCAAAGCGGACGCCGCGAGGCCGAGCGTGGACGCGCCGGCCCCCAAGGTTTGATCGCGTCTGCCACCGGACCGCTCTGTCGGGGCGGCTTGCTAGGGAATCAAGATCGACGACCCCGTGGTACCACGCTCTTCCAGGTCCTTGTGCGACTGGGCGGCGTCCTTGAGCGGGTATTTCTGGTTAACCGGAATCTTCACCGCGCCGGAGCCGACGACCTTGAATAGGTCGGTCGACATGGACAGCAGGTCGTCACGCTTGGCGCCGTAGTGGTTGAGCGTCGGCCTTGTGGCAAACAGCGACCCCTTGGCTTGTAGAAGATTGATGTTGAAGGCATCGATCTGGCCCGACGCGCTGCCGAAGCTGACGAAATAGCCGAGTGGGCGCAGGCAATCGAGGGAAGCCGGGAATGTGTCCTTGCCGATGCCGTCATAGACCACGTCGCAGAGTTTGCCGCTGGTGATCTCCTTCACCTTCGCCACGAAATCTTCGTCGCGATAGAGGATGGTGTGGTGGGCGCCGTTCTTTTTGGCCATTTCGGCCTTGTCCTTGGAGCCGACGGTGCCGATCACGGTGGCGCCGAGATAGTTCGCCCACTGGCAGGCGATCAGGCCGACGCCGCCGGCGGCGGCGTGGATCAGGCAGATGGTGCCCTTGCCGACCTTGTAGGTGCGGTTGACCAGATATTGCACGGTCATGCCCTTGAGCATCATCCCGGCGGCCTGTTCGTAGCTGATGTTATCGGGCAGCTTGACCGCGCGATCGGCCGGTACCAGGCGCTCGGCCGCATAGGCGCCGAGCGGTCCGACATAGCCGACGCGGTCGCCCACTTTAAGATCGGTCACGCCGGGGCCGACCGCGATCACCTCGCCCGCGCTCTCATTGCCGGCGATAAACGGCAGGCCCACGGGCGACGGGTACATGCCCATGCGGAAATAGCAGTCGATGAAATTGACGCCGCAAGCATGCTGCTTGATCTTGATCTGGCCCTGGCCGGGCGCTGCGATTTGAACGTCCTCGAATACCAGGGCTTCCGGACCACCTGCTTTGTGTACGCGCACTGCCGCGACCATAGTTTCACTCCCTCAATAGACTTGGTTGCCTAGACTTGGATTGTTCTGTGGATGGGTTTCGGCGGGGATCATAGGCAGCTAAGCGCCGAACACAAGGCGCCTGTCGCAGGCGCGAGCGCCAGGCTAGCGCGCCCCGGACACATTCAAGGCGGCGCCGCTAATGTATGACGCCGCGTCCGACAACAGGAACAGGATCGCTTCGGCGATTTCATGTGGCTCGCCGGGCCTGGCCATCGGCAGCAACGGCGTAACGCGCTCGAGCCGGCCGGGCTCGTGGATCTCGGTTTTGGTCGGTCCCGGGCGGATCGTGTTGAAGCGGATGCCCTCCTTCGCCACCTCGCGGGCCAGCCCGACCGTGAGCGCGTCGATACCGCCTTTGGCCGCCGCGTAGAACACGTATTCGCCGGCCCCGCCGGTGACGCTCGCAATCGACCCCAACATAACGATCGACCCGCCTTTGCCGCCGTTCGCCGTGGACATGCGGCGCACCGCGGCACGCGCGCAAAGGATGCCGCCGTAAAGATTGACGTCGATCACCTCGCGGATCGTCGCCGCACTGGCTGCTTCGAGTTTGGAGTTTTTGCCGCCGATGCCGGCGCAATGCACGAAATGGGTAATCGGGCCGAGCTCTTTCGTCGCCTGATCGAACATGCGCTCAATCGTCTCCTCGCTCACCATGTCGCCTTGGATGGCAACCGCCTTGCCGCCCGCGGCCTTCACCGCGTCGATCACGCCGGCTGCCGCCTTAGCATTGCTCTTGTAGTTGACCGCCACGTCGTAGCCGCGCTCGCCGGCAAATTTCGCCGTGCAGGCGCCGATGCCGCGGCTGCCGCCGGCAATCAGAAGAACAGGTCGTGTCATGGAAAACTCCCGGAAGGTTTAATGACAAGCCAGCACAATCAAGCGGGCGAGCGCAACAGGCCAGCGATGAAAAAATAGATCGCGATCGCGGCGAGCGGCCATGTGACATAAGGCCCGGGCACAAGATTATAGATCACCGCGAGAAACGCCAGCACGGCCCACACGGCGAGCAGCGCGATGTTGAAAAGCCGCAAGCGCTTAACACGCAGCGGATGCAGAAACTTGATCGGCGTGAAGGACAGCGCGGCCAGCACAGTAATCATGATAGCGGCGAGCCAATCCAGCGGCTCGAGCAGATAAAGATAGAATGCGGCCAGGTTCCATACCGCCGGGAAGCCGCGAAAATAATTGTCGGGCGTCTTCATTTCCCGGTCCGCGAAATAAAGCGCGCCGGTGATCACCACCAAAACGCCCGACGGGATCGCCAGCGGGTTCGGCAGCAACCCGCTGGCTGCGATCGCGTATGCGGGCACGAACACGTAAGTCGTGAAATCGACGATGAGATCGAGCGTCTCGCCCGACCAGCGCGGCAGAACCTCCGCCACCTTGAATTCGCGCGCCAGCGGTCCGTCGACGCCGTCCACCACCAGCGCCAAGCCGAGGCAGAAAAACATCGCCGCCCACTGTTCGCCGATCGCAAAAATCAGTGCCAGCAGCGCCAGCGCCGCCCCGCAGGCAGTAAAGATGTGAACGGCGAAAGCGCGAACGATTGCAAAGCCACTCACTTACTGATTGCCCCAATCCAACTTGACGATCTCGGCCGAGCGGCCGGCCAGGTTCCAGTTTCGTCCGTAGCCGCGGAAGCGCGACTTATCGGCGCGCGAGACAATGACGTCGGGACCAATCCAATATTCACTGTTGCGGATCACCACATTCTGGCCCCGCTCTTTGCCGCGCACCGGCGTGATGGCGCCACCACCGTATTTATCGATGTTGACAATGCGCGTCTCGCCTTGCGTCTCGTAAGAGATCGGCACCTGCCGCACGCCGAGGAATTGCCCGACCAAAATTGACAGCAGATGCGTGGTGCCGCCGACACGACCTGTGAAAATGCGGGTAAGCCCTTTCACCGCGAGCGCGGACGCCTTGTCATCGACGAACAGCGCCGCAGTCCAATTTCCGCGCGACATGATGCCCGGCAGGTCCATCATCAGCCCGACTCTCAGCCCGGACAAATCATCGTTATCGATGTGGCCGTCGTCGATGCGGATGCCGGCCCAGGTCTGGCAGCGCTCCTCGGTCGGTGGATGATCGCCGAGCGAGAGCACGCAGGGGCAGAACACCGTGCAACTGCACGACAACGCCATCTCGCCTTTCAGGGTCCACGCTTCGGTCACTGGCTCACTCCTGGTCGTTTTTAGTTTCTAACTCAAATCGCGTGCACCGGCCAATGGGCCACGATGGCCGATGCCACAAACTCAATGCCCGCCACGATCAGCGCAACGCCGACAGCATAAGTAAAGCGCTTGCCGGTGCCAATTTTTTCGAACGTCATCACCATGCCGAGCGCCGCCATCCAGATCACGTTCATGACGCCGACCGCAAACATCACCAGCATCATCGCCCAGCAACAGCCGAGGCAATAAAGGCCTTGGCGGACGCCGAGCCGGAACACACCGCGCGGCGTGGTCGCCCAGTTGGCGAAGAAGAACGGGAACGGATGTTGGCATTGCTTGAGGCAAGCATGCTTCAGCGCGGAGAACTGGTAGATGCCGGCACCGATGAAGATCGCGCCCGAGAACAGCCCGCTCGCCGATTGCATGCCGGTATCGAGCAACGCGGCACGGGTGAAGGCATATTGCGCCAGCGTCGCGAGGACCGCGAAGCCAAGCCACACGACCGTATAGCCGGCGGCCAACATGAATGGCGAGACGATGCGTTCGGCCTTGCGCAAAGCGATGTCGGCGATCTCCGCATAGGCGAGGATCATGGGCGCCGCGCTCGGCAGCATCATGGCGAGCGTCATGGCGCCCCACATCAGGGCGACGATCGCAAAGCCGCCCGCGCCCCAGGTGGCGCCCGACATGGCGAGCGGCCGGCACAACGCTTCGAACGCGCCGATGCCGGTGAACAGCAGCCCGAGCGCCAGCCATCCGAGGCCCGCCAGCGCGACCACGCAAACCGCGGCCAGCACTTTCGGCCGTGCAAAGGTGGCACCCAGCCGACTCGCGGCGGGCGGCAGATGCGACAGATCGTGGTCGGCGGCTTCACTCATTCGGCTCGTCCTAGGGCGCTTCCCGTGCATAGCGTATCGCCCCATGCTAGTTAACGGCTAACAAGAGCGGACGTTTTGATGTCGGACAAATCTGGTCATAAGCCTTCGGCGATCGTAGTGGGCGGTGGGCCGGCCGGTCTGACCGCGGCGGTTACCTTGGCCGGCGCGGGCCTCGCCACGGTGCTGGTGGGCAAGCGCACGGCGCGCCCGGATAACCGCACCACGGCTTTGTTCGCCGGCTCCGTCACCGCGCTCGAGACATTGGGCGTCTGGCAATTCTGCATGCCGCACGCGGCGCCGATGCGCGTGATGCGCATCGTCGACGACACCGGGCGGCTGTGGCGCGCGCCGGAAGTGAAATTCGCGGCGGACGAAATCGATCTCGATGCCTTCGGCTACAATATCGAGAACTTTCACCTCGTGGCGGCGCTAGAGCTGCGCGCCGGCGCATTACCCAGCCTGCGCGTCGTTGAGGACGAGGTGCGCAGCGTCTCGCCGGGCGACGACGCCGTCACACTGACGTTCGCGAGCGGCGGCAAATTGAGTGCGCCGCTGGTGATCGCCGCCGACGGCCGGCGGTCGCTCTGCCGCACCGCCGCCGGCATTGCGGTGGATGAACGCGATTACCGGCAGGCTGCGCTCACCGTTTGTTTCAAGCACATGCGGCCGCACCATGACACCTCGACCGAATTCCATACCCCGAGCGGGCCGTTCACGCTGGTGCCGCTGCCGGGTTTGCGCTCGAGCCTGGTCTGGGTGCTCGATCCGGTGCAAGCCGACACCGTCAAAGCGCTCAACGACAGCGAGCTTGCGGCCGAGATCGAGCGCGCCTCGCATTCGATCGTCGGCAAGATCACGGTCGAGCCGGGGCGCGGGCTGTTTCCGTTGTCGGTCGCGACCGCCAAGCGCTTCGGCGCCAGGCGCATCGCGCTGGTGGGCGAAGCCGCCCATGTGATCCCGCCGATCGGCGCGCAGGGCCTCAATCTCGGTCTGCGGGATGCCGCCAGCATCGGCGAACTCGCCGTCGCCGCGCAGCGCGATGGTGCTGATATCGGCGGCGATGACGTGCTTGACGCTTACGAGAAAATGCGCCGCGCCGACGTGAGCAGCCGCACGCTCGCCATCGACCTACTCAATCGCACGTTGCTCACGGATTTTCTGCCCGTGCAGGGCATGCGCGGCCTTGGGCTCTATATGATTGACCGCATCGGTCCGCTGCGCCGCGCCGTCATGCGCGAAGGCGTCGCGCCCGCTGCCGCGGAACCGCGTTTGATGCGTGGCGAGGCGTTGTAGATTTTGCGGAACTATTAATTGGGGAGCGCCGCGGTTACGTGCTTCGCCACAGCACATTGGCATCTCAGGATTGCGCGGCAATCCAACGTGGCCGCGATACCAGGACTCGGAGCAATTATCGAGCTTCTTCTCAATCTGGCACCATTCCTGATTCCGATTTTGATCGACTTTTACGCGGAGCGGGTCTTCAAGACGAGATTATATGGCCGGGTTGCAGAAATCGTCATCCGCCTGATTGGCGGGCTCGGACTGGCGACAGTCCCGCTGATGATCTGGAGCGGGTACTATAACTAGCTTGCCAAGAATTTCTACGCCGACCTGGTCAAGCGTGGCGTAGACACAACGGGCCAGCATCCAACGACTTGGTTCACTGAATTTGTCAGGAACACGTTCTGAGCGTTGGCCGCTACCCTCGGCGCGCGCTGGGCTCGCCGCGGAACTCAGGCGCGATCGGTAGCGGCAGCGCCGCCATGGTCTTGCCCGAGCCGCTTTCGATTGCGTGGTCGAACAATCCGCGTTTGACGAAATGCGGGTCGCACATCGCCTGCTCAAGCGGCACGACAATCGTCGTGCAACAATCGGCAGCGGCGAAGATCGGCCGCCATTCGTCGGACGTCCGTACCGCGATCAGTCTGGCCACCGCCTCGCGCGTCGCCTGCGGATCGCGGAAGTCGTTGACGAATTCCGCCGTTAATCCGATCGCTTGGCAAAACGCGGCCCAGAATTTCTGCTCGATCGCGCCGCAAGCCACAAGCTTGCCGTCCTTGGCCGGATAGAGCCGATAGCGCGGCGAACCGCCGACAAGCATGAGTTCGCCCGGCTTGGGAAAATTGCCGGTGGCGGCGCCGAGCGCCAGCGCATACCAGGCGAACGTGAACATGGCGTCGCTCATGGCGATGTCGAGATGACAGCGCTGCCCGCTTTGGTCGCGCGCGCGCAACGCCAGCAGAATATTGATCACCGCCGGAAAGCTGCCGCCGGCGATGTCGGCCACCAGCATCGGCGGCACCACGGGATTGTCAGCCGGACCCGGCTGCAAGGCGAGCAGCCCGGTATTGCCTATATAATTGAGATCATGCCCGGCCTCGGCGGCGCGCTGCCCGCTCTGGCCGTAGCCCGAGATCGAGCAATAGATCAGGCGCGGGTTAATTGAGCGCACCTCCTCATACCCAAACCCTAGTCGGCTCATCACGCCGGGGCGAAATTGCTCCAGCAGAATGTCGGCGCGTTGGATCAACGGGATCAGCTTGGCTCGATCGCTTTCGGCCTTGAGGTCGAGGGCGAGCACCTGTTTGCCGCGGTTGAGCATAGCGAAGACCGCGCTTTCGCCATCGACGATGGGCGGAAAGCGGCGCATGTCCTCGCCGCCCGGCCGCTCGATCTTGATCACCTCGGCGCCCGCTTCCGCCAGCATCAGGCTCGCCAGCGGCCCCGGCAGCAGCGTGGTGAAATCCAGAACGAAAAGGCCTGCGAGCGGTTGCATGAACTTACCTGAACAAAGGTTGCGGTAGCGTACCGGTTTTCACCATCCACATCACGCTGGTCAGTGTCACCACCGACACCAGCGTGCCGACCAGCACCGCGCTCGAGGCCTGCTCGACCCAGACGTCGTATTGCCGCGCGAACACGAACACGTTGAGCGCCGGCGGCAACGCCGCCATCAGCACAGCGGTATAGACCCAGGTTTGGTCGAACGGCCCGAACAGCGACAGCAGCAGGAACACCAGCATCGGGTGCACCGCGAGTTTCACCAGCGTGAGGAACGGCACCTCCCACGGCATCTTCTTCAACGGCCGCAGCGCCACCGTCACCCCGAGCGTGAACAGCGCACAGGGCGCCGCCGCGTTCTGCAGGAATTGCATCAGCCGATCGAGCGCGACCGGCGGCTGGAATTGGATGGCGGCTGACGCCACGCCGAGCGCGCTCGCGATGATCAGCGGATGCAAGGCGACGTGCTTGAGCACTTCGAGCGCGGTAGCGCCGAGGCTCGCCTTTTGCGGCTTGGCCAGCGCCATCAGGATCGGCAGGATGGTGAACAGGATGCCGTTGTCGAAGCAGAAGATCAGCGCCACCGGCACGGCCGCGGCCGGGCCTAGCGTTGCCAGCGCGAGGCCGGGGCCCATGTAGCCGATATTGCCGTAGCCGCCGGCCATCCCCGCGATGGTCGCTTCCGCGATATTGCAGCGTCGGATCGCCATGCCGATGGCGAACGATACCGCGAAGGCCCAGAAAGTCGCCAGAGTGGTGGCGAAGACGAAGTCGATCTGGGCCAGCTTTTCGAGCGGGGTCTGCGCCAGGATGCGATAAAACAGGGCCGGCAGCGCCACATAGAGGATGAAGAAATTCATCCAAGCCAGCGCGGTATCGGGGATCTGCTTGAGCTTACCGCAGGCAAAACCGATGAAAATCAGCCCGAAAAACGGCAGCGCGAGGTTAAGGAGGTCGATCATCCGGCGTGGGCTCCGGCCGCCCGGTAGCGCACTTGGCGCGGCCTTTGCATTCCTCTAAAGGGCAGAACGGCCTTTTGGAAGGATTACGCCCTTGAAGTCGCCGCGCCAGTTCTTTGCCACCCTCGCCATCGGCGCGCCGGCGCCCATGCGCGAGTTGCCGGTGCGGCTGGAGCGCATGATCCATTTCGTGCCGCCGCATCTGGACAAGCTGCGTGCCAAGGTGCCCGAACTCGCCCGTCAGGTCGACGTGGTGCTGGGCAACCTGGAGGACGCCATTCCGGTCGAGGCCAAGGAGGCCGCGCGCAAGGGCTTCATCGAGATGGCCAAAGCGGTCGACTACGGGGCGACCGGATTGTGGACGCGTATCAACGCGCTCAATTCGCCCTGGGCACTCGACGACGTGATCGAGATCGTGGGCGCGGTCGGCGACAAGCTCAACGTCATCATGTTGCCGAAGGTCGACGGGCCTTGGGATATCCACTATCTCGACCAGTTGCTGGCGCAACTCGAAGCGCGCCACAAAATCAAAAAGCCGATCCTAATCCACGCCATCTTGGAGACCGCGCAGGGCGTGAACAATGTGGAGGCGATCGCGACGGCCTCCCCGCGCATGCACGGCATGAGCCTCGGCCCCGCCGATCTCGCCGCCTCGCGCGCGATGAAGACCACGCGCGTCGGCGGCGGTCATCCGGAATATAAAGTGCTCGCCGATGCGCACGGTGATGCGCCACGCGCCGCCTATCAGCAAGACCTCTGGCACTACACCGTCGGACGAATGGTCGACGCCTGCGCCGCCGCCGGCATCAAGCCGTTCTACGGACCGTTCGGCGATTTCTCCGACGCCGCCGCCTGTGAGGCGCAATTCCGCAACGCCTTCCTCATGGGCTGCCTCGGCGCCTGGTCGCTGCACCCCTCGCAAATCGCCATCGCCAAGACGGTGTTCTCGCCCGATCCGGCCGAAGTGGCGTTCGCGAAAAAGATCGTCGCCGCCATGCCGGACGGCGCCGGCGCGGTGATGATCGACGGCAAAATGCAGGACGACGCCACCTGGAAACAGGCCAAAGTGCTCATTGACCTCGCCAGCCTAGTGGCGGCCAAGGACCCCGAAATGGCCGTTCGCTACGCGCTCTAGCGAAGGCCGCAATGACGCACTATGTGATATCTGCCATGAACAAAATACGGATCGCCAAGTACAAGATCGGCCAGGTGGTCAAACACCGCGTCTTTCCGTTCCGAGGCGTAGTCTTCGACATCGATCCGGAGTTCGACAACACCGAGGAATGGTGGGAGTCGATCCCCGCCGACGTGCGGCCGCGCAAGGATCAGCCGTTCTATCATTTGTTCGCGGAGAACGCGGAAAGCGAATATATCGCCTACGTGTCCGAGCAGAACCTGCTGCCCGATACGTCCAACAAGCCGCTGCGACATCCGCAGGTCGAGCCCTTTTTGAGTTCGCTGCCGACCGATCCAAGATATTCTAATTAAACGATAATTGAGACTTTTGCCGGTTATCGATCGGCCATATCTATGTCGCGCATGTTGCAAAAATTTCCGTAATGATTTCAATGGCTGCCAACAGCTCCCGGCAGTTCCACGCGACACCAGTGCGACATACTTAGGAACATATGCCGCTGTCCATGGCGGCGGATTTGCGGATCGGAAAGCTCACGCCAAACTTGGCGCAGAGCCAAGCGGGTGTGTGCGCGATTAAGGGCAACATCAGTTCCAGCGGCGAGCGCATCTACCACGTGCCGGGACAACGCTACTACGACGCAACCAAAATCAGCGGGATCAAAGGGGAGCGCTGGTTCTGCACCGAGCAGGAAGCGGTCCGTGCCGGTTGGCGAAAAGCGAAGGTCTAACTTTCCCTCCCGCTCGCGCTGTCTGCGCCTTCACGAACTCACAAACTGATGCGATGCGCGACGTTGCACGCACGACACGCGATGATGATCGCAGCGATGATGATGACCGTCCGCAGGATGGCGACCGTCCGCAGCATCGGTCCCAAGGTACTGTGGAGAGCGCCCCAAAGCGCCGGGTCCGCGCGACGGCGATACCTGTGGAAATTTCACCCAACGCATTCCGCGCTTTATTTACGGTCCCCGCTGACACTGGTGAAGCGGTGACGTTTGTCGCGGCGCTCGCGTTCACGCTCGCGGTGATGCAACTTCCGAAATGAGGCCATCGAAGTTGCTGAGTATTTTCAGAAGCCCGCCTGCCTCCTTCGCGTATTGTTCGTTGGTCAATTGACCAGAGGCACGCTGCGCTTTGAGGGCTTCGCGAATGCTGTTCAGGCGTTTAACTGTGCCGCCCAATGACCCGATGCTGTCAGCAGTTGCTTTGAGGGCGGCAGCAATTCTCTTGTCCAGTTCGGTCGCTACGCCGCTGCTCATGTGGCTTGCTCCTGTTTACAGTCATCGAGGGCGCGGGCGTCCCGCACCATCATCTCAAGCAGGTCGCTGGCAAGTTTGGCCTCGTTCACGCCGATGGCTTTCGCGTGTTCGCGCAGCAGTGACATGGTCTTTGGTGAAAGTAGTTTCATTGCTTCTACGGCCCCGGCCCGGTCTTGTGATTTCAAGCCAAAGTTTTGGCAATTGTTTTACTTCATATTGCCGCGTGGACGCGCAGCCCAAACAGAAAGACCGCCTCGCGGCGGTCTCTCCGAAATCTGATGAGGTGCTGACATTATCAATATCTGGACACAAACTCCTCCCGAGACGAAGGCGATGGCCGTGATCGATGCCGATCGGAATCATCCAGGTTTTTATTGCAGCACACACCCGCAACATTAGAGACAACCTGCGACGGTTGAAGCGAAGCCGGGGGGCTTCCTATCTGATTGGCAAGGTACGCTGCAGAATTATAAATTGCCGACAAAAGCTGGTCCGTGTCCGTGTGACGAATATGGCGTGCATATTCAGATAAAAACCATCTGCCACGAGACGATTCCATGAGCGCAGACTTGATGGCATCGTAGTCACTATTAGTGACCTCGCATTTTGGAGCGACCAGCGGATCTTGGACGATAGCCATAAGAAGGTATCCAAAAACGCTGATAATTTAACCGAATATCGTAAAAGGTTTCTTAAGTACGCGCCCAGCGCTGCATAGGGCCTACCGGCAGCATTGACCTGACCGAGATCCTGCTTGGCAAATGGCCGCACAAATCAGAAAGACCGCCTCGCGGCGGTCTCACCGAAATCTGATGAGATTGATCAGGCTGCGAGAGCAGCGGCCTTACTTCTGTCGCAAACGCGACAGTTTCGGTTATTTATAGTAAACTTTCGAGCGGTTTACCGGGGCGTAGCCCAGGAAACAGGGCGATTGAGCAATCACGGCAGCATTGGTGTAATACTGCCCCTGGTTGACCACAAAGCCATCGCCGCAGGGGACATATTCGCTGAGATAATATGGCTGCGGGACGACGATGGGGCGGATCACGACCGGTACTGGCTGCACCGCGTAGGGTACGTAGTAGCCGGTGTAACCGCAACAGCCGGTGGCCGCTGCTTTGCCGGTAAACGGTAAGGCTGAACCAATCGCAAGCAAAACGATCAGGAAAAATCGTTGCATGTTGCGCACCCACTTAGGTCCACTCATATGGTTACGCATAACGCCCGATTGCTAATTATTGGGTAAAAAATTACGGACAATAATCGACTTGTGTTTACCTCCCCGCCGCTCCTCGACCGTTAGCGCCGCGCGGTTGCCGCTGTCAGACATCAAAACCATTGCCGCAGTGCGCAACCCATGTCCTCCGCTTAGGGTCATAAGCAGACAAACCATCGCGGGCCAAAATCCAGCTTTGTCTGCTTTGATCCAAAAGCGGACATCCGGCCCTGCATGGCCGGTCGCCGGTTTGCGGCCAGCGCGGCGGCGATGTGATGCCAAACTTGAATGAGGGAAACACGCAGGCCCAAATCACCCGGTCCACATGACTACAGACGATTGGAAAAAATCTTGATTTCTGTGGCCATTACTGAGGCCATCATTATTGTGATTTTATTCGCGATCTCCCACCATATGGCCATCAATATTTGACCGGCATAAAGCGAAGCTGCATTTCCGCTCGAAGCCGCCGAGGTTGTGAGGCAGGCGATCAAGACGGCTACGGCGGCGGTCGAGAACGAACTGCGGGCCAGTGGTGGCGACGGAGACAAGAAAGTAAAGAGTTACGGTTTGAATAAAGCTGCAATGGCACAACATACGTAAATCCGAAGACCTCGACGGCGCTTTCGCGGCAATCCGCAAGGAGCGGCCGGACGCGCTACTCATTCTGGCGGACCGCGTGTTCTTGCATAACCGCCAACGCATGATGGATTTTACTGAAGAGCAGCGCTTGCCGAATGTGAATCCGTACAAGGAACTGGTCGAGGCTGGCGGTCTGATGTCCTACGGGCCGAGCTACGAGGATATACACAAGCGCGCCGCCATTTATGTCGATAAGATTATCAAGGGCGCCAAACCGGCCGAACTGCCGATCGAGCAACCGAGTAAATTTACGTTCGTTGTCAACCTCAAAGCTGCCAAAACACTCGGCCTCACTGTGCCGTCGTCACTGGTCACGCTCGCCGACGAGGTGATCGAATAGAGGTGCCGTTTGCTGCGGTGCATCGCTAATGGCACCTAACCGACAATCCAGTTTCGCCCACGTTTGTCGGCTATTGGGGTAACATCGGACAAAAGTGGATTTTGGCCCGCGACGGTTTGTCGGCTTTTGACCGATACTGTTGAAAAAGGGCTCGCACTCATCGGCGAACAATGATTCCGTCAGCGTGAGATTCTCGATGGCGGAGGCTTGCCATGATGGGTCGGCAGACGAGCGATCAGAGCCAGCTATTTTATCTGTTCAACCTTGAGCGACGTATTCCGGCGAACCATCTGCTGCGCCGTATCAATCCGATTGTGACGCAGATTCTGGCTGACCTGCGCGATAAGCTTGCGCCTTTCTACAGCGAGATCGGCCGGCCCTCGATCGATCCCGAACTCATGATCCGGATGCTGATTGTCGGCTACTGCTACGGCATCCGCTTTGAGCGGCGGTTGTGCGAGGAAGTCGAATTACACCTGGCCTATCGCTGGTTCTGTCGACTCGATCTGGACGACGCGGTCCCCGATCATTCGACGTTCTCGGCCAATCGCCATGGCCGCTTCCGCGACAGCGACATATTCCGGCAGATATTCGAGGCGGTGGTGTGGGCGTGCATGAATGCGGGTCTTGTTAAGGGCGAAGGCTTTGCCGTCGATGCCAGCGTCATGGAGGCGAACGCCAGCCGATATCACGGCAAGCCTCCCGATGAGATCGACTGGTCGGTGGCGGAACGACAGACGCGGGCCGCTGCCGAGTTCCTTGCCGGACTTGATGACGAAGATCCCGACGCTACTCGCAAGCCGCCGACGGTAATCTCGCCAGTGGATCCATGTTCTGCCTGGACGGCAAAGGCCAATAAGCGCGTACAATTCGGCTATGGCCTCAATTACCTGATTGATACAGGCCCCGCTGCCGTCATCGTTGACGTTGAGGCGACCCCCGCTCGTACCTATGACGAAGTCGCCGCAACCCAACCGATGCTTGAGCGGACCGAGAAGATATTCGGTTTAAAGCCCAACCGTTTTGCTGGCGACACGGCATATGGGATCAGCAGGCTGCTGGCTTGGCTTTTGGAAAAAGGTATTACGCCGCATATTCCCGTGTGGGAGAGATACGAGCGAACTGACGGCATGTTCTCCCGGCTTTACTTCACTTACGACGCTGAGCGCGACGTCTATATCTGTCCGAACCGCCGGCTATTGAGAACCACGGGGACAGTTCACGACGGTCGTGTTCGGAATTACCTGTCTCAGTCCGGCGAGTGCCGCGTTTGCGAACTCAAGGAGCGATGTACGCGCGCTCCATTCAGAAAGATTGCGCGCGATATCAACGAAGAGGCCCGCGATCATACTCGCGCGCTGATGCAGACACCGGAGTTCGTCAAATCCCGCGATGAGCGCAAGAAGGTAGAAATGCGTTTTGCGCACTTGAAGACCCATCATGGCTTCGAGCGCATGCGGCTGCGCGGCCTCTCCGGTGCGCGCGACGAGTTCCATCTCGCCGCCATCGTGCAGAATCTTAAAACCCTTGCGAACCACATCTGGCGGCCGCCGCCCGACGCGATGGTTGCCTGCGCGGCGTGAATGTCAGTTGCCTCAGGTGTGGATCGGCAGCGTTAAGATCGCCCCCAAGGGAAAGCGAACAATACATGAGACGCGAGCTTCCTATCTAAAGCTCAAATAGAGAGCCACAAACCTCTCAAAGCCGAGTTTATCAACGCCATCGACCCGAAGCGGACAGAATTTACTCATCGGCCCCCACCACCGCCCGTTCAGACTTCAGGCTGCTGCCGGATGATCACCTTGGTGCCGACCGGAATTCGATCGTAGAGATCAGTCACGTCGCGATTGGTCAGGCGGAAGCAGCCGGATGAGACGGCAGTGCCGATGGTCTGTGGCTGGTTGGTGCCATGGATGCGATAGACCGTGGTGCCGAGATAGAGCGCCCGCGCACCCAACGGATTACCCGGGCCGCCGGCCATAAAACGAGGCAGATAGGGCTGGCGCTCGATCATTTCGGGTGGCGGCGTCCAATCTGGCCATTCCAGTTTGCGCGTGATCTTCACAAGACCTTGCCACTGGAAGCCATCGCGACCGACGCCAATGCCGTAGCGCAATGCGCGTCCTCCCGGCTGCACGACAAAGAGATATCGCTCGCTGGTGTGGACGATGATCGTGCCGGGTGCCTCGGTGGTGCGATACAACACCATCGTCCTCTGAAACTTCGGATCGACCTGTTCGTCTTCCGGATTAGGGATGTAACCTGGCTGGTCATCACCGTTTTGGCCCTGCGCTAAGGCCGGCGCCGCCGGCATCACAAGCGACGTGAGCAGAGCAATCTGGATGCAGAAGCAGAGACGGAGCAGCAGCATCGGTATTCACTCCACCAACAACAATGTTCTCATTGGCTTAGAGCATAGCTTCGGAGTCATGGTTTTTTCGTGACAGGCTAGGGAAGAGCGACTTGAGGTCGCCTCCCGCCTTCCGACCCATACCCGCCGCCAAACTAAGACGTTACCGGTATGACCGCTATTGGCACTTAGCGTCATTTCGCTGCGCCGTAAAAATCGGTCGCGATTGGGGGCATAGCGGACAAACAAGGTCAGCTAGCCTTACCTGGCTCCGCAGCGATTGACCTAAAGCGGACATCGCGCCTGATCACCTGGGGCCGGTTGCGTACCATTTCTCGCACACCGACCGGTCGCAAAGTGCTACGCTTTAAGCATTGCACAAGGCGTGGTCCTCACGGAGGGCACATGCAGCGGCGCTAGTTCATGAAATGCTAAGCGGGTGCGGCCGTCTGGCTGATCGCCGAGCGTGCCCCGCAGGCAGCGATGCCTTGAGAAGTCGGTGGTTGCTGATGGGAGGCGACGATGAGCATGAAGACGATTTTGGTTCCGACGGAAAACCATGACGCCATGCAATCAGCGCTGGAAACTGCGCTGCTATTGGCTCGACGGTTCGACAGTTACATCGAAGGGTTCGCACTACGCTGGGTAATCACCGAGTATGTTGCGGGAGTCGATATGATGAGCGCCATTCCAGTGGAAAGGTATGAGCAGGATATCGCAAAAGGGGCAAAGCAAGCACGGCAGATTTTTGAGTCCTTCATGGAGAAACATGATGTGCCGCGCTCAAACAAGGCGACAAAGTCTATGTCATTCGGCTGGGCGGATGCGCCACCAGAAGGAGAAAGTTTTGTTGGCAGCTACGGCCGTGTCTTCGACATGATCGTGATGAACAGGCCCAACGCTAACTCGTCCAGCCTATACAACAGAGCGATTGAATCCGGCCTTTTTGAGAGTGGTCGGCCAATACTTCTATCTCCACCGTCGCCGCCACAGCAGATCGCCAGCAACGTGTTGATCGCATGGAACTGTAGCACCGAGCAGGCACGAGCCATTGCTCTCGCAATGCCGCTTCTTCAGAAGGCCGAGCGCGTTACGGTCTTGACAGTCATTGGCGGCACTGGAGTGCCGGGGCCATCTGATGAACAATTGATCCGATGCCTGCAACGCAATGAAATTGTCGCGGAACCGCTGCGAGTTGAGCTTGATGGCAAAAATACCGGCGAGACGGTTCTGGCGACAGCAAAGTCAATGGGTTGTGACCTGCTGATTAAGGGTGCCTACACCCAAAGCCGGTTGAGGCAGATGATCTTCGGCGGCGCAACCCGACATATTCTCGACAATGCTGCCTTACCCGTCTTACTAGCGAATTGAGCCGGCACCCGAAGTCCACCGGCAGTCAATTAGCGCATTGCGGTGCAACACAGGTCCATACACGCCGCGACCTAATTGTGCTAAAATGGGTTCTGCGTCGGAGCGCTCACGCCATGCCCGGCCACAAATTTCATATCGGCGAGATTGTACAGTTCTCACACTCGATCCGCTGGGCTCCCGGCGGTTTTTATGAAGTGACCAAGCGAATGCCGAGAAGCGAAAGCGGCGGCGAGTACGAGTATAAAGTCAAGAGCACCAACGAACCGCACGAACGCGTCGTACAGGAAGGCGAATTGTCGAAAACCTGACCGGCGGGAGGGTGAAATGGTGGAAACAATCGTAGCTCCCCACGGGCTCTTCTATATGGAAAACGCTGGCGGATGTAAGTCAGCTCAATCTGAGATTCCTCTATCAATGGAAGCGGAGGAACATCAACCAAGTTGTTTCGCTGGCGAGGAGGAAAAGGGCGAAGGATGGAAGGGCAGCGGCGCAATGGGACCGGCCATTAATGACGCGCGGCCGAGTCTGTGATCAGCTTGCCGCCTACTCAAAACACCTGACCGGATTTTGGAGAGACCGCCGCGAGGCAGTTTTTGCACGAAGTACCCCTCACTCGGCGGGCATGATCGCACTTCGCTGGCTTGCGGGATCGTGCTGCGACCGGAATACGAGCCAGCCAAACATTAGCATCGCGCCCAATACGATAAATGACCCGACAGCCGCAATCGGATCGCCAGCCTCATGCCCTGTGTGCACCAGGCCCACGCCAATAGCTAAGATTATGGTACCCGCGATCCAGATACAGACCTGGATCAACGCTGAGCGGCTCCGATCCAGCGAGGGGTGGAGATGATAATAAATGCCGAACAAGAACAGCGAAACCCAGCCCAAGAGATTGAGATGGGCATGTGCCGGGAACGCCGCGTGATCATTTGATATGGCCATCTGGAGACCCCAGATCATGCCGGCAACTACCAATAGGATAGCGGCTTGGAAGCTTATCGAAGATGCTTTCATGGTGCCCTCCCAGAATCGTGTTCACCCATAAAATACAACAGCTCGTGCATGTCGCAACCTTGTCATGCAAGCCCACAATCACCAATCCACCGCGCCTTAAAATCCGCCATCGCTTCCCTCGCGCGTCGCCGCGGGAAGTGGCCTATTTTCAACTTGAATTGATTGGTAATTAGTCCGGGTGGAGCATCTAATCAGTCCAGACTTGGTGGCCTTTTTGCTCCCCCATGCGAATGGCACCTGGAGATATTGCGATGAGCGACACCGCCGCCCTCGGACTCGACCGGCCTGAAGAAGAAATCCTGACATACGAAGTCTCCGACGAAGCGCTAGAGACTGCCTCGGGCATCGGGAGTAAACAAGCTAGTAACCTTACACTTGCCTGCACCTATTTCTATATTTGCCCAATTTGATTTGATGGCCTGGCCGGTCGCCGGTTTGCGGCCAGCGCGGCGGCGATATGATGCCAAACTTGAATGAGAGAAACACGCAGGCCCGAATCACCCGGTCCACATGACTACAGGCGATTGGAAAAAATCTTGATTTCTGTGGCCATTACTGAGGCCATCATTATTGTGATTTTATTCGCGATCTCCCACCATATGGCCATCAATAATTGATCGGCATAAAGCGAAGCTGCATTTCCGGTCGAGGCCGCCGAGGTTGTGAGGCAGGCGACCAAGACGGCTACGGCGGTCGAGAATGAGTTGCTTGTCAGCGGCGGCACCGTTGCCGAGGCGACCGAGCCGGAAAAACCGAAGGCGTGGGCATAGCGAGTTGCGGTCCCCCACTTGCCCCTAGTGGGGTGAGCGCGAATGGCCTGGTGGGTGATCCCACCGGTCGGCGGCGGGGTGGAGTGATTCTGCCCGGCGGATTGCCCTCGTACTGAATTGCGGCGACGGCGTTCTCGGTCAGGTCAATGCTGCCCGCGGCCTTTCCATGGTATTTGGGTACCGATATTGTGGCATTTTTGGTACTGAAGAACAGGAAACTGTGCAGAGGCTTTCATTTTATAGTCGTTTAAAAGCTGCATAGCTTAAAATCCCTCATGGACGGAATGGGCCGTATGCCTGTCTGGCGCAAGGGGAGAATTGTGATGCGAAAAGCTTCATTGACGTTGGTTGCTGCCGCCATCGGTCTGGCTGCAAGTCAAGCTTCTGCGGCCGACCTGCCGCAGAAGGCCCCGGCCTACATACCGCCGGCGCCGCCCCCAATTACTTGGACCGGCTGTTACGTCGGCGGCAACATCGGTGGGGCATTTGGCGACGCCAGTGTTACTGGCCCAAACGGCGGAACAGTCTCTACAAACGGTTCTGGCTTTGCCGGTGGCGGTCAGGTTGGCTGCGATTATCAATTCAGCGGCGGATGGGTGATCGGCTTCCGCGATATGTTTGACGGGACAAGCAACAAAAAAAGTGGAACATTCGCAACCGCTCCACTCGCAAATGCCGTGGTTAACTTCAATAATCAATGGTTCGACACGCTGACGGCCCGTCTCGGCTATGCGGTGGTGCCTAACTGGTTGCTCTACTTCCAGGGCGGCGCCGCATGGGGTCATACAAGTACAAACGTCACCTTAAATGGCCTTCAAATTGGGCAGACCTCCAACACCAAAACAGGCTGGACGGTCGGTGGTGGCGCTGAATGGATGTTCGCACCGCACTGGTCGGCGTTTCTGGAAGGTAATTACATGGACTTCGGCTCGAGGTCAGGGACCGTCGTCACCCCAGGCGTTTGCGCGCCCGGCTGTTCCATCAGCGGCAAAGCGACCGAGGCTACTGTCCTTGTTGGTGTGAACTATCGTTTCTGGTAGGCGGCAAACGCCCAGTCTGATCGATCACGCCACCTAACGAATTCAAAGCCCCGGGCTAATCGCCCGGGGTTTTTGTTCGTTTGGCGTCGATGTGCCGCTCGCGGTTTTGGCGAGAGACCGCCCTAGCAGGCCGCTTCGCGCACGGCGCGGGAGGCCCGCTGCTTGCCCATGCCCAAGCTATTTGAACGCTTACGGGGTCTTCCTATTGACAGGCGGAAGGATTGCGACATGTTGCAACATACTACAATCCACTACACTCGGCTCGGAGGCGATTATGTCAGTCCGCAAGCGGAGCTGGCTCACCAAAGCTGAACTCGCGAAGATCGATCCTGAAGCCAAGAGGCTTGCGAGGGTCGCTGGGAAGGAATCCAAATGGAAAGACTACCTAGAGAAGGCTGGCGCTGCGCTCGGGATAAAGCCCCGTGAAGCTTGGATCGTCGATTACACTGACGGCCAGGGCGAGCGGCATATCCAGACCTTCGCCCACAAAAAAGAGGCCGACGAATATCACGCGACGGTCAGGGTGGACGTGCGCCAATGTGTCCATACCCCGGCCAGCAAGGGCATAACCGTGGCAGAGGCTGCCGAGGATTGGCTCAAGTTCGTGGAGCTAGAAGGCCGCGAGCGAACTACCCTTAATCAATATCGCCAGCAAGTCCGCTTGCACATTAATCCGCGCCTTGGCCGGGAGAAGCTGGCGAAACTGACGACGCCGCGCATCAACGCATTCCGCGACGATCTGCTGGCGAACATGTCCCGCGCTATGGCGACGAAGGTGCTTATCAGTCTCAAGTCGATGTTACGGGACGCTAGACGTCGCGGGAATGTCGCGCAGAATGTCGCGCTCGACGTTTCGATAAGTCCCGACAAACGCGGCAAGCGGAAGCTAAAGGCTGGCATCGATATTCCGACCCCCGACGAGATCAGGCGCATTGTTCACGCGGCGACAAAGCATCGCCCTTTCCTGCTCACGGCTATATTCACCGGCCTGCGCAGTTCGGAAATGCGCGGCTTACGCTGGCATGACGTTGACTTGAAAAAGGGCGAGCTACATGTGCGCCAGCGTGCCGACCGATTCGGTGTTATGGGCAAGCTCAAATCGCCATCCAGCGAGCGCACGATCCCGCTCGGCCCGGTCGTGCTGAACACGTTGAAGGAATGGCGTCTCGCCTGTCCAAAGGGCGAGCTTGGGCTAGTTTTTCCGAACGGCAGCGGCAAGATCGAGGATCACGCCAACATCGTGCAGCGCATTCTCAGTCCGGTGCAGATCGCGGCCGGTGTGGTTGATAGCGAGGGCAAGGCCAAATATCCCGGCCTTCATGCGCTTCGCCATTTCTATGCGTCATGGTGCATCTATCGGAAGCTGGACGGCGGTCTAGAACTACCGCTGAAAACGGTACAATCGCGGCTCGGCCATGCTTCAATCATGATGACCGCCGATGTGTACGGCCATCTGTTCCCGCGCACTGATGACGGCAAGGAATTGGCGGACGCCGAGCGCACTTTGCTGGCGTGACTTGCGGAATATCATGGGCTTGTCGTGTCGTAAATCATTGAGGCAAAAAACATACTCGTTTCGCGACATACACGCGACATACTGGAAAAGTCACTAATGATAACAATACAACCATGAGGATAATACATCCGCAGGTCAGCGAAGTTCCTGCAGGACCATGCCGGCGTCTATCGCCCGCGCCACAGCCAACTAAACTGACAAAATAAAAAAGCGCGGTCAAAGCCGCGCTTTTCGTATTTGTTATCTGTCAATTCCGGCTTATTTCTTCTGCGCGGGTGCCGGCGGTGCCGCTGCAGCCGGCTGCTGCGCCTCCAGCTTTTTGCGCGCCTCGTCCGCTTTCTTCTGCAGCTCTTCCTGCAATTTTCGCTGCTGCTCTTCGACCACCTTCGGATCGGTCGGCGGACCATCATAGGCCTTGGCGAAATCGTTCAACGGCAGCGGCAGGCTGATCGGCGTGCCCTGCATGTTGATCGCCTGTAAGGTGATCGTCTGCCCCTTCTTCAATTTGGCGATCATGTCGTCGGTGACCGGGTAGTCGGACATGCAGCCGACGGGGAAGCAGATCTTGTAGGGTTCCTGGGTCGGCTGGCCCTGATCGATCATCATGCGGGTGCCGTGCTGCAACTGCATGCCGAGTGGAACCGTGACGCGCAGCACCTTGGCTTCGCCTTCCGGCTCGAACAACTGCACGATCGCGACCGGCATGCCGTTTTCCAGCCGCCCGTCTTTGGTCATCACGCAGACTTGCTTGTTGTTGGTTTCCGGGCCCTTGCCGCAAACCTTTATCCAGGGCGAATACATGAGCTGCGGCGGGGCCGCTGCGGCCTGTTGCTGCTGTTCCGGTGCCGCCGGTGCGGGCGCTGGCGCTTGCGCGGCCGGCTTGGAAGGCGGCTTGGCGGGCGGCTTTTTTTCTGCCGCCGGTTTAGTCGCCGGCGTAGGTTGCTGTGCGAGCGCGGGAGACGTCACGACTATGACCGCCGCCAGAAATCCCGCGGCAGCAAGTGAAGCGGTCAGCGCGCGCCCGAACAGCCGGGCCGATGCGATCCGATGATCCATTGAAATATGTCCCTTTTTCCTCGTACCGCCCGCGGCCTCGCGCCCAATCGAACGGTCCCCTCTCAGCCCGGCTCTCTCCCCGTGAAATAGGGCGAGAGCGTGACAGCTCCGGGCTGCCTGATAGCCGATATTGCCCCTGCAATAAAGCCACGAATGTGCCGAAAATGCGAGGCCGCTCAGAATCCCGGCCCTGTGATAAATTGCGCAAAACCGGAAACGAATCGCATTCGAGCCCCATTCGCGACCTCCATGACGGTCCCTGCGCTGATGCAATTGCAGGCATCCCGGCGCACGCTGATGTTTGGCGCGCTCTTGGCCGCCAGCGGGCTCGGACGCTCGGCGGCGGCAGCGGGTGCGCACCACGCCATCGCCATGCATGGCGATCCGGCTTGGGGCGCCGGCTTCAGCCACCCGAGCTATGTCAATCCGGCGGCGCCCAAGGGCGGCCAACTGGTGCAAGGCGTGCTCGGCACCTTCGACTGCCTCAATCCGTTCATCGTCAAGGGTCTGCCCGCCGCCAACATCCGCGGCTACGTGATCGAGAGCCTGCTGGCGCGCGGCTATGACGAGCCGTTCACGCTCTATGGCCTGCTCGCCGAAAGCGTGGAGACCGACGCCGCCCGCAGCGTCGTCAATTTCACGCTCAATCCGGCGGCCCGCTTTGCCGACGGCAGGCCGGTGACACCCGACGACGTGATATTTTCCTGGGAATTGCTGCGCGACCGAGGCCGGCCGAATTTCCGCATCTATTACGCCAAAGTCGTCAAGGCGGTGGCGACCGATGCGCGCGCGGTGCGCTTCGATCTTGCCGGCTCCGACGACCGCGAATTGCCGCTGATTATCGGTCTGATGCCGGTCCTGGCCAAGCACGCGATCAACTCAGATACGTTCGAGGAGACGACGTTCGAGCCGCTGCTTGGCAGCGGTCCCTATACGGTGAGCGCGGTCAAGCCGGGCGAAAGTGTCGTCTTCAAACGCAATGCGAATTACTGGGGGCGCGATCTGCCGATCAATCGCGGCACTTGGAATTTCGACACCATCCGTTACGACTATTACCGCGACGGCAATACGCATTTCGAGGCGTTCAAGAAAGGCCTCTACGACGTCCGCAACGAGACCGACCCCGGCCGCTGGCAGACAGCTTACGATTTTCCCAGCGTTCGCGACGGCCGCGTGGTCAAGGAGAAATTCCCCTACGGCCTGCCCAAGGGCATGGATGGCCTGGTGTTCAACACGCGCCGCCCGATCTTCGCGGACGTGCGCGTGCGCGAGGCGATCTTGAACTTGTTCGATTTTGAATGGATCAACCACAACTATTTCTTCGATCTCTACAAGCGCACGGCGAGCTATTTCGATGGCTGCGATCTCTCCGCACACGGCGTCGCCGCCGACGCCCGCGAGCGTGAACTGCTGGCGCCATTTCCCGGCTCTGTGCGCGCCGACATCTTGGAGGGCAACTGGGCCCCTCCGCTCACCGACGGCTCGGGCCGCGACCGCGCCGGACTGCGCCGGGCATTCGCGCTGTTCGCGGCCGCCGGCTACCAGCTCAAAGGTACGCAATTGGTACATACCGGCACCGGCCGCCCGTTCACCTTCGAGATCCTCACCACCACCCGCGACCAGGAGCGCCTCGCGCTCGCCTTCGTTCGCAGCCTCAAGCTCGCCGGCATCGACGCGCTCGTGCGCAGCGTGGACGCCACCCAGTTCGAACGCCGGCGCATCGGTTTCGATTTCGACATGATGCAGTACCGCTGGGAGCAGTCGCTCTCGCCCGGCAACGAGCAGCTGTTCTATTGGAGCTCGGCGGCCGCCAGCGAGGAAGGCAGCCGCAACTACATGGGTGTCAAGTCGAAGGCGGTCGACGCCATGATAGCCGCCATGCTCGGCGCCGAGAGCCGCGCGGATTTTGTCGCCGCCACCCGGGCGCTCGACCGCGTACTGCTGTCCGGCTTCTATGTGGTACCGCTCTACTTCCCGCCCGAACAATGGATAGCGCGCTGGACGCGAATCAAGCATCCATCACAGACCTCCTTGTTCGGCTATCTGCCGGAAACCTGGTGGCACGGGGACGCCAAATGATCTTGAGTGGCGCGCAACACGCGGACGGCAACCACGCCACCCTCGATGACCTGTTCCGCCGGGCCGGCGTGCGGCACGCGGACGCACTGGCGCTGATCGATCCGCCCAATTGCGAGAGCCTTACCAGCCGTACGCCGCGAAAACTAACTTACGCGGAGGCCGACCGGGCGATATCGGCACTCGCCACCAGACTGCGCGGGCTCGGGCTGCAGACCGACACCGTGGTGGCGATGCAGCTCGCCAACACCGTGGACAGCGTGATCGCGCTGCTCGGCGTACTGCGTGCGGGTATGATCGCGGCGCCGCTGCCGTTGCTTTGGCGCGAGCAAGAGATGATCGACGCGCTCGGCCGCATCGGCGCCAAAGCGATTGTTACCTCGGCGCGCATTGGCGCGGATGCGCAGGCCGAAATCGCCATGCAGGTGGCGGCCGAGTTATTTCCGATCCGTTACATCTGCGGCTTTGGCCGCGATCTGCCCGATGGCGTGATGCCGCTCGAGGACGCATTCGTCGCCTCGTTCACGGAATCCTTCCAGCCGGGCATGCGACCGGGCCATCCCGCCGCGCATGTCGCCGTCGTCACGTTCGACGTCACCGCCGATGGCGTCGTTCCCGTCGCGCGCAGCCACCGCGAACTGATCGCGGGCGGGCTCGGTGCGTTCCTCGAAGGCGGCCTTGCGGCGGACGCGACAATCTTGTCGACAATCCCGCTTGGCTCGTTAGCCGGCATCGCCCTGACGTTAGTGCCGTGGCTACTCGCTGGCGGAACGTTGGTGCTGCATCACAGTTTCGACCCGGCCGTATTGGCCGAACAAACACGCGTGCACAACCCTAGTGCGGTCGTATTGCCCGGCCCCGCGCTGACGCCGCTCGCCGACGCCGGCCTGCTGGACGGTCAAATCAAAACGATTCTCGCGCTGTGGCGCGCGCCCGAGCAACTCGCCAACGCCGCGCTGTGGCAGCGCGACGCGGCGTTGGTGGACATCGCGAGCTTCGGCGAAATTGGATTGCTGCCGGCCCGCCGCGGACCCGATGGAACGGCGGCGCCGATCCCGCACGGCGCCATTGCCGTGCCGCGCAGCGGCGCGCGCACGGTTGTGGTGGCGGAGACCGAGCGCGGCAGCGCCGGTACGCTGGCGCTGCGCGGTCCGATGATCGCGACGCAGCCCTTCCCGCCCGGCGCCGAGCCAAACGAAGAGGCCCGCGCCCCCGCGGATGCCTTCGCCGACACCGGCTTTGCCTGCCGGCTCGACCGTGGAACCGACACGCTTGTCCTCACCGCTCCGCCCGCCCGCCTCACCGCGATCGGCTTCTATCGCTTCCGCCAACGCGAAGTCGATGCCGCGGCGGCGGCGGCCGATCCTGCCGCCGTCGTCGTTGCGCTGCCCGACGCTTTGCTCGGCCAGCGCCTGGCCGGCAGCGCCCGCGATAGCGCCGCAACCGCTTCCCGGTTAAAGGCGGGGGGCGTCAATTCGCTGATTGCCGGAGCGTTTCGCCCCCGCGGTAAAGCCGCTTGATCTTCATTATTTCGTTGACGGGACATTAATCGCGCGCGGTTACGGTTACGCTTCATTTTTTAAGCGTACAATCCCATGTCGCTGCAAGGTCCGATGATCGTGGTCACCGACAGCCCGGCGACCGATCTGGTCGATGCGCTGGTCGCCGCCGGCGCTTTTCCGATTGTCGAAACCACATGGGCCGATGCGCCGACAGCCTTCGATTCGGTCAAGCCGACCGCCGTGGTGATCGCCGAACCGGGTGCGCCTGCAAGCGGGTCCGCCGCACGCGATCTCTGCCTGCAGATCGCCGCCGCCAAAGGCACGATCGTTCCGGTGGTCGCGCGCGTGCACGGCGACCAGGAGACCGCCGTGCCAATCGGGCTCGCGGCCGACGCCGCGCTGCCTGTCGAGCGGCTGATCGCGCGCTTGCAATCGGCCATGCGCGTGCGCGCTTTGCACGCGACCGTTCTGCGCCGTATCGAGACCTTCGGCTCGCGTGACGCAAGGCTGCCGCCGTTTCCGATCGGCGACGCGCTCGACGACGCCACCGTGTTGATCACCGGCCGCGGGCCGCTCTACCCCAAGCTCAGCGTGGCAATGGGCGAGCGCGTCAAGATGCTGGGCGCGCTCAGCGTGGAGGCCGCCGCCAAGCACCTTAACGCGCGCGACATCGACGGCATCGTGGTGGGCGACGGCTTTACCGCGCGCAAGGTGGAGGCCTTCCTCACCGTGCTGGCGCAGGACAATCGCTTTCGCGACATTCCGCTGGCGGTGATCGGCGAGGCGACGCGCGAATTCACCGAGGTGCTGCCCAATATCGATCATGTCGACGGCGATCCGGCGCGGCTGGTCGCGCGCATGGTGCCGCTGGTGCGCATGCACGCCTTCGAGGCGCGGCTCAAACGTATGCTCAAGAGCCTCGATGCCGGCGGCACGTTCGATCCGGACACCGGCCTGCACACGCGCGACGCATTTTGGCATGAGCTCGACAAGGCGATGGTCGACGCCGCCGACCGCAGCACGGCGCTGTCGCTCGCGCGCTTTTCCTTCGACGACGCGCTCGACGTGCGCGCCAGCATGGACGCCGCCAGGCTGCTGACGCGCCTCGTCCGCAATATCGATTTCGGCTGCCGCGACGACGACGGCGCCCTGCTAATCGCCTTCACGCAGACCGATCTGCGCAGTGCGCATGTGGTGGCGCGCCGCATCGCGGGCTTGATTAAGAATACCATGCTGGTACCGCTGCGCGGGCGCGACAATGTCGCCGCCCATGTCTCGCTGGCCACCCTGAAGGCCGGCGATACGCTCGATAGCCTGATGTCGCGCGTGATGGGCAGCCGGGTGGTTGCCGCCGAATGAGCCGATGACTTTTTATTTGGTCGCATTTTCTGCGGCGAACCGCTTCACACTTCGCCGGAAAATGCTCTAGGTTAACTCCAATAGGAGTTGATCGCATGCCCAAAACTCAACCGGTTCGCATCGACGTCGTTTCCGACGTGGTCTGCCCGTGGTGCTTCATCGGCAAGCACCGTTTGGAAAAAGCCCTGGCGCTGCGGCCGGACATTCCGGTCGAGGTGCATTGGCGGCCTTACTTTCTCAATGACTGGATTCCGCGCGAGGGAATACCGCGCGAGCAATATCTCACCACCAAGTTCGGCTCGCCCGAACGCTACAAGGGCATCGCCCAGCGCGTCAATGCGGCGGCCGCGGAAGAAGGTCTGACTTATGCCTCCGACAAGATGAAGCGGCAGCCCAATACGCTCGACTGTCACCGGCTGATCCGCTGGGCTGAGACGGAAGGCAAAGCGGCCGAGATGAAGCAGAAGCTAATGGATCTTTATTTCACCCAAGGCGCCGACCTCACCGACAGCGAGACGCTGGTGCAGGCTGCAGCCAGCGTCGGCCTCGACGCCAAGACTGTGCGCGAAGGCCTGGCGAGCGATCAGGACGTCGCCGAGATCGAGCGCGAGGCGCTATCCGCCAAGGAAGCCGGCATCGAGGGCGTGCCCTGCTTCATTTTCGGCGGCAAGTTCGCGGTGTCCGGCGCGCAGTCGCCGGAATATCTCGCCAAGGCGATCGACCGCACGGCGCAAGCCGGGCAAGACGCGGCGGAGTAGTCGCGATAATACGTTGAGTGGCGTAAACCTTTTGCAGAGACATTGCTCGGCGCAGATCGTGCCGTCGGTATCCTGCACGGCAATTCTTATGCCGCGGCCGGTGGCGCGCAAGCGAAGCGCCTCGGCAATGGCGACGCGCAAGGCAAAATCGCGCGTTGCATAGGGGCCAGCCGCCCGCGAGTTCAATCGGGTCATCCAACCTCCCGCCTCGGTCGGAAGAACCAAGTACTGTGTGCAGTCCATTCTGACCAGATAGCAGTCATCGAATGTGAGTTCCACACCTTTAGATTGTTTAATCCGGCGTCTTACACATGTGCCAGCTACGGCCGTTACGCCGCCTTGGCCTGCTCTGCGATGCTAGCGAGCTTGCGCAAAATGGCCGCGGTCCCTTTGAGACGATCATCCGGCCGCTCCCAATCGTCGAAAAACACCAATTGCTGACCCTTGGCGTCTTTCGGATCCGGCCGCATGCGCACGCCGGAGCCCTGCTCGCGGATAAAGGCAATGAGCCCTTCCGGATTGGCGAAAATATTGTCGCGGAACGACAGCACCACGCCTTTCGGGCCAGCTTCCAGCTTTTCCACTTTGGCGCGCCGGCACAGTGCCTTGATCGCGACCACCTGCAATAAGTGCTCGACTTCGCCCGGCAGCGGGCCGAAGCGGTCGACCATTTCGGCGGCGAAACTGTCAATGTCGCGCTCGTCTTCGATCTCGGCCAGCCGCCGATAAAGCGCAAGCCGCACCGACAAGTCGGCGACGTAGTCCTCCGGGATGAGCAAAGCCGTACCGATGGTGATCGACGGCGACCAGCGGTCGGCAACCGGGGCGCTGATGCCGGCTTTCACACTCAACACCGCCTCCTCCAGCATCTGCTGGTAAAGCTCGAAGCCGACCTCCTTGATATGGCCGGATTGTTCGTCGCCCAGCAGATTGCCGGCGCCGCGAATGTCGAGGTCGTGCGAGGCAAGCTGGAAGCCGGCGCCCAGCGTATCGAGCGACTGCAGCACCTTCAGCCGGCGCTCGGCTTGCTGTGTGATCTTCTGCTGCGCCGGCAGCGTGAGCAGCGCATAGGCGCGCAGCTTGGCGCGTCCCACCCGGCCACGCAATTGGTAGAGCTGCGCCAGGCCGAACATGTCGGCGCGATGCACGATCAGCGTATTGGCGGTCGGGATGTCGAGACCGGATTCGATAATGGTGGTGGACAACAGCACGTCGTATTTGCTGTCGTAGAAGGCCGACATGATGTCGTCGAGCACAGACGGCGGCATCTGCCCGTGCGCGACGGCAACGCGTATCTCAGGCACGTGCTTGTCGAGGAAATCCTTTGCCGCCGCTAAATCCTCGATGCGCGGACAAACATAGAAGGCCTGACCGCCGCGGTATTTCTCGCGAAGCAGCGCCTCGCGCACGGTGATGGGATCGAACAGCGACACAAAGGTGCGCACCGCGAGGCGATCGACCGGCGGCGAGGCGATGATGGAGAGATCGCGCACGCCGGTGAGCGCGAGCTGCAAGGTGCGCGGGATCGGCGTCGCCGTGAGCGTGAGCACGTGCACTTCCGAACGCAGCGTCTTGAGCTTTTCTTTGTGGGTGACGCCGAAATGCTGCTCTTCGTCCACCACCAACAGCGCAAGGTCCTTGAACGTGATGCCTTTGCCGAGCAGCGCATGGGTGCCGATGACGATATCGACGCTGCCGGAAGCCAGGCCGACTTTTACTGCGGCCAGCTCCGCCGCCGGCACCAGCCGCGAAGCCGGCGCGACATTCACCGGAAAACCACGGAACCGATCCGTGAACGTCTTGAAATGCTGGCGCGCCAACAAAGTCGTGGGCACCACTACGGCCACCTGTTTGCCGTTGATGGCGGCGATAAAGGCCGCGCGCAGCGCCACTTCCGTTTTGCCAAAGCCGACATCGCCGCAGACCAGGCGGTCCATCGGCCGACCGGAATTCAAATCCTTGATGGTGGCGTCGATGGCGGCGAGTTGGTCGTCGGTTTCCTCGTAGGGAAAGCCGGCGCAGAATTCGTCGTAGGCGCCCGGCCCGACGGAAAAACGCGGCGCCTCGCGCGTCAGCCGTTCGGCCGCCACCTTGATCAACTCGCCCGCGATCTCGCGAATGCGGCTCTTCATGCGCGCCTTGCGCGCCTGCCAATTGCCGCTGCCGAGACGGTCGAGATCGACGTTGCTCTGCTCGGCGCCGTAGCGCGACAGCAGGTCGACGTTTTCGACCGGTAGATAAAGTTTGGCGCCCTCCGCGTAATGAATTTCCAGGCAGTCGTGCGGCGCGCCGGCTGCATGGATCGGCTGCAATCCCGCAAAGCGCCCGATGCCGTGATCGACATGCACGACGAGGTCGCCCGGCGCCAGACTGGTCGCCTCGGCGATGAAATTATCGGCGCGGCGCATGGCGCGGCGCGGCCGCACCAAACGATCGCCCAAAATATCCTGCTCGCTGACGATGGCCGCGTCGGCGGTCTCGAAACCGAATTCGATGCCGAGGACGGCGAGCGCCACCGCCGGCTTGGGCAAGGCAAGCGCCTGCGGCCATGAGCCGACATTCGTAAGATTGAGCAATTTGTGATCGGCGAGCACGTGGCCCATGCGCTCGCGCGCGCCTTCGCTCCAGAGTGAGACCGCCACCCGCTTGCCCGACGTTTGCAACGCCAGCACGTGCTGAGTGACGGCCTCAAATACATTGGCGCCCGGCGCGGCCCGTTCGGCTGCGAAGTTGTGACCGGCGCGCGCATTGACGTCGATCACGTCGCGCGCCGCCGGCACTGCGAACGGCGTCAGCTTTGCGAGCGCCGCGCTGGCGAGCCGCTCCTTCCATTCGTTTTCCGCCAAATAAAGCCGCGCGCTCGGCAGCGGCTTGTAAGGCGGCGTCACGCCATCTTTCAGCGCCTCGCGCCGGGCGTCGTAATAATCGGCGATCTGCGTGAAGCGCTCATGCGCGGCATCTTCCGCCAGATGCTCGAGCGCCAGCGGCGTTCCGGGCAGATAGTCGAACAACGTTTCCAGAGTGCTGTGGAACAGCGGCAGCCAGTGCTCCATGCCGGGATAGCGCCGGCCCTCGCTCACCGCTTCGTACAAGAGATCGTCGGGCGTGCCGGCGCCAAACTCGGCTACGTAGCCGGTGCGGAAGCGACGGATGGTTTCGATGACGAGCTGGAATTCCGCCACCGGCACCAGATCGAGCCCGCGCAATTGCGTTTCGCTTATTTGCGTCTGCGCATCAAAGGTGCGGATGGTCTCGATCGCATCGCCGAAGAAATCGAAGCGCACCGGCATGTCCATGCCGGGCGGAAACAGATCGAGGATGCCGCCGCGCACCGCGTAGTCGCCCGGTTCGCGCACGGTCGAGGCGCGGGTGAAACCGTTGAGTTCGAGCCAGGCAACGATGCGCGCCATGCCGATGACGTTGCCGGGCGCCACCGAGAGCGCGTGCGTCGCCACGAAGTCGCGCGCCGGCACGCGTTGCAGCGCGGCGTTCACCGTGGTGAGCAGCACCGACGGCTTGTCGCGGCCCTTCACGCGCGCAAGGCGCCACAGCGCTGTCATGCGCTGCGCCACCACGCTGGCGTTCGGCGATACCCGGTCGTAGGGCAGACAATCCCAGGCCGGGAATTCCATGGTGAGGATGTCGGGGCCGAAGAAGGCGAGCGACCGCGACAACGCCGCCATGCGCTGGCCGTCGCGGCAAATCACGCTAAGCGAAATCGCCGGCGCGTCGGCGCGCGCCGCGATGGCGCGCGCGAGATCCGCCAGCACCAGCCCTTCGGCGCCGTCGGCGACCTGCGCCAAAGTGAGCGGCTGGCCTGCCCGCAATAATGCTGCGGGAGTTGTTGCCATCGCGGTCACGTCAGCGCTTCGCCTTTGTGATGAAAATCGCACAAGCGGCGGAAGAGTGGGGTGTCGATCTCGGCGGGCGCCTTTTGCGTCCCATTCACCCAAGAGAAAATCTGTTGATCGGGCACCTCAAGCCAGGCCTCGTACTCGTCGAGATCGGCGTCGCTCAATTTCGCGATTTGGACGTCGGCAAAGCGGCCGAGCACCAGATCCATCTCGCGGATGCCGCGGTGCCATGAGCGAAACAGCAGCTTCCGCCGGCGCGGGTCCAGTCCATCGCTCGAAATCCCGATTCCAGTCATGGTATTGCTCCAACGCCAAAAACCCGGACGGGGCCGGGCGTGGTTTATATAGAGGGCTTGCGGGGCGCTGTCAGCGTTTGCTTTGCACAGCCCAGCATTGCGTCCGCCGAACGCGCAAGCCAGCATGGCGTTGCATGCGCCCGCTCGTTCTAAACCCCCTGTTCGCCTCGCTCACCAGCCTGCCCGGCGTCGGGCCGAAGCTGGAGGTGCTCTATGCCCGGCTGCTCGACCGCGAAGCGCCGCGCGTGGTCGATTTGCTGTTTCACCTGCCCGCGGGCGTCATCGACCGCCGCGCGCGGCCGAAACTCAACGAAGTGCAGCCCGGCCAGGTGGTCACCGTCGCGGTCCAAGTTGACGAGCACCGGTCGGCCCCGCGGCACCGGTCGCGCGCGCCCTATCGGATCCTGACCAGCGACGATACCGGGCAGACGCTGACGCTGACTTATTTCAACGCGCGGGAAGATTATCTGCGCAAGCTCTTACCCGAGGGCGCGACGCGCTACGTCTCCGGAACCGCCGAGTTCTACGACGGCATGTTGCAGATGGTGCATCCCGACCGCGTGGTGGACGAGGCAGGCTTTGCGAACCTACCATTGGTCGAGCCGGTCTATCCGCTCACAGAGGGCTTGGCGCTCGGCAATGTGCGGCGGGCGATGGATGGCGCGCTCGCCCGCCTCCCCGATTTGCCGGAATGGCAAGACGCGGCCTGGGTCGCGCGCGAGCGTTTCCCGAAATTTTCCGACGCGCTGCGCCATCTGCACCGGCCGGCCGAGCCGCATGACATCGCACCCGAAAGTCTGGCCTGGACGCGGCTCGCCTATGACGAATTGCTCGCCGGCCAACTCGCACTCGCTTTGGTGCGCGCGCATATGCGCCGACAGGCCGGCCGCGGCTCGGCCAGCGAGGGCCGCTTGCGCGCGCGCGTCATGAAGGCGCTGCCTTATGCACTCACCCATTGGCAGCAAAAGGCCGTCGACGACATCGTCGCCGATCTTGCCCGCCCGCAACGTATGTTGCGGCTGCTGCAAGGCGATGTTGGCTCCGGCAAGACCGTGGTGGCGCTGATCGCGGCCGCGGCGGTGATCGAAGCCGGGCGGCAAGCCGCCTTCATGGCGCCGACCGAAATACTCGCCCGCCAGCATCTCAAAACCATCGCGCCGCTGGCGGAAGCCGCCGGCATCCGCACCGAGATTCTCACCGGCCGCGAGCGCGGCGGCGAGCGCGAAACCATTCTCGACCGCGTCGCGCTTGGCGATATCGATCTGTTGATCGGCACCCACGCACTTTTTCAAGAAGAGGTCGCCTTCCACGATCTCGCGCTCGCAATCGTCGACGAGCAACATCGCTTTGGTGTGCATCAGCGGCTGGCGCTGGCGCAGAAAGGCGAAGCGGTGGACGTATTGGTGCTCACCGCCACGCCGATCCCGCGCACGCTGGTGCTGTCTTATTTCGGCGACATGGAAGTTTCCGAACTGCGCGAGAAGCCGCCCGGCCGCCAGCCGATCGATACCCGCACCATTCCGCTCACCCGCATCGCGGATGTCGAAGATGCGGTCGGTCGCGCGCTGCAATTGGGCCAACGCGCTTTTTGGGTTTGCCCGCTGGTGGAGGAATCCGAAAAGATCGATCTCGCCGCCGCCGAAGCGCGCTTCGAGGAATTGCGTCAGCGTTTCGGCAAAAAAGTCGATCTGGTGCATGGCCGCATGAAGGGCGCCGAAAAAGATGCCGCCATGGCGCGCTTCGCGGCCGGCGAGACGCAGCTTCTGGTCGCCACCACGGTAATTGAAGTCGGCGTCGACGTGCCGGAGGCCACCATCATGGTGATCGAGCACGCCGAACGCTTCGGGCTCGCGCAATTGCATCAATTGCGCGGCCGCATCGGGCGCGGGAGCGGCCACTCCACCTGCCTGCTGCTCTACAAGGCGCCGCTTGGCGAGACCGCCAAGGCGCGGCTGGCGGTCCTGCGCGAGACCGAAGACGGCTTCCGCATTGCCGAGGAGGACTTGAAGCTGCGCGGCGAAGGCGACCTGCTCGGCACGCGGCAAAGCGGCCTGCCCGGCTTCCGCATCGCCCGCATCGAGACGCACGGCAAATATCTCGGCGCGGCGCGCGACGACGCCGCGCTGGTACTGTCGCGAGACGCCACGCTGGCGAGCGATTGCGGCCAGGCGCTGCGCCACCTGCTCTATCTGTTCGGCAAGGACGAGGCGATCAAGCTGATCCGCGCCGGCTGAGGACTTGCGTCAGCCCCCGAGCGGATCGGCGCCGAAGCGGTTCGATCCGGTCGTGCCTTTCATGCAATCCCAGACAAGCAGCACAATCGCGCCGATGCCGGTGAACACGATCAGCAGCCACCACCCGGTGCGGTCGAGATCGTGCAGGCGTCGTATCGAGACGGCAACGCTGGGCAGCAGCAGCGCCAAGGATACCACCAGCCCGACCAGGCCTAGCGAGAGGACGGAGTTGATAATCCCGGCCACGATGTTGGCGATGACCGAGAACAGCGTCCAATATCAGTACTCGGAGCGCGGCGCGCGGCCCTCGAATCCGACGTATTTTCCGAAACACGATGTGACGGCTTGGGTGAAGTTCATTGTCTAGCCCCCGACAATAATAGACGGCGGAGCCTAACAGCCCCGGCTGCGGGGCAATAGCCGTGTTTAACGAAAACCAATGATTATCTTGCAGGTGCCGGCGGCTGCACCGCACGCGCGGTGGCGGCGAGTGCGGCGAGCTTCTTTTGCGCGTCGGCGTCCGGTTGCACCATGCCGACTGAGATCAGCAGCGACATCGCGTTCTCCACCGAGATATCCAGCACGACGAGGTCCTTGCGCAGCATATAGAAAAAGAACCCGGTAGTTGGGTTGGGCGTGCAGGGCATGAACGCGGACACATGCTCGCCCGGTGGCAGTTTTGCCGCAAGGTCGCCGCTCGGCGGCTGCGACAGGAATACCAGCGACCACATGCCGGGCGCCGGAAACTCCATTAGTGCCACCTGCCGGAAGCTTGATCCGCTCTTCGAGAACAGCGCCTCGAAAACCTGCTTCATGGTTTTGTAGATCGGCCGCACGATCGGCATGCGGTTGAGCAGGCCCTCGCCCAGCTCCACCAGTTTGCGCCCGACCAAGTTGGCGGTGAGAAAACCGAGAGTCGTCAGCGCAACGATGGCGATGATCAGGCCGGTACCGGGGATCGGCAAGGGCAAATACGTTTCAGGCCGATAGACCGGCGGAATGAGCGGGCGGACAAGATCGTCAACCCAATTGACGATCGACCAGATCAGCCAGACCGTAACCGCCAAAGGTCCAGCAACCACCAGACCGGTCAGGAAGTAATTGCGGATGCGGCCGGCAATGTTGGTTTGCGGCGCCGCCGCTACGGTGACGGTTGGCGTGTCTTCCGGTTGCTGATCGATCTCCGCCATTTTGTTAGTCTATTCCACCGTCACCGATTTCGCGAGATTGCGCGGTTGGTCCACGTCGGTGCCGATGGCGGCCGCGGTGTGATAGGCGATCAATTGCACCAGAATGGCATAGACTAGCGGCGTTACCGTCGAGGCCATGTCCGGCAACACGATGATTTCCGTTGAATCGACGGGCGCCTCTTTGGCTCCCTTTGGGTCAGTCACCAAAATGATCTTGCCGCCGCGCGCGGCCACTTCCTGCATGTTTGACACGGTTTTCTCGAACACGCGGTCGAATGGCGCGATCACGATCACCGGCATGGTCTCATCAATCAGCGCGATTGGCCCATGCTTGAGTTCGCCGGCGGCATAACCCTCGGCGTGGATATAGGAGATTTCCTTGAGCTTGAGCGCGCCTTCCAGCGCAATCGGGAAGCTGGTGCCGCGGCCCAGATAGAGCACGTCTCGCACTTTCGCGAGGTCTTGCGCCAGTTTTTCGATCTGCGGCTCAAGCGCCAGCGCCTCCACCATCAGGCGCGGGACCTCGATCAACGCACGCACCAAATTCTGCTCGTCGGTGGCCGACAATTCGCCGCGCGCACGCCCGGCCGCGATGGCCAGACAGGCCAGCACCGCGAGCTGACACGTGAAGGCCTTGGTGGAGGCCACGCCGATCTCAGGCCCAGCCAGCGTCGGCATTACCACGTCGCTTTCGCGCGCGATGGTCGAGGTCGGCACGTTCACCACGGACAAGACGTGCTGCTGGTGCTGCTTGGCGTAGCGCAGCGTCGCCAGCGTGTCGGCGGTTTCGCCCGATTGCGAAATGAAGATGGCGAGATCGCCTTTTTCGAGCGGCGCCTCGCGGTAGCGGAATTCCGAGGCGATATCGATTTCCACCGGCAGCTTGGCGAAACGCTCGAACCAGTATTTCGCCACCAGTCCAGCATAAAAGGCGGTGCCGCAGGCCGACAGCGACAGACGTTTGAGTTTCTTCCAGTCGAACGGCAATTTTCCGGGCAGCACAATTTTTTCGGTGGTCATATCGATGTAGTAGGCGAGCGTATGGCCGACCACTTCCGGCTGTTCATGGATTTCCTTGGCCATGAAGTGCTTGTGGTTGCCCTTGTCCGCCATTTGCGCCGAAGCGGTCGACTTGATCACCGGCCTTTCGACCTTGTGGCCCTGCTCGTCGTGGATCTCGACGCCTTTGTGCGTCATCACCGCCCAGTCGCCATCCTCGAGATAGCTGATGGTGTCGGTGAACGGCGCGAGCGCAATCGCGTCGGAGCCGAGATACATCTCGCCGTCGCCATAGCCGATGGCGAGCGGCGAACCCTTGCGCGCGCCGATCATCAAGTCATCCTCGCCGGCGAACAGGAAGGCGAGCGCGAAAGCCCCGCGCAGCTGCTTGAGCGCGGCGGCCACCGCCTCAACCGGCGGCTTACCCTTTTTCATCTCGTTGGTGACCAGATGGGCGACCACTTCTGTGTCGGTCTCGCTGCCGAACTTGGCGCCGCTCTTGGTCAGCCTTTCGCGCAGTTCGCGGAAATTCTCGATGATACCGTTATGCGCGACCGCAACGCGATCGGTGGCGTGCGGATGGGCGTTGCTTTCGGTTGGCTTACCGTGGGTGGCCCAGCGGGTGTGACCGATGCCGATATTGCCGGCGAGCGGCTCGCTCGCCAGACGCGTTTCCAAAGCGGCCAGCTTGCCCTCGGCGCGCCGGCGTCCCAAGGCGCCGTGATCCAAGGTGGCAACCCCGGCCGAGTCATAGCCGCGATATTCGAGGCGCTTTAGCGCTTCGACCAAATGGCCGGCGACCGGCGCGCGTCCAATGATTCCGACGATCCCGCACATCCGTTTGGATGGCCCCTTTGCTATAGTCTTGCTTTAACCGACACCGGCAAACGTATGGAAATCAAAACGCATTTCGCTATGTGTCTAAAGACGGCTGCGGCGACTGGAGCTATTTCTTGGGCGTTTTCGCCCTCTTCTTGCCCAAGCTCTTGAGCGCCCGCAAGCGTTTAGCCCAGCTAGGCTTAATCCTCTGTTCGGCGCGTTCGATGGTCAGCGCATCGGCCGGCACATTCTTGGTTACCACCGAGCCGGAACCGACATAAGCGCGGTCGCCGATCTTGACCGGCGCCACCAGCGACGAATTGGAGCCGATGAAGGCCCCCTTGCCGATATCGGTGCGATGCTTGGCGATGCCGTCGTAATTGCAGGTGATGGTGCCGGCGCCGACATTGGCCCCCGCGCCCACCCGCGCATCGCCGATATAGCTAAGGTGATTGGCCTTGGCGCCGGCCTCGATCTTGGCCTCCTTCACCTCGACGAAATTGCCGATATGCACATCGGGCCCAAGGTTGGCGCCGGGCCGCAGCCGCGCGAACGGCCCGACGCGGGCGCCCTTGCCGACCTGCGCCCCTTCCAGATGCGAAAACGCGCGGATCGTCGCGCCGTCGGCGATCGTCACGCCTGGGCCGAACACCACGTTTGGCTCGATAGTCACGTCTTTACCGAATTTGGTGTCGGCGCAGAGAAACACCGTCTCCGGCGCGATCATGGTGACGCCAGCCTCGAGCGCGGCGGCACGCAGGCGCTTTTGCAGGACCGCCTCGGTTTCGGCGAGGTGCGCCTTGGTATTGATCCCGCGCATGTCGTCCTCCCCGGTTTCGATCGCGACCGCCTTCAAGCCCATATCGTGGGCGATGGCAACCGCGTCGGTCAGATAGTATTCGCTCTTGGCATTGGCATTACCGATGCGATCGAGAATGGCGAGCGCACTTTTGCCGGAAAGCGCCATCAACCCGCCATTGCAGAGCGCGATCTTACGTTCCTCAGGCGTCGCATCGCGGTCCTCGCGGATCGCCATGAGTTCGTCGCCGCGCGTCAGCAGCCGCCCGTAGCCAGTTGGATTGGCCGGCCGAAATCCCAGCACCGCAACCGCTGCGCCGCGCCGGAGCGCCGTGCGCAGATCGATTAGCGTTTGCGGCCGAACCAGCGGCGTGTCGGCGAACATCACCAAGATATCGTCGGCGCCACGCGCGATTGCCTGGCGCGCGGCCAACACCGCATGCGCGGTGCCGCGCCGTTGCTTCTGCTCGAAGATCATCGCCTTGGGCGCGAACGCGCGCGCCTCTGCGGCAACCGCGTCGTGATCGGGCCCGACCACCACGGCGATTTTCCCGCCGCCCGCTTCCATCGCCGCGCTGAGCACATGGGCGAGCAGCGAGCGTCCGCCGATAGCGTGCAGCGCTTTAGGCATAGCCGAACGCATACGGGTCCCTTCGCCAGCCGCCAGCACGATCGCAAGGCACGTTCGTCGCCGCATGCAGTTTCCGCTCACGAAATTGCCGCCCTAACGCGCACGCCAAGGCTCGATCAGCCCTGCCGGCGAGTGCGTCCGTGCTTACCTGGTCGCTTCATGCAATGAAAGCGAGCATTGCCGGATTCTGCTAACGTTTTCAATGACGTGATTCGCCCGCCTGAGAGGCTTTCCATGGCGACCAACAGCGCGCCACCGGACCCCGATATGCCCAATACCCGCAAACCCCTTCGCCCGCGCCCGCTCTGGCGGCTGTTCGGGTGGGGCAGCGTAGCATGCATCGCGCTCGCGGCCGTCGCGCCCACCAGCCAAACCGAAGCCGGCGGCAAACGGCTGGAGCTTGCACTCTCTTATGGCAGCGAGCCGGTCCATGTGGTTGCAGTGATTCCACCACGCGCGACGGCCGAAGCCGAGACCATGCGGCTTGCCGCACAGCTGGGCGAACTCGCCACCGACCGCGAGCAGCTCAAGGCGCGCATTGCCATGCTCGAGCGCAATCTTGAGGACATGACCGGCTCCATCAAGCTGCAGAGCGAACAACTGGCCGCCGCCCGCGCCGCCGCGGCCATCACTGCGCCGCAACTGGAATTGAACGTGCCGGCTACTACGCCGGCGTTCTTTGCCCCGGCGACGCCGCCGGCCTCCGCGCTCCCGGCCATAATGGCGCCGGCGATGCCGCTTGGCTCCGTGCTACCGACGCTCGCGCCGCTGCGCGATGCCGGCGCTCAAAGTGACCGCCACGTCATGGCCCGCGATAATGCCGGAAGCCGAGAAGCCCGCAGCGCAAGCGAATGCCGCCGATTCCGAGAATGATCCCGCTCGGCTGCCGCCGGTCCGCGTCGCAACCGCGTCGGCGAACAAGCCAGTAACCGAATCGCCAGAGCCGGCCAATGATGAATTCGGCATCGACCTGGGTGGCGCCAGCAGCCTCGAAGTTTTGCGCATCCATCGGGCGACGTTGAAGGCCAATTACGGGCCGCTGCTGGAGGGGCTGCACCCGGTCGCTACGCAGCACACGAAGCGCGCGACCGGCGTCACTTATCGTTTGGTGGCGGGGCCGCTGCCGGACGCCGCCGAGGCGGCTCGTCTTTGCGCCCGCTTTCCGGTCCTGCGGACCGGCTGCCACCCAGCCAAGTTCATCGGCGCGCAACTGGCCGCGCACTGATTGTCGGCGCGCCGGCGTACCGGCATAATCTTAGTCTTTCGGAAGGCGCCGTCATGAAGCTGT
This sequence comes from uncultured Alphaproteobacteria bacterium, assembly GCA_963778745.1. Taxonomy (GTDB): domain Bacteria; phylum Pseudomonadota; class Alphaproteobacteria; order Rhizobiales; family Xanthobacteraceae; genus Pseudolabrys. The sequence continues at coordinate 60,623 of CAVZVP010000028.1, read as the reverse complement.
TCCTGCCGAGCGCGCGCGCGACAAATTATCTGCTGATCGTGGGTTTCTGCTCGCTCGGCTATGCGTTTTACATCCGCTACCTTGCGATCGAACAGGCGAATGTCGGCCTCGCCTGCGCCGCCGGGCTCGATACCTGGCTGTGCTTTGCGCGCCGCACCGCGATCGCGTTGTTCACCTATTCGGTGTTCGGTTGGGCGGCGCTCGCCGTCGCCGCGCTCAATCTGCTGCGGCCGACACTGGTTTTATTTGGCGTCGCGCTCGCGCTCTCCTGCTTCGGCGTCGTGCTTTACAACATCGCACTGTCGGCACTCGCCTTCGGGCTGTTGGTGCTCAGTTTTGCGCGTCGCGCACCCGAGCCAGACTGAACGCGAACGCGGCAAGCGTCCCGCACAGCCATAGCGACTGCCAATTGGCTAAGCCTTCACTGAGCGTGATGTAAGGCACCGACAAAGCGAGGATACCGGCGGTGAACCATTCGGCGAAGCCGTGGCGGCCGAGCGGCCGCGACATCGTCACGCTGTGCATGACAAACGGCACCACCGCCGCGGTGAGCGGCGCGAACGGAAAATCCCGGTAGCGCGGGTCGAATACCAGACCGAGCGCGACCAAGATCGCCAGCAGCATGGTTGCGATCATCAGCGCGCCGGCGAGCCGCGCCAGCGGATCGCCGACGCGTTCGGCCTCGGGACCGATGAGGCGCGAGAAGCGCGGCAGCGGCATGCCGCACATCACCGCTGCGCTCAAGCATGGCGGCGCCAGCATCGCGACGGTGACGAAAGCGAGCGACTGCAACCAGCCGCCGGCGCCCAGCGATTCAATCGGCACGTTGGCGATGCTCCATCCGATCAGCGTGCCGCCGGCGATCGCGTTCGCGGCCACCGCTAGCCAAAGCGAGGGCGGTATCGCCGCGTCGCGCCGCGTCGCGAAGGCAGCGCCGAACACGATCAGCGCGAACAGAATTCCGCCCGTCGCCTGCCATAGCCACTGAGGATGATTGGAGACCGCTTGCCCCCACGCGAATTTCCGCGTGCGCGCAGCGTCATCGAGCAGGCCCCAATGGCCGCCGACGGTCCCTTCGAGCGCGCGCTTCCACGGTTCGTCGAAGGCTTCGATCACGTTGACGCGGAATATTTCACGCTTGGCCAACGCCAGCACGTCCTGGATGACGCGCGCCTGGTTTGCCGGCGACGGCAACGCGCCCTGGCGCATGCGTCCCGCGCTCGGCCAGCCGACCTCGCCGATGATCACCTCTTTGCCGGGAAAGGCCTCCACCATGCGCCGGCGGATTGATTCGACATGCGCGGCGGCGGTTTGCGCCGGGATCGGAAAGTCCTCCCAATACGGCAGGATGTGGATAGTGATGAAGTCGGCGGCCGCGGCCACGTCGCGGTTGCGCAGCCAGAACTCCCACACATCGGCATAGGTCACCGGCACGGCAACACGGGACTTCACCGCTCGCATCGTGGCGGCGAGATCCTCGGCCAACATTTCCCCGCGCAACAGCACCTCGTTGCCCACCACCACCGCGCGGACGGTATCGGGATAACGGTTGGCCAGCGCCACTGCGGTCTCGATCTGGAAGTTGTTGCGCTCCGCATGACTCGATAGCCAGAGTCCCTGGATCACCTGGAGGCCGTGGCGGGCCGCGATCCCCGCAATCTGGTCGAGGCCGAAATCTACCGAATAGGTCCGTACGCAGTCGGTTATTTTGGCCAGCTGCGACAGGTCATCTTCGATCTGCGCTGCCGAAATGTGGGTCGCGAGATCAAGCGGGGTCTCGCTACCCCGAAACGGGGCATAAGACAGGCAATAGAGCTTTTCGCCGGCTTGCAGCGGGGATTGCGGCATGGGCACCGGGGTGCCGAGCCAGGCCCAAATGCCGGCGATTACGACCGCCGACAAAGCGAGGCAGGCTAGATCAAGGCGCATCGGCTTGAACTCGTTCCAGAGACATCAAAGTGCCCCGCAACGGCTTATAGCGCGCGTTTGTCACTGCCAAGCGCGGCGCCTTAAGCAAGCAGCGCCGAAACGCTGGACAAAACTGGGCTGTTGGGGCCATGTCTTGTAAGGCAAGTCTTGCTAGACAGGTCTTGCTACCGGGAAATTTAGTACAAGGCGGCGGTTCGGGTTGAGCGTGCGTGTTTTAAAGGCGAGCAGCGCCGGAGCGGCGGGCGGAAAACGCCGTAATCGTGTCCCAATCCGGTTGCATAGCAGACCGGATAGCGGGCGGGCGGCTTCAATCAAAACCGGCGGGACTATGCCGTTAATATCCTTGTTGCGTGTATTGCGTGCTGCGTTCTGCGTGGCAGCCTTTAGTTTTGCCGCCCCTGCGGCCTTCGCCCAAAGCGGCAATATCCAGCCGCCAGAACAGCAGAAACCGGCCGGCGACGGCGCCAAGGAAGGCCAGAAAAGCATCGATGAGATCGCCGAGGCCGCGCGCGTGCTCGCTGGGCCGGCCGGTAACCCGGAATGCGTCTGGCTAGGCCGCCGGGTGGTCAACCTGCTGTGGCGCGACGACCTCGACACCGCCTTCCGCCACCTCGATCTTTACGATCGTTTTGGCTGCCCAAGCTCGCATATCCAGGCCACTTTCCGCTGCGTGGTACGCCAGGGCCACATCGATCCCAAAGCCCAAGACAGCCTGAATGGCCGGGTCCACTCCTGTTGGCTCGATCCCGGCCTCAGCCCCACTCCGGCGGCGGCCGCTGCCGCCAAACCAGCCGCCGCCACGGCCGGAACTACTCCCCGCTGACGGCGTTAGCCTGCTGTGAAATTTTATTTGTGCCATGTGCGTGACAAGGAATTGCCATGTGCGGGGATTACTTAAATTTCTGCCTGATGCCGAGCTATGCTGCATTGCCGCAGAACAAGCCTCGGCTGAGCCCAGGGGACGGGCTCAAGGGTCTGAACTCCCGCCCCAGTTGGTTGTAAGGTTATGCGCTCCGTTGCTGCCGTAATCGCCCTTGTGGCGTGCGTGCAGGCCGGATTGTGGGCACTAGCACAGGATCACCTGAGCGCTCCCAATTTCGCCGGTCAACTTGCCAGCGTTTCCTATGCGCCGTTTGGTGGCAACGCCCACCCGGATTCCGGAGCGCAAGCGCAGACTGAACAAATTCGCGCCGACCTCCAGATGCTGGCGCCGCTGACCCGCGCCATCCGCACTTATTCGTCCACCGGCGGCGTCGATCTGGTGCCCGGCGTCGCCGCCGAATTCGGCCTGCGGGTCACGATCGGCGCCTGGATCGACAAGCACAACGAGCGCAACGAGCGCGAAATCCGCTCGGTGATCGATCTCGCCAAACGCCACGGCAACGTCAACGGCATTATCGTCGGCAACGAAACGATTTATCGCGGCGACCAGAAGGTGAGCGACCTGATCACGATAATCCAGCGTGTCAAGCGCTCGACCAGCGTGCCGGTCACCACCGGCGAAATCTGGAACGTGTGGATCGAGCATCCTGAGCTGGTCTCGGCAGTTGACTATATCGCCGCGCACATCCTGCCCTATTGGGAAGGCTTCACCGACAAGAAGGCGGTCGATCAGGCGATCCTGATCTACGACAAGCTGCGGGCGGCCTATCCCGGCAAGCGCATCGTCATCGCCGAGTTCGGCTGGCCGAGCGCGGGCTACAATCTCAAAGCGGCCGAGCCTGGCCGGGTCGAACAGACTATCGTGCTGCGCGACTTCGTTTCGCGCGCGGAGGCCTATGGCATCGATTACAACATCGTCGAAGCGATTGACCAGCCGTGGAAGATCTTCGAAGGCGGCGTCGGTCCTTACTGGGGCCTGTTCGACGCCTCGCGCCAGCCGAAATTCGACTGGAGCGGCACCGTCACCGATTCCGACCATTGGAAACTCGCCGGCATCGCATTGCTCGTGAGCCTGTTGCTGTCGCTGCCACTCCTGGCGATGAGTGGAGTGACGCTGTGGCAATCGATCATGCTTACCGCCGCGGCCAATGTGGTTGGCGCCTGGTCCGCCGCCGTGTTCGCCTTTTGGAACGGACATTATTTCGTGCCCGGCGCCGCCTTCGCGCTGGGCTTAGGTGTCCTCTTGCTGATCCCGCTGATCATCATCGCGATGGCGCGCATCGATGAACTCGCCATGATCGCATTCGGGCGCGAGCCGATGCAGCTGATTGCACCCACCGTACCGCTCGCACCCGATGAACGTTTACCGAAAGTGTCGATCCACATTCCGGCGCATCGCGAGCCGCCGGACATGCTCAAGCAGACGCTCGACGCGGTGGCGCGGCTCAACTATCCGAGTTTCGAATGCGTGGTGGTGATCAACAACACGCCCGATCCGGCGCTCTGGCTGCCGATCGAGGAGCACTGCCGCGCGCTCGGTGAGCGCTTCAAGTTCGTCAATGCCGATAATTTGCAGGGCTTCAAAGCTGGAGCGCTGCGGCTCGCCATGGTGCATACCGCCGCCGATGCCGAAGTGATCGCCGTCATCGACGCCGACTACGTCGTGCAGGCGGACTGGCTCAAGGACTTGGTGCCGCAATTCCGCGATGCCAATGTCGCCCTGGTGCAAGCGCCGCAGGATCACCGCGATGGCGAGCGCAGCCTCATGCACCACGCCATGAACGGCGAATATGCCGGTTTCTTCGACATCGGCATGGTGCAGCGGAACGAGGTCAACGCGATCATCGTGCACGGCACCATGTGCCTGATCCGGCGCTCCGCGCTGGAAGCCGCCGGCGGCTGGTCGAGCGACACGATCTGCGAGGACACCGATCTCGGCCTCACGCTGCTCGAACTCGGCTGGCGCGCGCTCTATACCAACAAGCGCTACGGCCACGGCCTGCTGCCCGACAGCTTCGAGGCCTACAAGAAACAGCGCCACCGCTGGGCCTATGGCGGATTCCAAATTCTGAAGAAGCATTGGCGCCGCTTCCTGCCCGGCGCCAGCCGCCTCACCGGCGACCAGAAGCGCGAATTCGGGCTCGGCTGGCTCAATTGGCTCGGTGCCGAAAGTCTCGGCGTCGCGGTTGCCATGCTCAATATCGTCTGGGTGCCGGTCGTCGCCTTCCTCGACATCGCGGTGCCCGACCGCATTCTCACCATCCCGATCATCGCCAGCTTCGTCGTTTCGCTGGCGCATTTCGTGTCGCTGTATCGCTTACGCGTGCGCAGCGGCCCGGGCCAACTCATCGGCTCGGTGTTTGCGGCGATGTCGGTACAATGGACGGTGGCGCGCGCGGTCGGCTTCGGCGTGATCAAAGATCATTTGCCGTTCGTGCGCACCTCCAAGGGCGGCCTCCGGCGCTCGACCGATTTCCACGCGTTCTGGGAAGCGGTGTTGGCCGGCCTGCTCGTCCTCGGCGCGGTGGCGCTGGTCGCGACCAATATCAAGGACGTGCGCGAGATCAATATCTTCGCAGCCGTACTCGTGGTGCAGAGCCTGCCGTTCCTCGCGGCGGTTGGGCTCGCCGCGTTTGAGCGCACGCGGTTCAACGATTTCGCCACCTGGCGGGCACTCGAAGCACGCGCCGGCGAACTCATCGCCCGACGGCCGCAGCCGAAGCCCGCCCCGGCGCCGGTCGTCACCGAGCGGACCGAATTGGTGCCGTAAGCCACAGCGACGTTCCCAGGGCGAGTCAATCCGGGTACGCTGGCGCCCCCATACTTAAAGCCGCAAATTATGCCTCGTCTTGCAATTGCGCCCATGATTTTCGCTTCATTTATTGTGTTTGGGACATTGTCGGCGTTCGCGCAATCGCCTACGCCGAAGCCAAAATATCCTGCCGAGATCGCCGCCGCCAGTAAGCAACTGGCAGAGAAACAAGAAGCCTGCCGCGTTCACGCCAACCGGGAACACCTGACTTTTCTAAAACGCCGCAGCTTTTTGCGCGCCTGCATCAAAGAGAAACCGTAGCTGGCTCGCAAGCGCATGATCATGTCGCGGACGTCGAACAATCGCGGATAACGCCCCAAATTATTTCTTGAGGCCTTGTCGGGACCACTGCAAATCGGCAGTCTTCCTACAGAGCGACCAGGTCACGCCAGGTCGCGGGCGCCTGACTACCGGGGAAAACGCAACATGGAACAGCCAAAAGCACGGCGCAGCATGGGCCGTTGGTACATATTGGTGCTCATCAGCCTGATGTACCTTATTACCTATCTCGACCGGGTGAACATTTCGACGGCGGCGCCGGAAATCAGCAAGGAATTCGGTTTCGACAAGATCACCATGGGCGTGATCTTCAGCGCCTTTGTTTGGGCCTATGCGGCGTTTCAGGTTCCCGGCGGCTGGATCAGCGACCGTTTCGGCCCGCGCAAGGTGCTCACGACAATCGTCACCTATTGGTCCGTCATGACGGCGGCGACGGCCGTGGCCTCTGGCGCCACGTCGTTCGTGGTGCTTCGCTTTCTGTTCGGCGTCGGCGAAGGAGGCGCGTTTCCAGGCGCGACGCGCGCCATGCAACTCTGGTATCCGAAGCACGAGCGCGGATTTGTGCAAGGCATAACCCATAGCGCGAGCCGGCTCGGCGCGGCCATCGCGCCGCCGCTGGTCGTGCTGATCATGACGACGCTTGGCTGGCGATGGGTCTTCTATATCTGCGGTGCGGTCGGCTTGGTGTGGTCGGTGTTGTGGTACTTCGCCTATCGCGATCACCCGGAAGATCACGCGCTGGTGAACGCGGAGGAACTCAAATATATCCGCGGCACCAACGCACAGGGCAATGTACTGACCGTCAAGACCGTCAAGAAACCCACCGTGCCGTGGGGAGTCATGCTGCGGTCGCCCAATATGTGGGCGATCATGTGCGCCTACTTCACCTACGTGTACTGCCTGTGGATTTTCCTAAGCTGGTTGCCGTCCTACCTCGTCGAATTCAGGCATTTCACGTTGATCAAGGTCGGCATCTTTGCGTCGCTGCCGCTGTGGGCCGGCGTCGTCGGCGATACCGTCGGCGGTCTGGCGACGGACTGGCTGCTGGCCAAAACCGGCAACATCAAATTCGCCCGGCGGTCGGTCGCCATCACCGGCATGTTGGGCTGCGCGGTTTTCATCGTGCCGGCTGCGATGACCGAGAATGCCTATACCGCGGTCTATTGTCTGACCGCCGCCATGTTCTTTCTTGAATGCACCATCGGGCCGTCCTGGGCGGTCCCCATGGATATCGGCGGCGAACACTCCGGGACGGTCTCCGGGATGATGAACATGGCCGGCAACATCGGCGGCGCGCTGTCGCCACTAGTCTTTGGCGTCCTGGTTCAGTTCGGGAATTGGCAGGCGCCGTTTATCGTGGCGGCCAGTTTGCTCGTCATAGGCTCTGCGGTTTGGGCTTTCTGGTTGGATCCCGGCGCATCGGCCGTCGAAAAAAATCCTCGCACGGCCTAAAGCAAGCCCAACCTGACATCGGCAGCGCATCTAACCGATAAGCGGCCTGGACGAAGACTCCGTAGCGATCTGTCTTGGCCGGCAGCGTCTGGCAAGGACAGGGAGCGCCGCCAAATTCCGTAATGGCGTCCTTCACTATTCACATCGCCCAGTAACGCCCGCCAACGCCTAAGGAGAACTGGTCGGTGACCAAGTAGGAGAGAATGCCTTCGAGCCGCCCCCCTTCCCATGCCGGATTCCGGCGATCTTAGATCGCGCAAGACGTGATTGTCGGTTCCATTGAATGTCACGTATGGCAAATACGCGACGTACGCGCCTAATTTGAACCGATCGGCGATCATGACTTCACCGCTGGCGCCGATACGGGCTGATTTCCAGATGCCGTCTTCCGATATGACGAGAACCGAGCTGGGAATCGCGGGCACGCAATCGGACAATGGGTTGGCGATCTGGCTGCAGCCGTAGACGCTCTTATTCTCTTTATAAAAATTGTAACCGACGAACGCGCCCAGTTTGTAACCAGCGCCGCGGCAAAAATCATACCCAAGGTCCAAGGTCGCGTAGTCGATCGTCCCCTTGACTGGCTCAGACAATGTATTCGAGTACGGCACCGTGTCCCCCGAAGATAACCCAGTCCTCGTCATACAGGTGGCCACCGGACAGCGAACCTAATCCAACGTTGCCTTTGACGAATATGTTGAGCGGAATCTCGACGCGGCCGAAGAATTCGTCCGCGCTGGCCGTCGAGTTGTAGGTTAGTCGCGAATTGAGAATATTTACGGGATCGGCTGTGCTTCCCAAATCCTATTGAAATTTGCCGCTGCTGTACCAGTAGCGCGCGCCGGCCCCGACCTCCCAACCGGACGAGACGGTCCGTTCCTGCCGTTAGATACCGCAGGCGACGCAGGTCTGGATTTTGATGTTGCGCTTATGCGGCGGTCTCTCCGCCGCGAGTTTCAAGCCGGCAGCGCGGTTTCCACCAGCTTCACCCAATACGACGTCCCAATCGGGATCAGGTCGTCATTGAAGTTGTAGGCCGGGTGATGCAAGCCCGCGCTGTCGCCGTTGCCGACGAAGATGAATGCGCCCGGCCGCGCGTTGAGCATGAACGAGAAATCCTCCGCGCCCATCACCGGCGCGAGTGCGGTGTTCACTTTATCGTTGCCGGCGATGCCGGCGGCGATCGACGCCGCGAACTCGGTTTGTGCGGTGTGGTTCTTGAGCACCGGATAGCCGCGCCGGTAGCTAAACTTCACCTTGGCGCCATGAAGCTTGGCGGTACTCTCGATGATCTCGTGCATGCGCTTCTCGACCAGACCCTGCACGTAAGGCACCAGGCTGCGCGCGGTGCCGCGCAATTGCGCCGTCTGCGGGATCACGTTGTCGGTCGTGCCAGCCTGGAACAGGCAGACCGACACCACCGCCGACTCAAGAGGATCGACGTTGCGCGACACGATCGATTGCAAGTTGTTGATGATCTGCGCGCCGACCAGCACCGTATCGATGCCCAGATGCGGGCGCGCGGCGTGGCCACCGACGCCTTCGATCTCGATGGTGAAATGATCGGCCGCCGCCATTAGCGCCCCGGCGCGCAAGCCGAACTGGCCGAGCGGCATGCCGGGATAATTGTGCATGCCGTAGACCTCGTTGATGCCGAAGCGCTCCATCAGGCCGTCCTCGACCATGGCCTTGCCGCCGGCGCCACCCTCCTCGGCCGGCTGGAAGATCACCACCGCGGTGCCGGCGAAATTGCGCGTCTCCGCGAGGTAGCGCGCCGCGCCCAGCAGCATGGCGGTGTGGCCGTCATGGCCGCAGGCGTGCATCTTGCCCGGCACCGTCGACTTGTACGGCAGGTCGTTCGCCTCCTCGATCGGCAGCGCGTCCATGTCGGCGCGCAGGCCGATCACTTTTTCGGACTTGCCCTTGCGGCCGTGGATGACGCCGACCACGCCGGTGCGGCCGAGCCCCGGCACCACCTCGTCGCAGCCGAAGGCTTTGAGCTTCTCGGCGACGCTCGCCGCCGTGCGCTGAACGTCGTAAAGCAACTCCGGGTGGGCATGCAGATCGTGCCGCCATGCTGTGATCTCGGCCGTGAGGTCGGCGATGCGGTTGACGATCGGCATAATCGGGCTCCCTGTTGACGGTATTGTAGCAAACTGCCGGGGTCCGGCGCGAGTTTAAGAAACGGTCGAAAACCGCCTATTGACCGGGCACAAGTGCGATCCTACACAGCGCCTAGCGTTCCCCGCATCAAGTCCAAGGCATCATGTTGGCGAAAACCCGATCTCCGTTGACCGGAAGCGCCATTCTGGCGGCGATCAAGGTGACGGCGTCGAGTTCGTCCTTTCCGTACCGGACATCACTACTAGCGACGGATTGCTGCGCCCCTTGGCGAGCGACCGCGATCTGCGGCTCATTCGTGTCAGCAAGGAAGATGAGACGGTCGGCATCAGCGCCGGATTATGGGCCTGTAACCGGCGTGCTTTGATCCTGATCCAGAACACTGGATTTCTCGATTCGATCAACGCCATTCGCTGTATCGGCGTCGAATACCGTTTGCCGATTTGCATGATGGTCGGCCTGCTCGAGAAAGAGCCGGATCGTAAGCCGACGGAATTGGGCAAGTTTGGCGTCAAGATCGTCGAGCCGATCCTCGACGTGCTCGGCATTGCGCATGACCTGATCGAGAGCGATGACGATGTCGGCCGCATCGTCCCGGCGATTCATACGGCGTATGAAACGTCGCTTCCGGTGGCGCTGCTGATCGGGCGGAGCCCGGGCGCATGAAGCGTGACGACGCCTTTCGCCTGCTCGCCCGCCACCTGACCGACGAATTGGTGGTGGCGACCTACACCTCGGCCTTCGACTGGCTGGCGATCCGGCCGCATCCGCTCAATTATTTTGCGGTCGGCGTCATGGGTCTGGCTTCATCCCATGGACTCGGCCTGGCGCTGGGCCGGCCCGACCGACGCGTTGTTGTGCTTGATGGCGACGGCAGCCTGCTGATGAACCTCGGCACGCTGGCGACGGTGGCGGCGGCCGCGCCGCGCAACTTCATTCATTGCGTCTGCGAAAACGGCACTTACGAGGCCAATGGCGGCCATCCGATTCCGGCGCGGAGCACCGTCGACTTTGTCGGCCTCGCCGCAGCCGCCGGGTATCGCTCCTGTCGCAGAATATCCGAGCTCGCGGATTTCGAGGCAAAAATCCCAGCCATCCTCAAAGCGGAAGGACCGGTCTTCGTCGATCTGAAAGTCGAACCGGGAGCGGCCTCGTCGAAAAATTACCCCTACATCCACAGCGCGGAAGCGCGCGCCACATTCAAAACGGCGCTGAATTCTTAAGAGAAGCCGCCGCGCCACGTACGGCAAACAATAAACGAGATGGGATAAGGTAGAGAAATGAGATGAAAATACATGACCTAATGGCCCGCGTGCGGATGCGGTCATGCCTTGCTGCAATCTGCGCCGTCATCGTCGGCGCCGCCGTGTCGTCAGCGCAGGCCGAAACCTATCCGTCGCGGCCGATCACGATCATCACTTCGTTTGCGGCTGGCGGCGTCACCGACGCCACCACCCGCGTGCTTGCCAAGTTCATGCAGGAACAGCTGGGGCAGACGGTCATCGTCGAAAACAAGTCGGGCGCCGGCGGCATGATCGCTGCCACCGCCGTCGCACGCGCGAAGCCGGACGGTTACACGCTGCTGATGACGACGAACTCAACTCATTCGGCGGCGCCTGGCCTGTTCAAGATTGTGCCTTACGATCCGATCAAGGATTTCACCCCGATCGCGCGCGTCGGCAGCTTTCCCCTCCGTTGTCGCCATCAATCCCGATGTGCCGCTCCATTCGATGGCTGAGGTCTTTGCCTACGCCAAGGCCAATCCAGGCAAACTGTCCTACGGACATGGCAACAGCACCGGCCATATCACCGGCGAAACCCTGACGCATCGGACCGCCGTCGACATCGTTCGCGTGGCGTATCGCAGCAACTCGATCGGTCTCACGGATCTGATCAGCGGCCGGATTTAATTCATGATCCCGGACATGAACGTCGCCCTGCCTCAGATCAAGGCGAAAAAAATACTCCCGCTCGCCGTACTGACTAAGGAGCGTAGCCCCTTGCTGCCGGACGTGCCGACCTTGGACGAGACCGTGATGCCCGGGTTCGACCTGCTCGCATGGGCCGGGATGTTCGGCCCGGCGAATTGGCCGCCCGATGTGGTGGAAACGATCGCCAAGGTCATCCATGCCGCGCTGTCGACAAAGGAGATCCAGGACCGCTTCAACGTCTCTGGCATCGAGGTCTATTGGGGAGACTCGGCCGAGTTCAAAAAATTCGTCGATACCGAACTGGTCAAGTGGACAACCTTGATCAGGGAGGCCGGTATTGACCCCGAGTGAACGCTGGCATTTCCGGCAATCGGGGCGTCGGTAAGACACTCGTGTTGATTGGCCATGATGTTGCCGGCTTCTAGGTTCCGGGCGCGCGTTCAAGAAACGGGCGAAAACCGCCTATTGACCGGGCATGGCAGCGCCCGTAAACCCGGCCTTAATAAGGGCGCGTAGCTCAGGTGGTAGAGCACTTGACTTTTAATCAAGTGGTCGCGGGTTCGAGTCCCGCCGCGCTCACCATTCACGACGCTGCTATAGAATCAAAAGATCGCCATGAGTCGAGCAGCGCGGTTTGTTGCAGACTTTTTCCGCCTGGCGTTTTGGCCACTCTGCGCTTCAGTTCTGGTAGTCCTGCTGCTGCAACCGATCTATTTCTTCTCCCTCGCCTCGCTCGGCTCCATCGTTTCGCGCGAGCGGACCGTCCAGCATCTCAGTGCGGCCTTCGATGCCGGCGTGCTGTCGGATGACGGCAACCTGCGTTCGCTCATTTTCAAGGGCGGCGAGCAGCTCACTGAATGCCTCTCGCTCGGCATTGGCCTCAACCAGGCCGAGACGGCTTGGCAGACGGCGATCTCAGGATCGTATCCGGTGTCTGGCGACACGCATGCGTGCCACGGTTTGCATCAGGCCGTGTCCGGCGCCGAGACGGAGTGGCGGCCCTATTTCCGCTATTGGCACGGCTACCGCGTGATTCTGGCGCCGCTGGGCGGCCGCGTTTCCGCTGTGGTTCGTCAAACTCATCAACGCGTTGATGGTGGCGGCGGCTTGCGGCTGCTTTGGATGACGTTGCGCAAATTCTGCGGGATGGCGGTCGCGACGATCTTTTTGCTCAGCTTCGTTTGTCTGAGCGACGTCTTGTTCATTTGGCGCACGTCGGCGCATAGCATCAGCCTAGCCTACATTCTTGCTGGCGCCCCGCTGATTGCCGCCACTCTGCAACGCGATTGGGTGGCGCGCGGTTTGATCGTGTTGTCGGCCGCCCTGGGCAGCGGTTTCAACTTCATCGATTTCCTGATCAACCCGCCGATGATGCCGATGTTGTTGGCATTCTTCGTCTTATTGACGGATCGCCGCGACGCCGGCCTGCTCGCGCTAGCGGTCGTATTCGCCTGGTTCAGCGGCTATGCCGAGACCTGGCTCGCAAAATGGGTGCTCGCTTATCTTGCCATGCCAGGCTCAGCCGCCGTCGTGTCGGATATTCTTTCGAACGTCAAAAACCGCGTTGCGCTCCTGATCGCGGTGGCCGTCGTGCGCGCCGCCAATCGATGCGCGAGACGGTGGCGGCATAATCCACGGTCGCGGCCAGCAGTACGAGATACTCCGTGAAGGACGCGCTTTGGCTATGCGCTCCCGTGCTGGTCACGGTGCTGTGGTTCGAGGCGCTGTCCAGCCACACCCAATTCCACCTCACCGTGAGTTCCCGCAGCGCCGCCATGGCGATCGCAATCGTGCTTTCGGCGATGGTGATTTCCATGCAACGCCGGCCGAACCTGCCGGAATTGTGGGCTCAGTTGCAGGCCGTGCGCACGAACCATCCGTTTTTGCGGCGGAAAACACGCTGACCGCCGTGGCTTGTCATGGGCGCAACGCCGAGGAAGAAATCGTGCTTGAGGATATCGCGCCCGACAACCCATCGGCCGAATTGCGACAAGCGGACCACACCCGGCATTGGTCATCGTGCACTAAATGACTTGCAGGCTCGCCGTTTGTGGAACAAATTTACGCGGCGGCTATATCGTGTGCGTTGCAAAACTTTTACCTCCCGGCCACCACAGTTTCACCAAAGGGTCGCGCCCTCGCCACGATGTCCCTCTAACCACCGACGCATGGAACGTTCAGGGGAGACCGAGACCATGCACATCCAAACTCGCTCGGCAAAACTCTCGGCTATCCGCTCCTTCTCCGCGCCGGTGCGCTGCCCGCACTGCGGCGACTGGATGGTCGCTCCGGTGGAGTCGGAGTTCATCGGGGACGGCGAAATCCGCCACCATTGGGAATGCGACGCTTGCGGCGAAAGTTCCACCACCGCCATCCCGCTCACGACCCATTGAGCCCATGATCCCGGAATAGGCGTTATGGTGCGGTGTTATCCCAACAGGCTGAGCAAAGCCTGATCCAAGGGGAGGAACAACTATGACATCGACCATTCTGCGGTCTACGGCAGCCGCGATTGCTTTCGCCGGCGCCCTGGCGCTTGCTTCGCCATCTCTGGCGGCCATGATGACTCTCAAAGCCAGCCTCGACGGCAAGAGCGAAGTCCCGCCAAATACCGTCGTCGCGACCGGCTCGGTCACCGCGACCTATAACACCGACAGCAAGAAGCTGACCTGGAAAGGCAACTATAGCGGCCTCACCGGCCCGGCGACCGCCGCCCATTTCCATGGTCCGGCAGGGGCCGGCAAGAACGCCGGCGTGCTGGTCCCAATAAGCCCGAACGGCCCCTCGTTCGAAGGCGAGGCGACGCTGACCGACGCCCAGGCCAAGGCCCTGATGGACGGCGACATGTACGTCAACGTCCACACCGCCGCCAACAAAGGCGGCGAAATCCGCGGCCAGTTGATGAAATAGTCCGTCATAAACCGCCGCAACCGGCGGGCGAAGCGGAACTGATGGCCCGCCGATCGCACGACCGGCGGGTTTTTCGTGGCAATGCACAATGCGTCCGCTCTCGACAACGCATGGCGACCCTTGGCGGCCGGCGTTCCGGCGTCTAAAGCTTTGCGCAGAGAAGATTCCGTCCCTCACCGATTCCCCAAGGAGCGATCATGGTCCGTTACGATGGTGACTCGTCGCCCATTTTGGTGGCCGGCGGCGGCATCGGCGGCCTGATCACGGCCTTCGCGCTGGCGCGCCATGGCTTTGCAGTGCGGGTATTCGAGCAAGCGCCCGAATTCCGCGAGGTCGGCGCCGGCATCCAGCTCGGCCCCAATATCTTCCGCGTGTTGGATAAAATCGGGCTGAAGGAGGCCGTGCTGGGCTTCGCCCACCGCCCCACGGCACAGGAAATGCGCGATGCGATCACCGGCAAGCTGATCACCCGCATTCCGCTCGGTCCAGAATTCACCGCGCGTTTCGGCCAACCCTACGCGGTTACCCATCGCGCCGACATCCACGGCGTCCTGCTGAACGCCTGCGAGGGCAACGACCTGATCACGCTGGAAACCAGCCGGCGGGTCGACGGCTTCGAGGATCACGGCGACGGCGTCACAGTCACGCTTGAAAACGGCGAACGGGCGCAAGGCCGTGCGCTGATCGGCTGCGACGGCATGTGGTCCGGGGTGCGCGAGCGCATCATCGGCGACGACAAGCCGCGGGTGTCCGGCCACATCGCCTATCGCGCCGTGCTCAAGCGCGAGGAGGTGCCGGAAGACCTGTGGCGGCCCGACGTCGTGTTGTGGGCCGGCCCGCGCACCCACTTCGTGCATTATCCGTTGCGCAAGGGCGAACTCTACAATCTGGTCGCGGTGTTCCACTCCGATCGCTACGCGGAAGGCTGGAACGAGGAAGGCAGCGCCGAATTGCTCTGGCAGCATTTCACGGGCCAGCGCCCGGAAGTGCTGCGCATGCTCGAGCGCATCGAGACCTGGCGTATGTGGGTACTGTGCGACCGCGAGCCGGTGAAAAACTGGTCGAAAGGCTGCGTCACGTTGCTCGGCGATGCCGCCCATCCGATGTTGCAATATCTCGCGCAAGGCGCCTGCATGGCGGCCGAGGACGCGGTGGTGCTGGCCGAGAAAGCGGCGGCCATGCCGAACGATCTGCCGGCGGCGTTCAAGGCTTACGAGCAGGAGCGCTATCTGCGCACCGGCCGCGTGCAGATCATGGCGCGGGTCTACGGCGACTTTTATCACGCGCGCGGGGTCACCGCCGAATTGCGCGATATCGCACTCGGCGGCCGTACGCCGCAGCAAGCTTACGAAGGCATCGCCTGGCTTTATGACGGGCCGTAACGCAATCTTGCGTTCTGAGGTATGGTGGCCGATCCGTGGCAAAGCCGGAGGCACCCATGGCGCAGTTTACCGTCAATCCGACCCGTTTCGACCCCTACAAAGACTTTAAGTTTCGCGTGAAATGGGACGGCCAATACGTGGCCGGAATATCCAAAGTCAGCGCGCTCAAACGCACCACCGAAGTCATTGAGCATCGCGAGGGCGGCGACCAGAGTTCGAGCCGCAAGTCGCCGGGGCAAACCAAGTTTGAGCCGATCACGCTCGAACGCGGCGTGACCCACGATCTCGAATTCGAGCAATGGGCCAACAAGGTGTGGAATTTCGGTGCCGGGCTCGGTAGCGAATCTTCACTTAAGGATTTTCGCAAGGATATTACGATCGAGCTTTACAACGAGGCGGGCCAACTCGTGATCGCCTACAAGGTGTTCCGCTGCTGGGCGTCAGAGTTCCAGGCGCTGCCGGATCTCGACGCCGATGCGAACGCCGTAGCGATCCAGCACATCAAGCTGGAGAACGAGGGATGGGAACGCGATACGAGTGTGGCGGAACCGGCCGAACCGAGTTTCAAGACCTAGGCCTGCGAAAGTTCCCTCACCTCACCGAGCGACAGCGCACGCGGCGCGCTGCCGTCGAAATAAACAAAGCGCAGCCTGCGCCGGTCCGTGACCATGCGCGCCGGCAGCGGGTCGTAACGCATGGCACCGCCGCCGAGCTGCGGCATCAGCGCGCCAACATCGGTGACCGCGTCGCTCTCGACCCGCAACATGACAAGCCTGTGGCCTTGTGCATCGACCGCCTCGAACGGAATGCGCGCCAGCCGCAAGAAGCTCGCCGGGTCCTTGGCCGTGGCGAAGCCTTCGACAAAGGCCATCTCCACCAGATCGAGATCCGGCTCGAGCCGGTCGTGGTCGTGCTGGCGATAGTGCGGCAGATGCGGCGTCTGCCACTGCGCGGTGCCGCGCGCCGGCTGCACGTGATTGTGCCCGGCGCCGGCCGCGCCATTGCCGTGATCGTGTCCCTGGTGCATCGTCACGCTCCGTAATGGACGGGTTTGTCGATCAGCTTCTTGTGGCTGCCGAGCTTGCCGTGCGCCACCATCGAGCCGAGTGCCTCGACCACCACGCGCACGCCGAACAGCGCCGTAATGTCGGACGTGTCATACGGCGGCGACACTTCGACAACCTCGAGCCCGCACAGGCCTTCGGCCGCCACCAGGCCCAAGAGCTTGAGCGCCTCGCGCGGCAGGAAGCCCCCCGGCTCCGGCCAGCCGGTGCCCGGCACGAAGCCGCAATCAATCGAGTCGACGTCGAACGAGATGTAGACCGCGTCGGCGTCCTTCCAGGCGAGCTCCAGTGCGATTTCGGCGGTTTTCTCGAGGCCTATCTTTTCGATATCGGCGATGGTGAGCACATTGCTGTTGCGCTTGCGCGCCTCCTGCACGCCGGCGCGCGGCACCTGCCAGCCGCCGATGCCGAGCTGCACCAGATTGGTCGCCGACACGTTGGGCAGGTTGGTCGCCCAGTACCACGGCGTGGTGTGCATGCGCTCGTCGAGATCTTTCTCCTGGATGTCGATGTGGCGGTCGAAATGGATGATGCCGATGCGTTTCGACGTACATTGCGCGATGCCGCGCACGCAGGGGAATCCGATCGAGTGATCGCCGCCCAACATCAACGGCAGCGCGCCGGAGGAAAACACGTGCGCCACGCCGCGCGAAATCTGGTCGAAGCTCTTTTCCAGATTAGCGGGGATGGTGAATACGTCGCCGGCGTCGCATAGCGTCATCTGTTCGCGTAAGTCCACGCCGAGTTCGTAGTTGTAGGGCGTGTAGAGCGCCGAGATGCGCCTGATGCCCTGCGGCCCGAAGCGCGTACCGGGGCGATAGGTGGTCCCGGAATCGAACGGAATACCGAGCACGGCGGCGTCGTATTTGGCCACGTCGCGCACGTTCTCAACGTAAGGCGCCTTCAGGAACGTGTTGATGCCGGCGAAATGCGGGAGCTCCCCACGCGAAAAAGTGGGGATCGACTTATCGGTCAGGCTGTCGGCGCCGGGCAGCCCCATGTCGAGCGCCCATTTCTGTTCCTTGCGCCAGCCGGCTTCCGACAATTTCCCTTCCGCGTCGAGCGACTTCCAGCCTTGGGTCGCCATCTTGTCGAAATTGGGATGATGGCGGCGCGCGCGTTCGCGCACCGGAAACAGCCCGGCCTTGCGCGATATGGGCGTAAATGGATTTTGCATCAGGACGCTCCTTTTTGTTTTTTGAATTCTGGCATTGCTAGTCCACGCTGTCGCCGACGTCGGTGAGCCGGGCGACCATCTGGTAGGTGCCGAGGTCCTCTTCGTCTTCCACTGCGCCTCGATGAATCAATTCTTCGAGCCGCGCCTTGGTGGCGAGGAATTCCGGCGAGATGAATTGCGCGGTGCTGCGCGGGTGCGGCACCGGAACCTCGATCAGCTCCTGCACCTGCCCCGGATGCGCCGAAAGCACCAAGATGCGGTCGGCCAGGAAGATCGCCTCGTCGAGATCATGCGTGATGAACACGATGGTGATGTCGATCTTGCGCCAGATTTCCAGGAGGTGCGCCTGCATTTTTGAACGCGTCTGCGCATCGAGCGCGCCGAACGGCTCGTCCATCAACAATATGCGCGGCTGGTTGGCGAGCGCGCGCACGATCGCCACCCGCTGCTTCATGCCGCCCGATAATTGATGCGGATAGGATTCGGCGAATTTTTCCAGCCCGATCAGTTGCAGCCATTGCAGCGCCTGCGTCTCGGCCTCGTGGTGGCCCTTGCAATTGACCTCGAGGCCGAACATCACGTTCTTCTTGACGGTCAGCCACGGGAACAGCGTGTAGCCCTGGAACACCATGCCGCGATCGCTGCCCGGCTCGGTCACCGGCTTGCCGGCCAGCAAAACTTCGCCCGACGTATGATGTTCGAGCCCGGCCAGAATGCGCACCAGCGTGGACTTGCCGCAGCCCGACGGCCCCACCACGCACAAGAACTCGCGGCGGTGGGTCTCGAAATTGATCTTGTTGAGCGCGAGCGTCGAGCCCTTTCCGGTAGTGAACACCTTGCTGAGGTTGTCGACCTTGAGGATGACCTCGCGCTCTTTCAGCCGCGCGAAGCGGGCGCGCACCACCGACGCCTGATCGAGATAGGAGGGCAGCGTGTTGGGCGAGACGAATTTGTTCAAGGCCGCTTCCTTCACGCACTCTTGTCCAAAGTGCGGTCCCACGGGAATAGCTGCCGCCCGGCGAGCGCCAGCACCATATCGGTGGACAGCCCGATGATGCCGATGATCATGATGGCGGCGTAGACCTTGGCGAAATGCTGATAGCGCGCCTGCTGGGTGATGAAAAAGGTGATCCCCGTCGAGGTGCCGATCAGTTCGGCGACGATCAGATAGGTCCAGGCCCAGCCGAGCAAAATGCGCTGGTCGCGATAGAGATCGGGCAGGATGCCGGGTATGACGACGCGCGAGAGCAGCTTCAGTTTCTTTGTGCCGAGGGTGAGCGCCGCCTCCACCATGGCGACATCGAGCTTGCGCGTGGTGTTGGCGATGATCAGCACCTGCTGGAAGAACGTGCCGATGACGATGATGGTGATCTTCGGACCGTCATAAATGCCGAGGATGGCGACCGCGAGCGCCCCGAAGGCCGGCGCCGGCAGATAGCGGAAGAACTCGATGAAAGGCTCGTTGAGCCGCGCGAAGCCGGCATAGGTGCCGCACAGGATTCCGATTGGCACGCCGAGAATGGACGAGATCACGAAGCCCCAGAAGATGACTTGGATGCTGTGCCACAGGCTCTGATGCAGCCAGGGGCCGTCTTGCGTCGCCGGCGGCGTGATGAACGAGGTGTAGAGCGCGGCCGCGACCTCGTGCGGCGCCGGCAGATAGATTGGATTGCTCGGCGCGCCCTGCGGCGGTTCTTTCCGCTCGCTGCGGGCCTCCGCCGCCGCGTCGGCGAAGGCCCGTTTGTCCATGCGCATCCCGGCTTGCAGATAATCGACCGAGCCCGGATTGGTCACCAGGATTTGCGGGTGCCAAACCGCAGGGACGTAGCTCACAATGCTCCAGATCGCGATCGGCAGCACAAACGAAAGGCCGCCGAGCAGAAGCCTGGCGCGCGGCGAGATGGGGCGGAGAACCTGAAACCACCTGCCCAGCGTCATCGTAGCTACTCCCGCCAGCGCACCGCCGTTATTTGACCGCCTCGTTCAGCGACGGATCGATGTAGCTGTTGACCTTCTGCGCCTCCTTGTAGACCGCGTTGGCGACGTTGAAGTCATCGGCGTTCTTCGACGAACCGTAGAGCGATGCGAGACCGTCGCCTTTCTTGAACGTCTTCTTGCCGGCCGCCACGTCGAGCAGATGGGTGCCCTTGATCAGCGGCAAGTACTCCTCCGGCGTCAGGCCGACGCGCTTGGCCATGATCTTGACCGCGTCGGGTTGGGTCTTCGCGTCGGCGATGTAGTGCACGACCTTGTCCCAGACCTTGATGATCTTGATGTAGTCATCTTTGTGCGCGGCGAGGCTGGTCGGGCTCGCCGCCAGCACGTCGTAGATCAGACCGGGCGCCTTGGCCGAAGTGTAAAGCGGCTTGGAACCCGGCAGCCCTTTCATCGCCTGCCCGGCGATCGGCTGCCAGGCGCCGATGGCGTCGACTTGGCCGGAGGACAACACCTGCGGCGTCTCATTGGTTTTCGCATTGACCAGCGTGAGGTCTTTTTCGCTCATGCCCGCGTCTTTCATCGCGTGCACCAGCAGCAGATGCTCGACCACGCCGACCTCGATGCCGACTTTCTTGCCCTTGAGGTCTTTGATGCTCTTGACGCCCGGCTTGCCGACGATGATGTCGTTGCCGCTCGAATAGTCGGTGAGCATGATCATGATGCCCTTGCCGCCGCCCGCGCCGGTGACCAGCGTGTCGCCGTTGGTCATCAGATTGGCGTCGATCTTACCGGCTGCGAAGGCATCCATCGAGGCCGAGTAGTCGAACCACTGGAACGTGACATCGACGCCGGCCTCCTTGAACCAGCCTTTGTCGATGGCGACCTGCCAGGCGACCCACCCCGGCCAATCGCTGTATCCGATCGTCAGCGGCGCCGCCCACACTGGCCGCACGCCGTTCATGGCAAACAACAAGAGGCCTAAGATTGCACCGAAGGCACTTTTGCGACTCATCGCGATCTCCTGGGTTGCGTATTACGAAGTAGCGAACCCGTAATACTCATGAGCAAGCCACCTGCCCGGCACGGCCGCGAGGACAACAGCCGTACAGAAGATGATCAGGAAGCTTTGCAAGCGTTGCGCAGTCCTCACCGGTTTGGTGGCCACGGACTGGCAATAGGACCTAAGTGTTGCCAACCGCGGCCACTTGAGGTCTCCCGGGTTTTTGTCCCGCCGTGCACCCGGGCTGAACATGTCCCGGACGGTGGCTCTCGGACCTGCCACCTTCGAAAAACGCGAAGGCCGGAACCCTAGCCACCAACTCGCAATGAGAGCAGCAAAGTCCGTGCCAGCGCAGAACCGCGGTTTTGCGGGCTTCGTCGCAGGGCTTCGACTATTTCAAAGGCAGGGTGATAAATTTCAGGGCAGCGCAAACCGGCGCGGCCGCAAAGCAGCCGCGCCGGCACCAATCGTAATGCCGCTACTTCTTCGGTATCCCGGCCTTGGTGATGACCGCGTCCCATTTATTGATGTCAGCGGTGAGCCGGTCTATCAGCTCGGCTGGCGTTGAGGCATGCGCTTCCACGCCGACCTTTGCGAATTGCGCCTTAAGTTCGGGCGACCCCAGAACCTCGTGCATGGCTTTGTTCATGGTATCGATGACTTCCTGGGGCGTGCCCTTTGGCACCGCGACGCCGTTCCACGAGACCACCTCGTAGCCCTTGACGCCGGCTTCTTCAGCCGTCGGCGTATTTGGCAGCAGCGCCGTGCGCTTCGGCGACGACGTTGCCAGCAGGCGCACCTTGCCGTCGTTGACCTGGCCCTGCACCGCGGGCGGAAAATCGATCATCATTTCCACGTCTTTGCGAAACAGCGCCACCACGATGTCCGGCGACGTCTTGTAGACCACGACCTGCACGTTGAGGTCGGCCACGATCTTGAACAATTCAGCGCCGAGGTTTTGCGTGCCGCCCAGCAAGGTGGTGCCGATATTGAACTTGCCGGGATTGGCCTTCGCCGCCTTGAGAAAATCGCCGAGCGTCTTGTATTCGGACTCGGCATTGACCGCGAACACCAGATCGAAGGTGCCGACCATCGACACCATCAGCAGGTCCTTTACCGGATCGAACGGCAGTTTGTTGAACGCCGCCACGCTGATCGAGGTGCCGTTGGTGACCAGCGCCATGGTGTAGCCGTCGGGCGGCGCATTGATCACGGCGCGCGCGGCGTTGATGCCGCCGGGGCCGGGCATATTCTCGATCAACACCTGCTGACCGAATTTTTCGGTCAGTTTGGCCGCCATCATGCGCGAGGTAACGTCGGCGACCCCGCCGGGACCGAATGGCAGCACGATCCGCACTGGCTTCTCGGGCCATTTCGCCTGCGCCTGATCGAACGGCGCCAGCGCTAAAACCAGAGCGGCCGGCAGCGCCAGTAATGCGAAAAATGCTTTTCTCATCGTGATCCTCCCTGAGTTTTTCCGCTTTTCTTCTTCTTGTCGTTTTCCTGGCGCGTGATCTTATCCGAAAACCGGTTCCCACTTTTCGGGATCACGCGCTGAAACCATAAAGCCGGGCTGGATTGTCCACCAGCAGGCGCTTTTGCGCCAGCGGGGTTGCGGCAAATTGCGGCACCAGCTCGACCAGATCGGCCTCGTCGGCCTCGTGGGTGGCGTTGGGGTGTGGGAAATCGGTGCCCCACAGCACGCGCGTCGGGGCCGCTTCGACCAAAGCGCGGGCGATCGGCACCGCCATCTCATAGGGTGGCATGGAAATACGCTCGGCCCCGCACACTTTTATCCAGCAGTTCTCCAGCCGTGAAAGCTCGATCAGCGCGCGCAAGCCAGGCTGATCGACGCCGGCCGCCGACGGCACGCGGCCCATATGGTCGATTACGAAGGGCAGCGGCAGCGCGCGGATCATGGATGCGAGCGGCACGATATCGATCGCGTCGAGATGCAGCACCACGTGCCAGCCGCGGTCCTTGATGCGATCGATGACGCGGTTGAACACGGCCATGTCGGGCGCGCCGCCCAGGTGCTTGACGAAATTGAAACGCACCCCGCGCACGCCGCCGGCATCGAGCCGGTCGAAATCGCCGTCGCTGAAGCTGTCGTTTACAATGGCGACGCCGCGGTAACGCTTGGGATCGGAGGCGATGCAGTCGAGCATCGCGCGATTGTCGAGGCCGTGGCAGCTCGCCTGCACGATCACCGCGCGCTCGACGCCCAAATGCACGTGCAGCGCCGCCAGCATCTCTTTCGGCGCGTCTTCCGGCGTGTAGCGTCGGTTCGGCGCGTAAGGGAATTTGTCACCCGGCCCGAACACATGGCAATGGGCGTCGGTCGCGCCGGTCGGCAGTTTGAAGCGCGGATTGCGGCGCTTGGCGAGGAAGGATGGATGCACGTTCATGGATTGGCTTTAGCCAAGGCGGCGCATTGTGACAACCCCGAACGGTCTCTCACATTGTCGCAATGTCGCCCCGCTGCCAGTGCGCTTTGGAGGCCGCCTGAAACTCGGCAAAGCGGCCGCCGGCAATGGCCTCGCGCATGCCGGCCATCAGCGCCTGGTAGTACGCGAGATTGATGGTGGAGAGCAGCACTTGCCCAAGGATCTCGTTGGCCTTGGTCAGATGATGCAGATAGGCGCGCGAATAAGTGCGCGCGGCCGGATGCACGCTTTCGGCGTCGAGCGGGCGCGGGTCATTGGCGTGGCGCGCATTGAAGAGATTGATCGAACCGATCCGCGTGAACGCCATGCCGTGGCGGCCGTTGCGCGTGGGCAGCACGCAATCGAACATGTCGATGCCGCGCGCCACCGCCGCCATGAGATCGTCCGGCGTGCCGACGCCCATCAGATAGCGCGGCCGATCCGCCGGAAGAATCGGCGTCGTCTCGGCGAGGATCTTGAGCATAACTTCTTGCGGCTCGCCGACCGCGAGGCCGCCGATGGCATAGCCGTCGAAGCCGGTGTCGGTGAGCGCTTTTGCACTTTTCTGGCGCAACACAAGATCGTCGCCGCCCTGCACGATGCCGAACAGCGCATAGCCCTTGGCGTTGCGGCCCTCGAACGCGCGTTTGCTGCGCTCGCCCCAGCGCAGCGACAATTGCATGGCGCGTTCGATCTCATCGCGCGACGCCGGCAGCTTCAGGCATTCGTCGAGCTGCATTGAGATATCGGCGCCGAGCAGCGCCTGGATTTCGATGGCGCGCTCGGGGGTCAGTTCGACCATGGCGCCGTCGAGATGCGAACGGAAGGTGACGCCCTTCTCGTCAAGCTTGCGCAAGTCCGACAGCGACATCACCTGGAAGCCGCCGGAGTCGGTCAGGATCGGCAGCGGCCAATTCATGAACTTGTGCAAGCCGCCGAGCACGGCGATGCGTTCCGAGCCCGGCCGCAGCATCAGATGATAGGTGTTGCCGAGCACGATCTCGGCGCCGGTCGCGGCCACCGCCTCCGGCATCAGGCCCTTCACGGTGCCTTGCGTGCCGACCGGCATGAAGGCCGGCGTCTGCACGCGGCCATGCGGCGTGACGATTTCGCCGCGGCGCGCGGCGCCGTCGGTTGCAAACAAGCGAAAGGAAAAGCGATCGGGCATTCCCGGGTTATGCCCGCAATTTATGCCCGGCGCACCATAGCGGGGACCAGATCCTTGATAGTCGGCGCGCCGACCTGCTGCATCGCTCCGTACAACTCGACGCGCATCAGTTCAAGCACGCGCTCGACTCCGGGCTGCCCGAAAGCGCCCAGGCCCCAGATATAGGGCCGCCCGATGCAGACCGCGGTCGCGCCCATACACAGCGCCTTGACGATGTCGGTGCCACGGCGAAAGCCGCTGTCGACCAGTATCGGCATGCGTCCCTTCACGGCCTCGACAATTTCCGGCAGCGCGTCGATCGAGGAACGGCCGGAGTCCTCACTGCGCCCGCCGTGATTGGAGACGATGATGCCGTCGATGCCGGCATCGGCGGCAAGTACGGCGTCCTCATAGGCGAGGATGCCCTTGAGCACGATTTTCATCTTGGTGGCGTCGCGCAGCCGCTTGAGAAAATCCCAGGTCATGGCCGACGATTGAGTGTTATTCAGGCTCGTCAGGTCGAGGCCCTGGTACATCGAGCGCCGCGCCTGGTTGGTCGTCAGACTGGTGCGATCGTGGCACTCGGAGCAATTACGGGTGTCGGTCGGCCGCAATCGGAACAGCGTTTCTTGGTTGCGTCCGCCGGAGCGGTCCACGGTCACCGCCACCACCGGGCAACCGGCCTTTTCGGCCCGCGTTACCATCGATTTCGCCACGTCCCAGCTATTCGACGCATAGAGCTGGTACCAGATCGGCGCGCCGCGCGCCGCGGTGACCTCCTCGACGCCGGAGGTGGTGGCAGTCGACAGAATTTGCAGATAGTTTCCGGCTTTCGCGCCCTTGGCCGTGGCTATCTCGCCCTCGGGATGGAACATCTTATGTCCGCCGACCGGCGCGACCACGATCGGGCTCGGATACTTCACGCCAAGAATATCGACGCTCATGTCGACTTTGCTGACGTCGACCAGCCGGCGCGGCCGCAATTGGAATTTCAGAAAACCTTCGCGGTTGGCGCGTAGCGTGACTTCGTCGTCGATGCCGGAAGCCATGTAGCCGAAATGCGCCGGCGGCACGTTCACCCGGCATGGCGCCTCAAAGTCGAAAACGTTGATCGCCTCTTTCGGCGACTTGATCAGTTTGTCGGTTTGCAGCGGCGCCCAAATAATCGGGTCGGTTGGCTTGACCGGCACCATCGGCACTTCCCCGGCCAAGGCGCCGGAGGCGAACAGCGGACTGGCCGCCATGAATTGCAGGAATTTGCGACGGCTTGCGGCCTGATCCATCGACGCCTCCCTATGCTGCTTTTGACGCCATGCTAGCGCGCCTTTTAGGCCCGGAACAGCAGGCAGGCGTCGCCGTAGGAATAGAAGCGATAGCCGCTGGAAATCGCGTGCGCATAAGCGCGTTTCATCGCGTAGAGCCCGCTGAAAGCCGCCACCAGCATGAACAAAGTCGAGCGCGGCAGGTGGAAATTGGTCAGCATCAGGTCGGCGGCGCGGAAGCGGTAGCCGGGCGTGATGAAAATCGCGGTTTCGCCGGCAAATGCGCGCAATTTCCCATCCTCGCCGGCCGCGGTTTCAAGGAGCCGCAGCGCGGTCGAACCGGCCGCCACGATGCGCCCGCCCTGGGCGCGCGCCGCGTTGAGCGCGTCTGCTGTTTCACGGGAAACCGAACCGAATTCGGCGTGCATTGTGTGGCTTTCGGTGTTGTCGGCCTTTACGGGCAGGAAAGTGCCGGCGCCCACGTGCAACGTTACTTTGTGCAAGGCGACGCCGCGCTCCTTGAGCTGTGCCAGCAGCTTTTCGGTGAAATGCAGGCCGGCGGTCGGCGCCGCCACCGAGCCCTCGGGAACGGCAAAAACCGTCTGGTAATCGGAGCGATCCTGCTCGTCCGGCTCGCGCCGGGAGGCGATATAGGGCGGCAGCGGCATCGCGCCGCGCTCGGCAATGGCCTGGTCGAGCACCGGACCATGGAAGGAAAATGAAAGTGTTACCTCCCCTCCTTCATCTTTCTGTGAAACTTGAGCATCGAGTTCCCCGAGGAAACAGACCTTGCCCTCGGTGCCGAAACGCAATGTGTCGCCCACCTGCACTTTCTTCGCCCCAAGGATGAAAGCGCGCCAGTGCGAGCCATCGATTCGCTTGTGCAGGGTCGCCTCGATCGCGGGTTCCGTGGACCCCCGCCCGATCCGTCTGCCCAAAAGCCGGGCCGCAATGACCTTGCTGTCGTTGACCACCAAGCAATCGCCCGGCCGCAACAGGTCCGGCAGATCGGCGATATTCCGGTCTTCCAGCTCCACCGCCTGCCCTGACTTCACCACCAGAAGCCGCGCGGCATCGCGCGGGCTCGCCGGCCGCAGCGCGATGCGGTCCGTGGGCAGATCAAAATCAAAGAGATCGGTGCGCATGGTGGCCCGGCAGATCTACTGCTTTATACTGCCCTTGCACTTTTTGAATATCGGCATTGGCGCACCGGACGAAATGAACTTGCCGTCTATAATAAAAGCCGTTCCACCCCCGGGTTGCGCGAGTCCTGACTGTAAAAGCTATCTCCGGTCACGGCCAGACAGACATCCGTCTTATCGCCGTCCGGTGGTCGCACGTCCAAATAGCCGATCCAGCCAGGGGCGGTCTGTCGCACGTTGCGCATTTCAGCGAACGCGGGCTTGGCACCCGCCGTGGTCTTACGTGTCGGGTTGCCGCGCTCCGAAGGGATGTGTTCGATGTAGAAATTTCCATTACCCGGCGGCTTTGCGCAGTCGACGGCCCACATGCCAAGCATCCCCAGCTTGCGAAGCATATCGCTATCGGGCCGTGCCGCCGCCGGCGTCGCGACGAGCGCTAACGCTAAGATGGCAGACGAGCGCCCGAGCATTTTAATTTCTCCCAGCGGCCGAGCAATTATCCCTTATGCCCCCATCGTCGCCTTGACGATCTTGTCGGGGTTCGCCACCGGCTCGCCGCGCTTGATCTTGTCGACGTTGTCCATGCCCTCGATCACGTAGCCCCAGGCAGTGTACTGGTTGTCGAGAAAACGCGCGTCGTCGAAGCAGATGAAGAACTGGCTGTCGCCTGAGTCCGGACTGGCCGCACGCGCCATCGACACGGTGCCGCGCACATGCGGTTCCTTGTTGAACTCGGCCTTGAGCTTCTTGCCCGAGCCGCCGGTGCCGGTGCCCTGCGGGCAGCCGGTCTGCGCCATGAAGCCGTCGATCACGCGGTGAAAGACGATGCCGTCGTAGAAGCCTTCTTTCACCAGCTCCTTGATGCGCGCGACGTGGCCGGGCGCGAGGTCGGGGCGCATGGCGATCACCACCTTGCCCTTGGTAGTTTCCAGCGTGAGGGTATCTTCCGGCTTGGCCATTGGATTGTTCCTGTTGTTGCTAAATCATTTCGCGTCGGCGGCGACCTGCATCTTCATAATCTTGTCCGGATTGGTCACCGCGCCGTTGTCCGCCTCCAACCCCTTTTTGAGCTTGTCGACCGCGTCCATGCCGGACACCACCTGCCCGACGACCGTGTATTGGCCATTCAGGCCGGAGTTCTCAGCAAACATAATGAAGAATTGCGAATTGGCCGAGTTCGGATCTTGGGTGCGCGCCATGCCGACGATGCCGCGCACGTAGGGCACTTTGGAAAACTCCGCCTTCAGGTCCGGATATTTAGAGCCGCCAGTGCCGTTGCCGTTCTGTCCGTCGCCGGTCTGTGCCATGAAGCCGGCGATCACGCGGTGGAACGGCACGTTGTCGTAGAAGCCGTCGCGCGCAAGCTGCTTGATGCGCTCGGCATGCTTGGGCGCGATGTCGTTGCGCAGCTTGATGATGACGCGGCCGTATTTGGTGTCGAGCAGCACGGTGTTCTGCGGATCGAGCCCGGCCGGCAGCTTCACCTGCGCGAGTGCGGGCGCGGCGCAGACGAGCGCGACGACGACAGCAAGAATGCGGATCATGAATATCTCCCCGTTACTATTTCGATTGCACATGATCTTTCCGAAAACCGGTTCCCACTTTTCGGGATCATGCGCTAGCGCTTAACGCGCGAACTTCTTTTTCAGCCGCGCGGCTACCTCGGCCGGCACGAAAGCGGAAACGTCGCCGCCCATGCCGGCGATCTGACGAACCAATGTGGCGGTGATCGGGCGCGCCGCCGGCGACGCCGGCAGGAACACGCTCTGGATTGCGGGCGCCATCGCCTCGTTCATGCCCGCCATCTGCATTTCATAGTTGAAGTCGGTCGAGTTGCGTAAGCCCCGGATCAGAATCGTGGCCCCCGCCTTGCGCGCGGCCTCCACCACCAGTCCGGAAAAGGTCACGCATTCAAGCTCGCACTTGGCCGCGCGCGCGAGCGGCGCGCATATCTCTTTGAGCATCCCCAAGCGCTCGTCGGCGGAAAACAGCGGCGCCTTGCCGGGATTGACGCCGACCGCCAGCACCAATCGGTCGCATAGCCCGACGGCGTGGCGCACCACGTCGAGGTGGCCGTTGGTGACGGGGTCGAATGACCCGGCATAAAGGGCGATCCGCGGCATAAGGCGGGGTCTAGCCCGGGTTTTTGCCCCCCGCAAGGCCGGTTCCAGTGAACCCTTTGCCCTGCCCCGGCGACCAACCCCCAAGACGCCAAAACAGGGGGTCATCTTGCTGAAAACAACCACCGCCGTCATGGTCGCTGCCGCCGTTGCCGCCGCCGTGACCGCATTGTCCGCGCCGACCACCCAAGTGGACGCCAGTCCGTTGGCCAAGGCCGCAGCCGCGCCGATGCAAGTCTGCGCGCAACGGGCCTGGCCCTATCTGCGCTGCGTCGGCACCGAATTCGGCAATCCGCATATCCGGCTGGTGAGCACCGACCGGCGCAACTAGCGCGCATCCAATAAATTGAGGTTGGTGAACAACAGTTAGGCAATTTCCGCTTTACCCCCGAATGCGGACATACGTCGCTGGTTCGTGCATGTACGCCTTGTGCCAAAAGATGGGGTAATCGGCCGGCGATCTTGTGGATAGCTAAAGATTTTGGGTGCTGCGCTTCAGGCTGATGGTGAAACGAGGTCACCGAGGTTACGGGCCTCAAGCATCAGAAGGAGAAGCGCAGACTATCAGGCCAGCAGGCGGAGTATAAACCGAGGGCTTCAGCTGCTTACCGATAATGGTCAGCAGCGACAATCCCGTAGGACATGAGACCGCCTGCGCGGACGTGGTACTTAATGGTGTAAACCGCTGGTAAGCGATTGCGAGCCGCGAGGGTTACGATGAGACCGAGTTCCATTGACGCCGGTGTGTTGTCCGGCAGCTGGCATGTTGGCGACAGCGGCAATTGCGCCCTCAATGTCGGCGCTCTTCTCGATGCGGCTGGGACCAGCGGTTCGATTCCGAGTGACGACGCAGCTGCCTCGGCAGCGTGCAGGTAAGTAATCATAATTGACGGCGGTTTAGGATTTCCCAAAAGCGCCACGCGTTTAGTCTGTGGTGCGATCTACTTGAGCATCTGCAACCACTTGCCAACGACGCTGGCTCGTAAGCCATGATGCCGGTGAGATTGCTGCCGGGGCGTGCCAAGCTTGCGATGAAGCTGCGCCGATCGGATCTATGACGTACGTGAACACGATTGGTATTGTGTTGGTCTCCTTCTGCAACGCGGCTGTGGCCGGCCTCGATAGTGCGAAAATCACCTTCTAGGGCAAGGTGGATATTCAGCGCGGCCAATTCCGCTATCGCCCCTACGACAAAGTGGTCAACGGCTTTGCGGCTTACTCTGTGGACATGAACGGTGCGATCCAGTGGGGCGGCCCCTTCGGCGATCTCGACGACCAACCGCCCGGATTGTGACGTCGACGCGAGAGGCCTGGGGCTTCAACGTCAAGTACCAGGCTAGCCCCGGGCGGATCCATCAACACCATGAGTTGCCACGCGTCAGGGAAGTAGACGCTACGGTAGAGATTCCAAAGAACAAGGCCGATGACGCTCTGGATGGGGTAATCGCGCCCCCCGAATGACAGGGTGGGCCGTACGCGTTAGGCTTGCCCTCAGGGACTCGCAAGATCCCGATGGGAGGACGTCATGCGCCGGCTTTTGCTCGCAGGCTTTGCATTGCTGCTGGCGGCGCCCGCCTTTGTACCCGCTTTGGCGCAGCCCTATCCGGAGCGCCCAGTTCGCATCATCGTGCCGACGCCGGCCGGCGGGCCGGTCGACGTGATGGCGCGGCTCATCGCCGCCGGACTGCCGGCAAGCCTCGGACAGAACGTCATCGTCGAAAACAAGCCGGGCGCCGGTAATACGCTCGGCTCGCGGCTTGCCGCGGAAGCCCCGCCGGACGGCTACACGCTGATGGTGTCGGCGGCGAGCGGCCTGATCATCAGCCCGATCATCTACAAGACCGCGGGCTACGATGCCGCGAGCTTCGAGCCGATCGCGCTGATCGCCGAGACGCCGCAGCTGTTGGTAGTCAATGCGCAGCTTCCGTTCAAAACCGTCGCCGAGCTCGTCGCCTATGCCAAGGCCAATCCCGGCAAACTGAACTATTCGACCGGTGGCAGCGGCACGCTGCCGCATCTCGCCGCCGAATTGTTCAAGAAGACCACCGGCGTCAATATCGTGCACGTGCCTTACAAGGGCGGCGGCCCGGCGCTGACCGGCGTGATGGCGGGCGAAGTGCAGATGACTTTCGATCCGGTCGCCACCTCGCTGCAACTGATCAAGGACGGCAGGCTGCGCGCACTGGCGATCGCCGGCCCGAAGCGCGTCGCCGCCCTGCCCGACGTGCCGACCATGGCCGAAAGCGGCTACCAGTCGTTCACCGTCGGCGCCTGGACCGCGCTGCTGGCGCCCAAGAGCACGCCGGCCGCGATCATCGCCAAGCTCAACGACGGCGTGAACAAGGCGCTGCAATCCGAGCAAATGAAAAGCACGCTCGCCCGGCTCGGCGCCGAACCGCGCGGCGGCACGCCCGAAGCGCTCGCCGATCACATGGCGAATGAAACGAAGCGGTGGAAGCCGATCGTCGAGTTGATCGATCTGAAAGTGAATTGAGGCGCGCTGGTCGCGCCGTGCGAACTAGGCCGCGCGCTCATAAAACACGCCGTGCTCTCACTTCAAGTAAGGTTGCCACTGAGTGCCGTGCTTTGGAGCCCTCAACTCCGTTCTCAAAACTGAGTTCCGCTCTAGAACCGTCACATAAGGTACAAGTGGATCGAGTTCGACCGCGAAACGGAGTGCATTCGCAAACGTAGCGTCGGTCATCATCGTCGGGAGCATTATGAGTCACCACATAGTCATTCAACTTATGCGCCATTCCATGAACATACGACGCAAATGGATTGTAGCCTCCATGCACGTCCTCGCTTAAGTAGACCCCCCGGCCGCAAAAGGAAATAGCTCCTCAAGACTTACGATCTGTTGTTCGGGCAGGTGCCCCCGTCGTCTATGACGATATCGAATGCCGGCGCGTTCTTGCGCGTTTCTTGCCAAAATGATCGATCGGCTTGGTCACCGATGAAAATTTTCACCCGGTCGCGTTCGTAGACGCGGCATTCCGGGGCAATATCGACACCATAAATCGTTGCTTTTGGCCCAAAATAGTCGTGCCACATATCTAAGCTATAGACGCCAATCTCCAAAACGTGGACGTCCTGCCCGCGAAACTTGCGAAAATGTCGATCGTAGATCTCGAAGTAGTGAATCCATTTCTAAATTCCGGAGCCTTCTTTTCGGTTTTCGAAAAAATCACGTAGTGGCTTCTGTTGGGGATTTGCATCGGCCGAGACCGCAGCGGCGATATTGGGTGACTGCTGCAGATTGCTCTCGTATCCTCGCCGACTGCGCGCGCTAAGCTATTCGATGTCGTCACTTTCATTGCCCCGCCGCTGAAAACCAGAATTTTCCTAACTCAATAATGAGGTCCTTCCTATGCCGGGGCAATCATCAATGCGTAGTGTTGACGCGGCGTGATTTCGTCGTTCCTAGCCCGGCCGCCGCATCAGGCTAAGCCAGATGCCGCCGCCGATCAGCACCGCGCCGGACAAGTGCCCGAGCAGCCGATTGTGCTTCGTCTTTATGAACCAGGCGCGGCCGAGGCTGGCCGCCAGGCCCCAGGAATCCAGCGTGGCGCGCATCAAGACCGACACCACGCACATCACCAGCATCTGGTGTTCGACCGACAAGCTCGAATCAATGAATTGCGGCAGGAACGCTGTGAAGAACGCGATCGATTTCGGATTGGTGATCGCCACGACGAAACCGCGCCAGGCATAGACGTGGCCGCGCGGCGGCGCCGTCTCGGCCGTAGCGCCTGCGTGCCGCCACGCCTGAACGCCGAGCCAGATCAGATAGGCGGCGCCGATCCAGCGTAGATAATTTCAAAACCCAACTCAAACCGAAGGCGATGCAGACCACCAACAACGCATTGCCGGTGCTGGCGCCTGCCACCGTCAGCAAAGCCGCGCGGCTGCCGCTCCGTCCGCCGGTCGTGACCACCAGCGTGACAATCGGTCCAGGTGCCAGAAATAAAATGAGCGTGATGACGAGAAAGGCAGAGAACAACTGCCAGTTCATCACTCGCCCTCTTCCTCGCTCAACCGTTCGACCGACACCACTTGCTCGTCTTCCGCGGTGTTGAGCACGATCACGCCTTGCGTCGAACGCCCAGCGATGCGGATACCGGCGACCGGCGTGCGGATCAGCTTGCCTTGGTCGGTGACCAGCATGACCTGGTCGCTCTCCTCGACCGGGAACGAGCCGACAATCTTGCCGGTCTTTCCCGTCAGCGACATCGCCACGATGCCTTTGCCGCCGCGACCGGTGGTTCGGTACTCGTAAGAACTCGAGCGCTTGCCGAAACCGCGCTCCGATAGCGTGAGCACGAACTGCTCGGCCGCCGACAATTCCACATAACGCTGTTCGCCTAGCTCAATGCCGCCGTTGACGCCCGCCTCTGCGGCCTCCGCAGCATCCTCGGCCTCGGGCGCAGCCTCGAGTTCGGGGCCGGTGCCGCGGCGGATGGCGCTGGCGCGCTTGTGATAGGCGGCGCGCTCCTCGGCGGTGACGTCGACGTGGCGCAGGATGGTCAGCGAAATCACGTGATCCTTGTCGGCAAGCGTGATGCCGCGCACGCCGCGCGAGGTGCGACCGGAGAATACGCGCACCTCCGGCACCGCGAAGCGGATGCACTGGCCGCCATTGGCGGTGAGCAGCACGTCGTCCTTCTCGGTGCAGATGGCGACGTCGACAATTGCCTCGCCCGGATCGAGCTTCATGGCGATGATGCCGGACGGTCGCACGTCGACGAAATCGGAAAGCTTGTTGCGCCGCACGGTGCCGCTGGTGGTGGCGAACATCACGTCGAGCTCACCCCAGGTTTTCTCGTCCTCGGGCAGCGGCATGATGGTGGTGATGGTCTCGCCCGGATCGAGCGGAAGAATATTTATAAGCGCCTTACCGCGCGCCTGCGGCGCCGCCAGCGGCAATCGCCAGACTTTCTCCTTGTAGACCTGGCCCTGCGAGGAGAAGAACAGCACCGGCGTATGCGTATTGGCGACGAACAGCCGCGAGACGAAATCCTCTTCGCGCACTTGCATGCCGCCGCGGCCTTTGCCGCCGCGCCGCTGCGCGCGATAGGTCGACAGCGGCACGCGCTTGATGTAGCCAAGATGCGAGACGGTGACGACCATGTCCTCGCGCTGGATCAGGTCTTCGTCCTCCACCTCGCCTTCTTCCTCGGCGATGACGGTGCGCCGCGGCGTGGCGAATTCCGCTTTCAGCTTCGCCAGTTCGTCCTTGATGATGGTCTGAATGCGCGCGCGCGACCGCAGAATTTCCAGGTAGTCGGCGATCTCGCTGGCGAGTTTGTCGAGCTCGGCCTTGATCTCGTCGCGCCCTAAGGCTGTGAGCCGTTGCAGGCGCAGATCGAGAATGGCCTTCGCCTGTTCGACCGACAGCCGCGCGGTGCCTTTGGCGCTGACTTTGTGACGCGGATCGTCGATCAATTCGATCAGTGTGGCCGCCGTGGTCGCCGGCCATTCGCGCGCCATCAAGGCCTCGCGCGCCTCGTTGGCGTCTTGCGAGGCGCGGATCAGCTTGATCACCTCGTCGATATTGGCGACCGCGATGGCGAGCCCGACCAGCACATGGGCGCGGTCGCGCGCCTTGCCGAGCAGATGTTTGGTGCGCCGCGACACCACCTCTTCGCGGAAGGCGATGAAGGCGACCAGCATATCCTTCAGCGTCATCAGCAGCGGGCGGCCGCCGTCGAGCGCCACCATATTGGCGCCGAACGAGGATTGCAGCGGCGTAAAGCGGTAGAGCTGGTTGAGCACCACGTCGCGCTCGGCGTCGCGCTTGAGTTCGATCACCACGCGGTAGCCGTCGCGGTCGCTTTCGTCGCGCAAGTCGGCGATACCATCGATCTTCT
Source organism: uncultured Alphaproteobacteria bacterium (assembly GCA_963778745.1). GTDB lineage: Bacteria > Pseudomonadota > Alphaproteobacteria > Rhizobiales > Xanthobacteraceae > Pseudolabrys. Next base: position 25,779 of record CAVZVP010000028.1, on the reverse strand, counting down.
TCTCGTGCACCAGTTCGGCGATGCGCTCGACCATCGAGGCTTTGTTCACCTGATAGGGAATCTCGGTGACGACGATCGCTTCGCGTTCTTTTCGAATTGTCTCGAACGCGACCTTGCCGCGCATCACGATTGAGCCGCGGCCGGTCTGGTAGGCGCTGCGGATGCCGGCCTTGCCGAGAATGATGCCGCCGGTCGGGAAATCCGGGCCGAGCACGATGGCGTTGAGATCGTCGATGCTTAAGCCAGGATCGGCGATCAGCGCGGTGCAGGCGTCGATCAATTCGCCCAGATTGTGCGGCGGGATGTTGGTCGCCATGCCGACGGCGATGCCGCCGGCGCCATTGACCAGCAGATTGGGATAGCGTGCCGGCAACACCACCGGCTCGTGCTCGTTGCCGTCGTAATTGGCCTGGAAGTCGACGGTGTCCTTGTCGATATCGTCGAGCAGCGCCATCGCGGGCTTGGCCAGCCGGCATTCGGTGTAGCGCATGGCCGCCGCTGGATCGCCGTCGACCGAGCCGAAATTGCCCTGCCCGTCAATCAGTTGCAGGCGCATGGAGAAATCCTGCGCCATGCGCACCAGCGCGTCGTAGATCGCCTGGTCGCCGTGCGGGTGATATTTGCCCATCACGTCGCCGACCACGCGCGCCGATTTGACGTATTTCTTATCGGGCGTGTGGCCCTGCTCGTTCATCGAATGCAGGATGCGGCGGTGCACCGGCTTCAAGCCGTCGCGCACATCTGGCAGCGCCCGCGACACGATCACGCTCATGGCGTAATCGAGATACGAGCGCTTCATCTCCTCGGTGATCGAGACAGGGCGTATATCGGAGGGACTTCCATCCCCCGATTTCGGATTTTCGGTGTCGGCCAAAGGGTGCTTCCCGCGAGTTTTTTACGGCCCGATTTTCTTAACTGATTCATCTCCGCATGGCCATCCGAAATTGCACCAGATACAGCCTTATTTTCCATGATTTTTCAGCGGCTTATTTGGATTCCGTAATAGCGCCCAATGGGCCGCAAACCGGCCATACAAAGCCGCGACTTCGCCGCTCATTTGACCCAACTGAACGCGACCGCTACGCAAAGCCCATGCCGGTCGAGTTCCTCATCCCGGCTTTGGCAACGCTCGCAATCCGCGGCCGCTCGCCATGAATTGCGGCCGCGCCGGCATGCACCGTGACCAGCGCGCCTTCCGTGCGATGGTGCTGGGTGCCACCTCTAAATAATCGTCGACATCGGCCGAGATTGGATCATTCAGCCACGGCCACGTTCGCGTTTGGGCGATCTGCTGGATGTAGGAATAATGCGCCGTCTCATCGAATCCGTCGAACGGCGGCAACAACGCGCAAAACCCGAGGCCCGCCACCAGCGAGCCCGCCAACAAGATTATCGCTGCGAATCGGCCGCCGCATGGGGTCCCGCAGATACTGGAGGCCTCCCCCTCCTTGCAGGAGTGGGTTGGGATGAGGAGCACGGATGTACCGGTCGCCAATATCCCCTCACCCCGGGCGCTGAGCCTGTCATCGGCCCGCGCTTCGCGCCGACCCGTCGCTCAAAACGGAATCTCGTCGTCCATATCGACCGACTTGCCGGCGCCGGCCAGCGCCGGCTTGCGCTCGCGCGCAACGCTCGGGCCGCTGGAGCCGAAGTCGTCGATGCTGTCGGCGCTGGCGCCGGCGCCGCGCGTATCGAGCATGGTGAGCTGCGAATTGAAGCCCTGCAGCACGACTTCGGTCGAGTAGCGCTCGTGGCCGTCTTTGTCCGTCCATTTGCGCGTCTGCAGCGCGCCTTCGAGGTAAACCTTCGAGCCCTTCTTGAGATATTGCTCGACGATCTTGCACAGACCTTCGTTGAAAATGACGACGCGATGCCACTCGGTTTTTTCCTTGCGCTCGCCGGTGGCCTTGTCGCGCCAGCTTTCCGAGGTGGCCACGCGCAAATTCGCGATCGGACGGCCGTCCTGGGTGCGGCGAATTTCCGGATCCGCACCGAGATTGCCGATGAGGATCACCTTATTGACGCTACCTGCCATGATGCTCTCCGCGTGGCGATCCGCAGTCGTGCGATCTCGTTGCCAAGGCGCCGCCGCTCGCCGGTAAGGGGCCGCCCGCCGCGCGCGGCTCCGAAAATTAACTTTTCACCCTAGAGGTTGCCCCTCGTGCGGCAAGCTTCGTTCGGCCTTAATCCACAGGGCTTCTGACACGCCACCTAGGTTGTAACTCTATCCAAAGATGCAATCTTGTTCTTTTTTTGTTCCTGTTAATATTAACCATTTAGGCATTTGATTTGGCTCACTAATTTGCCTTTTCTGTTGCTGTAAAGTCACGGTTCGAAATCAGCCACAACGTGTAGTGTCCGCCACCTGTTCCCGAGTTCGCATCGACCGAACCGATCAGGAGATCACACGATGAAGCGTTTCACTCTCGCGGCTTGCGCGGGCTTATTGGCTCCCGCGATGGCGTCGTCATCGTTGGCGGCAGACATGCCGGGACCCTATAAGGCGCCGGCTTACGCCGCGCCATTCAACTGGACCGGTTTCTACGTCGGTATCAACGGCGGCTACGCCTGGGGCACCTCGAACTGGACGAATCCGGCAACTGGTGCCACCACCGGCGACTTCAACTTCACCGGCGCGCAAGTCGGCGGCACGATCGGTTACAATCTGCAAATGAGCCAGATTGTGATCGGCGCGGAAGCCGACATCGATGCCAGCTGGATCAAGGGCACCGACGCCACCGTCTGTTGCCAGACGAAAGACAGTTGGCTGGGAACGGCGCGCGTCCGCATCGGCTATGCCTTCGATCGCTGGATGCCATTCCTCAGCGGCGGCGCGGCCTTTGGCGACGTCACGATGACGCCGCTTGGCTTTGCATCGGCAACCGACACCCGGTTTGGTTGGACCGCCGGCGGCGGCCTCGAATACGCCTTCATGGGCGCCTGGTCGGCCAAGGTCGAATATCTCTATGCCGATCTCGGCAAGTCGAGCTGCGGTGCAGGCATCTGCGGCGTCGCCAACGACGTCACGTTCAAAGCCAACATCGTTCACGGCGGCCTGAACTACCACTTCTAGCCGCTACGCCAGCAAAGACCTGAGCAGGGCCGGCTCGCGCCGGCCTTTTGCTTTTTAGACGCCCTGCGCGCCGGCCGCGCCTGCGTTGCCGCGCTTGCTTGGGAATCGCCGGAAAATTATTGACCGGTCCGATAATTCAGCCGATCATATTCAATAATAACTAACTAACGCTGCAAGGCATCTTAAGCCTACGCGGCAATCACCAGGGAGGACGATCATGATATCTCGACGTCGTTTGCTCGAGACAGTCGGGGGCGGTGCTGCGCTTGCCGTGTCCGGAATAAGCCTGCCGAAATTTTCCGAAGCTGAAGCCGCCGGCATAGACCTCACGCCCGGCGTGCCGCAAGGCGTTGGCAGCTACGCGACCATGGGCACGCTGCCCGGCAAAAAGCCGTTGATCCAGCTTTCCGACCGGCCGCCGAATTACGAAGCTCCGATTGAATATCTGCGCACGCCGATCACGCCGAACGACCAGTTCTACGTGCGCTATCACCTGGCCGACATCCCGGAAGTCAAAGCCGAGGGTTACAAAATCGCGGTCGGCGGCGATGGCGCCAACGGCCAGGCCGAGATCACGCTCGACGACCTGAAGAAAATGCCGGCGGTCGAGGTGGTTGCGGTCAACCAGTGCTCGGGCAACCGGCGCGGCCTGTCCAAGCCGCACGTGCAAGGCGTAGAATGGGGTTACGGCGCCATGGGCTGTGCGCGCTGGAAGGGTGCACGACTCAAGGACGTCCTCGACAAGGTCGGCTTGAAGAAGGAGGCGATCGAGATCTCCTTCAACGGCGCCGACGGGCCGGCGATCGACAAAACGCCGGATTTCATCAAGAGCATTCCGGTTTGGAAGGCGGTCGATGAATCAACGATCGTCGCCTACGAGATGAACGGGGCGCCGCTGCCGCATTTCAACGGCTTCCCTGCCCGCATCATCGTGCCGGGCTGGACCGGCACCTACTGGATGAAGCACGTCATTAGCATCAACGCGCTGACCAAACCGCAGGGCGGCTTCTGGATGAACCCCGCCTACCGCGTTCCGCTCGGCAAGTTTCCGCTCCGGGATCGCTTCACCTCACAGGAATACGCGCCGAATACGCCAATCACCGAGATCGTGGTCAATTCACTGATCACCAGTCATCGCGACGGCGCCAAGGTGAAAGCCGGCAAGGTTGCGGTCAGCGGCATGGCTTGGGACGGCGGTTACGGCATCCGCTCGGTGCAGGTCTCGACCGACGGCGGCAAGACCTGGGCCGCGGCGGCCTTGGGCCAGGACATCGGTCCCTACGCGTTCCGACCATGGAGTTTCGAACTGTCGGCCAAGCGCGGCAAGAACACGGTGATGGTCAACGCCACCAACAAGATCGGCCAAAGCCAGATCGCCGAGTTGATCTTCAACCCGGCCGGCTACCACAACAATGTCATGCAAAACATCAGGCTGAATGCTTAAAGGGAGGAGACCATGCGGATTTTCGCACTCGCTTTCGCCGCCGCACTGATCGCGCTTCCCGCGGCGGCCGTCGAGCAACAGATCGCGCTGAAGAAGGCGCCCGGCGTCGACAAGGTGGAGGCCAATTGTCAGGCCTGCCACAGTCTCGCCTATATCCCGATGAACTCGCCGTTTCTCAATGCGGCGGGCTGGACCGCAACGGTCACCAAGATGATCAAGGCTTTCGGCGCGCCGATCGACGACGCCGACGCCAAGGCGATCGCCGATTATTTGGCGAAGAACTACGGCAGCTGACGGCCGGCGTCTCGCCGACACCGCGACCATTAGGCCCCGCCGCGTTGGCGAGGCTTTTTTTTGCTTTTCCAGGTTTTCAACCGGTCCGGCGGCGCCCGCACTGGCAAAACCAGATCGTTCTTACTACGTTCCGGACTGACGACCCCAGCGAGCCGTAACCCGCGGCGCCGCGTGTGGGCTTGTTTGCCTCAGGTTCCAATTAGGTCCAATGGCCGACCGCACCGAACGACCTGCCCGCCACGACGCCCGCGTGATCGCGATCCGCGGCGCGCGCGAGCACAATTTGAAAAACATCGATGTTGCCATTCCGCGCGACCAACTGGTGGTGTTCACCGGCCTGTCCGGCTCGGGCAAATCCTCGCTGGCGTTCGACACGATCTATGCCGAGGGCCAGCGCCGTTACGTCGAGAGCCTGTCGGCCTATGCGCGGCAGTTCCTCGAGATGATGCAGAAGCCGGACGTCGACCAGATCGACGGGCTGTCTCCAGCCATTTCCATCGAACAGAAGACCACCTCGAAGAACCCACGCTCCACCGTCGGCACCGTCACCGAGATCTACGACTACATGCGCCTGCTGTGGGCGCGCATCGGCGTGCCCTACTCGCCCGCGACCGGCCTGCCGATCGAGAGCCAAACCGTGTCGCAGATGGTCGACCGCGTGCTGGCGCTGCCGGACGGCACGCGCATCTACGTGCTGGCGCCGGTGGTGCGCGGCCGCAAGGGCGAATACAAAAAGGAACTCGCCGATTTCCTGCGCAAGGGCTATCAGCGCGTGAAGATCGACGGCGCGTTCTTCGAGATCGGCGACGTCAAGCCGCTCGACAAGAAATTCACCCACGACATCGACGTGGTGGTCGATCGTCTGGTGGTGAAGAGCGACATCGGCACGCGGCTGGCGGACTCGCTCGAGCAGTGCCTGAAGCTCGCTGACGGGTTGGCGGTCATCGAGCTTGCCGATACCAAAGGGAGCGGCGCGACCGCCAATCGTGGGCGCAACGCCAACGCCGAGCGGCTGATCTTCTCGGAGAAATTCGCCTGCCCGGTGTCCGGCTTTACCATTCCGGAAATCGAGCCGCGGCTGTTCTCGTTCAACAATCCGTTCGGCGCCTGTCCGGAATGCGGCGGGCTCGGGCTCGAGCAGCACATCGACGCCAGTCTCGTCATTCCCGACGCGGACGCGACCTTGCGCAAGGGCGCCATCGCGCCCTGGGCAAAATCGAGCTCGCCTTATTACATCCAGACGCTCGACGCGCTGGCGAAACATTTCCGCTTCACGCTCGACGTGAAATGGAAAGACCTGCCGAAGAAGACGCAGGACGCGATCCTGTACGGCTCGGGCGAGGACGAGATCAAATTCGTCTATGACGATGGTCTGCGCGGCTACACCACCAAGAAGCCGTTTGAGGGCGTCATCACCAATCTGGAGCGCCGCTTCAAGGAAACCGAATCGGAATGGGCCCGCGAGGACCTGCTGAAATATTTCACCGACGTGCCCTGCGCGGCCTGCCATGGCGCGCGGCTCAAGCCGGAAGCGCTCTGCGTCAAGATCGCCGGCAAGAATATCTCGCAAGTCGCCGAGTTGAGCGTGCGGCGCGCCGGCGAGTGGTTCACTCAGTTGCCGAAGGACCTGACCGCCAAGCAGAACGAAATCGGCACCCGCGTGCTGAAGGAAATCCGCGAGCGGCTGAAATTTTTGGTCGACGTTGGACTGGGTTATCTCACGCTGGCGCGCGCCAGCGGCACGCTCTCCGGCGGCGAAAGCCAGCGCATTCGCCTCGCTTCGCAGATCGGCTCCGGCCTTACCGGCGTGCTCTACGTGCTCGACGAGCCCTCCATCGGCCTGCACCAGCGCGACAACGCGCGCCTGTTGGAAACCCTCAAGCGGCTGCGCGACCTCGGCAACACCGTGATCGTGGTCGAGCACGACGAGGACGCCATCCGCACAGCCGATTACGTGCTCGACATCGGCCCAGGCGCCGGCATTCACGGCGGCCACATCGTGGCGGAAGGCACGGTCGACGACCTGATCGCCGCACCGCGCTCATGGACCGGCAAATATCTCTCCGGCGAACTCAGCGTGCCGGTGCCCGAGCGCGCGCCGCGCACCCGCCGCGCGCTTATGATCGTCAACGCCCGCGGCAACAATCTCAAGAACATCAGCGCCGAGATCCCGCTCGGCCTGTTCACCTGCGTTACCGGCGTCTCCGGCGGCGGCAAGTCGACGCTGCTGATCGACACGCTTTACAACGCGGTAGCGCGCAAATTGAACGGCGCCTCGCTCGCCCCCGCCCCGCACGACCGCATCGAGGGCCTCGAGCACATCGACAAGATCATCGATATCGACCAGTCGCCGATCGGCCGCACGCCGCGCTCGAATCCCGCGACCTACACCGGCGCCTTCACGCCGATCCGCGAATGGTTCGCAGCGCTGCCCGAGAGCAAAGCGCGCGGCTACGAGCCCGGCCGCTTCTCGTTCAACGTCAAAGGCGGCCGCTGCGAGGCCTGCCAGGGCGACGGCGTGATCAAGATCGAGATGCACTTTCTGCCCGATGTCTATGTCACCTGCGACGTCTGCAAAGGCAAGCGCTACAACCGCGAGACGCTGGAGGTGCTGTTCCGCGAGAAGTCGATCGCCGACGTGCTCGACATGACGGTGGAAGAGGCGCTGGAATTCTTCAAGGCGGTACCGCGCGTGCGCGACGTGCTGGCGCTCTTGCACCGCGTCGGCCTCGACTACATCCATGTCGGCCAGCAGGCCACCACGCTGTCGGGCGGCGAGGCGCAGCGCGTCAAGCTCGCCAAGGAGCTCTCCAAGCGCGCCACCGGCCGCACGCTCTATATTCTCGACGAGCCAACCACCGGCCTGCATTTCCACGACGTGGCCAAGCTGCTCGACGTGCTGCACGAGCTGGTGGAGACCGGCAATTCGGTGGTGGTGATCGAGCACAATCTGGAAGTGATCAAGACCGCCGACTGGATCATCGACCTCGGCCCGGAAGGCGGCGACGGCGGCGGCGAGATCGTCGCGCAGGGAACGCCGGAGGATATCGTCAAGGTCGCGCGCAGCTACACCGGGCAGTTTTTGAAGCCGGTGCTGGGCCGCCGTGAGAACAAGCGCAAGAAGGGCGGGCAGCAGGCGGCGGAGTAGCTATACCCCCCATGCCTTTGTACCAGACAGGATCATTGTAAAATCGCGCACCACCAGTCTTCTGAAGGTAATGTCTGGACCGGCGCACGGCCGAAACAGTGAAAGCCATGTTGAACCGCTGTTTTTTCAGCTTCACTCTTATTGCAACGCTCCTGGCGCCGCTGGCCCTGGCCGCCTCCTCCCCCGCCGACCCGATCACCGCGATCTACCACAAGGCCGCCGTCGGCAAGGGCGACGCCGGCGGCACGTTCGTCTACATCGACCTGAAAGTCCGCGCGCGCTGGCTGTCGAAATCCTTCGCCGCGCTGTGGGACGCCGAGGACAAGAAGACGCCCAAGGGCGACGAGACACCGCCCGGCTTCGACCCGATCAGCAATTCGCAGGACCCCAAGGTGCTCAACGTCAGGATCGAGCTCGAAAAGAGCGACGGCAAGACGGCGACCGTCGTCGCCTCCTTCGATAGCTGGTCGCGCGGCCTAACCCGCGAGGAGCAGGACCGCAATCCGCCGGACCCGAGGGACCGCATCACCGTGCGTTACGACATGGTGCTGGAGCACGGCCGCTGGAAGATCGACGATATTCGCGGCACCACCGACGGCAAGGAATGGTCGACCCGCGCCATCATCAAAGGCTGGAACGGCGGGTGAGCATTTGTTCCGGAGTTCTTTTCATTTATTAGCTCAACAAGGCTGACCGACCGGCCTGACGCGTGCAATGCCGCGCCCGAAACCTGTTGTTGGAGCGGCGGAACAATAACTGGCGCGCCTTCGACCCCCAAAAGTGCGAATGCGGACGAAAGAACCTTTTTTCGTTCGGCCGCATTAATATCTTTCAAGGCGGCATAAACCGCCTCAAGTGCAACGATGCTTGGATCACGAGTTTTTCCCGCAATAGTTGGTCCCCACCATCTCAAACCCTTCGTAGCAGCGGTCGGCTTCCCGTGACTTTGGGCCTCACTGGAGTTTTGTCGGATTCATTTGCAGACGAAACGCTCATCGCAGCACGGTCACCAATCGTTAGATCCGCCAGCTTATACCCAGTCTCATTGATTAGAACCCGTGCGCCCATTGGCGGAGCCCGATGGACATGATGCGCCAGGGTTGGTCGACGAGCTTGTTGCATGCCTCACAGCAGTGATCGACGAGATCGTCATAGGATTTGAAGATACGGTTGGAGAGCCAGTTGTCGCGCATAAATTGCCAGACGTTCTCAACCGGGTTGAGCTCGGGGCATTTCGGCGGCAAGGCGATAATGGTGATGTTGGACGGCATGACGAGGCGCGTCGACATGTGCCAGCCAGCCTGATCGACCAAGAGGACGGCGTGGGCACCGGGCGCGATGATCGCGGCGATCTCCGCGAGGTGGAGGTTCATCGCCTCGGTGTTGCAGGCCGGCAGGATCAGGGCCGCGCCCTTGCCCTCCTTTGGGCAGACGGCGCCGAAGATGTAGGTCGAGGCGGTCCGTTGATCACGGGGAGCGCTGGGGCGGGTGCCACGCTTTGCCCATCGGCGGGTGATCTTGTTCTTCTGGCCGATACGAGCCTCATCTGCGAACCAGATCTCTATCTTGTCGATGTCGACCGCCCTTTCGCGCGCGATTGCCTCCAGACGCGTGGGGAAGTTTTTTTAAAATCCTCGATCGCACCCGCGGCCTGCGCGTGATGACGTGGCCGAGCCGACAGCTTGCGATAGCCCATGGCGCGCAGTTCCCGGCTCAACGTCTGCTTGGCGATGGTGATGCGGAACTCTTCGTACATCCATTGCGCCAGGTCGATCAGCCGCCAGCGCACCACGCCGTGGACCGCCGGGATTGGGCCGCTCTCGATCATCTGGGCGACGGCCTGGCGCTGGCCATCATTGAGCTTGGAGGGTTGGCCTGGCGGCTTTCTGTCCAGCAGCCCGTCAGGGCCGTATGCATTGAACCGTAATACCCAGTCCCGGATGATCTGTAGACCGACGCCGCCGATCTTGGCTGCCTCGGTGCGGGTTGCGCCATCATAGATCGCGGCAAGGGTCATAAGTCGCCGCGCCTGCGGCCCATCCTTGGTCTTCTTTGCTAAACTGCGCAGCCGAGATGCGCTGAAATCCCGCCGCAATGGTATCGGAACCGACATGGCGAACCTCCTTGGTTCGCCACCTTAAATCAGACCGCCGCTGATTTGTAAATCCCCAACGAGTTCACGCCTTCAGAGATTTGGTATTAATTCTCCCCAAGACAACTTTTTCGAGTTCGGGTGAAATATTGAAGCCGTGCTCGCTCACTAAATCCGCATCCAACTCAGTACCAAACCTCGCCCTGAACAATTGAATGACATCAGAATCCTCAAAGTCGACCTCCATACTGTAATTGCCAGTGAATCTCAGTTTTTGAAACCAATGAACGCCTACCCTAAATATTGAATTGAATATTGAAGGTTTATCTCTGTAAACAGTCTTGGTGAAGCCCTTGTCGGGCGTGTAGACGAAATGATTGACGCCGTCCTTCACCAGTTTGCCGTTCTCCGGCTCGGGCTCGAAAGAATTGCCCGTGAAGGTGTAGCCCTGCCCCCGCCAAAATTATGCGTGCAGGACGAGCCGGCGTCGACGATCACATCGACGATCACGCCGTCGTTCTTCTCCGGGTGGAATTCGAATGGCCTGTAGACGCAGGCCGCGTGCGCGGAAAGCGGCTGCAGCACGAACAGCGTCGCGGCGATCGGCAACAAAAGATATGTCAAGGCATCGCTCCGTTGCCCTACCCCTCCGACCGCAAACTACCACAACCGGCGGCGCCGGCCACGGCGCGTCATGCCGCTGCCCACCTTCAGCTGATGAGCGTACCGCTGTGGTGCTCGATGGCGTGCATCGCCTCATCGGCCAGTGTCTTGAGGACCAAAAAGAACACCAGTCCGCCGGATGGTCCCGCGAAGAAGGCCCCGAGCACGATAAACAGATGCATCGGGATGATGCGGATGTACGGGAAAAACATCGTGCTGCCGATGTTCGGGATGCTCCTGCCGGCGCGGTTTCGATTCACGAAATACGAAAAAAGATGATTGGCGAAAAAAGCCGCCCCCGACAACAGCACTTCCGGCCAATAAGGCCTGCCCTCGCTCAGAATATATGCGAAATAGGCGGCATGGAAGACTCCGTAGTGGAATAAAAAGAAAATGATGACGGTCCGCTGCGTTGCCGGCGTGGGCCCGACGGCCTGGTTGTTGATCGTGAGCCCGGCGGTGCTGAATTCGTTCAGATCCGCCATTTTTATCGCCTGAAAAATTCCGATGATGACGCTTTGCAGCAAATAGCTCGCCAGGATCGTGGGCAGCGACCAATTATCTTTGACGGCGAAGCCGATGATGCCGAGATTGACCGCAAACAGCGAAACCGCGGAAGGCGAAAACAGTCCGACCATAGCCGCCGCCTTTCGCGCCGATGCATTGACCCGCATCAGCCGCGCGCTAGCGCCGTCCCATGAACCAGCCGGCCATCAACAGCACCGCGCCGGCGGCGCCCGCGACGATGCCGTGCTTGACGTGCAACCGCATCACGCCCGCTTCATGGCCGGGAAAGAAGCTCGGCAGTGAGTTGGCCGGCAGCATGAAATACACTCCGGCGACAATGAGCAGCGCGATGCCGAGGAGGGTGCAGATGAATTTCATGGATGGCTTTTCCTTCCGCTGTGAAACCCGCAACATAGCCGGCACATCCAAGATGAGAAATGAAAACCACAGTTAGCCCCAGGCCGCCGGCGCGCGCTAACGCCGGCGCATCCGCCGCCATGCCGCCTTGGCCGCACCGAACACGCAGGCCGCCAGCATGACCGGTAGCAAGACCGTCGCGGCCATGCTGGCCATGGCGATCTGGTCCTTGCCCTCGATGCCGTGCGCGAAGGCGCCGGCCGGCAGAATGCGCGACACGTCGCCGGCGGGCGTTCCGGCAACCAACGGGAGAAACACGGCGGCGAGTGCCGCGATCGCAATTGCATGCCAAAGCCGGTCGGCGGCGCGCCAGACAAATCCGGCGAGCGCCGTCAGCGCCAGACCGGCGATTACGAGCGTCATGATTCCCTCACCGCGGGTTTTGTTGCGTTGCGATTACGCGTTTCAAACCATCGCCCGAATAATAGACTCGGCCGGCAAAACTGGCGATTATGCCGGGCTTGCGTTCGCGGGGGCATAGTATGCGCCGTCTCTTTGTCGTTCTTTGTCTAATCGCCGCCGCCGCCCTGCCCGCGCAGGCGGCCGAATTCCGCTTTCCGAAAACCGGCAAATACGTCTTTTTGGTCGATCTGCCGAAAACCTGGCGCGCCAAGCCGGACGCGCGCGGCGGACTGCTGCTGATCCCGCCCGCTCCGAGCCAGCACGCCATGATTTATCTCGGCATCATCGTCGACGAAAAATTGCGCGGTCAGCCGGTCGAGGCGGTCGCCGCCGCCTCCGCCAAGACCGCCGGGGTCGAGGCCTTCGACAATCAGGAATCGGCGCGCATGACGATTCATGGCGGCGCGGTGATCCGCGGCACCGCGTTCTACGGCAAGATTCCGGAAAGGCGCGGGCTGGCGCGCAAAGCCAGGATCGTGATCTTCCCGCTCGAGGCGAACACCTGGGCGCAAGCCTGGACGGTAACGCAGCCGGGGATGAATCATGTCGAGTACGAGGCGGTCGATCGCGTGCTCAACAGCGTCACGCTCACACGCGAATGAGCGCCATCGTCCGCCGCCCCTCCGGCATTGACGGTCGCCGGAAAGCGGCAGGCTTTCCGCCGCGTTATACTTCATCATTCGGAGGCCCCATGCGTCGTCACGCCGTTGTGCTGTTTGTCGTTCTAGTTTGTCTGCTGGCGGGCACCGTGCAGGCCGCCGAAATCCGTTTCCCGAAAACCGGAACGAACGCCTTCCTCATCAACCTGCCCGCGGGCTGGCCCGCTAAGCCGGATGACTACAACGGCATGCAGCTTTTGCCGGACGACCGCCGCTCCTCGGTCTATCTGTCGGTCGTGCGCGACGCGGCCTTTGCCGGCAAGCCGCTGCTGGAATTGGCTCTGGCGATCGGCAAGGCGTCGAGCATCACGCAATTCGCCAAGCAGGAGCCCGCCGCCATCTCCGGCCGCAAGGGCACGGCCTTCTACGGGCAGATGAAAAACGACAAAGGCGTGCCGCTCGACGTGAAGCTGGTGATCATTCGGTTCGAGGCCGATCTGTGGGCGACGGAAACGCTGCTGATCTCGCAGGGTTCTTAACGGTTCGGGCACGTCCAAAATAACCAATAACATCAGGACATTTTTGCAAATCGTCAAAAGGCTCAAAATCGTCTGGATAACACCTGGGGTAACAGCCGCGCCCCCCTGCCCCGCCCTAGCCGTGGCCGCCGATGCGTTCGCGATGCTGGGTGATGTAGAACGCCTTAGCGGGGGCAATGCGTGGCCGCGAGCTTTTCAATTCAATTACCACTTCAGCACCAACACAACGCAGAAAGCGGCGATTACAAGCACTAACAACCAACCAGTGGTGCGATAATTGTCAGGGCCTTCGATCCGGCGTCTGCGGTGGTCAGGCAGGCGTTTGCGGTGTTCGGTCATGGCAATGATTTTAACTTTCGGACGCCGTTTGCTCGTAAATTGAGTCCGGCAACTTGATCGGGGGTTAGCCGTCTGTCCGTGACAATGCCATCCCACCCCGGAGGCAACATATCTTTTACGGCAGAAACAGCCTTGGCGCGGGGCGTTGCCGCCGCCCAATATTCAGTCTCACCGTCTTTCGTGGCGACCACGACGTAGATGCCGCCTGCATAGGTGTTTGCCATTCCACCAATATGCAGCCGTCCGTGCGAGGCGGCTAGGGGCCGAATTAAGCCTTAGGACTTTCATAACACTTGGTTTGAAATGAAAGAGGCCGCCAACTGATGAGGCGGCCTCTTTGCTTAAGTCAGCCATATCGGCTCTTACTATGAAACGCTCGTAAACGTCGCATTGAGCTGGGTGCCCAAGGTCTGCACCAGCCGGCTTGCTGCTGCTTTGCATCCGCCGGCGCCGAGATCGCGAAAGCGAATTGGCACCGCCATGACGCAATTCAACCGCAATTCAGGGCGTCCACGCGTCGCCTTGTGCGCTGCAAAACGAACAATCGTTTGGCAATCGCGCCGACGAAGCGGAGCAAACAAGAAATCTTACGCCGCCTTGGTTGCTAGTTTCTTGTCGTTCGCCTGCGCGCGCTTCTCCGCGATACGCGCGGCTACGCGGTTCCTTCCTTCCGTGAGGTTGCCATGGGCCACCTTGCAATGGGAGCCGTTCCAAACGACGTTATGGCTGCACCACAAGGTGCAGAGATGCTGACCATGTCCAATAACGTTCGCGACAACACCGAGCGCCACCGCTTTGAGCTCGACGCCGACGGCCACGTCGCCTTCTCCAACTACAAGCGCGACGGCGCGATCCTCACGATCATGCACACCGAGGTGCCGAAGGAACTCAATGGGCGCGGCATCGGTTCCGCGCTGGCGCGCGGCCTGCTCGATATCGCGCGCACGCAAGGGCTGACGGTGAAGCCGCTCTGCCCCTTCGTCGCCGGCTACATCGCCAAGCATCCGGAATACGCGGATTTGGTGCGCTAGCAGAAATATTGCGCGCGGCACCTGACGCAAAATTCAACTTCAACAAATTCACCGGGCTTGGTGCCCGAGCGCTTCGACCTCGCGCAGCCATTGCTTGCGCGTTTCCTCGCCGACGCCCACGACCATGCCGTAGACGGTCGAGCGCACCGGCGTAACGCCGGTGAAATGCAGGATGTTGCGCTTGAGCAGTTTGAGCGCGTGTGCGCCGTAGTAGCAGCGATAGAACCAACCTGGCATGCCCATGGTCATAATGATGTGCCCCGATTTTCCTTTGAGGATGCTCCAGCTCGCTTTGTTCTGGCTGCCCTGGATCGCCAGCAGGTCGGGTTGCAGCACGCGCTCGATGAAGCCCTTCAGGAGCGCCGGCATATCGCCGCACCAGAGTGGAAAAACGAACACCAGATGATCGCTGGCATGCAAGGCCGCGCGCGCCGCCGCCAATTCGGGCTCGAGCGGCTGCACGCGCCGATAGCCCTCACGTAAGATAGCGTCGAAATGCATGCGCGCGAGTACGAACAGCTTGGCCTCGTGTCCGCCGCTTTCGGCGCCATGCAGATAGGCTTGGCCGAGCGCCTCGCTAAAGCTTTCGAGCATCGGATTGCCGACCACGATGGCGATTTTCGACATGGGCACCCCCTATCGCTTTATCAATAACGCTAGCCGTATCCGCACTGTTCCGCTTTGACATGGCGCAATCCCATCACGACCAGCTCCTTGCAGCCTCGCCGCAGATTTACTTGGCGTCCGGCCGGGTCTACGTGGCGCTTTACTCTTTAAAGCATGACGTCACCGGGAGGCGACATGAGCCGGCGTCTTCGCAGCCTTTCAACCATCACGTTCGGCGCGATCGTTTGCGTCGCGGCCAGCTTTACGCAGGCGCAAAGCATGGATCAGCTCTATGAGAAGGCAAAGCTCGAGAAGGAGCTCGTCATCTATGGCGGCGGGCCGACAACGCTCTATGAAGTGCCGGCGCGCGCCTTCGAGCAGAAATATCCCGGCATCAAGGTGACCATCCACGCCGGCTTCAGCAACGTGCTCGACGAGAAGATCAACGAACAGCTTGAGAGCAAGAAGCTGGACGTCGATCTCGCCATCCTGCAGACGGTGCAGGATTTTATCCGATGGAAAAAAGAAGACGTGCTCGCCCGCTTCAAGCCGGCCGGCTGGGGAGAGATCGACAAGTTGTTCAAGGACTGCGACGGCTATTATGTCGGGGTATCACCTCGGTGTCCTACGCTTACAACAAAGATCTGGTGAAGGCGGCCGATGTACCGACGTCGGCCAAGGATTTTCTCAAGCCCGAATTCTAGGGCAAGATGATCACCTGCTATCCGCACGACGACGATATCACGCTCTATATGTTCTATACGGCATTGGAGCACTACGGCTGGGATTGGGTGAACAAATATATAGCCAACGGCGCGCAATTCGTGCAGGGCCATCTCGGCGTGTCGCGCAGCCTCGCGTCTGGCGGAAACATGGTGTCGATCGATTCCAATCCGAACTTTTCGTTGCGCGAGCAGCGCGCCGGCAAGCCGGTCGAGATCGCTTTCTCGAAGATCGATCCGACGCCGGTCTGGGCGCAAACCGCCGCCACCTTCAGGGATTCGCCGCATCCGAACGCGGCGCGGCTGTTCCTCACCTGGTCGCCGCGCAAGGATGTGCCGCCGCCGGCCGGGTTGCCGCCGCTGTTCTCGCTCAAACTCGCCAACAAATATCCGGCCTTCATCAGCAATACCGAATTGGTGGGCTATCTGCGCAAGCGCTTCGAGGCCTTGACCGGGCCGATAAAAAACAAAGGCCACGTGAAATAGCCGGCCGCGCCATTCACGGCTGCCGCAAAATCAGTCTATCGATTTGAAAAGCCGCACCGTTTTCAGTCTGACAAGGCTGCATGCCAGCCATACTGCGCCGCACAATTTTATCCGCGGGTTATGTGGGATTGTGTTACCATTTTTATGTTCGTTCGATTCGTTACGACCGATCACAAGGTTGGGCGCAAGGAAGTTGCCGTTGCCGCAAAACGAGTGACGGCAGACTGCTACGGGAGAAGGAGGAGCAGAGAAGAAACCTTTGTAACGCCGCGCCGGGCCACTTCGAGGAGGCCACCAATGTTGCGAAACTTGGTACGCTCACTGCTCGTGCTCGTTCTGTCGGTGTTTAGCTTTGCGGCGTTTGCTCACGACGTCTGGATCAGCCGCGGGACCTATAAAAATCCCGCCGGCGAATGGTGCTGCGGCGCCGATGACTGCGGCGTGGTATCGCGCGACGCCGTGAAAGCCGGTGTTGGCGGTTATTCGCTGCGCGGCCCGGTGACATACGGCATGGGCGTGACCGGCAACGAGGCGGACGGGCCGACGCGCCAGGAAAACGTCAACGAGGTTGTGCCCTATAGCCAGTCGCTGCCCTCGCCCGACGGCGCCTTTTGGCGCTGCAAGCGGCCGGACGGCACGCCGCGCTGCTTCTTCGCGCCGCCGCCGGGAAGCTGAAGACGTTGCTTGGTCGTCGTGCGGCTTACACTCGCGGCAGCGGGCGTCCGCCGGCGGCGCGCGCCGGCACTTTCACCCAGGCTTCGCCGTCGAGCACGGCCTCGCCATCGACCGAGCACGTGCAGGCGAGCCGCGCGCGCGATTTCGTCGGCAGCAACTCGACCACCGCAACAGTGACCTCGACGGTGTCGCCGATTTTCACCGGCGCGCGGAAATTCAACGTCTGCGATATGTAGACCGCGCCGGGACCGGGCAGCCTGGTGCCGAGCACGGCCGAAATCAGGCTCGCGGTGTAGAGCCCGTGCGCGATGCGCGTGCCGAATGGCGTCTTGGCGGCAAAATGTTCGGACAAATGAATCGGATTGCGGTCGCCGGTGACTTCGGCGAAGCCGACCACGTCGGATGACGCCACGGTTTTGCTCAACCGCTCGGTCATGCCGACCGAGAGATCCTCGAAATACAGCGTCTGCAAGGTCAGCATCGTCACGCGCCCGTGGATAAAAGCGGTCGGCACACCGCCCATAATAGCCCGATCAGCAGCACGTTGATCAGCGCCAATACCGTCAATACGCCGATGGTCGCGTCGGCTCCACTGGCCTCTATGAGTAGCGCGCCGGCCGACGGCGCCAGCGCCTGCACGATTAGGCTTGGAAACGCCAGTTTGCCTATCAGGCGCGGAAACCGAATGGGCCCGAATAGCGCAAGCGGCAGCGTGCCACGTCCGATCCAGGAAATGCCATAGCCGGCGCCATACAGAAGGATGATCAACAGCAGCACGCCGACCTTGGCAGAGAGCAGCAGTAGCCCGGCCGCCATCAGCACGCAGCACGCAATCATGGTCCAGATCGGGTGGTAGCGGGCCCCAAACAGCCGCTCCACCACGCGGGCGCCAACCTGCGCCGGACCGAACAAAGTGCCGAGGCTCACGGCCAGCGCGAAGTCTAAGCCCCTCGCCTGTAGAAAGATCAGCAAATGCACGACCACAATCGAGCCGATGCCGGCGGCGAGCGAGAGCACCAGCGCCAGCAGCGCGAAGATCAAGGTTTCGTGCGGTATCCGCGCGGGCGATGTGGCTTGCAGCACGTTCACCGGCGCCGGGCTTTCGGCGGCAACTTTGGGCGCTGGGCGGATGACCGACATCACCAACGGCAAAGCCAGGAGCAAATGCAGCGCCGCGTAGACGAAGCACGCGTTGCGCCAACCGATGTGCTCGATCATGAAAGCGCTGAGCGGCCAGCACACCGTGCTGGCAAAGCCGCCGAACAGCGTCAGGTTGGTGATCGGCCCGCGCGCCGCGCTGCCATACATGCGGCCGAGCGCCGCAAACACCGCATCATAGAGCCCGGTGCCCATACCGATGCCGAGCAGCACCCAGGCGGACAAATAAACCGGCAACGCCGGCGCCAAGCCGATGCCGGCCAAGCCTGCCGCGTAGAAAATAGAACTGGCAAAAAGAACCGGCCGCCCGCCGTGCACGTCGATGATGCGGCCGACTTGCGGCGAGATCAGCCCGGCGACCAGCAGCCCAATCGACGTGCCGCCGACCACCCAGCCGAGCGACCAGCCGGTATCTTTGACGATGGGGTCGGCAAACACCGCCGGGATATAGAACGAGGTGCCCCAGGCCAGGATTTGCGCGATGCCCAGCGCGGTGATGACGACGCGGCGGTCGAGCGGGCGCGCCTCTGCTTCCAACGACAAAGCGTGTCCTTACTTCGCCGGCTCCATACCCTTGGATTTGAGCACGGCGGCGGCGTCAGGGCCTGACAAATACTCAATCAGCTCCTTGACCGCGTCCTTGTCGTTCGCCAACGCGCTCAGGCCCGCCGCATAGGTCGTCGTGTTCTGGATTTCCTTCGGCAGCGGACCGACCAAAGCCGCGCCTTTCACCGGCACGATCTCGCTGATTTGATGGATGCCGAGTTCGGCTTCGCCGCTGACGATGAGGTCGGCGACATGGCCGCCCTGCTTGAGCTTGGCTTTCGGCTTGATCTGGTCAGCAATGCCGAGCTTCGCCAGCAGCTTGTCGACGTAGATGCCGCTCGAGCCGCCGCTCGCCGGATCGATATAGGCGACTGACTTGGCGGCGAGCAGCGCTTCTTTGAACTTCTCGACCGTGCCGATGTCGGGCTTGGGCGCGCCCTCTTTCACCACCACGCCGACCCCGACGCTGGCGAGATTGACATGGCTGCCGGCGAACAGCTTGCCGCTCGCGATCATTTCGTCGACCACGGCCGGGGTAATCACCAGAAGGTCGAAGGCTTCGCCACCTTCGATGCGTTTCTTCAATTGGCCGGTGGTGCCGTTGTCCACGACGACCTTGTGGCCCGTCTGTTTTTCGAAATCGGGCACCAGCGCCAGCACGACCTGCTTGTAGGCCCCGGCCGTCAACACCTTGATCTCGGATGCGTTCGCAGGCGGCACGGCGGCAAGCGCCACTAATCCGGCGACGGTTGCGCTGAGCAGATGGATTTTCATGATTTTTCTCCCCGTCGGGCCAGCAATCTACACGAACCGGCCCAGTTTGGCGCTCCGGCTCGTCCCAGCGGGCAAGCGGCTAATGACCTTAGGCGAAAATGTCGCTAAATCGCCGTTTCCATTAATAATCAATTACTCAAGCTATGCGTTTTTCGCATTGCTGCGGCGCAGCATTATTGCTTTTAAAGCCGGCGGACATCCCTATTTTGCGGGCAATTCAAATCGCCGGCGCAAAGCCGGATTCGAAAAAAGAGAAAGAGCCCCGTTATGTTTGCCAACATCGTCCGCTTTATCCGCGAGTGGAAGCGTTACAATCAGAGCCTGAGCGAACTGTCCCGCCTGGGGGACCGCGAGCTTGCCGACATCGGCATCAGCCGCTCCGATATCCCGAGGGTGGCTTGGAACGCCACGCACCGCTAAGCGCTGCCTGATCTGGTTGAAAAGCGCCCGCGTTCGCCGCGGGCGTTTTCGTTTTTACAGGCTGTTGCCCCGTCGGGAACGGACGCCTAGCTTGCCGGGATGACCCTGAAACCCGTTCACGTCATCGGCGGCGGCCTCGCCGGTTCGGAGGCCGCCTGGCAACTCGCGCAAGCGGGCGTGCCGTTGGTGTTGCATGAGATGCGGCCGTTGCGCGCGACCGCCGCCCACAAGACCGAAGGCTATGCCGAACTGGTCTGCTCGAACTCATTCCGCTCCGACGACAAGGATCACAACGCGGTCGGCCTGCTGCATGCCGAGATGCGCCGGCTCGGCTCGCTGGTGATGCGCGCGGCAGACAGCCACCAGGTGCCGGCCGGCGGCGCGTTGGCGGTCGATCGCGATGGATTTTCCGCCGCCGTGTCGGCGGCGCTCGCTTCACAGCCGCTCATTACGCTTGAGCGCGGCGAAGTAGCTTTGCCGCCGGAGGACTGGGACAGCGTTATCATCGCCACCGGCCCGCTCACCTCGCCCGATCTCGCCGCCGCGATCCGCGCCCTCACCGGCGAAGACGCGCTTGCCTTCTTCGACGCCATCGCGCCGATCGTGCACCGCGACTTGATCGATCTGGAGCAGGCCTGGTTCCAATCGCGCTACGACAAAGCCGGCCCCGGTGGCTCCGGCGCCGATTACATCAATTGTCCGCTCTCGCGCGAGCAATATGACGCCTTCATCGATGCGCTGCTTGCCGGCGACAAGACAGTGTTCCATGACTGGGAATCCAACACGCCATACTTCGACGGCTGCCTCCCCATCGAAGTGATGGCCGAGCGCGGGCGCGAGACGTTGCGGCATGGCCCGATGAAGCCGTTCGGCCTGACTAATCCGCGCCGGCCTGATATCAAGCCCTACGCCGTCGTGCAGCTGCGCCAGGACAACAAACTTGGCACGCTGTTCAACATGGTCGGCTTCCAGACCAAGCTGAAACACGGCGAGCAGGTGCGCATCTTCCGCAGCATCCCGGGTTTGCAAAATGCCGAATTCGCGCGGCTCGGCGGCCTGCACCGCAACACGTTCCTCAATTCGCCCAAGCTGCTCGACGAAACGCTGCGGCTGAAGGCCAATCCGCGCTGGCGTTTCGCCGGCCAGATCACAGGCTGCGAGGGCTATGTGGAATCCGCCGCCATCGGACTTGTCACCGCGCGCTTTGCCGCCGCCGAGCGCCGCGACGAAGCGCCGAGCGCGCCGCCGCCGACCACTGCCCACGGCGCGTTGCTCGCCCACATCACCGGCGGCCATATCGAGACCATCGACGCCGGGCCCTCCTCGTTCCAGCCGATGAACGTGAATTTCGGCCTGTTTCCGCCGATCGCCGCGCCCGCCACGCCGGAAGGCCGCAAGTATGGCCGTGGTTCGGCTAAGAATCTCGCCAGAAAGAACGCGTTCAGCGCACGCGCGCTCGCCGATCTCGATCGCTGGATTGCCGGCGAACTGCCGGCGGCGGCTGCGGAATAGAATCAAGCGCTGAAAATCCGGCTCGGATCGCGCGCCGCGCGCCACAGCTGCCATTGCCGGCGCCAGGGCGACGCCGGTTCGATCTGAAATGGTTCGTAGCCCGCGCGCTCCATCCGGCGCAGCGCCGGACCGACGAGCGCTGCCGGCAGCAAAGCCGGTAGGACCTCCGGCGGGGCGGATTTCAATTGCGCTTGCGCCGTGGCCAGATGCCGGCGCGTCAGAATTCGCAGCTCGGCAAGTGCAGCGCGCAGGGCATCGGTCGCCTGCCCCGCGAAAATTTGGTTCGGATCGACCCGATGGCGAGCCAGCAGATCAAGCGGCAAATATAGCTGCCGGCGCGATACGTACCGCGCCAGGCCGTGCAACACCCCGGCGATGCTGTAAGCAATGCCGGCATCCAAGGTGAGCAGTTTGGTCGGCGCGCCGCCGCCGAGGATCTCGGCAGCCATAGCGAACAGCGCCGATTGCGTCTTGATGCCGTAGATTTCGAGATCGGTCAGCGTTGCCATCGGCTCGTCGTAGAGATCGAAAGCGCGCGCGTCGATCAAGGCGATGAGCCTGTCGCTACTCAGCCCGTAGCGCGAGAGCGTCTCGCGCAACGCCGCAGCCACCGGATGTGCGGCCGCCTCGCCCTCCCGCTCGCCGGCAAGCGCCTCGCGCCACCATTGCAGGCGGATTTCGCCCGGCATCGGCTCGCGCGCGAGATCGCGCACGCGCGAGATCTCCACGTTGAAGGCATAGAGCGCATAGAGCGCGTCGCGCTGCGCTGCCGGCGCAAACAGCGTGGCGAGATAGCGATCCCGGTCGGCTTCGCGCACCAGCGCGGCACAATGCTCGAAATTGTTCATCGGCACAGTCTAGGTTATTCGACCGCGATCAGTCCCGCGGCCACGCGGCGTTTTTCGCCCAGCAGGATATTGTAAGTTTGCGCCGCCGGCCCGGTGCCCAGGCAATCGACCGAAATCGACAAAGCGCGAAAACGCGCCCGCAGCGCCTCCGGCAGCGCGAAGGGGTCGCGCCCGGCGCCGATCAGAAACAGGTCGAGAACGTCCGCCCGCGCGAATACCGGCGCCAGTGAGGCTTCCGTGATCTCGCGTGCGGTGGCGACCGGCCAAACCCAGATGCCGTCCGGCAGGCAGAGCAGCGAGCCGCGGTGCGACATGGCGCCGAAACGGAACCCGCCGTTACCATAGGAATCGATCGTCACCGGGTAAGGCAGATGCGGGGCGTCCACGCCAGCCGCCATCGTCAGGGCTTTTCTTTTTTCGTCTCGGCGGCGCGGGTGAGCGCGTCGCCGCCGCGGCCGACCCCGAGATAGATCAGGATCGGCGAAGCGATGAACACCGAGGTATATGTGCCGACCAGCACCACGCCGAACATCATGGTGGCAGTGAACGAGTGGATCGCCTGCCCGCCGAACAACAGCAGCGACAGCAACGCCAGACTGACTGTCACGTGGGTGATCACCGAGCGCGACAAAGTCTGGTTGACCGAAGCGTTGAGCAAATCCGGCATCGGCAGCTTCTTGTAGCGCCGCAGCATTTCGCGAATTCGGTCGTAGATCACCACGGTGTCGTTGAGCGAATAGCCGAGAATCGTGAGCAGCGCCGCGATGCTGGTGAGGTCGAAATCGATCTGCGTGACCGACATGAAACCAATGGTGAGCACGATATCGTGCACGTTGGCGATCATGGCGCCGAGCGCGAATTGCCATTCGAAGCGGAACCACAGATAAATAAGAATACAGAAGATCGCGAGCCCCAGCCCGATGACGCCGTAGGAGAGCAATTCGCCCGACACGCGCGGGCCGACCACCTCGACGCGGCGGTAGTCGACCGCGTTGCCGAGCGCGCCGCGCACTTTGCTGACCGCCTCTTGCTGCGCGGCGTCGCCGCCCGGCTGCTCGGCGATGCGGATCAACACGTCGTCGGGCGCGCCGAATTGCTGCAACTGCACCTCGCCGAGACCAAGCGCGCTCAACGCGGAGCGCATGGTGGCGAGATTAGCCGGCCCCGCCTTGGTCTGCACTTCGATCAGCGTGCCACCCTTGAAGTCGATGCCGAAATTCAGCCCGTGGAAGAAATAGAGCGAGATCGCCAGGATCGACATCAGCGCGGAAACGGGAAAGCTGATGCGCCTGAAGCGCATGAAATCGAATTTGGTGTCGTCGGGTACGATGCGAAGCAGGCGCAAAGATTGTCCCCCTAAATCGGTACGCGTTGGGGGCGCCGCCAGCCCACCCAGGTAGCGACGATCAGCCGCGTTAGGGTGAA
Source organism: uncultured Alphaproteobacteria bacterium (assembly GCA_963778745.1). Taxonomy (GTDB): domain Bacteria; phylum Pseudomonadota; class Alphaproteobacteria; order Rhizobiales; family Xanthobacteraceae; genus Pseudolabrys. The sequence continues at coordinate 2,059 of CAVZVP010000028.1, read as the reverse complement.
GGCGGTGAACACCGTGGTGATGATGCCGATGCCGAGCGTCACGGCAAAGCCGCGCACCGGGCCGGTGCCGATATAGAACAGCACCGCGGCGGCGATGAAGGTGGTGATGTTGGAATCGAGGATAGTGGCGAGCGCGCGCGAGAAACCGGCGTCGATGGCGTTGATCGGGGTGCGGCCACCGCGCACTTCCTCGCGGATGCGCTCGTAGATCAGCACGTTCGAGTTGACCGCGATGCCGACCGTGAGCACGATGCCGGCGATGCCGGGCAGCGTCAGCGTGGCGTTGAGCATCGACAGCACGCCGAAGATCATGGCGACGTTGATCGCCACCGCGATATTGGCGAACAGCCCGAACAGGCCATAGGTCGCCAACATGAAGATGATCACCATCGCCGCGCCGACATAAGACGAAATCTTGCCTTTGGCGATCGAGTCGGCGCCCAGCCCGGGACCGACGGTGCGCTCCTCGATGATGGTCAGCGGGGCCGGCAGCGCGCCGGCGCGCAGCAGGATGGCGAGATCGTTGGCGCTCTGCACGGTAAAGCTGCCGGAAATCTGCCCCGAACCGCCGAGGATCGGTTCGCGAATAACCGGAGCGGAGATCACCTCACTGTCCAATATGATGGCGAAGGGCTTGCCAACGCTTTCCTGCGTCACTTGTGCGAATTTGCGCGCGCCGGAGGTATTGAATTTGAACGAGACGATCGGCTCGCTAGTGCGCTGGTCGAAGCCGGGCTGCGCGTCGGTGAGATCGCCGCCCGACACCAGCACGCGCTTCTCGACCAGATAGGGCGTCTTGGGCTGGCTCGCACTGTACAGAAGGTCGTCCTCCGGTGGCGCGTGGCCTTGCACCGCCTGTTCCACCGACGCCCCGGTGTCGACCATGCGGAAGTCGAGCTTGGCCGTCTTGCCGAGCAGTTGCTTGAGCCGGGTCGGATCCTGCAGACCGGGCACCTGGACCAGAATGCGGTCGGTGCCTTCGCGCTGGATCAGCGGCTCGACCGTGCCGAGCTCGTTGACACGCCGCTCGATGATCTGGATCGACTGCGCGACCGACTGGCGCACGCGATCGATGATGGCCGGCTCGCTCAGCGTGAGCCGGATCAGCCCGCCGGCCTCGGCCGTAACGTCGATGTTGCGCTGTCCGGTGCCGCCGAGAAGTCCGCCGAACGGCTGCGACAAAGTCGCGAGCTTGGTTTGCGCCTGATCCGCACTGGCGCCCTCGCGGATGCGCACTTCCACGCTGGTGCCGCGCACCACCAGCCCGGTATAGCCGATGCGCGCATCGCGCAGCACGCGGCGCATGTCGTCGCGAAGCGTCTCGAGCATTTCCTTGCGCACCGCTTTGGTATCGACCTCGAGCAGGATGTGCGAGCCGCCCTGCAAATCGAGACCGAGCACGACGTGGCGCTGCGCCCACTTCGGCCAGCTCTGCACCATCTTTTCGGGCAGGAAATTAGGAATGGCGAACAGGCAAATAAACAATGCCGTGAAAACGATCGCCCCCGCCTTCCAGCGCGTGAAATAAAGCATGACGTCCCGACTTGATCCGAAGAACTTGCGATGAAAAACGTGACCGGCGGCATCAGCCGGCCGCCGCCTCGTCCTTCACCGGTTCACCTTTGGCGCGAACGTCGGTAATCATCGACCGCATTTGGCGGATACGCACGTCGTCCGCAATCTCGATTTCGATCTGATCGTCGTCGATCACCTTGGTGACCTTGCCGACGAGCCCGCCATTGGTGATGACGGTGTCGCCCCGCCGCACGTTCTTGACCATTTCCGCGTGCTGCTTCACCCGCTTCTGTTGCGGGCGCAGGATCAGGAAGTACATGATGACGAAGATCAGTGCGAACGGCAGCAGCGACATCATCATGTTGCCGCTGTCGCCGCCGGCCCCGCCGAACAGCGACCCTTGCGCGAACGCGGTCGAAATGAACATCGAAGCTTTCCTTAGCGGTTTTCTGGGACACGCCAGGCACACGTCCCCTGCCCGGCATCAATGGCGTAATTTCGCGCGGACTATAGCGGCCGCCGCCCCAATTGCAACGCCGCCAGA
>CAVZVP010000027.1:0-20621 GCA_963778745.1 uncultured Alphaproteobacteria bacterium | reverse complement strand
CTCTGCTTGCGCAGAGCACGAACAGACCTATTGATTGGGCCGTGATACCGTTCCTGATATTGTAGCAGACATGATCCCTTTGGTGTGCCAGTTCACCTGACGGCGCAATCAGCGCTCCATCGGCCTCAAGCCGAGCTTATCCAGCAATGCCATGTCGCGGTCGCGCCCGGGATTAGGCGTGGTGAGCAGCTTCGGCCCGTAGAAGATCGAATTGGCGCCAGCCAGGAGGCATAACGCCTGCATCTCCTCGCTCATGTCCTCGCGGCCGGCCGACAGCCGCACCACCGAGGCCGGCATGCAGATCCGCGCCACCGCAATCGTGCGCACGAAATCGAAGGCATCGAGCTTGGGCTGGCTCGACAGCGGCGTGCCTTCCACCTGCACCAGCATGTTGATCGGCACGCTCTCCGGATGCACCGGCAGGCTGGCGAGCGTCGCGATCATGCCGACGCGGCCCTCCGCCCCCTCGCCCATGCCGACGATTCCGCCGCAGCAGACATTGATGCCGGCCGCGCGCACATGCGCGAGCGTGTCGAGGCGATCCTGATAGCAGCGCGTGGTAATAATGGCGCCGTAGAATTCCGGCGAAGTGTCGAGATTGTGGTTGTAATAGTCGAGGCCGGAGTCTTTCAGCCGCAGCGCCTGCTCGGGGGTGAGCATGCCGAGCGTGGCGCAGGTCTCCATGCCGAGCGCCTTGATGCCCTCGACCATGGCGCAAACGCTGTCGAGATCGCGCTCCTTGGGCGAGCGCCAGGCCGCACCCATGCAGAAGCGTGAGGCGCCGGAGGCCTTGGCAGCACGCGCCTCGGCCAGTACGGCTTCGATCGCCATCAGCTTCTCGGCCTTCACGCCCGCGTCGTACCGCGCGCTCTGCGGGCAATAGGCGCAGTCTTCCGGACAACCGCCGGTCTTGATCGACAGCAGGGTCGAGATCTGCACCTCGGTCGGGTCGAAATTCTGCCGGTGCACGTTTGCCGCGCGGAACATTAGGTCGGGAAAGGGCAACGCGAACAGCGTGCGCACCTCCTCGCGCGTCCAGTCGTTTCGGACCTGGCCAAGGCCGGCATTGGAGTACGGCAGCGCTTGCGCTAGAGGCATCCGTCGTTCCTCGATCGCCTCGCTATAGCAGGCGGATTGCCGATCTGTCATGTGGCGGGGGCCTGCCGGCCGCACCGCGGACGTCGTCGAGTTCTCGATCGGCGAGCAATTCGACATCCGAGGTCACCACGGAGCCATGAAATTGGAGCGTCAAGCGTTGATCGAAGTCAAACCGAACTGCCGAATGCGGGTTTAGTTATGATGCGCAGGGTCGACATTGGGCCGCTCTATTAACATCGGATGGCGGGCGGAATAGGATTAAAGGACGATGTGATCAGATGGCAAATCGATCATCCATGATGCGCCATTTGCAATGGCGCGAAGCGGGGCAGCTATGAATTTCGAATTGAATGAAGAGCAGCGACTGATCCAGGACACGGCCAAGCGGTTTGCCGCCGAGGAGATCGCACCGACACTCGAGCAAGAAGAGCGCAAACACGAGTTCCGCCCCGATCGCGTGGCCAAGATGGGCAAGCTTGGTTTCTTTTCCTGCGCGCTACCCGAGGAGCTCGGCGGCAGCGGCATGGGTTTTATGGAATCCGCGCTGATGGCCGAGCAGATCGCCCGCGTCTCGGCGTCCTGGCGGGTGCCGTTCAACATGCAGAATCTCGGCCCGGCGCTGACCGTGACCAAGTTCGGCAACGAGGCGCAGAAGAAGAAATACGTGCCCGGCTGGGTCGCCGGCACGCAGCTCGGCTTCTTCGCCATGACCGAGCCGAATACCGGCTCCGACGTCGCCAGCATGAAGACACACGCTGTCGACAAGGGCGACCACTGGGAGGTGAACGGCAACAAGATGTGGATCTCTCAGGCGCACTTCGGCGACGCCGGGCTGCTCTACGCCTATACCGATAAGTCGGCCGGCAACAAGGGCATGACCGCTTTCATCATCGAGCCGAAGAAATGGAAGGGCGTATCCTCGCGCGCCATCGAGACCAAGCTCGGACTGCATTGCTGCACCCACCGGCGAGTTCGTGTTCGAGGGTATGAAGGTGCCGAAGGAGAACGTGCTCGGCAAGCCGGGCGACGGCTTCCGCATCTGCATGTGGCAGCTCAACCAGACGCGGCTGGGCTGCGCGGCGGGTGCGCTCGGCGTCGCCGGCGGCGCGCTCGACCTTGCCATCAACTACGCCAACGAGCGTACCCAGTTCGGTAAAAAGATCTCGCAACACCAGATGGTGCAGGCGCAGATCGCCGAGATGGTGGTCGAACATCAAGCCGCGCAGATGCTCGTTTATCGCGCCGCCTGGCTGAAGGATCAGGGCAAGCCGAGCCAGTACGAGACATCCGTCGCCAAACTTGTCGCTTCCGAAGCGGCGGTGCACGCCGCCAACGAGTGCATGAAAATCTTCGGTTCGTATGGATTCTCAACCGAGTTCCCCGCCGAGCGCTTCTTACGCGACGCCAAGTCGCTGCAGATCGTGGAAGGCACGTCCAACATCCAGAAGATCATCATCTCGGGCATGGCCTGCGGACACACACCCAATAGAGAGTAGCGGAACGCATAGTCGCGAACGACGCACCATTATTCGGGAGTTGGGAATGAGACCGTATTTTGAAAAGATGGCGAGCTTCGGCAAGGAGTTGAAGGAAAACCGCATCGTCCGCACCAAGGAGAGCCGCGCCAAACTTGAGGCCGTGGAAACCGAAATCTCCGCCGCCCGCAAAGCGCGCCAGGATGCCGGCATTCCGGCCGCGAAGATCAACGAGCGCGGCATGCTCACGGTCTGGCAACGGCTCGAATACCTGGTCGACAAGGGCAGCTGGTGCCCGCTGCACAGTCTCTACAATCCAGAAGACAATCCCGAGGGCGCCACCAACGTGGTCGACGGTCTCGGCAAGATCGCCGGGCGCTGGGCGGTGATCATCGGTTTTGACAACAAGGTGCTGGCCGGCGCCTGGGTCGCCGGGCAGCCCGACAACATTCTGCGGGTGACCAATCTCGCCAAGCGGCTGCACATCCCGCTGGTCTGGCTGGTCAATTGCAGCGGCGTGCAGTTGCCCGAGCAGGAGAAGTTCTACGCCGACCGCCGCGGCAGCGGCGCCTGCTTCTACCGGCATGCCGAGTTGGAGCAGGCCGGCATCCCGGTCCTTGCCGGCATCTACGGCACCAATCCGGCCGGCGGCGGCTATCAGGGTATCAGTCCGACCATTCTGCTGGCGCACAAGGATGCCAACATCGCCGTCGGTGGCGTCGGCATCGTGTCGGGAATGTCACCCAAGGGCAGTTTCGATGCCGAAGGGCTGGAGGAACTGATCGCCAAGACCCGGGATTTCAGCGAACGGCCGCCGGGCCGGGTTGAGACCCATTACGGCGAGACTGGATTCTTCACTCATGTCTACAATGAGGAAAAAGAAGTCCTCGACGGCATCAAGCAATACATGCGCGCGATCCCGGCCTATGACCCGATATTCTTTCGCGTGGCCGAGCCGGCCGAGCCGCGGCTGCCGGCGGACGACCTCTATCATCTGCTGCCGTTCAATCAGAAAGAAGCCTACATCTTCGACGACATTCTCGCCCGCCTGGTCGATGGCAGCGAGAACATGGAGTTCCGCCCGGGCTACGGTCCGGAAATGTATACCGGCCTGGTCAAGATCGACGGCAATTTGATCGGCGCCATCGGCAACCGCCAGGGATTGCTGCCCAAAGGCTATCCCGAATACGCCGATTATCCCGGCATCGGCGGCAAACTTTATCGCCAGGGCCTGATCAAGCTCAACGAGTTCGTCACCCTTTGCGGGCGCGACCGCGTGCCGATCGTCTGGTTCCAGGATACGACCGGCATCGATGTCGGCGATCAAGCCGAGAAGGCCGAATTGCTCGGCCTCGGCCAATCGCTGATCTATTCGATCCAGCAAACTGACGTGCCGATGATGCTAGTGGTGCTGCGCAAGGGCAGCGCGGCCGCGCACTACATCTTGGGCGGTCCCACCGCCAACCGCCACAACGCCTTCACGCTTGGCACCGCGGCCACCGAGATTTATGTCATGCACGGCGAAACTGCGGCGGTCGCGACCTATGCCCGTCGCGCGGTGAAAGAAAAGGATTCCGGCCGCCCGCTTGAGCCGCTCGCCCAGAAGATGAATGAGATGGCGAAGAAATACTACGATACGTCGCGCCCGGATTATTGTGCGCGCCACGGTTTCGTCGACGAGATCGTCGACCTGACGGCGCTGCGCAATTATCTGAAAGCGTTTTCCGGCGCGGTCTACCAGAACCCGCAGTCAATCTGCCCCCGTCACCACATGCTGCTGCCGCGGATCATCCGCGGGTGAACAGACCAAAAAATCCAAAAGGCCGCGCCTTGATCACCGGAACGGCAAAACGTTGGGGCACTCAAAACTGACCTGAAGCGATTGGCAGACGACAAGGAGTATTCTTGATGAGCGAGGAAATCACCGCACCGCTGGCGGGGAAGATCTGGAAAATCCTGGTGAAGGTTGGAGACCAGGTTCAGGTCGAGGATGAACTGATGATCCTCGAAGCCATGAAGATGGAGAATCCGGTCTATGCTCCGGTCGACGGGAAAATCGCCGAGATCAAGGTCGCCGAGGGTGATCAGGTGGAGGCCAATCAGGTGCTGATCGTCATCGCGTAACGGCGCGTCCGGCCCCGGTTCGTTCGTGCCGTGCGGCTCGCGGCGGTTTGGCGCCATCAAGGTATTCAACAGGCGGGTTATAGCGGAGGGGGACATGGAATTTTTCGGCGGCTCGGTCAAATTGATGCTCTTCATCTATGCGCTGGCGGCCGTGATCTCGCTCGTCATTGCCTGGATGATCAAGTACCTCTTCGTCGTCATTCGGATGCAGAGCAACCGCGCCGAGCGGCGCAATAAAGCCAAGGCCGCATCTTCTCCTATGCCAACGGCCGCGACGCCGCACAAAAAGGCCTGACTATGCCGGAGATCGAATTTCTCAACATCTTTCAGGGCATCGCCACCATGGTGGCGTCCGATCCGCTCATTGCAGTCGCGCGCGTAGTGCTGATCGCGCTCGGAATTGCCTTCGTCTATTGGGGGGTCAAGGGAACGCTCGAACCGCTCATCATGATTCCCATGGGAGTCGGGATGGCGTGCGTCAATGCCGGCGTTCTCTTTCTCTCGGCGAGAACCATGGGAACGATCTTCATCGATCCGATCGCGAGCGAACCGGCAAAACTCCTGGATGTCCTGCAGATCGATTTCCTACAGCCGATTTACACATTTACCTTCAGCAACGGTCTAATCGCCTGCCTGGTCTTCATGGGGATCGGGGCGATTTCGGATGTCGGATATATGCTGATCGCCCCGGTGCGCTGCATGTTCATCGCGGTCATGGCGGAACTCGGCACCTTGCTGACGTTCCCCATCGCCGTTGCTATGGGACTGTCCTACAAGGAAGCCGCGGCGATCGCGATGGTGGGCGGCGCCGACGGGCCGATGGTTCTCTACACATCGCTGATGCTGGCCCGCGACCTGTTCGTGCCGATCACGATCGTGGCCTATCTCTATCTGAGCCTGTGCTATGCGGGTTATCCCTATTTGGTCAAGCTGCTGGTGCCAAAGCATTTGCGCGGGATCAAGATGGACCAGAAATCGATCCCGAAAGTCACGGCGGCGGAAAAAATCACCTTCTCTATCGTCACTGCGGCCGTGCTTTGCCTGCTGTTCCCGGTGGCGGCGCCCTTATTCATGTCGTTCTTCCTGGGCGTCATCGTGCGCGAATCCGGCGTCAAGCAATATGTGGAGTTTCTCACCGGACCGGTCCTTTACGGCTCCACCTTTTTCCTCGGTCTGATGCTCGGCGTGCTGTTAGAGGCCAACACCATTCTCAATCCCAAGGTGCTCTTGCTGCTATTCCTGGGAATGACGGCGCTGCTGCTCTCCGGCATCGGCGGCATCATCGGGGGCTATATCGTTTATTGGACCAGCGGCCGTACCTTTAACCCGGTGATTGGCATCGCCGGAGTGTCATGCGTGCCGACGACCGCCAAAGTGGCACAGAAGGAGGCCCACGACGCCAACAAGTTCGCCATGATCCTGCCCTGGGCAATGGGAGCCTGCGTCTCGGGCGTGATCACCTCGGCCATTATCGCCGGCATCTATGTCACCGTGCTGCAACACATGCCCTAACGGGGTCTTATAGTGGTCGGCCGAGAGTATGGATTTTGCGGTGGCTGATTGCTCTTGTTTGGTCTTCCCGTTGGAACGGCTCCACAAGGCGAGGAACCGGCTATTCGGGAATCTGTCCTTTAGATAGTTCGGTGGCGATGTCGTCCCGGAGTTGTAGGAGCTCTTCGCGCGTCATGCGAAACTCAAACATACGAGTATCAGCATGGTTTTGAGCCCGTTCGATTATACGCAGGGTCGCTGCTTCTGGATTGTTACTTTCAGTCTCAACCGATACCGACTGAGGAAAAACAAGAAATGAAGTCATAGGTCAGCTCCGACTGCCCGGATACTAGGTCAAGCCGGTAGATATGCCAAGCGGGACCTCGCCAATATCAAATTACGCATCGGCCGATCGCAGTTGCTCGGTATCAAAGTACTGCTCGGTGCAGATAAAGCCGAGCCTTGCAAACGCTGCTACGCATTTTCCGCGTGCGGATTGACCTCAATGCAGCGACAGATTATTTCCACGGGTGCGATGGTACCGCGCTCAACCATGCTGATCATGTTTCCGACTTTCTGCGAGGTGTTTGCACCCATCGCGATCTGCAGCCCGAACTTGGAGGGCCTACCGGCCTGGATGACCTTGGCCTGCAGGGCACGGAAGATATCCATCGCGAAATCGCGGCGGTTGCGTTCTTTGACAAGCTCAAAGCCTGCCGCGGCGAGCAGCGCGCAGTAGCTAGCGGGCGTTTCAACGAAATTGGTTTCTTCGGTCGAGGCCCACGGTACCGGATAGCTGAAGACGCCATCATTGCCGCGCATGACGTCGTAGATGGCGAAGGTGCCGCCCGGCTTGAGCACGCGATGAACCTCGCCGAACAGCTTGGCTTTGTCTGCGATGTTCATGCCGACGTGCTGCATATAGGCGCCGTCGAAAGTGTTATTTTCAAACGGCAAAGCGAGCGCGCTGGCCTGCCGGTAGCTGACCTTGCCGCCGAGGCCGACGCGCTGTGACAGCGAACCGGCCACCGCAACATATTCCTCGCTCAAGTCAATTCCGGTAACGCGGCAATTATAGGTAAATGCGACATATCGCGACGGGCCGCCGAGGCCGCAGCCAATGTCGAGCCAATGTGTATCAGCCGCCGGCTTGAATTCAGCGGCGAAATCGATGGTCGCCTGTCGACCGCCAATATGAAATTCGTCGGCTGGCGCAAGATCGTCGGGTGTGAGGTTGTTGACATCCTTACCGGCGGCGGCCAGTCCTTTCAGCAAAGCGTCTTCCAACGCGCCATGACGATAGTGCTCGATGACGGTGCATTCGACGGTCATGGCCAATCTCTCGCGTTAGTAGCGAGTTCATCTTGACGTCCCTCCTTAGGGCGCACAAGAAGGCATATTAAATCTTTCATTGCAGCAATTTAGGTGCCGACGTCGGATACTGACATGGAAACCGCTGGTCTATCTGGGGCAGCGCTCCTATGGCGCCTATCTGCTTCATTTTCTGGCGATCCGTATCGGCTGCCTGGCATTCGGCAACGACACCGGCTATCGGCGGTTTTTTGACGGCCTGTTTTTGTCTCGCCATCACTATGCCAGCGGCGGAGCTGATGTATCAGGCGATCGAGCGGCCCGGAATTAATTATGGACGGCGGCTGTTAAGCAGAATGGTGCCGAGCCCTGCCGGTTTAGTAGCCGATCAAGGTCGATTCCGTTATTAATCTGGCAACGGCCAAGGCGCTGGGCCTTTACATATCGCCGACGCCGCCCGCTCGCGCGGACGAGGTGATCGATTAGAATGGCGTGGTGATGTCTGAACTTGGCCCGAACGCGAAGTGACGCCGCGTCTGTCATACGGCCACTATCCCAGGTAAAATGGACGACATTTGCTCAACGTGAGTTTTGTTGATTTTGCCCAGACCGGACGCTGCCAACGTAACCTGCTAATTTTCAGGCACACGACGGGAGGACGGATGGGTCAGAGCACGAGCATTGGCAAGACCGGCGCTGTTGTCGTCGCCGGTGCGCTCATGCTGTCGTGGGTCGCGCTATTCAATCATGCGCCGCTGGTGTTCGCGGATACGAGCGCCTACGTGACCGCCGCAATCCAACGGGAAATCCCGGGGATGTTCAGCGTCTTCTACAGCCTCCTGATCTTGCCGCTGCATCAGGGCAGCACGCTGTGGCCGGTCGTGTTCGTTCAAGGAGCGATCATGGCGCATCTGCTCTGGCTCGTGCTGCGCTGCGTCTCGGAAGGCAGCGTCAGCAAGGCCGAAACTCTGCTGATCATCGCGGTGCTGTGCGTCTTTTCGAGCCTGCCGTGGATCACCGGCGAGATCATGCCGGATGTCTTCTCGCCGGTGCTTCTGCTCGGCCTCTTCCTGCTCGGGTTTTGCAGCCGCCAGCTCGGCCGCTTCGAGCGTGTGTATCTCGTCGTGCTGACGACAGTGGCGATCACGACGCACTTCAGTCATGTGCCGATCGCGCTTGGCCTGAGCCTCCTCTGCCTGATGGTGTGGCCGTTCGTAGCGCATGACGCGGTCCCGATGCGGCGGGCGGCGATGCTGGTGCTGATCCCATGGCTGCTCGCCGTCTCCTGCATGGTGACGGTGAATTGGCTGAACTTCCGCGAAATCGGCTTGGCGCGCAACAGCAACGTCTTCCTGCTGGCGAAGTGGATCGATGACGGCCCTGCGTTGTCCTATCTCGAGAGCGCGTGCCCTGCGGCGGGATATACGTTGTGCGCGTATGTGAAGGAGCTGGACGGACTCACGCATGACGACCTGAAATGGGAAGGTGACAGCCCGTTCCAGAAGATCGGCACATTCGATCAGTTCGAGCCGGAGGCGCGCCGCATCGTGTGGTCGACGCTGCGCACGCACACGCTGGAAATCCTGCAGCGTTCGATCGTGGATGCCGGCCGCCAGCTGTTCCGATTTGGCACGGGCGATGGACTCTCGCCGTATTTCGCGCAGATGGTTGCCGACCGAGCGTATCCCATCTTTGGCCCGGAGGTGGCGAATTCGCTTCTGGACTCAAAGCAAGGCCAAGGGCAGCTTCCGGTCGACGGCTTCCGCCAACTCCATCTCGTCGCGGTGATCCTTGCCGTCATCTTCGGCGCATGGACCGTCGTCGCGCGCAGGCAATGGCTTCCGAGCAAGCTAATCACGCTGTATGCATTTGTGATCGCCGGTGTGGTCTGGAATGCAGCTGTGACCGGCGGGCTCTCGGGCCCTTACGACCGTTACCTCGCACGGGTCATTTGGCTCCTGTGCTTTGCCGCGCTCATCGGCTACCGCTATATCGCTCGCCTGCCTGAGCCAAGCCGGGATTCGCGGTCGCGATAGCACTCAAACAAAAAGCCCCGGGTTCGCTCCTCGACGAGATGGATCATTAAGAAAGCGAAGAGTCCCGGTATAATGGTGCGCTTGCCGACTGGCGGCCGCTCGATTGTCTTTTGCTGCTTTTCCTGCAACACCGAGGTTGTTAAGCCGATACCCGAACGTCCCCGCATATCGTCGAGTGAACAGCGCAGCGCCGTGGATGCGGCAGGCGCAATCGAACTCGTGCCCTCCGTGCTCCCTTTTTCGTTTCCTATCGCGCGGAGATGGCTCAGTTGATGCTGCGCGAGAACTGGCGCATCGAACTCAACGTGAAAAAAGCGGATTTCATCATCGAAACATCGCTACCGCTGCGCCCAGGATAATGGAGAACTGGCGCTTATGGAGGTCAAACGGCTTGACCGTCCCTTGGGCCTATGTCAACCGGGCGAGCCGCTTCGTCGACATTATCGGCGTTGAACGGCGCGCGGATTCGACTATGCGAGCTGTGCGGGCCGGTCATTCCCGCTCGCGTATTTGAGCGCACATCCGCGAGCGCGATGGCCCGTGCCAACGCGGTGAGTTTGTCCGTTTGCATGCGAAGTTTGAGATGGAGGTTAAGTAACACCAGCAGGCTGATGCAAACCCAGATGTAGATTACAAGATCAACGCCGCGGCCCACGCCGGCCCATTGGCCAAGCCGCGTTGCATGCTCGGGAAACCAGGTGAAGTAGATGCCCGCAATCGCCGCAAGGCCGGCAAGGAACGCCACAGCAGGCGATCGTCGGTACTCGCTGCCGGCGTATAAGAGCACGCCCATCAATAAGATCGAGAGGATTGCACGGGTTATCATCGGTAGAGCTTGCGTGCGAACAGGTCGAGGAGGACAGTCAGGGCGTCACTTAGCTTTTGTCCCTTGCTTAGCGAGTATGCGGTGTAATGAACGGTCACGGGCACTTCGACGAAATGCAGGCCCGTTCGAGCGATCTGACTGACAATCTCGGATGCATGCGCCATACGGTTTTGCTGCAGGCGCACGGCGCTCGCACCGCGGCGCGTCATCGCGCGCAGTCCGTTGTGGGCATCGCTTACACGCAAACCGGTGGTCAACCGCGTGAACAGTACGGCCAGCTTCAGCAATAATAGGCGCGCGGGCGGCAAATTGACGGAGCGGCCGAGGAACCGACTGCCGAGAGCAAAGTCGGCCTTCCCCCGTGCCAGCGCGTTAACCAGCTCGGCAATGTCGGCCGCATAATGCTGACCATCGGCATCAAACGTGACGATAACATCGGCGCCTTGCTGTAGCGCGTAATCGATGCCGGTTTGCAGCGCCGCCCCCTGGCCGAGATTGATAGGATGCCGCACCACAACGTCCGCTCCTGACACCCCATCTTTGGTCTGGTCAGTCGAACCATCGTCCACGACGACAATCTTAAATCCGCGTCCCGCAATATTAGTGACGACGCGCCCGATAGTACGCACTTCATTAAAGGCCGGCACCACGACCCAGATTTGCGTCGGAAAAACGTGCTCCATCGCCAGCCGCCATACGCCGATAGTATGAAAAACATTGCAACACAAACGCACTATTAAACGCCGGCCGATCGCAAAGGTTCCCATCACGTCGTGACGAAGGCAAGTCCAAGAGCGATGATTAATATGCCGAGAATGAGCCGCAGTGTGACGGGTTCGTCGAACAAAAAGCCGCTGAGCAGCGGGGTTATCGCAAAAGCCAGCGCGACGAATGGGTAAGCCCGCGACAGCGGCGTGAACGTAAGGACCCAGACCCACAACACAGCGAGCACCGAATACAACACGAAGGCCGCGAGAAAATAGGCGTTGCCGGCGAGCGTGACGATTCGTTCGCCGAACGTACCGCCGACGAATCGCAGTGCAGCCATCTTAAAAAGAATCTGGCCGCCGGACATCCCTGCAGCGTAAAGGCTAAGAAGTGCAATCTGTGCAACGGTGAGGCGAGTGACGGTCATGACGCGGGTTTGCGCAAGACAACGCGCATCGCATCGAACAAATTGAGGGGAAGGCCGAGTTCACTCGCACCCGGTGTCGTATGCGAACCGGACCGTGTGAGCGGCCGAAGGCCGAGCATCCGGCGGAGCTGAAAGAGAATCAACGATGTCGGCACAATTTTCCAGGGGTGATCGATCTGCTCGACGGACAGCTGCAATGAAGCCGCAATCTTACACACGCTCTTGCGGCTAAAAAACCACAAGTGCTGTGGCGGGGTCATGAGTCGCCAGCGCTTGCCGAGGAGCCGCGCAAAGGGCGAGCTGAAATCGCCCGTTGTGATGACAATGATGCCGCCTGGATTGAGACGCTGCGTCAACAATCGAAGTGTCTCATGCGCGGCGGGAAGGTGCTCGATCACATCCAGCATCACGATCACATCGACCGCCCCGATTTTGGATAGCGTCTCTTCGTTCGCCACGCCGTGTATGACGTCGAGGCCGAACTTGCGACAATGGGATGTTGCGTCTGCAGAAAGCTCTATTCCAGCAACGTCGTAATGTGGTTTGGCCTCATGCAGGAAGAAGCCATAGGCACATCCGATCTCAAGTAGACGCCCGCCTTCATGCCACTTGCGAATGAAAGCCGCCGTACGCGCAAACTCGATTCGGAGCACCGTTTCGGCGCTGAGATAGTCAGCGTAGCCATCCGCCTCGCCTCCCGAGAAATAATCACTGGTGTAGTAGTGCTCCGGATCGAATCCCGAAGTCTGGGCGCGTCCAAGTCCGCAGCCCTGGCATCGTCGAATGTCGCAGCCGTTTACTGAAAAGGGCGTTATGTGACGCGTACCCCTTCGGCACGCTGGGCAGTATTGCAGCACGATTGAGGGCGCCTCTGCAATGCGGACGTATTCTGTCGCAGCGAAACGTTGGAAGTGCATGGCAACGACCGGGGAGAATTGCCTTTGAGTAAACAAATTCGCCAGTGGGCCTTTAGTTCCTTTGTCTCGGCCCGTGTGTACCGAAAACAGACACTGCGGACGTGATAGTTGATGATGAATTCGGACGAGCACCTCTTGCTTGTGTCGGTACCGCCCGAGACGAATGCGCGCGCTGCCCGCCGATATATACCGCTTTTCCTTTCCCCCAATTCGAGACCCTCCAGCTCCAATCAGATCGGATGGCCTACTCCGTTCCAATGCCGGCCGCATCGAGAAATGTGACACGCGCGATGTGGGTGCGGAGAGTTTGGCACGCTTTCGATGTCCCAGGGGCGATAGGTAGATTATCGCTGGAAAAGCCTGCGGCTTCGGGCTCACTTGTCCTTGTTCTTGCGACGGCCCTCGACGGGGATCTTCGGCGGCTTCTCCGGCCTATCAGGTCCCCACAGCTGACTGTAATAGGTGTCGGCCAAATTGAGGGCGCCGATCGGGTTGTGCGCCAGCACTCGATCTTTGGCCAGCAGCACCGTGGTCAGCCCTTGGGCGTGTTTGAAAAACAGGCTGTCATGGCCGACGCAGAGACCGAGCACGACGTTAAACTCGCAGCCGGCACGCTTGAGCAGCTCGGCCTGCCCCACCGGGTTGCAGATCGCCTCATAGTTGCCAGGGCGGATCTTCTCCTCGTCCTTAATGCCAAGTTCCTCCTTGGGGATGCCGCCGTGCTTGCAGGCGACAGAGGCCACCTCGAACCCGTGACTTTCGAGAATGCCGCTCAGGACCTTAGCGTGATCGACAAAACTGATGCAGGTGGCGATGCCTATTTTCTTGAAACCCATTCGCTTGGCAAACTCACAGATCTCCTGGACACGGGTCCACTTACAGTAGCCCGCTGCCTCGACCACAGCGGAGACCTGGGAGATGCGGCGAACCTCGGCATCGTCGTATTTGCTGGCCGCGTCGTCGATGCCGTCCGGATCCACCTTTGTGGGACAATACCCGGGACCGCGTTCAGCCGATTCGCCCACGCGACAGGCGCGCACTGTGTCCGGGCAATATGCGCATGCAGGATCTTCATATTTCATGCCGTGTCTCCGGCTTCGGGGCTTAATCGCCGCGACCGAGGGTCCCCAATTGGCCACTGAAAATTTTATCGGGCAGATTGTCATTGACATGGATCATACGTGCCTTTGAGGTATCCAAATGCACGCTCATCCCAATTCGGCCGTGCGTCGGCGCCCGAGTGACCGTGCCGCGTACACTAAAGGCATGGATCGTTAGACGCTGTTCTGCTAACCCGAAATCTGCCTTCTAAGCGACAGCGGTGATGCTATCGGGGCGTAAGCCGCGGGAGCAATTCATGTTGGGGTATATACGTCGGCATCTGTTTATTGCGTTAGCTACGATCCTTTGCGTCACGGGTATCTCCTGGCGCGCGTTGGCGCAGGTCTCGCGCCTTCCAGACGACATCCAAAAGAAATTGGCGGAAATTAACCCGCTGTACCAGAGCAACATCGGCAAGTACGGCCCCGAAACGCTACGCTTGTTCACGCCATTGCTAGCAACTGGGCCAAAGGCGGGGGTGACGGTCGTCGCTGATGAAGCATATGGGGCCGATCCACGTCAGACGCTCGACGTTTATCAGCCGCAGGGTGCCAAAAATCTCCCTGTCGTTGTGTTCGTGCATGGCGGCGCGTTGACGTCCGGAGACAAGAACGAGAACAAGGAGATCTCGGCGAATGTTCTGTACTACTTTGCTCGCCACGGTTTTATTGGGGTCAATGCTAACTATCGGCTAGCACCGAAAAATATCTATCCCTCCGCGGCTCAAGACATCGGTGGTGCGGTGGCTTGGATCAAGGAGAACGCGAAACGCTTCGATGGCGATCCGGAGCGCATCTATCTCATCGGCCGCTCCACCGGCGCGCTGCATGTGGCGACTTGGGCATTTGACGCTAAAATTCACGGCGCCAAAGGCCCGGGCGTCTCTGGTGTGGTCCTGATTAGCGGGCGCCTCAAAGCAGACAGTCGTGCCGATGACCCCAACGGGAGCCGCGTGCCGGAATATTTCGGCACAGACACCAGCCTTTATCCAGAACGGTCGCCAGTGAATTACGGGGCGCAGTCGGCGTTGCCCACCTTCATCGTCATCGCTGAGTTCGACAACCCCTTCCTTGATGTGTATAGCGCGGAATTATTTGCAAAAATGTGTGCGGCCCGTTCACGGTGTCCTCGCTTTCTGAGGCTCGTTGGTCACAACCATCAGTCGACGACAGCCTCGATCAATACAGCCGATGATACACTCGGTCAGGAGATCATTGATTTCATCAAGCAAGGAAAATAGCTGTCGGGATAAAGAGCCCAACCCCTGTGTGTACCGAAAACCGTATCCGCATTGATTAGCCGAAGGAATCACCTAACCTCAGCGCACCATGATCGCGCTGCTGGCCGCCTTGGCCGCGCCATTCAAGTCGAAGAGCCGGCTTGAGGCAGAGAACGCGTTGCTCCGAATGTACAGGGCATATGTGCGTGCTTAGGTTTTCGGTACACATAGGCCTATACACGGTGCCGTTTCGGATGTTGCCCAGGCGGCGGCTGATGCTTTCGGGCCATACCATAGGCTCACGGCAAACTTGCCCGCGCCACGGGCGAAGTCCGATCAAGCAAGAATGAAGGCGCTGGTCTGGACGCGTTCTCGATCGAAGCGGAACCGTCCGTTGAATTCCACGGTATTGGATGTACCGAACGTATCGCGGGAAACGATAGCGCGGAAAGCATACTTAGTCGGGCGAAAAACGATGTGAACGTGTTCAAAGCCCAACCCGATTCTGAAAACTTGAAACCAAGCCTTGAACACACTCTCCTTCGCGCTGAATAGCAGTACACGCCAGGGAGCCTGTCGGTCCGCCTGTTTGATCCACGCCTGCTCTGCTTCGAGGGAAACTATATCAAATGCAGCGTCGCCAAAATCCTGAATGCGCTCTGCGTCGATACCGATGCTGCAGATATCGGTTTTGCGGGTCACCACAGCGGCAGCATATCCATCGCAATGAGTTATGCTGCCGGAAATGCCGGGGGGCCATCGAGGTTCGCGATTTGGACCGGGCAGTATTGGAAGCGGGGCCAACCCGAGCTTTTGCATAGCTTGCCGGGCGCATAGGCGTCCGCGCGTAAATTCTTGCCTGCGATTGGCCGATACGTCACCAAGCGCAATCTCCTCTTCCGGCAGAAGCGCGCCTACAGGGTAGGAGCCCACGATTTCAATCGCGGCAGCTACCGGTGGAATCAATTGAGTGATGCTAAAGGTCTCTCGCATTCGACTCCAAGTGGCATTTCTTACATGCGCTGGCAAATGCGATTTTCACAGTTTGCCTCACGCGGTCGAAAGGCGGGTTGATCGGATTGAGCAAGGATTAAGTGCACACTCCCTAGGGAACGACCCGGGTTCCGGTTTCGCCGCGTAACGCCCGGGGCAAGTTTGGCGCATTGGTGATCAGGCCGAGCTTGCCGCCGCCTTCGACGAAATCGATCAGCGCGGCAACCTTCGGCCCCATGCTTCCTTTGTCGAACTGGTCCTCGGCGGCATAACGCTTCGCTTCAGCAAGGGTCATCTGATCCAGCCAGCGTTGCGTCGACTTATTGAAATCTAGGGCCACCTTCTCGACGCCGGTCGGCAACACCAATGCGTCTGCGCAGAGGCTGCGCGCCAGCAGGCTCGACGCCAGGTCCTTGTCGATCACGGCTTCAACGCCGCTATAGTCCCCGTTATCGTCCACGATAACCGGGATACCGCCACCGCCACAGGCCACCACCACGTATCCCGCGCCGGCCATCTGCCGGATCACATTGGTCTCGACGATCGCGGTCGGTCTGGGCGAAGGCACCACCCGCCGCCAGCCGCGCCCCGCATCGTCGCGCACCGTCCAGCGATACTTGAGCGCGAGGTCTTTAGCCCTTGCCTCGTCCATGTGCGAACCGATCGGCTTGGTCGGATTGGTAAAGGCCGGATCGGCCCGATCGACCACGGTTTGCGTGACCACCGCCACCGCCTGACGTGCCATGCTACGGCGAACAAATTCATTGCGCAGCGCGCGCACGAACATCCAGCCCACCGCGCCCTGGATGTCGGCACCGGCGTAGTCCATCGGCACCGGCGCCACTTCGTCGATCGCTATTTCCGAGCGCCGCAGGATGTAACCAACCTGCGGACCGTTACCGTGTGTGACCACCACGTTCCAGCCATCGACGATCATTCCGGCGATATTCACGGCGATGCCCGCGACCATGCGGTACTGATCGGGAATCAACTCGTGCGAGCTGTCGCTGATCAGGGCGTTTCCGCCAATTGCCAAGACCGCGAGCCCACGCGCCGCCATGACTAATCTCCAACCGACCGGGCAAGCGCCGCTACGGCCTGCGTGAAGCAAGCGAGAGGTGCGTGAGTGACTCCGGCGCCGATTTGTCCGACACCGGATGCCTTGTGCGCAATTCCGGTGTTGATGATCGGCAGGATACCAGTGTCTACCACCCGCCGCGCATCGATCCCGCAGGGCGTACCGGCAAAATCCAGGGCCGGCAGTGTGAACGCTCCGTTGCGCTTGAGCGTGATGTGCGTCATCAAAAGAGTGTTGGCCAGCGCATCTTGCGCGCTGCCGCCAACGAATTTGACGATCGCGGGCGCAGCGGCCATGGCAAACCCGCCCAAACCGGCGGTTTCGGTGATTGCGCTGTCGCCGAGGTCCGGCGCAGCATCGGCCATGGAGTAGCCGGCAAAGTATAACCCGTTGACCACCGGCGCCGGCGTCGTAAACCAGCGTTGGCCGAGCCCGCTGACACGAATGCCGAAATCCACGCCGTTACGCGCCATCGCGGTAACCAGGCTGCTACCGGGAACACCATGGGCGGCATCTAGCATCGACTTGCACGCGGCCATCGAGATGTTGAGGAAGAAATGGTCGTTGGCAGCCATAAATTCGATCGCCGCCGCGACATCCCCCTCCGGCGCCCCGCTTTTAAGGAGTGCCGGGACTAGCTTTTTGACAAGCAGCGAGGTGGCGGCGGCGTTGCGATTGTGCACCTCGTCGCCCATATGCAGGGCCTGCGCGATCAGCGGCTTGAGGTCGAGCGGACCGAGTTTGGCCAGTCCGGCCTGAAGCGTCGGCGCGAGCGTCCGCCCCATCCATTTCAAGCGTTCGATCACCTCGGGACTATTGGCACCGAAGCGCAGCACCTTGCCCAGCCCCTCGTTGAGGTTGCTGTAAGCGCGATTGCCGCCCACAGCATTCTTGACGATCCACACCGGCATCGAGGGACTAATGATTCCGGCCATCGGCCCGACCGCCGCGTGATCGTGGCATGGCTCGAAGTCGATCTCGCCGCTCCCGGCCATGGCCCGCGCCTGGGTGGGGTTTCTAGCCCAGCCCTCAAACAGGAGTGCGCCGATGATGGCGCCTTTCATCGGACCGCACATGCGCGTCCAATCGATCGGCGGCCCGGCGTGCAGAATCGTGCGCCGGCCCATTTTCGGCAACGCCTCGCGGGCAAGTCCGATGCTCTCCAGCCGGGGCTGCGCCGCAAGCAACCGCTGGGCGGCCTTTGCGTTTGCGGCTTCGATCTTGGGGTGGTTGACGATCCGGGCGAGGGCCGCGCCCGTAGCACGGTCCCCGTTCGCCGGGGGCGTCCATTCGATGTGTATTGCCTTGCCGCCGCTCTGGTTGATGGCATCGACGAACGAGCCGACGCCCACATTGAGGACCGAAAGAGGTCGAGAAAACAACGTACTCATGAGCGTTTCCCGACGATTGATGCGGCAATTCGCACGGCTTGCGCGTTGCTATCGGCGAGAACTACACCCGCGGCACGTAGCGCCTGTTCCTGGCGCGCAAATCCCTGTGGGTCGAGTTCGGTTCCGCAGACGAACCCTACAAATGCGATGCTGCGTCCTTTCTTGGCCGCGGCCGCCTGCGCCTTTTCGATCACGGGAACCAGCTCGGCAGCCGGGTCACGGTGGGCGCCGAAACCCAGAACTACATCGAACAGGATTACCGCGACTTTCGGATCATCGGCCTCCAACAGCAGGCGCTCGTTGCGCTGCCGGAAGTCGATCATCGGATGGGGGCGGCCGCGGGTAAACACGTCATCGCCCAGGTCGATCAGCGTGTGTCCTTTCGACGTGCGAATGTTTGCCAGTCGTCGCTTCGGATCGACCGCCGCGTTCGACCAGACCGCGCCGAGCGAGGTCCCGAGTAAACCCGAGGCCTCGTAGCAGAAGGTCCCGCCGCTATAGAGGCCACGCAGATATCGCTGGCTGCCCGACATGGGGCCGAACCGTACCGGCGGCAAGGCATTTGGACTCTCGTCTGACGGCTTGCGGCCGCGTGAGAGCGCCACGGCGGCCAGCGCTGCATGCTCCAGCGTGGTCGCCGGATGCAGATTCCTGCCGCGAATGCTTTCGGGCGCCGCACCGATGAAATTCACCACCACCGGCTTGCCACAGCGTTTCGCCTCGGCAAGAACCGTCTGCGCAACCTCGGGCGATGGCGGTTTGGATATCAGCACGATCACTTTGGTGGCTTTGTCCGCCGCCAGCGCCCGAATTCCCTGCAACATGGTGATGCCGCCGACCGGACCGCTGAGGTCGTGACTGCCGGTGCCGATGGCCTGCGAAATTCCTGCGCCGAGTCGGTGTACCAGACAGGTTACCTGCTGGATGCCCGTACCCGACGCACCGACAACACCGATTGCGCCGCGCCGAACTACGTTGGCGAACCCGAGGGGGATGCCGTTGATGATCGCGGTGCCACAATCGGGACCCATCACAAGCAGGTCGCGTGTTTTCGCATATTGCTTGAGTTCGATCTCGTCGCGCAGATCCACATTGTCGCTGAAAAGCATGGCGTTCAGACCGAGGTGCAATGCCTTGGTCGCTTCGGCCGCCGCGTACTCGCCGGGAGTGGAAATCAGCGCAAGGTTGGCTTCGGGGGAGCTGGCAAGGCCCATTTGCAGGCTGCGCAGGGGCATGGGTGCCGGACCGCCGTGTCCAGCGGCGGATGGCGTTTTATCAAGTTCGACAACGGCCGCGGCCAGCGCCGCCTCAAGCGCGGCGGGGCTCTTGCCTCGCACTGCGATCAGCAGATCGTTAGGGCCGGCCGCTATGCGGCCGCACTCCAGCCCGGCCTCGGCAAGCAGTGCCAAGCTGGCCGGGGTAGCCATGATAGCAGAAACCCCTTCGACACCCGGCAATGCGGTGAGCATCGCCGAAAGCTGCATCAACGATATGGAGTCGCGATAAAGATTGGGAATGATCTTGGTCGCGATGCCCATGCGAGCACAATACCTCACAGAAGAAAATTGTCGTATACAAGATTTCGCCGTCGCAACCGATGGGGATGGCAAGGGCCCTCGATGCTCGAACCCGAGGAATCGCTTGACGTAGAGACCCTCAGCGCGCGCTACCGCGATGGCACACTTCGTCCGACCCAGCTTATCGCGGGTTTGCGCCGGCGCATGGAGCTGCGCGGCGACGATAAGGTCTGGATTCACCGTCTTACCAGCGACGAGTTGCTGGCCTACGCGGTTGATCTCGAGCGCCGGGGGCCGGACGGCCAGCCGTTGTATGGCATCCCGTTCGCGATCAAAGACAATATCGACTTGGAGGGCCACCCGACAACCGCAGCCTGCCCTGATTACCGTTATATCGCCTGCGAGTCGGCTTCGGTCGTTGCTAAGCTAATTTCGGCGGGCGCCATTCCCATCGGTAAGACCAATCTCGACCAGTTCGCGACCGGCCTCGTGGGCGTGCGATCTCCTTATGGAGTTCCGGGGAACAGCTTCGATCCGGCCTACATTCCCGGCGGCTCCAGTTCGGGCTCAGCGATCGCTGTGGCCGCTGGGCTCGTCAGTTTTGCGCTTGGCACCGACACGGCGGGCTCCGGTCGCGTACCAGCAGCGTTCAATAACCTGATCGGCCTTAAACCGAGCTGCGGCCTACTCAGTACTCGCGGAGTGGTGCCCGCCTGCCGTTCGTTAGATTGCGTTTCGATTTTCACGTTAACTGCCAGTGACGCGGCGGCCGTGTTGCGCGTCGCGCGTGGCTTCGATGCTGACGATCCCTACGCGCGCCGCGCGCCTGCGTTCTACCAAAATATCACGCCGACTTCGTTCGTCGGCTGCCGATTCGGCGTCCCGAAGAATGATCAATTGGAATTCTTC
>CAVZVP010000026.1:0-81135 GCA_963778745.1 uncultured Alphaproteobacteria bacterium | reverse complement strand
CACTTCATAACCACGGCCATTTTGAGTTCAGCGAGTGCAGCACTTCGTATTTCTTTGAACGCTTTCCGGCGTAGCATGACACGGGTCATCAACCATCACTTTGCCCCTGGAAAACACGCTACGGCCTAAAATAAAAGAGGCCGCCAACTGGGGCCGCCTCACGTTGTTCCTTGGGCGAATGTTAATGCTTCGCCTCGCCCCCCGCGCGGTCCTTAACTGAGACGTTTTGCGAAGCCACGGTCAACTACGGATGTGTGCTTAATGTGCAAGCCATCATCCATACGCGACTACCGACAGGCTCAAGCGTGAATCCGGGAACGTCAGCCGGATACCGCCGAAGACGGAATCGCACCCAATTAGATCAAGACGTTATCCTAGATAGCCTGGGAAACCCGCCGGTTTCCCCTCCGAGCGCGCTTTTTGGCCGCCGCAGTTGGCGGCCCCTTCTATTTCAAATTTGTCTCGCGCCCTACCGCGCCTTGAAATCCGCCATGTAGCGGCATCCCCGGCAACTTTTTGCTCTGGATTAATGCCACGCATGTGGTGTCTGAGATGACTTGTATACATTGACGATAACAGGAGCCGAGAATCTGCGCGATCCTACCTATGTGCTCGATCTGGGGAGTTTGTCCGCTGAGAGTTGCTTGCTGGTTTAGCGAAAAATGCGTGATCGGTGGCCCATATTTCAAGAAGATTGGGGATACTTATTTGCGCGAGGATGATCCTGCACCAGCAAATCGAGCCGACGAGAATTGTACGTCTCGGATTTAAGGATCACGGCCCGCGCTCCCACGCCGCCTTGAAATCCGCCATCGCCTGCTTGCGGCTCGCCGCGTCACCGCCACTCGGAGGAGCGCCCGCCGTCGTGCGTCTGTGCGGCTCGATGCAACGTCAGCTAGGCGACGCGACTTCATCAGCCGGTTCGGAGGACTGGTTCGGCAAAATAGGCCATAAGCAAAACCGCCCCGACGATAACGAATAGCAATAATAGTTTCATCGGAAGGCCCCGACTTTTGTGGGTATACCACAGAATGCTCAGCTAATTGCTTGTACATTGCGCGCGGTGAATTTTTCGGAAATTTTCGAAAACTTCAACGGGACAACGAAGCAGCAGAACTTACCTTTTTCTTAAAGCCTCGAACCGAACGCACTGAGACGGTTCGCGAGGTTGTCTCGTGCCTCCCACGGCTCCCCTCGATTGGTGCGCGCCTTCGCCGGTGCTTAAAACAGCCAGGCAAGACCTCGCGGGCGGAAGCTACCCGGCGGCTTGTCGAAGCGGGCCTAAACGCAAAGCCGAATCGATTATTGCATTGATGCGTCCGACATAACCATTTGCCGGACAGCCGCGCGGCTAGATAACTTCGCATCCAATTGCCGGAGAAGAGCAGCTAAGTTTTCGGGGAGTGGCTCAGTTAGTATGTGTGCAAACGATGACGCCAGCTCAGGCGCGATGGCGCTGATGACTGGGTGACGTCTCGCGCCAGATATATTTGGGCCGCGTTTTGCACGGCACGAGATTGGGCAACAATTCTTAATAAAATTGTAACAAATCTCACCCGGAGGGTGTGCCATTTTTCCTGTGGCTTTCATTGGCGGAGCGGCGCGAGGCACTAAGATTAAACTTATGATTAATCACGATCTGGCGGATGGCCTTTGGTTAGCGTAACGCACAAATTGGTGTGTGCCATGACGCGTAAAATTTGTATGACGGTCTTTATCAGCGTAGGCCTGCTGGCCATTTTTGTGCCTGTGCTTACGGCTGAAGCCCGCCGCACATCACCGCCATCATCACTATCAGCCGCGGTTCGAAGCGGCCAAAAATGACTCTGATTGCATTACGGACAACGACGGCAAGGTCACTTGCCTGATAGGTGTTTATCCTGAGGGCCGTCAGCGCCTTTTAAATAGCCAGCTTTTGGCGGTTCCATCTGATCGGCGGCGCGCTGATCGCTCGCGCTCAAATCGAGGGCGGCGGCGGCGATGATCTAGGTGTAGTTCGCGCTTGGCAGCCTCTGCTAATTCCCACGCATGTCGGCGATAAATAGCTGCGCGGCGGTGGGGAGCTCGGTCGGCCATGCGAAAAATTATTAGCCGTTGTTTAGCCCGACCTGCAACTGATCGCGGGTTATGTCGCTAAGTCATTGAAAAGATTGGAGCGGGTGAAGGGAATTGAACCCTCGTCATCAGCTTGGAAGGCATCAGGGCATCAAGCCTTTCTAAAGCCCGTTCTGACAAGTGGGTGTCAATAGGCACCTTTGAAGACAAACGGCTATTCGGCGTTGTCAGAATGACGGCGCGGTCGCCCCGACAGGTGCCCGACCCTACACAGCCGCAAAACAAGAGCCTGAGGCGCGTCGGCTATCGCCTGCGCGAGGTTATCGAAAAATAAGAAACGGCCTGACCGAGGCAAATCGGTCGGGCCGTTTTTCGTTTTCATACGCCGACCCCCGTCGATTTTTGCAGGTCTAGGGGGCGGCCAACAAGGACAGAGCCGATGTCTAGGCCAAATTCCCCCGCCTCGCAACTACCCATCCTCGCTTACATCGTTGGCGACGACTTCGCGCCGCTGAAGGCTTCACCGCTACTGGTCATGCACCAATCTTGGCGCTGTGCCGCAAGCTGATCGAGGCCGATTTCGATCCCCGCCGTCCATTGCGCGCCTATCGCGGCCCAGTGCTCTGCCTCACCGTGCCCTCCCTCTGTAAAGGCGCGGCCTTGATCGTCAAGACCTGCGGCAACGGTGCCCCGGTTTTTGCCGCGCTGGACGGTGCTGCAGCCCCGCCCATAGCGTCGGGACCGGAGGACAGAGGGATTTCAACCCCCGACGCCGTCGCGCCCCTCGCCGGGTCGGCCTCCGAGCATGGGTGCCCCATCCCATGATAAAGCAGAATGACATTGATGCTTTGGTTGTCACTCGACGCGGGCGCATTCCTCTCGGGAACGTTGTCCTCGGTGATCAAATCCTGACCGACAAGGGAAGGTATAGGCGCGTTACAGCGGTCCACGAGCAAGGAGTGTTACGGCTCCTGAAACTAATCACAGGGCACGGTCGTTCAAATCGTGCTGCGTTGGACCATCCCTATTTGACGACCAGGGGATGGGTGCAGGCACAGGAATTGAAAGTGGGTGATCTTCTTGGCGCGCTTCCTCCGCCGTGATTCGATCTGTCATCCCCTCTTCAGCAGGAACAACCGCGCCAAGAAGATCACCCACTTTCAATTCCTGTGCCTGCACCCATCCCCTGGTCGTCAAATAGGGATGGTCCAACGCAGCACGATTTGAACGACCGTGCCCTGTGATTAGTTTCAGGAGCCGTAACACTCCTTGCTCGTGGACCGCTGTAACGCGCCTATACCTTCCCTTGTGGGTCAGGATTTGATCACCGAGGACAACGTTCCCGAGAGGAATGCGCCCGCGTCGAGTGACAACCAAAGCATCAATGTGATTCTGCTTTATCATGGGATGGGGCACCCATGCTGAGAGGCCGACCCGGCGAGGGGCGCGACGGCGTCGGGGGTTGAAATCCCTCTGTCCTCCGGTCCCGACGCTATGGGCGGGGCTGCAGCACCGTCCAGCGCGGCAAAAACCGGGGCACCATTGCCGCAGGTCTTGACGATCAAGGCCGCGCCTTTACAGAGGGAGGGCACGGTGAGGCAGAGCACTGGGCCGCGATAGGCGCGCAATGGACGGCGGGGATCGAAATCGGCCTCGATCAGCTTGCGGCACAGCGCCAAGATTGGTGCATGACCAGTAGCGGTGAAGCCTTCAGCGGCGCAGGAGTCGTCGCCAACGATGTAAGCGAGGATGGGTAGTTGCGAGGCGGGGGAATTTGGCCTAGACATCGGCTCTGTCCTTGTTGGCCGCCCCCTAGACCTGCAAAAATCGACGGGGGTCGGCGTATGAAAACGAAAAACGGCCCGACCGATTTGCCTCGGTCAGGCCGTTTCTTATTTTTCGATAACCTCGCGCAGGCGATAGCCGACGCGCCTCAGGCTCTTGTTTTGCGGCTGTGTAGGGTCGGGCACCTGTCGGGGCGACCGCGCCGTCATTCTGACAACGCCGAATAGCCGTTTGTCTTCAAAGGTGCCTATTGACACCCACTTGTCAGAACGGGCTTTAGAAAGGCTTGATGCCCTGATGCCTTCCAAGCTGATGACGAGGGTTCGATTCCCTTCACCCGCTCCAATCTTTTCAATGACTTAGCGACATAGCCCGCGATCAGTTGCAGGTTGGGCTAAACAACGGCTAATGATTTTTCGCATGGCCGACCGAGCCCCCCACCGCCGCGCAGCTATTTATCGCCGACATGCGTGGGAATTAGCAGAGGCTGCCAAGCGCGAACTACACCTAGATCATCGCCGCCGCCGCCTTCTCGATTTGAGCGCGAGCGATCAGCGCGCCGCCGATCAGATGGAGCCGCCAAAAGCTGGCTATTCAAAAGGCGCTGCCGGCCCTTAGGATAAACACCTATCAGGCAAGTGACCTTGCCGTCGTTGCCCGTAATGCAATCAGAGTCATTTTTGGCCGCTTCGAAACGAGGCTGATAGTGATGATGGCGGTGATGATGGCGGCGGGCTTGAGCCGTAAGCACAGGCACAAGAATGGCCAGCAGGCCTGCGCTGATAAAGACCGTCATACAAATTTTACGCGTCATGGCACGCACCAATTTGTGCGTTACGCTAACCGATGGCCATCCGCCAGATCATGGTTAATGATCAGTTTAATCTTAGTGCCTCGCGCCGCTCGGCCAATGAATGCCACAGGAAAAATGGCACACCCTCCGGGTGAGATTTGTTACAATTTTATTAAGAATTGTTGCCCAATCTCGTGCCGTGCAAAACGCGGCCCAAATATATCTGGCGCCGAGACGTCACCCAGTCATCAGCGCCATCGCGCCTGAGCTGGCGTCATCGTTTGCACACATACTAACTGAGCCACTCCCCGAAAACTTAGCTGCGCTTCTCCGGCAATTGGATGCGAAGTTATCTAGCCGCGCGGCTGTCCGGCAAATGGTTATGTCGGACGCATGAATGCAATAATCGAGTCGGCTTTGCGTTTAGGCCCGCTTCGACAAGCCGCCGGGTAGCTTCCGCCCGCGAGGTCTTGCCTGGCTGTTTTAAGCACCGGCGAAGGCGCGCCGCCGATCAAGGGGAGCCGTCAAAGGCAACAGACAACCTCGCAAACCGTCTCAGTGCGTTCCGTTCGAGGCTTTAAGAAAAAGGTAAGTTCTGCTGCTTCATTGTCCCGTTGAAGTTTTCGAAAATTTCCGAAACCGCCGCGCGCAATGTGCGAGCAAATTAGCTCGAGCGTTTGTCGTCTCGCGGATCAGGGGCCTTCCGATGAAACTATTATTGCTATTCGTTATCGTCGGGGCGGTTTTGCTTATGGCCTATTTTGCCGAACCAGTCCTAGAACCGGCTGATGAAGTCGCGTCGCCTAGCTGACGTTGCATCGAGCCGCACAGACGCACGACGGCGGGCTCTCCTCCGAGTGGCGGTGACGCGGCGAGCCGCGAGCAGGCGATGGCGGATTTCAAGGCGGCGTGGGAGCGCGGGCCGTGATCCTTAAATCCGAGACGTACAATTCTCGTCGGCTCGATCTGCTGGTGCAGGATCATCCTCGCGCAAATAAGTATCCCCAATCTTCTTGAAATATGGGCCACCGATCACGCATTTTTCGCTAAACCAGCAAGCAACTCTCAGCGGACAAAACTCCGCAGATCGAGCACATAGGTAGGATCGCGCAGCCATTCTCGGCTCCTGTTATCGTCAATGTATACAAGTCATCTCAGACACCACATGAGTGGCATTGATCCAGAGCAAAAAGTTGCCGGGGATGCCGCTACATGGCGGATTTCAAGGCGCGGTGGGGCGCGAGACAAATTTGAAATGAAAGAGGCCGCCAACTGAGGCGGCCAAAAAAACGCGCTCGGAGGGGAAACCGGCGGGGCTCCCCAGGCTATTTAGGATAACGTCGTGGTCTAAATTCGGTTGCGATTCCGTTGTTCGCGGTATCCGGCTGACGTTCCCGGATTCACGGCTTGAGCCTGTCGGTAGTCGCGTATGGATGATGGCTTGCACATTAAGCACACATCCGTAGTTGACCGTGGCTTCGCAAAACGTCTCAGTTAAGGACCGCGCGGGGGGGCGAGGCGAAGCATTAACATTCGCCCAAGGAAGCAACTAGAGGTCGCCCAGTTGGCGGCCTCTTTTATTTTAGGCCGTAAGTTATTTGCAGGGGCAAAGTGATGGCTGATGACCGTGTCATGCTACGCCGGAAAGCGTTCAAAGAAATACGAAGTGCTGCACTCGCTGAACTCGAACGCCGTGGTTATGAAGTGCGGGGGAAAACACCTGCCCAAATTAGGCAAATACTTAAGCGGCGTCCCACGAAGCCAAACTGCACCGTAAGCCAAATCGCTGGTTCGAAGAATATATAACTGACTACAGGCGTTCTCAGAAAAGCTACCGTGGTTTTGGCAGCTATCGTGCCGCTCAGATCAGATTTCCGCTTTGTTCCAATAACGGACAACGCACCGCAGCAAGCAGCACATACAGAAAGACCGCCTCGCGGCGGTCGAAATCCGATCAGGGGTTTTGATCTAGGCGGCAATAGCAGCAGCCTTCCGCTTCCTGCGCCAGTTCCGGTCAATGTCCGCTGTAGCGACCGTTCAACACATCAGTCTGAATTGACGCTAGACCGCCAATTGCGGCGGCCTGTTCATGTGATTTTAGCGAGTTCCGTTTCAATGCGTTGGCATTTGGGGCACTCGTACGAGTACAATTTGTGGCCGGGTGCTTCGGATTCAATTCCAAAAAGCCTCATCCGAGTCTGGCACTCTGGACACTTGGGTCGGAAACGTGGGGTAGCTGGTTGATAAACGATCATAGCAACTCCTTTGAAGCGGCTTAGGCAGCGGTGCTGCGTACACCTAAAGCGTTCAGCGCACGTACTTTTATGTTCTCAGGATCACGCTCGCCCGTCGCGGTCACGTTGACAATGGACTTGGCGATAAGCTCTGTGAGCGGGTCATCCCGGTCAATCATTTGCAGATCAGTCAACGCGCTCTCGTAAGCGGCGACCATCGCTTTAATTTCATCCGGACCGAAAGTGCCAATTGCAATCAAACGATATATGGCCATGGCGTTACCCAGACGACTGTCAGAACATCATCGGGCATCGGGTCGGAAACTGGCAATACTAGAGTAGTCTAAGAGGAATAAGCTCCTTTTGGAGTGTGTGCTAATGAACACCGCAAAGCGTCTTATTGGCGTTTAGCGGTACCTACTGCCACAAGCTCGCCTACCGGCAGCATTGACCTGACCGAGATGCTGGTTGGCAGGTGGCCGCACAACCAGAAAGACCGCCTCGCGGCAGTCTCTTCGAACGTCCTCCCTAATATGTTTTGAGATCAGGCGGCTTCTTGAACCTTCCGTTTCCTGCGCCAGCCGAGCAGACCCAATGCGCTGTGGATCATTTATTGTCACGTCCATAATTACCGGATTTTGATGGAAACCCACCTAGTCCCCACTTATGCCGGAAGCGCAATGATTGGTACGGCGTGTGCGAACAAGATAGTTGGATCAAAGATTTATCTTTTATCGCCGCTCGGAATATTTAATGCGAACCGGCACGTCTCTGCCGCACCGAATGCCCAGAGCTGCGTTTTTGTTTTCGGCTAGGATGCTCGGGGCCGGAGAAACTCGATCCGGCGAGACAGTCCGCCAGCGTATAGCGATCGAGGTGCTGGTAGAATGCGTTCTTAGCGGCGTCCAGCATGCCGCGCAGGCGGCAGCGCGGCAGCAAATTACAAGCGCCGCCGTCCGCGCGGAAACACTCCACCAAGGCCTGATCCTGCTCGTGACTGCGGATCACTTCGCCCACTTTGATCTCGCCGGCCGGCCGCGCCAGCATCACGCCGCCGCGCGCGCCGCGAATCGTGCGCACAAGTCCAGCCTCGGCAAGGTACTGGACGATCTTGTGCAAATGGTTCCGCGAAATGACGAGCTCGCGCGCGAGCGTGTCGGTGCTGACATGGGCATCGGGTGTCGCCGACAGCCGCATAAGCACGCGCAGGGCAAAGTCGGTCGATGTCAGCATTCGCATTCGGCTCTCCATATCTGGTATTGACGGTACCACATTAGCGATATACGGTCACCGGTAATTTCTGCTGCTGCCTGCGCGAAACGCGATCGCCGCATGATTCCCAGAATTTCGCTCTATGTCGCCGCCGCTTTAGTCATCGCCGCCCACTTCCTGCGCGTGGGCAATATGATCGGCGTCGCCTTGTGTCTGGCGACGCCGCTGTTGTTTCTGGTGCGCCAGCGCTGGAGCCTGCTCCTGCTTCAGGGGCTGGCTTATGTCGCCGCCGCCATCTGGCTGGTGACAGCCTGGCAAGTTGCGGCCATGCGGGTGTCGTTTGGGCAACCTTGGCTGCGCGCCGCCCTCATCCTGGTCGTTGTTGCCGCCATCAGTGCGCTGGCCGGCGGCCTTTTGCGTGGCCGCAGCTTGCAAATGCGCTATCGCGGCCGGTGAAGCGCCGGTGACGGCAGACGTCCGTCGATCATGTGCCTGATCGCCAGCACCGGATGGTACCAAAGCATACGTGGGCCACCCCACCGCATCACAACTCTGATGCGCTCGCGCATGCTCGCTTTGTAGCAATGCACAGTGCAGTTGGCGCAGGTCGGCTTGGCGTCGCCGAAGACGCAGCGCTCGAGACGCCGGTGCGCATATTCGTGCAACTCGGCACATTCGCCGCAAAGCATTGCGTCACTTGAGCCGTGATGGGTGCGGCAATATGTCCGCAACATAGCGGCAATCATTTTGAACTCGCGTGCGCGCCGGCCAAACGGCGCTTTGTCTTCCGCGTGCCGAACCGGCCTGGTGTTCACCGTCATTGCCCGCTCCATATTGGTATTGACAATACCATGTTTTGAATTACGGTAACTGGTAATCGAAATACCAGTATGTGCAAAGGAGAAATTGCATGAACCGGGCGGAGTCCCAATCTTTGGCATCCCGTAGCCTGGGCGAAATTGCCGCAGGCCTGCCCGGAGCGACCACCGTATTCCGCCGAAACAAGCTCAACTTCTGCTGCGGCGGATCGGCAAGTCTCGAGCAGGCCGCACGGGAAAAGGGGATCGAGCTGACGCCGATCGAAGTGGAGCTGGCGGCGCTATCCCCTGAGCCGAATACCGTGCCGGAGAGTGTCGACGGCCTGATCCAGCATATCCTCTATCGCTATCACCAGGTGCATCGGCGCGAAATGCTGGAACTGCGCGAGCTCGCCCTGCGTGTCGAGCGCGTGCATGCGGATCATCTGGCCGCGCCCAAAGGACTTTCCGATCTGCTTGCACGAATGCATGGCGAACTCGAGTCGCACATGCAGAAAGAAGAGCAAATCTTATTCCCACTCATGCTGGCCGGCGGTAACCCGATGATCGTGCATCCGATCGGCATGATGCGCCAGGAGCACGATTCGCACGGCGAAGAACCCGAAGCCCTTGCCAAGTTGACCGACGACCTGACGGTACCGGCGGAGGCCTGCAATTCCTGGCGCGCCCTCTACGCCGGACTTGCCAAATTGGCCGACGATCTGACCGAGCACATTCACATCGAAAACAACATCCTGTTCCCAAAATTCGAGGCTTAAGCGGAACCGTGTCCGCGGCCTGAGCCGTTCACGCTGTGGTGCATGCGCAAAGCCGGATTGCGCATCTGCAGATTGATAACAATCAATCCGAAGCTGCCCGAAAGTCAAATGAAGGCCAGATATAAATAAAGTAAAATTGTCGCAGGCAAAACGTAAGTAATATTGATCGGCGTCAAAGCATTCGCTGGCGCCGCTGCTTATGTCGCCGCTGACAGTTTCCGATCGACAGCAGCGGGGCGTCATCATGCAAGCGAAAACGGTCACCAGCGCCGAAGGACAAAGCCGCGCACTCTGGATGTCCACCATCGCATTCACCGTGTGCTTCGCGGTGTGGACCATCTTCGCCATCATCGGCATTCAGATTAAGCAGCAGCTCGGCCTTAACGAGACGCAGTTCGGCCTGCTGGTCGGCACGCCTATCCTCACCGGTTCGCTTGTCCGTATTTTCCTTGGCATCTGGACCGACCAGTATGGAGGCCGCCGAATTTACACGGTGGTCATGCTGGCGGCCGCGATGGCGACCTTTTTGCTGGTCTACGCCCACACCTATGTTCAGATCCTGATTGCGGCGCTCGGCGTCGGCATTGCCGGCGGTTCTTTCGCGGTCGGCATCGCCTATGTGTCGCGTTGGTATCCGGCGAAGAAACAAGGTACGGCGCTCGGCATTTTCGGCGCCGGCAATGTCGGCGCGGCGGTGACCAAGTTCTGCGCGCCGTTCGTGCTGGTCGCCTATGGCTGGCAGACGACCGCGCAGGTCTGGGCCGCGGGCATCGCGCTGATGGGCATCGTGTTCTGGTTCTTCACCAAGGAGGACCCGGTGGAGCTGGCGCGCCGTGCTAAGGGCGAGCGGGCGCGCAGCGCCTGGCTTGAACTTGAGCCACTGAAGAACGTCCAGGTCTGGCGTTTCGCGTTGTATTATTTCTTTACGTTCGGTGCATTCGTCGCACTGTCGCTGTGGCTCCCGCGCTATCTGATCGGCGTCTACAAGCTCGACATCGAAACTGCCGGCATGCTGGGCGCCGCCTATTCGATTCCGGCCAGTCTATTTCGCATCTATGGCGGCGTTCTCTCCGACCGCTACGGAGCCCGCCGCATCATGTACTGGATGTTCGGTGTATCGGCGCTGATCACCTTCGTCCTGGCCTATCCGCCCACCGAATATGTCGTGCAGAGCATAAATGGCCCGCTGCACTTCCATATGGCGACCGGTGTCGTCACCTTCACTTGCCTGATTTTCGTCCTCGGCTTCTTCATGAGCTTAGGAAAAGCGGCGGTCTACAAGCACATTCCGGTCTATTACCCGGACAATGTCGGTTCGGTCGGCGGATTGGTCGGCATGATCGGCGGGCTCGGCGGTTTCGTGCTGCCGATCGCGTTCGGCGCGCTTAACGATCTCACTGGCATCTGGACCAGCTGTTTCATGCTGCTGTTCCTCATCGCCGGCGGTTCGCTGCTGTGGATGCATCTGGCTATCCAGCGCATGGAGCGCGACGCGCTCGCCAGCGGGCTACACAAGCTGCCCGAGTTCCCGGAAATGGCGCCGATCCACGAGGAGAAACATGTCGGCGCGCTGTCCGAACACGTGCTGATGGAATGGAAGCCGGAGGATACGGCGTTCTGGAACAGCAAAGGCCGCGTTATCGCCCGGCGCAATTTGTGGATCTCGATTCCAGCCTTACTGCTGGCCTTCGCGGTCTGGATGGTGTGGTCGGTGGTCGTCGCCAAGCTGCCGGCGGTCGGCTTCAAGTTCACTACCGACCAGTTGTTCTGGCTGGCGGCCATGCCCGGACTGTCGGGCGCCACGCTGCGCATCTTCTATTCGTTTATGCCGCCGATCTTCGGCGGGCGATTGTGGACTTCCGTTTCGACCTGGTCGCTGATGATCCCGGCGGTCGGCATCGGTCTCGCGGTGCAGAGCACCGACACGCCCTACATCATCTTCCTGTCGCTGGCGCTGCTCTGCGGCTTCGGGGGCGGCAACTTTGCCTCCTCGATGGCGAATATCAGCTTCTTCTTCCCAAAGGCGGAGAAGGGCAACGCGCTCGCGCTTAACGCCGGGCTCGGCAATCTCGGGGTCAGCGTGGTCCAGTTCGTCATTCCGCTGGTGATCACCACCGGCGTGTTCGGCTGGTTTGGCGGCGACCCGCAGGCTGCCGCGGGCGGCGCCACCAAGATCTGGCTGCAGAATGCCGGCTTCATCTGGGTGCCGTTCATTGCGATCTCCGCCTTCGCGGCGTGGTTCGGCATGCACGACATCGCCGATATGCGGGCCTCGTTTGCCGACCAGGCGGTGATCTTCAAGCGCAAGCACAATTGGCTGATGTGCTGGCTCTATACCGGCACCTTCGGTTCGTTCATTGGCTATTCGGCCGGCTTCCCGCTTTTGGCCAAGACCGAGTTCCCGCAGGTCGACTCGCTCAAGTTCATCTTCCTCGGGCCGTTGGTCGGCGCGCTGTCGCGTTCGGCGACCGGCTGGCTGTCCGACAAGTACGGCGGCGGCCGCGTCACCTTCTGGGTGTTCGGGTTCATGATCGCGGCGGTCGCCGGCGTTCTCTACTTCCTCGGCATTAAAGATCAGGAGGGCGCGTTCTGGGGATTCTTCGCCATGTTTATGATCCTGTTCTTAGCGACCGGCGTGGGCAACGCGTCCACCTTCCAGATGATCCCGGCGATTATTCGCGCGGAAATTCCACGGCTCGAGCCGGGTATGGCGCCGGCCGCGCGGCAGAAGCAGGCCGAAATGGAATCGGCGGCGATCATCGGCTTCACCTCGGCGGTTGCGGCCTATGGCGCCTTCTTCATCCCAAAGGCCTACGGGTCATCGATCGCGATGACCGGCGGGCCCAGTATGGCGCTGTGGTGGTTCATGGGGTTCTACGTGACCTGCGTGGCGATCACCTGGTTCTTCTACACGCGCCGCGGCGGCTTGCTGCGCGACATCGAACGCGGCCGGCCGCTGCCGCCAGCAGCCGCGCAACCAGCCGAATGACCGGAGTTGGACGATGAGCCACTTTCTCGATCGCCTGATGTTTTTCAATCGTACCGCCGAAAGTTTCTCCGACGGTCACGGCATCGTCACCAGCGAGGACCGGAGCTGGGAGGACGGCTACCGCAAGCGCTGGCAGCACGACAAGATCGTGCGCTCGACCCATGGTGCCAATTGCACCGGATCGTGTTCCTGGAAGATCTACGTCAAGGGCGGCATCGTCACCTGGGAAACGCAGCAGACCGACTATCCGCGCACGCGGCCCGATCTGCCGAACCATGAGCCGCGCGGCTGTTCGCGCGGCGCCAGCTACTCCTGGTACCTCTATTCCGGCAACCGGGTGAAATATCCGCTGGTGCGCTCGCGGCTCCTCAAGCTGTGGCGCGAGGCGCGCGCGCTACGCACGCCGGTGGCGGCATGGGCCTCCATCGTAGAGGATAAAGCCAAACGTGCGACCTATACTAGCAAGCGCGGCCTGGGCGGCTTCGTGCGCGCGACCTGGGATGAAGTGACCGAGATCATCGCCGCCGCCAACGCCTACACCGTGAAGAAGCACGGGCCCGACCGCGTCATCGGCTTCTCGCCGATTCCGGCCATGTCGATGGTGTCTTATGCCGCCGGCTCGCGCTATCTCTCGCTGCTCGGCGGCGTGTGCATGTCATTCTACGACTGGTATTGCGACCTGCCGCCGTCTTCGCCGCAGACCTGGGGCGAGCAGACCGACGTTCCCGAGAGTGCGGACTGGTACAATTCCGGCTTCCTTATTCTCTGGGGTTCGAACGTTCCGCAGACGCGCACGCCCGATGCGCATTTCTATACCGAAGCGCGCTACCGCGGCGCCAAGAGCGTGGTGATCTCGCCGGATTATTCGGAAGCCTCGAAATTCTCCGACCTGTGGATCTCGGTGAAACAGGGCACCGACTCGGCGCTCGCCATGGCGATGGGCCACGTTATCCTGCGCGAATTCTATTTCGACAAGCAGACCAAGTATTTCGAGGACTATATCCGGCAATATACCGACATGCCGATGTTGGTGTGGCTGGTGAAAAAGGGCGACAGCTTCATTCCCGACCGGCAACTGCGCGCATCGGATTTCGCCGACAATCTCGGCGAGACCAACAATCCGGAATGGAAGATCGTCGGCTATGACGAGATTTCCAAGAGCATCGTCGTACCGAACGGCTCGGTCGGCGCCCGTTGGGGCGAGAAGGGCAAATGGAATCTGGAGGAAAAGGATACCAACGGCCGCG
This sequence comes from uncultured Alphaproteobacteria bacterium, assembly GCA_963778745.1. Lineage (GTDB taxonomy): Bacteria > Pseudomonadota > Alphaproteobacteria > Rhizobiales > Xanthobacteraceae > Pseudolabrys. The sequence continues at coordinate 67,244 of CAVZVP010000026.1, read as the reverse complement.
CCACCAAACTGCGGCTGACCTTCGCCAATGACAAGGATGAACTGGCCGACGTCGGTTTCCCCTATTTCGGCAATCGCGAGCACGACTATTTCGCCGGCACCGACCACGAAAGCGTGCTGGTGCGCAAAGTGCCGGCCAAGCGGGTGAAATTGAAGGACGGCGAGGCGCTGGTCGCCTCGGTGTTCGACCTGTTCGCCGCCAATTACGGCCTCGATCGCGGCTTCGGCGGCAAGCATGTCGCCAAATCCTACGATGACAACGAGCCCTATACGCCGGCCTGGGCGGAAAAGATTTCCGGCGTGCCGCGCGACCAGATCATCACGGTGGCGCGCGAATTCGCGCTCAATGCCGAAAAGACCAAGGGCCGCTCGATGATCATCATCGGCGCCGCCATGAACCATTGGTTCCACTGCGACATGAACTACCGCGGCGCCATCAATATGCTGGTGCTGTGCGGCTGCGTCGGCCAATCCGGCGGCGGCTGGTCGCATTATGTCGGCCAGGAAAAGCTACGGCCGCAATCGGGCTGGGCGCCCCTGGCGTTTGCGCTCGACTGGGGACGACCGCCGCGCCAGCAGAATTCAACCTCGTTCTTCTATGCGCATACCGATCAGTGGCGTTACGAAACCGTCGGCATCAACGAGCTGATCTCGCCGACCGCGCCCGCCGGTACCTGGGACGGCGCGCTGATAGACTACAATGTTCAAGCCGAACGCATGGGCTGGCTGCCGTCGGCGCCGCAACTGCGGCAGAACTCGCTCAATGTCGCCAAACAGGCGCAAGCCGCCGGCCTCGAGCCCAAGGACTATGTGCCGAAGGCTCTCAAATCCGGTGAATTGCAGTTGGCCTGCGAGGACCCCGATCACTCCGACAACTGGCCACGCAACATGTTCGTGTGGCGATCGAACATTCTCGGCTCGTCCGGCAAGGGCCACGAATATTTCCTCAAGCATCTGCTTGGCACAACGCACGGCGTGCAGGGCAAGGACCTGGGCGAAACCGGCAAAGTGAAGCCGAAGGAAGTCGTCTGGCACGAAGACGGGCCGAAAGGAAAGCTCGACCTGCTGGTCACGCTCGATTTCCGCATGTCGACCACCTGCGTCTACTCCGACATCGTGCTGCCGACCGCGACCTGGTACGAGAAGAACGATCTCAACACCTCCGACATGCATCCCTTCATCCATCCGCTCAGCGCGGCGGTCGATCCGTTGTGGGAATGCAAGAGCGACTGGGAGATCTACAAGGCAATCGCCAAAAAGTTCTCCGAGGTCGCGCCCGAAGTACTCGGAGTCGAGAAAGACGTCGTGATGACGCCGATCATGCACGATAGCCCGGGCGAAATCGCCCAGGCGCTCGACGTCAAGGATTGGAAAAAGGGCGAGGCCGAGCCGATTCCCGGCAAGACGATGCCTACTGTCACCGTTGTCGAGCGCGATTATCCCAATCTGTACAAGCGTTTTACCTCGCTCGGTCCACTGATGAGCAAGCTCGGCAATGGCGGCAAGGGCATGAGCTGGAATACCGAGCACGAGGTCGACTTCCTCAAACGGCTCAATGGCACCGTTACCGAGGAGGGCACGACCAAAGGCCTCGCGCGCATCTCAAGCGATATCGACGCCACCGAGGTGATCCTCTCGCTCGCGCCGGAAACCAACGGCGAGGTTGCCGTCAAAGCGTGGGCCTCGCTCGGTGGCTTCACCGGGCTCGAACACACGCACCTCGCCATTCCGAAGGAGGACGAGAAGATCCGCTTCCGCGATGTGGTCGCGCAACCGCGCAAGATCATCTCGTCGCCAATCTGGTCGGGGCTGGAGTCCGAAAAGGTCTGCTACAACGCCAGCTACACCAACGTGCATGAGTTGATCCCTTGGCGCACGCTCAGCGGCCGTCAGCAGCTCTATCAGGATCACCTGTGGATGCGGGCTTTCGGCGAGGCGCTCTGCGTCTATCGGCCACCGGTCGATCTAAAGGCGATCAAGCCGATCATCGACCAGAAGCCGAACGGCGAGAAGCAGATCGTGCTCAATTTCATCACGCCACATCAGAAATGGGGCATCCACTCGACCTATACCGACAACCTGCTGATGCTCACGCTGTCGCGCGGCGGGCCGATCGTGTGGATCAGCGAGAACGACGCCGGCAAGGCCGGCATCGTCGATAATGACTGGATCGAAGCCTACAACACCAACGGCGCGCTGACGGCGCGTGCCGTCGTCTCGCAGCGCGTGAAGGATGGCATGTGCCTGATGTATCACGCGCAAGAGAAGATCGTGAACGTGCCCGGTTCTGAAATAACCGGACAACGCGGCGGCATCCACAATTCGGTGACCCGCACGGTGATCAATCCCATCCACATGATCGGCGGCTACGCCCAGCTGTCTTACGGCTTCAACTATTACGGCACGATCGGCACCAACCGCGACGAATTCGTCATCATCCGCAAGATGGTGAAGGTCGACTGGCTCGACACGCCGACCGCCGATCAGCCCGAACCTCTGGCCATCGCGCCCAAGATGGAGCTCGCACGATGAAAATCCGCGCCCAAATTGCGATGGTGCTCAATCTCGACAAGTGCATCGGGTGTCACACCTGTTCGGTCACCTGCAAGAACGTATGGACCAGCCGCGAAGGCATGGAATACGCCTGGTTCAACAACGTCGAGACCAAGCCGGGCATCGGCTATCCGAAGGACTGGGAAAACCAGAAACGCTGGAACGGCGGCTGGCGCCGCAAGAAGAACGGCAAGATCGAGCCACGCATCGGTTCGAAATGGCGGGTGCTGGCCAATATCTTCGCCAATCCTGATCTGCCCGAGATCGACGACTACTACGAGCCGTTCACCTTCGACTATGAATACCTGCAGAAGGCACCGGAAATGTCGGCGTTCCCGACCGCCCGCCCGCGTTCGCTGATCTCCGGCGAGCGCATTGAGAAAATCGAGTGGGGCCCCAATTGGGAGGAAATCCTCGGCGGTGAATTCGCCAAACGCTCGCAGGATTACAACTTCGAGGGCATTCAAAAGGACATCTACGGGCAGTTTGAAAACACCTTCATGATGTACCTCCCGCGGCTGTGCGAGCACTGCCTCAACCCGGCCTGCGTCGCCGCCTGTCCGTCCGGCGCGATCTACAAGCGCGAGGAAGACGGCATCGTGCTGATCGACCAGGACAAGTGCCGCGGCTGGCGCATGTGCGTCTCTGCCTGTCCTTACAAGAAGGTCTATTACAACTGGTCGAGCGGAAAATCCGAGAAATGCATTATGTGCTATCCGCGCATCGAGGCGGGTCAACCGACCGTGTGCTCGGAGACTTGCGTCGGCCGCATTCGCTATCTCGGTGTTGTGCTTTATGACGCCGACCGCATTGAGGAAGCCGCGAGCGCCAAGAGCGAGCAGGATCTTTACGAGGCGCAACTCTCGATCTTCCTCGATCCGAAAGATCCGAAGGTGATCGAGCAGGCGCGCGCCGACGGCATCGCGGAAAACTGGCTGGAAGGCGCGCGGCGCTCGCCGATCTGGAAAATGGCGATGGAGTGGAAGGTCGCGTTCCCGCTGCATCCCGAATACCGCACGCTGCCGATGGTCTGGTACGTGCCGCCGCTCTCGCCGATCCAATCGGCGGCGGCCGCTGGCAAGATCGGCCACGACGGCGAAATGCCCGACGTGCGCTCATTGCGCATCCCGCTGAAATACCTCGCCAATCTGCTCACCGCCGGCAAAGAAGAGCCGGTCGCGCTCGGCCTCGAACGCATGCTGGCGATGCGGGCCTATATGCGGGCGAAGACGGTGGACGGCCTGATCGACGAGGGAATTGCCAAGCGCGTCGGCCTCACGGCGCTGGCGATCGAGGACATGTATCAGACCATGGCGATCGCTAATTACGAGGATCGCTTCGTCATTCCGACCGCGCATCGCGAGACCAACGAAGACGCCTACGACCTGCGCGGCTCGTGCGGCTTCTCGTTCGGCAACGGCTGCTCGGGCGGTACGACGGAAGCCAATCTGTTCGGCACTCCCAAGCGCGCCAAGACGCCGATGGAGGTCGTGTGATGATCAAGGCGTTGAAAGCACTCTCGGCTCTGCTGACCTATCCCACCGTGGAACTGCAACAGGCGGCCGGCGAGATCAGCGAGGCAATCGAAAACGAGCCGGCGATTTCGATCGCCGTGGGCGATCAATTGCACAAATTGCTGACCGAAATTGCTACCGACGATATTTACGACTTGCAGGAACGCTACACGCTGCTGTTCGACCGCACACGCTCATTGTCCCTGCATTTGTTCGAGCACGTACATGGCGAGAGCCGCGACCGCGGTCAGGCCATGATCGACCTCAAGGCGCAATACGAGAAAGCCGGGTTGGCGCAGGATTCGACCGAACTGCCGGATTTCCTGCCGCTGTTCCTGGAATATGTCTCGACGCTGCCGGCGACGGAGGCGCGCGATACCTTGGCGCAGCCGGCGCACATCTTTGCCGCGCAGGCGGAGCGCCTGCGCAAGCGCCGCTCGGCCTACGAAGCCGTGTTCCGCGCGCTGGTCGCTCTGGCGGCGACAAAGCCGAAAGAATCCGAGGTCTCGGCGCTGCTCGCGCTGCCCGATCCAGATGCCAACGATTTAACCGCGCTCGATGCCGCCTGGGAAGACGAACAGGTGACGTTCGGTCCGGGCGCCAGCGACAGCTGCAAAGACGGGCTGATCGCGCGTGTGCGGGGGGGCTTGAGGCCGGCGCCGGACATGCCGGCGGCAACCCGCCTTGTCCCGCCGCGTCAATGAGGGCTCAGGTCATGCACGAACTGATCAACTACATCATCTTCGGCTGGTATCCGTACTTCTGCCTGACCGTGTTCCTGCTCGGCAGCGTGCTGCGCTTCGACCGCGAGCAATACACCTGGCGCAGCGGATCGAGCCAGCTTCTACGCCGCCGGCAGCTGACCTGGGGCTCCAATCTGTTCCATGTCGGCATCCTGGTCATTTTCCTCGGCCATTTCGGCGGCTTGCTGACGCCGATCTGGATCTTTGAGGCGCTCGGCATCTCGCACACCTTCAAGCAGTGGATGGCGATCGGCGTCGGCGGCGTTTCCGGCGTCATGTGTTTCGTGGGTATCACGCTGCTGGTGCATCGCCGGCTGTTCGACACGCGTATCCGCACCACGTCGTCGTTCGGCGATATCGCGATCCTGCTGCTGCTCTATGCCCAACTCACGCTGGGCCTGGCCACCATCTACATCTCGCTGCAGCATCTCGACGGCCACGTGATGGTGACGTTCATGAACTGGGCACAGGGCATCCTGCTGTTGCGGCCGGGTGTCTCCGTGCTGATCCTCGATGTGCCGCTCTTGTTCAAGCTGCACCTCGCGCTCGGCATGACGATCTTCCTGCTGTTCCCGTTCACCCGCCTGGTGCACGTCTGGAGCGCGCCGGTCTGGTATGTCGGCCGGCGCGGCTATCAGGTGGTGCGTACGCGGCGGACGCGCGCGCTGGAACCAGCGGAGTACGCGCGATGACAGCCTGCTCAGCGCACGCGCAAATCCCGGCAGGAAAGCCGGCGGCGGTCAGCGTCAACGGCATTTCGATCGCGCGCGATGCGATTGTGCGCGAAATGCAGCACCATGCGGCGCCCAAGCCGATCGCGGCCTGGCAGCAGGCCGCGCGCGCGTTGGTCATCCGCGAACTGCTTATGCAGCGCGCGCGCCATCTCGGTGTCACGCCGGAGCCGATCGGCGATGCCGACGGCCGGCGCGAGACCGACGATGAGGCCATCATGCGGGCGCTGGTCGAGCGGGAAGTCACGGTTCCGGAACCTGATGACGCGACCTGTCGCCGCTTCTACGAGAATAATCAAGGCCGCTTCCGCACGCCCGACATTTACGAGGCCTCGCATGTGCTGTTCGCGGCGCTGCCTGCGGACAAGGAAGCTCATGCGCAAGCGCGCGCGGATGCGGGCGCAGTGTTGGCAACTCTGCAAGAGAACCCTGATTGCTTCGCCACGCTGGCGCAGGCCTATTCGCGCTGCCCGTCGGCGGCGCAAGGCGGAAATCTCGGCCAGATCACGGCCGGGCAAACGACGCCGGAATTCGAGCAGGCGCTGACGGCGCTAGCGCCCGGCGAGCTGTGCGCGGAGCCGGTGGCGACGCGCTACGGCTTTCACATCATCCGGCTCGACCGCAAGCATGAGGGCCGCACGCTGCCCTATGAGGTGGTCGCCGAACGTATTGCCGACTATCTGCGCGAGAGCGTGCGGCGGCGGGCCGATGCGCAATACGTCGCGCGGCTGGTGTCGGCGGCGAAGATCGAGGGCATCGAACTCGCTGGCGCCGATGCGCTGCGCGTGCATTGAGGAGGGCCCCTAGTCGTGCTCGGCGATTTATTGGCCAACCTGACCGACGAGACGACCGCGCTCGAAACAATTATGGGCGCCGGCGATCTGAAACTGCTGACGGCGGCGCAGGAACTGGCCGCTGCAGACGGACTCGATTTAGCAGAATTCGTGACGCAATCGGTGCAACGCTACGCGAACGAAGCCTCCGACGAGGAGTGGGTCACACTGATGGGCCTGCTCAACCGTTCACCAGATCCCGGCACAACTTGCCTCAAACGCGCACTCGAACATGCCCGGCGCGAGTAGCAGGGTGGAGATGAAATGAGCCCGATTCCTCGTTTACGCGATTATCGTGGCCCGACCCTGCTGTCCTATGGATTCCGGCCGTTCTTCCTGCTCGGCGCCATCTATGCCGGGCTCACAATCTTGGCCTGGCTGCCGCTGTTCAACGGTGAGCTGGTGCTGTCAACGGCCTTCGGCCCGATCGACTGGCACGTGCACGAAATGCTCTACGGCTATTTGCCGGCGGTGGTGACCGGCTTCCTGCTCACCGCGATCCCGAACTGGACCGGGCGACTGCCGATCCAGGGCATGCCGTTGCTCACTTTGGTCGCGGTATGGCTGGCGGGCCGCGTGGCGGTCACTTTTTCTGCCGAGATCGGCTGGCTGTTGGCGGCGATCATAGACGTCAGCTTCCTGATCCTGGTCATTGCCGCGACGGCGCGCGAAATCGTCGCCGGCAAGAATTGGCGAAACCTCCGGGTCATCGCCATGGTCACGCTGCTGCTCGCCGGCAACGTCGCTTTTCACCTCGAGGCGCATTTTAATGGCAGCGCCGAATACGGCGCCCGCATCGGCATCGCCGCCATCGTGCTGCTCCTTGCGGTGATCGGCGGCCGCATCATTCCGAGCTTCACGCGCAATTGGCTGGCGCGCGAAAATCCGGGCCGGCTGCCGGCGCCGTTCGCGCGCTTCGATGTCGCGGTGATCGGCTTGAGTGCCGCGACATTGGCGCTGTGGATCGCACAGCCGGTCGGCAAAATAACCGCGGCTGCACTCATGGCCACTGGCGCACTGCATATTGTGCGATTGGCTCGCTGGGCGGGGGACCGGACGTGGCGCGATCGGTTGGTGCTCATTCTGCACGTCGGCTACGCCTTCGTGCCGTTCGGGTTCCTGCTCGCCGGCGCGGCGGCCATAGACCTGGTCCCGGCGGACACCGGTACCCATGCCTGGACGGTCGGCGCGGCCGGCACGTTGACGCTGGCGGTGATGACGCGCGCCAGCCTTGGCCATACCGGCTACGCGCTCAACGCTTCGGCGGTGACGCAGGCGATCTATGCCGCGGTCGTCATCGCTTCGTTCGCCCGCATCTGCTCGTCGCTGGAGCCGGCTTGGAGCCAGTCGTTGCTGCACATTGCGGCGCTCGCCTGGGTCGCGGCGTATTTCGGCTTTGCCGCATCGTACGGGCCACTGCTCATCGGTGCGCAGCGGGGCAAAGCGGCGCAGCCGTAATCAGGCGAAGCAGCCGGCGATCTGCATGAGTTGGCGCACGCCGCCAACGTCAAGAGCGTCGATCTGCCGGGCGAGGGCGATAACGCGTTCGGCCGCGGCCGGCTCAAACCGTGTCGCCAGGCAGTCGCGCACCTTGACGAGGTGCTCTGCCTCGCTGATCGGCGGCGTGCCCCACTTGCCGCACGGACCGTTGCAGCGCGTCTCGAGGACGCGGCCGCCGTCGAGCTCGACGCGCAGCAGCACATGCATGTCCTCGAAACGGCCGGGGATTGCGGGGTCGAGGCGGACCTCGAACTTGCCGAGCAGATCCTGCATATCGGCCTGGGCGAGCCGCGCGTCGGTGAAGGTGCGAATGCCGACTTTGCCATCGAGCAGCGCGCTGGCGGCGGTATATTGCAGCGAGAACTTGCCGGAAAGACCGGTCTTGGGCCGCGGCCGGTCGACATAGTTCATGACGGGCGCGGTCAAAAGCACGCGGCGGATTGCGGTCGCGTCGGGAATTTGTGGATGCAGCTCGAGCCCTGCGGTGATGCCGAAATGCGTCCCGAACTGGCTCGGAAACATCTTGATCGCATAGCCGGGATCGACGACGCGCAACGGTGCGCGGCCGTAGCCGAGCATCTCGGCGACCTTGAAGCCATCGTCGTACAGCGCCGGCACGTAGCCTTGCGCGGCTTCGAACACGTCGACATTGGCGGTGAAGCCGCGCGCGGCCAAAAGCGCCGACTCGAGTCCGAGCGCTGCGGCGTGGCCGCAATGCGTCGATTTGGTCATGGTGCCGGCATTGGCCAGCAGGCTGCCGGCGCGCGACGCCGCGATGCCGATGGCGTTTGCGAGTTGCCCAGGATCCAGCTTCAGGAGATGTCCGGCCGCGACCGCAGAGCCGAGCGGGCCGGCGGCTCCCGGTGGATGAAATCGGCTCGTGCTTGCCTCGAACTGCCCGGATGCCTGGCGAATCCAGCCCTGCATCTCCACGCCTTTGACCAGCGCGGTCAAAATCTCGCGGCCGGTTGCGCCGCGCGCCTCCGCCAGCGCCAGCGCGCCCACGAGCGTGGTCGACAACGCATGGTTGGCCGGGCTCCACATCGGCTCGAAGTCGAGCACGTGCATGGCGGCGCCGTTGAGCGCGGCTGCCGACACCGTGTTGAGACGGAAACCATTGCCGATCGCCGTCGCCTGGGCCGCACCACCTTGCTCCTTGTGGTGCGCCGCGAGGATGTGGATTGCTTCTTCCTCGGTGCCAGCGATCGCAATCGCTATGCCGTCGAGTATCAGCCGTCGCGCGGCCTCGATCGCCGGCACACCGAGATTTTCATAGTCGGTCGCGGCGATGCGTTCGCACAGCTGCGCTGTCACCGCCATGACGGCTTACTGCCTGCTCACTCGACCTTGAGATTGGCGAACTTCACCACTTTGCCCCACTTCTCGGTTTGGTCGGCAATAAATTTTCCGAATTCAGCGGACGTTACCGACATGGGGACGCCGCCCAGCTCCTCGAGTTGTGTTTTGAGTTTTGGATCGGCGAGGCCGGCGTTGACCTCTTTGTTGAGCTTGTCGACGATCTCCTTCGGCGTATTTTTCGGGGCGCCGATGCCGAACCAGGCAGTTCCGTCATAGCCCGGCACGGACTCAGCAACGGTCTGCACATCAGGCAACACCGCCTGGCGCTTGGTCGCGGTGACGGCCAAAGCGCGCAGCTTGCCGTCCTTGATGAAGGCCATCGAGGACGGCAACGGATTGAACGTGACCTGCACCTGTCCGCTGAGCAGATCGGGGAACTGGCTGCCTTTATAGGGAATATGCGTGAGCTTGGTGCCGGTCATCATCTGAAACAGCTCGCCGAGCACATGGTTGGCGCTGCCGATTCCGGGCGACGACATATTGATCTTGCCGGGATTGGCCTTTGCGTAGGCGATGAATTCCGGCAGCGTCTTGGCCGGCACATCCGGGTTGACCATCATCACCGTCGGAACGGTGATGACGCCGGCGACCGGCGCGATGTCCTGCATGAATTTGAATTTGAGGTTCGTATAGAGCGTCGTGTTAATGGCGTTGGTCTGCGTGACCCAAAGTAGCGTGTAGCCGTCCGGCGATGCCTGCACGACGGTCTCGGCGGCAATATTGGTGCCGGCGCCAGTGCGGTTTTCGACCAGGAATTGCTGACCAAGGCGCTCTGACAGCCACTGACCGATCAGCCGGGCGCATATGTCGGACGACGTGCCGGGCGGGAAGCCGACGATGATGCGCGCCGGGCGCGTTGGATAAGATTGTGCCCAAGCGACGCGCGCAAGAGCCGGAAATGCGGCGACGCCAGTCGCTAGATGAAGAAAAACGCGGCGGGAAAATTTCATCGTTTTCACCTCACTCAAAGCGGGGACCGTTAAAATACAAGGTTCGATGGGCTGGCGGAAGGCACCGTTCTAGCGGCGCAAGTTCGATGACTTCAGAACGTCCGGGTTGACGACGTTGGCCGGATGCCCGGTCTGATACGCCGTGATTTGATCGAAGATTTCCGTGAACTGGAGCTCGTATTCCTCACGCGTAACGTATCCGATATGCGGCGTGCACACGACGTTGGGCATGTTCAGGAGCGGGTGATCGGTGTCGCGCACCGGCTCTTCTTCAAAGACATCCACCGCTGCCATCCCCGGACGTCCTGCCTTGAGTGCCGCAACTAACGCGCCCGGCTCGATCAGCGGTGCCCGGCTGGTATTCACGATCAGCGCCGTGGGTTTCATGCGGGCCAAATCGGCGGTGGTGACGATGCCGCGGGTCGCGTCAACCAGTCGCATGTGCAAGGTCAACACGTCGGACTGCTCGAAAAACGCTTGCTTGCTGGCGGCCGTCGCATAGCCCGCGCTGCGTGCCTGCGCCATCGACGCTTCGCGCGCCCAGAACAGCACCGTCATGCCGAAGGCTTGGCCGTAGGCGGCCACCGCGCGGCCGATCCGGCTGTAGCCAAAAATTCCGAGTGTCTTGCCGCGCAGCGACGAACCCACGCCGATCTGCCAGGTCCCTGCTTTCAGCGAGGCCACCTGCAGCGGAATCTGCCGCACCGCGGCCAGCGTCAGGCCCCACGTCAGCTCCGCGGCTGCGTAGCACGGCGCGCCGGGATGCTGGCTGGAGGACACGACGATGCCGAGCTCGGTGCATGGTCCGATGTCGATATGCGGATAGACGCTGCGCTGGCTGATGAACTTGAGCCGAGGCAGCCGTTCGAGCAGAGGTTTGCGGATTTTCGTCCGCTCGCGGATTAGCACCAGGGTTTCCGTATCCTTGAGCCGGTCCGCCAGGACATCGACGTCCTGGGCGTGGTCGTTCCAGATTTTGACCTCGTGGCCGTCAAGTTTGCGGAAACAATCAAGGGTGCGGATCGTATCGAAGTAGTCGTCGAGGATTGAGATCTTCATGCGTTGCTCAAATCGCCGCGTGCGCGAGGTTTTCGCGCACGAAAGCCGGATCGAAGATGCGGTCCGCCATCACCTGGCAGCGTTTGATCAGCCGATGCTCGTCGGGCCGGTAATCCGAAATGGCGTTGTGCAGCGTTCCGATGTGATCCCACATCAACACGTCGCCTTCGGTCCAGACGTGCGCGTACTGATATTTCGGCTGTAGCTGGTGGCGGGTGAGCTCCGCCAAAATTTCGTCGCTCTCCGTTTCGTCCAATTCATTGATACGCACCGCATAGCCCGGGTTGGCGTAGAGCACCTTCCGGCCCGTGATCGGATGCGTGAGGAAAAGCGGGTGTACCGAAGGCGGGCGAGCGGCGCGCTGTTCCGGCGTGAGGGCAGGGCGCGTCGAGCCTGGGCGTTTGCGCATCTCTTCCCAGAACTTGTTGAAGTCGTGCGTGGCGGTGGCGTTCGCAAGCTTTGTTTTGAGCGTTGGCGAAAGGTCATCATCGGCAGCGTGCATGTCGGCGAACACCGTGTTGCCGAGCGGCTTGCCGTCCCGGTGCGGGATCTTGATGCCATAGAGCACGTTCGTGAAGCCGATGACGGCGTTATAGGACATGTCGGTATGCCAATCCTGCCCGGCGTCGGCCAGGCCGATCGGCTTGCCGTCCTCGATAATGTTGGAGAGCAGCATGACGTCCGGTACACCTGGCTCGCAGTAGGTGCCGGTCGGCGATCCTTGCAGGGAACCGAATCGCTCCGAGAATGCCGTTAAGGCGCGCGCGTCGAGGGTTTGCTTAGGAAAACAGATCACGCCGAATTTGCCGAGCGCGGCTAGGATGGTCGCAAATTCCGCCTGGCTAACCGATTTCGAGAGATCAATCTCGTCGATGCGGACGCCCATTGAGGTCTTGTTTGGTGTGAGTTTCATGACCTCCACCACTCGTCGGCGGGATATTATGAAACGCGCCCGCATTGTACAGCGGGGCTGTCAATTTGAACTGTTTCGGCCGGAAAGCGCCCTAAACCGCGCTTTTCCACCCTTGCATTGGCGCCCTGTATAATGCATGACATCGCAGCGGCGGACCCTTATGGTCCGCCGCATCCGCTTCCGGAGGAGTGTAGCTCAATTGGTAGAGCACCGGTCTCCAAAACCGGGGGTTGCAGGTTCGAGTCCTGCCACTCCTGCCAGGAAATCAAAGACTTAGCTGGTAGGCCAAATTCCACTTCCCCACAGGGGTAACCACTGGGGTAACAATCGTGCGAAAACCCGTGAAGCCCCCGCTAAAGCGACTACTCGCAAAGTGCATCATTGAACCCGATACGGGATGTTGGCGCTGGAATGGCGGTCGTGGTGGCTACAAAGGCAACTATGGCCGCTGCGCTGGCGACGACGGGCGCGTGCGTCCAGCCCACCGCTTCATGTACGAACAAGTTTACGGCCCCATACCCGACGGATTGGAAATAGACCACGTTTGCCGAAACCCGGCCTGCATAAACCCGGTTCACTTGGAAGCCGTAACCCCCCAAGAAAACACTAGAAGGGCGAAGCCGTGGATTATCTTGAAAACGCATTGCAAGCGGGGTCACCCACTTTCCGGCGACAACCTTCGCATTGTGCAAGGTAGGCGACGGTGCCGGGAATGCGACAAGATCAGGAAGCGGGGGCCAAGCCCGCGCACATTGGCGGTAGAAGCTAATCGCCAAGCAAACGCCTTAAGGCCGCGGCGCAAAACCGCTGTACGGGCTTCCTTGGGGCAGGGCGGGGGAACGGAAGCCCACACTTGGCCATGCTTGTCCTGAAACGCGCTTCTAAATCCCACCCAAGCGGCACATGGTCGGACGACGATTACGACGTGTTCGACGGCGACCAACACATCGGTGGAACTTTGAGTCAGGATCAAAAATAGAGCGCCCGCTAATACGCACTATCCCCAGTATATCGAGCTAGATATGACAAAACCGATGACGATTCCCGCGCTGACGATCAAAATTCCAATTGCACCCAGCGCCCGTCTTATGAACGCAAAGCCAGTATCGCGTGGGTAATGGCGCACATAGGCGTGGTGAAACGTCATGTTCCAACTCCCTACCCAAATGGCTATTAGCCACGTTGCACACTAGTCGCGGCTAAAAATCGTTGTCCCTTGGGGCAATAGCGGTTGCCGTCGTCACTTTGGCTACAGCCGGCCTTCTGCTGGGCCTAGCGTAGCCATGAGCCAACTCTTGGTGATGTTGATTGTTCCCTGGGCGTTGTCACCTACATTGTTATTCCACGCATCTGGGAGCGAGACCTCCGCTGCGGCGCAGGCGTTATGCCAAGGAACCGAATTGCGAGCTGAATGTTTTGCTCGCATGGTCGAAGCTATCATGTATATGGCCATCGGTTTTCTATTGGGCTGCCTCCTCGCGGTGACCGTCATCCCGCTCGTTCACCGCCGCGCGGTGCGGTTGACGCGGAGGGAGGTGGAATCTTTCCCTCCCTCTGTCGTTGGCAGAATTCCAGGCTGACAAGGATCAACTGCGCGCAGAATTCGCAATGTCCACGCGACGCCTTGAGATGAATGCCCAGCAACTCAAGGATAAGACCGTGAGCCTGCTTGTCCACCTAAGTCAGAAGAGCGATGCCATCAACCGGCTCAAAACGGATCGCGATATTTTGAAAACTGCGGTTATGGACCTCAAGATCCAGATCGGGGCGCTCCAAAAACAGCTTACTGGGGTCAACAATCGAACCGATGCTCGACATGTCGTTCGCCAGATGAGTCCGCGCAGAATGTTTCACTGAAATGAAGCAATCGAGGGCTAAGCCGCTGGATTCTCCTGAATCATCTTGATCTTTTTAGGCGACGGTAATCCGGTTTCATCGAATACGGATTTGATGAGCGAATTTTCGGTCAGATACTTGTGATATTGCGCGATAACGACTTTCGCTTCATTTAGTGTTGCGAGTCTCCATTGGATTTCGAGATTTTCGATCCCGGTGATGCTTTCTACAATGCGGCGCTCCTCCACGATCAATTTGAATTCGCTTGGTTGGTCGGCATCTACATTGTCGCCGTTTATTCTGGTAGCAAAATCTATCCGCCCGGTCGGTACCCAATCCCGCTTGATGACGCCTTGGGACGGCCGAGTTCTCCAGTTTTTCCAGCTTTCGGGGTTTGTCATATATGCAAGCACATGGGCCATCGTTTTTTTCCTTTCTACATCGCGCTAAGACTTCGGCGGTTAACAGGAGTTCCACCCAGCCCTTAACGCACGGCAGACAAGATGGTTTCAGCGAAATCTCATTCCGGCGTTCAACCGCCCCGATGGTCCGTGGTCGGACGACGATTACGACGGGTTCGAGTTTTTCCGCTAAAAGATAGCCCCCCCGCTAAGGGGGCGGCAAACGTGCCATTCCAAATGGAGGCAACGATGCGCCTCAACTCGAAGCCACTTCCGCGACCAAAGCCGCCACCACCACGGCCACCAAGACCGCCGCCGCCACCGCCCTAGCCGTCGCGGTCAACATGCCGCACTCGATCTGTGGGCCTCGCATCTTGCCGTTGCCATCGCCCAAGCAAGCGGGGCTAACGTGACACGCCAGGAAAAGCGGAAATAAAGAACTGATAGATTGACGCCCGATTCCGAATAACGCAGCGACCGAGCGCGCCGTGCGCGAAGCGGCCTAGGGATCATGGAATGTCAGTTCACTGAACCCGGACCCGACTTGTTCGGCCCCACTTTCCATTCTTTGATGCTGTCAGAGATGACCTTCATCGCCGTTACTGCCGCGTGGCTCAGACTGGCATAACCGGCTACCTCACGACTTACGCGTTCGCCCTCGTTGCGCATCATATCGCGCACGCCTTCCAACGCACGAATAACCCGGTCAATTTCCTCCAATGACGCACTAGCGACCCGATTGACCACTGTATTGAGCTGCGCAGCCGGGTCATTAGCTGAGTTAGCCTGGCTCCGTTGCTGGCGCAGGAAGGCGATGTGTTCGACGTCACTGCCGCCTTGTTCCGGTGCCCGCCGGTCGGGCGGGGCGTATTTCTGCGGGCCGGTCTCCTCTGCCATGGTCTCTTCCCCTACAGATGCGACGTTAAGTGGACTGGGATCGACTATCGCATGCGGCGGCTGTTGGACAAGAGGCCGCCAATCTCGGCGCTGTAGGGCCTGATGGCGGATTTTAAGGCGCGGTGGGACGGTACGCTGTGGTATTGCCCTAGGGGCAATATGAACTGTCTTAAGGTGCAATTTGATAATCTTTAGCACTTGCGCATCGCGGCTACAGTCATGCGAGAAGATGCGAAGATTATCTTTAAAGCGCCGTGGAGGCGAGCATGAATGAACCCGAAAAACACGCAGACGACAGTTCGACCGGGTCGGTTCGACCGTTAGCGTGGGTAATTGTATTTGTCATCGGCGGCCTAAGTCTCCTTCTCCTATTGAATAATTTAAACATATTTTGAAATCGTGGCGATGGCGGATTTTAAGGTGCGGTGGACGCGGCGAAAGTGTCGCCGAAGTAGAAAGCGGCATAGCGATTTAGGATTGCGCGCAAACCGAAAGACCGCTTCGCGGCGGTCTCTCCGAAATCCGATCAGGTGTTTTGGTCAGGCGGCAACACTATCGACGAGCGTGGAATCACCGTTCAGCGCGGGTGAACAACCCAGCGACCCACCAAATTCTTTCGGCTGCAATTGCACCGGCATTCGGTCATGCGCCTTGCTCGAAAGGTTGATGGGTTGGACTAGAATTAGAGGTGTCTGGCGAGCAAGTAATGCATCCCACCGCGCCTCAAAATTCGCCATCGCGCGCTCACGGCTCGCTGCGTAACCATGATCATCCATGCTTTGCGGGACGCGCGAAGTCATCCATAACCACGGCCGGCCCTCGGGCGTTTCGTGGGTGAGGATGATGCGTCCGACGCACTGATTACCGTCGAACACGTCGTAGTCGTAATCGGACCATGGTCCGACCGGGGGGCTTTCGTAGGTGCGTTTGAGCGTCAGCATCCGCAGCATCGGCAAATGTTTGAGAACACTTGAGACTAGAACTGAAACGCGGTCGCACTAACTCGGCTTACCTGGATATGTTGAGGCCATAGGGCCGCACGCCGAGCAAAATATCGACGCGGCGGCGGGCATCTTCTTGAAGGATCATGCGTTCAGCCTGCGGCTTCTCGCTCAGAATATCTTTTAGTTCAGCGATCTTTTCCTCTGATCGATATGGTCTAGGCAGTCGGCTCATACCTTCAATTGCAAAAGCGATTGCTTCTTCGACGACGAAGCCGTCGTTTACACCGGCAATTGTGAGTACCATGGCTTGGTTCCCCTCACTTCCAAATGTCGGTCAACAAAAAATACAAGTTAAAGTCGTCATTATATAAATTCGACTGTACTTAGGTGCATTGAACAAAAGGGCCTACCGGGAGCATTGACCTTAGCGAGACGGGGGTCGCTCAACGTCACCCGCCGATTGATGGCGCTTCGACCATGAGACCGGCCCCGACAAGACGCGCGCCCTTGTCGAGACCACCGCGTCCCCCGAGGGAGGAAGTTAGCCCTCGATGCACAGCGCCTCACTGTGTGCTGGCCGCGCTAGTTCAACAGCAAATTGATCTGCGTCATTGCGCTTGATCCATACGATGCGTGATCCGCGCTGGGAAACTTGATTAGTAGTTGGCTCAGATAAGCAGGCAGATCGCGCCAAATAGCAAGACGGCTTAAAGAAGCAACGGGCTATGGGGAGCGACGGCGACATAAGCCCTCGCTCCCCCAGTGCCTAACTATACTCACTGTCTACGCAACCAACTTACGCAACAAACTGATGCAGCCATTTTACGCAACAAGCCTACGCAACCAACAACGACGGAGAGAACTTCCTCAATGCCTTACTATCGATTTTCGCCTTAGCGTTGGGAAGCACAGATTCTACGGTTTCGAAACAGCAACCACATTCGGTGCAAGACCAAAAGTTCAGGACCCGCTGTTTGGTTACAAATTTTGACCATTCAGGGGCAATCATTGCGTCGCCGCATTGAGGGCAGGTCATTCCGTAATCGGGGCGACGGGTGGATGCTATGTTCGTTGTTTTCATGGTTCCGTCCATGCTTTTTGTATTGCCGCTTTGAGAGCGGGGAAACGCAAAATAGCATCAGTCGAATCACTAAGCCTGTGAGTCACACTGATTCTTGTCAAAAAAGTGATGCTGCGAGTCGTTCAAAATGACAGTTTGCCGCTAAGTGCCATGAAGAGACATCACGCCAACATCGATTGCACCGATTACGGCGCAAACTGGTTGCCGCGTTCGTTCAGATGGCTGCCTATCCGCAATACGCCGTCGATCAGATGAGCGAAGGCTGATGGGCTGCATGCGTCAGGGGGAACAATGCGCCGATCTTGTCAGCCCTCAAATCACGCAGCGCATGAAATACATCTAGTCGCATTCGGCAGTGCTTTTAGACGTTTGGGGTCAATATTTGCGCCGCATTGGGCGCAGACACCGTAGGTACCTTTGGCGATCCGCTTTAGCGCCTCGCCAATCTGTTGGATTTCTTGATTTTCAGAATTCTCTATGCCTTCGAGCGCGTCCTGATTTTCGAGGTCAGTTGCCCTGTCTTCGGAATCAGCAGACAGCGGTTTGCGCAGTTCGCTGTCGATCTCCGCAACGCGACCCGTCAGTTCAGAAAGGCGGGCCTTGAGTGCTTTCGCGATATCCTCGTGTTTATTCATGTCGAGTGGCATCCGATGACGGTCAAGCGGGTGATCGAGGCGAGAGCCTGGCCTAATGCTAACCGACCCATGTCCGCTATCCCCCCGTCAACGACCAAAGCGGACATACCGGAAACACGAGCGGTCTTCGAGCCGCATATTTGTAAAGAAAAACCCCGGGAAATTGCCCGGAACTCAGACACCGGCATTTTGTATGGTTTCCCACTGTTTGAATGCGATTTCGACGGCCAAAAAATATTCATGCTCGTTATAATTGGGGTGCTTCTTGACTGCAGCGCGAGACCTTGCGAGTCGGCCACGTCGTGCTGGGCCAGTGGTATTTTCCGCGAGAACCTCCGTCAACGCGTCCGTGAACTCATGATAAAGCGCCGAAATGTCGGAGTGGCGGCTCATGCCCTAGGTCCAATCCCAAAACTATTTTT
Source organism: uncultured Alphaproteobacteria bacterium (assembly GCA_963778745.1). Taxonomy (GTDB): domain Bacteria; phylum Pseudomonadota; class Alphaproteobacteria; order Rhizobiales; family Xanthobacteraceae; genus Pseudolabrys. The sequence continues at coordinate 48,874 of CAVZVP010000026.1, read as the reverse complement.
AATGAGATCAACTAAATTGCTAAACGCATTGATGTAGATCAACCGACAGCGGGTGGCGGAGTTTTCAGCCTTCAAATCCGCTGCATAGGGCCTACCGGCAGCATTGACCTGACCGAGATGCTGCTTGGCAGGTGGCCGCACAAAACAGAAAGACCGCTTCGCGGTGGCGCTCAACGATGTGATCTCAATCGCGAGAAACAATTGCCCTTTGGTGCAGCTAAAGGATTGACCCAGATCATGGTTAAGTGCGGATCCGATATCGTTATATATTAATGGAAGCTGAGACTACGATGTTTCCATCAATAGCTCTTCCAGAGAGTCAAAAGTGCCGTGCACGCGCGATTGAATTCCGCGAGATGGCTGAGTTATTCCACCTTGAAAATGCACGCGATCAAGTGTTGAACGCCGCTGCGAATTATGAACGCATGGCGTGGGAAGCTGAGCGCCGCGAGATTGCGCAGGGGATATCCCATTTAAGGGCGGCAGCGACAAAGAGCATGCGTATCTAGGTCGTTCCTGAATTAGAAAGACCGCCTCGCGGCGGTCTCTCCGAAATCCGATCAGGTGTTTTGATCAGGCGGCTGCGAGAGCGGCAGCTAGTCAATGTCCGCTCTTGTCCAATAACGGACAAATTGTTGCAGTGCCGCGAATGTCCGCTTTGTGCCATTAGCGACCAGCGCACCGCAGCAAAACAGCAGCCACATTCATTGCACTGCCGGTGAAGGAGCCGTCCATAGCATCACATGCGGACTAGGTCTTCAAACAACGCCTAAGGGGTGAGGGTCCATCACGGATAGTATCCAACCCCGCACCCGATCTCTCCGATCCTGCGTACCACACTGACTTTTTTTACTGGAGTAGGCTCGGCAGGAGGTGGCTTCTTAGCCAAATAGGTGATCTCGGTAATTTCGCCTTCGGGTTTTTGGGCAGCTTCGAAAATTTGTTGCCCACTGCCTGGAAATGTCCGGATATCTGAACCGGCAGTCTGCCCAGTAATAACGACCCCGTCGGAAAGACGGAAACAGAACGGGTAGATATTTCCATCCTTAAATCCATCTGTGCCCGCGTTAAACTTTTGCATCGCTGCGTTCTGGTCCCGTTGAACGACGACGACAACACGTGCAAGCATCTCCTTCGCCTTTTCGGCATCGCCAGGATCAGCGACCGCGAAGGAACCTGTTGCCAAGGAAATAAATACTGCAGCGAGGCCTCGCATGGGGACGGCCTTCCTCATTTTCAGTTGGACGGAGGATACTGAACCATGCGACCTAGCTTAAGTCATCATAAAAACCGGCGACCGGACAGCATCAGGATACCCGCCTTGGGTCATTCGCTGCCGAAAGATAATCTGGCTCATTCCAGCCTTGGGTGGTGGTGGCTCATTTAATGAAAAAACGGAGCCGCAGGCGCCGAGCAACAAAAGCGAGAGGACGAATAGCCGTCGCATCGATTTTACTTGCGGCATTTTTTCTTAGGCCGCTCTAACGGACGAGGCTCGCCGTTTTTTTTGGAATATCCTTTAGCGGCACAGCCATTGCCATTAAACGTCGTCTCAATGCTGCCCCCAAACAATAGGCCACAAGCCGCCGCATTCATTATCTAACCGATCCAGGGGTCTGCATAGGGCCTACTGGCAGCATTGAACTTGGCGAGAGGCTGCTTTGGCAGGTGGGCGCAAAATACAGAAAGACCGCCGCAGCGGTCTCTCCAAAATCCGATCAGGTGATTTGGTCAGGCGGCGATGGCAGCAGGCTTCCGCTTCGTGGTCCGCCGCTAGACCGGTGGCTGCGATGGTTTGTTAGTGAGTCACTTTGAATGTCGCGATTTCGTCTTAGGCACAAAAAGCCATACGTAATTTTAGCGCTCTTATGATTTTCTTACTTGGCGGTTGTCGAGCGTTAAGGGCCTTATTGATTATGGTTCGGCTAGTGCCGGTCTTTTTTGCCCACGCTTTTTGGCCTCCTGCTCGCTCTACCTCCAAGCGGAGCAAACGAATAACATCCTTAAGCTCAAGGAATCTCATCTACAACCCCCAACTTATTTCGCGACGGTTGCGAATATAAGTCAAGCGGGCGAGAATACCGTCAGCATTGACCTGACCGAGACGCAATCGCTGAATCAGAAAGACCGCCTCGCAGCGGTCTCTCACCAAAACCGCGAGCGGCATATCGACGCCAAACGAACAAAAACCCCGGGCGCTTAGCCCGGGGCTTTGAATTCGTTAGGTGGCGTGATCGATCAGACTGGGCGTTTGCCGCCTAGCAGAAACGATAGTTCACACCAACAAGGACAGTAGCCTCGGTCGCTTTGCCGCTGATGGAACAGCCGGTCAGGCAAACGCCTGGGGTGACGACGGTCCCTGACCTCGAGCCGAAGTCCATGTAATTACCTTCCAGAAACGCCGACCAGTGCGGTGCGAACATCCATTCAGCGCCACCACCGACCGTCCAGCCTGTTTTGGTGTTGGAGGTCTGCCCAATTTGAAGGCCATTTAAGGTGACGTTTGTACTTGTATGACCCCATGCGGCGCCGCCCTGGAAGTAGAGCAACCAGTTAGGCACCACCGCATAGCCGAGACGGGCCGTCAGCGTGTCGAACCATTGATTATTGAAGTTAACCACGTCATTTGCGAGTGGAGCGGTTGCGAATGTTCCACTTTTTTTGTTGCTTGTCCCGTCAAACATATCGCGGAAGCCGATCACCCATCCGCCGCTGAATTGATAATCGCAGCCAACCTGACCGCCACCGGCAAAGCCAGAACCGTTTGTAGAGACTGTTCCGCCGTTTGGGCCAGTAACACTGGCGTCGCCAAATGCCCCACCGATGTTGCCGCCGACGTAGCAGCCGGTCCAGGTCGGCGCCGGAGCCATCATTACTGGTGCCGCTTTGTATGCGGGCCTCTGCGGCAGGTCAGCCGCTAAGGCACTCGCAGAACCAAGAGCCGCCATAGCGACGGTCGCCAATAGGATACGCTTCATTTTTATCCCTTCAGATTTGTTGGTATGGGCCGAATTCAATCTCCAAGTATGGCGAAAAAACCTCCAAGTATGGCGAAAAAGCGCCAAACTAATAAAAGCTCCTTCAATGCCCGCATTTTGGTCCTTCAAGTGACATTTTGGCGACACGGCTCTCGTTTAGGTGAAAATGCCCCTCACCAACGGACATTACCGATTTCCCATGATAACGGCATCACCTAAACCCGTAACGCGCTATTGTCCTTTGGTACATGCAGGGCCGCGCACCAAATTGCCAAGGCTCTCGACCTCACCAGACGCTGCCTAGGGCCCACCGGCAGCATTGACCTGACCGAGACGCCGATATTCTAAAAACAGAAAGACCGCCTCGCGGCGGTCTCTCCGAAATCCGATCAGGTGTTTTGATCAGGCGGCTGCCGTCGCTAACGACGATGCCCCAATCTGATCCCCACAATCCCAGCTTTCCGTCTTAACGCCCCAACCGTTCTTTTCGTCACTTTCGAAATCTTTGAGACTGGCGTTCTGGATTTTGAATAAGCCTTAAGCTCGGCAATGTCTTTCTTCGTCCAAGCCCGCCGTTTGCGCTTCGCCATATAAGCCCCCGTGAAAAAGTGAACAGCGACTATCTACCAGAATAGAGTTCAACGAGCCATCATCATCGGTGTGTGCAGCGGACGACCACCGCTGGTTCTGGACGATAACGGCGCGCCTGCCGCAGTACCCGCATGATCGCGGCTACGCGGCGAGCCGCGAGCAAGCGATGGCGGATTTCAAGGCGGCGTGGCAGCGCCGGCCAACATGAGTCATTTCAGTTCGCTCGGAATTTCGAATAGGGATTCGAGGATCTCGGCCTTTTCAGTAATCTCGGTGCAGATTTTTTCGACGTTGACTTTCGTTTTTAAGTCCGGGCACGTCTTTGCGATCCGACCGCTGCGGACCGACAAATTTCTAAGATAAGCCGCTATACCAGTTTGCATTGGACCCCTAACGATATTTCGGCTCGTGCCGCCTTTCGGGAATTGTGAATGCTTCTCCTAGGAGATGGGCTTTACTGAAAAGTTCTATACTGAGGCTAGTCAACTCGAAACTCGTGCTCAAATCCGGGCACGCTTTCGCCGTTTCGTTGTACCGTCGCGCTAGATCGTTGAGATAGGCGACGATGCCAACTCGTTTCATGTCACGCTCGTAATTTGAGTAAGTGTGCGCCCCGGCTCGACCCTAGATTTTTGCTCGACGGCGACCCACCCGCCGCCTTTGGCATCCGCCCGAAATTCGATAAGGCCCAACGATGCCATGTCGTTGAGCACCATCGATAAAATCTCGGAATCTGTTGGTAGGCGGTCCATTTGGCTTGCTCCTATTTCACGCAGCATCTTTTGCCGTGTCGAGCACGGCATCGAAGAGGTCGTCTTGCGCGATCACCTCAAGCAGGTTCCTGACAAGCGCGGCTTCGGTCATGCCGGTTGCTTCCGCCCGCTGGCGCAGCCGGGACATCGCAACTGGGCTAAGGGCAAAGGCGTAGGACCGCCTCTGCTTTGGCGGCTTGGGCGTTGGCACGCAGCGGCACCAGAGTCACCACCTTGACCTCTTTGGGTACGCGCAGGCTGATCTGAGCCTGTGAGCAGCGCACCTTGAGTGTGCCGACTGTGCAGCCAAGTCGGGCTGCGATGGCTTCGGCATTCAAACCTTGCTGGACCAGCACCGGGATGCCAGCCAAAATGTCCTTGGTGAGAATAGAATGCCGCCGTCGTCTTATTTCAGTGACCGAATTCATTGCTTCTGCGTTGATCATGCCGCTGTCTCCTCCGACACCTCGCCAAACTCACCTGTTCTTCCGCATGGACGCGGTTAGAAAGCTGCGGAGCCGCCGTTGTGGCTTGCCAACGGCTCCGCCAGTGGCAAAGCACTCACAAATTGTTTTTGTTATTGTGATTGCTGTTTAAAACGACTGGACCGGCTCGGTCTTGCTATTTCCAGCCAAAGTTTTGTCGCTAAAAACACGACTGCCGCTTTGGTCATACGCCACCAACTGGAGCTAGCAGAGCGGCGCGATGTGGCCTTGTCGGACCTTCAAGCCCTTATCTTCATCGCGCTGGTCGTCATCGCGGTCGCGGTGATGCAACTTCCGAAATGAGGCCGTCGAAGTTGCTGAGTATGTTCAGAAGCCCGCCTGCCTCCTTCGCGTATTCCGCGTCGGTCAACAGGCCAGCGGCAAGCTGTGCCTTGAGGGCTTCGTTGATTTTGTTCAGGCGTTTCACAGCGCCGCCCAATGGCCCGATGCTGCCAGCGGTCGCTTTGACGGCGGCAGTAATTCTCTTTTCGAGTTCGGTTGCCACGCCACCGTTCATGACAGCCACCGCACTGCGATGACGACAATTAAAAGCAGGCTGAAAAATCCGACATAGCACAGCACCTTTGCCCGCCAATCGGCAAACTCTTCCATCTGACTTAGACCCATTTTGACTTCCTGTTTTGATGCAGATCGCACCGTGGCGCGGCCTGCGCGCCGCACTGCGACGATCACCGGCTGCCTGCGTCTGCTTCCGGCACAAGCGTTGCGCGTCGCAGGCTTTGTGAAGCACATACAGAAAGATCGCCTCGCGGCGGTCTCTCCGAAATCAGATCGGTCAGCCCAATCAGCCAACCGTCAGCCTTCTAGCGCTGATGGCCGAGGCCAATACCAAGCTGAAGCGCTTGCTGGCGCAGAGCACCAATGGTGCGTTTCATCTGCTTGGAGATTTTCACAACCGGCGTCCTCGCTTTTGAGTGCGCCTTCAGCGTCCGATGGTCCGCTTTGGTCCAACGCGCACGCTTTATTATCTTCTTTGACATTCAGAAACTCCGTTATGGATTGTAACCTGCGTCGTTACTTACAGGGCAGGCAGATACAAGCGACAGCTGGGTTTGTCTTGGTAGTCCAAGCCAATAACTTGTCTGCCGGTGCCAACCCCGGCTGCCAGGAGTGGCCGCACAAACAGAAAGACCGCCTCGCGGCGGTCTCTCCGAAATTCGATCAGGTGTTTTGGTCAGGCGGCTGCAATCACTAACGTCGATGGCCTTATCTGATCCCCACGATCCCAGCTTTCCGTCTTAACGTCGCGACCGTTCTTTTCGTCAGTTTCGAAATCTTTGAGACTGGCGTTCTGGATTTTGAATGAGCCTTAAGCTAGGCAATGTCTTTCTTCGTCCAAGCCCGCCGTTTGCGCTTCGCCATATAAGCCCCCATGAAAAAGTGAACAGCAACCATCTACCAGAATAGAGTTCAACGAGCCATCGTCATCGGTGTGTGCTGCGCTGGACGACCGCCGCTGGTTCTGGACGATCATCGCGCGCGTGCCGCAACACCCGAATGATCAAGGCTACGCGGCGAGCCGGGAGTAAGCGATGGCGGATTGGACCGGGTGCGGCAACGGGCCGATATGATCGCATACCGAGCCGAGATTGCGGCAGTCTATCCAACTTGCGCAGTCAGGGCAGCGCAAGAAATTCTCCCGCTTGCGATCCGTCAAAGTGTCGATGGGCAAACTGCCAAACACGGTGAAGATTTGGGTAGGTTGTGTCTGGAGAAACATGGCCGTTACTCCTTCAATCGTGGAATGAAGGTGCGCTCAAAACCCGCCATTATGAAGTGCGAAAAGTCACAGCCCGAAAAAGGCTCGATGTTCGACGGCGACCCGTGGCTCACGCTTTGGACCAAAACCTGATCACCAGATCAGCAGCCAGATCACACAAGCGATCAAAGTGACCACTGCAAAGGTTGCAACAATCCCCAAATAGACCAGTGCAACTCCGGCCTGTTCGATGAGGTGGCGTGCCGTATCCCGTTGCGCGGGGAGACCGGGGCTGCTGATTCTAAGCTGAGTCATGGTGCGGAGTTTTCTCCTTTCGATGAAAAAACTCCATCAATCCTCGGAATTAACCTAAATGGTGCAGCGATGGCTACTATTGCTGTAACCGCGCTGAACGCGAGCCTTGCGGATCGACTATAATGTATCCGCTGATCGATCGCACATGCTCGCGTGTAAAGCCGCCACCAGAGTTGCCGTCATGCACCAGCCAATTGATGCCGTCGACCTGACTCATCAATATCATCACATGATGGTTGCGCACCGCCGCCATTCCCGAAGCCGGAGAGGTACGCGGAAATTTTCTGATCCAATTAGAAGCCAAATTGAGGTCGGCGCGAATCGCTCCGAACAAATATCGCGATGCTTCGCAGCCACAGAAAGAATGCGGACACCCGGCGGGCCTGCGACCGACGATGTTGCCATTGGCGTCGATTACTCTCGTAAGTCCGGCATGATCCGCGTTGGCCTGACCCGAACAGCCGCGCTCATTGCAGACAATCTGAGCGTGAATTATTCCGGCTCGTGGATGGTGAATGTGCCGGTGTTTTGCATTGGCGGTGGTCGTAATTGCAATTAAAAGAAATACCGGAACGAAAATCGTTGAGATTTTGAACAATGAAACCTCCAAGTGTTTGGAGCGGCGTGTTACCGCAGGATCACTTTCTCCATTACCCTTCGACTTTTCGTCTCTTAGGATTGCGAGGCATGGTCCCATAGCCACCGGCAATGGCCGCGACAATCTAATCCGCAAAGTAATCTGACCAAGTAACCTTAACTGTGATGCTGACCCTCAAGCGCGCTTCCAAGCACCGTTCTGGCGGCCCGTGGTCGGATAATGATTACGACGTGTTCGAAGGCGAGCAGCATGTCGAGCAGCCGGGACACGCAATGAAAATTGCATTGAGATAAATCAATTAATTCGCATTTTTATTTCGTTGGCGCACGAACCTTTCGTCGGCCAAGTGTGAGTAGCTAGAAGCCCGCGACGATCCCGCCGAACTCTTCGCGGTGGTGGCGAACTAATAACTTGGCGTTCGAGCGACCCTGCCATCATGCTTACAGATAACGGTGCAATCAAGCACGGCGCTAGTGGAGGATACAATGATGCGATTTCTTCAATTAGTTTTCATAACACTTATGTTGATGGTGCCGGTTGTCGCGGTAGCTGCACCAGCGGATGAGGCAAATGCGGCGGTTGATCGTTGGTCAGCCGCATACAGCACGAGTGATCCGGAGGCAATCGTCAAGAATTATTGGCCGGATGCGGTTCTTCTCGGAACCGTAAGTCCAGTTATGTCCGAAGGGACGGAAGCGATCCTAACTTACTTCTCGCGTTCAAAGGGGAGCGGAAACAAGAACGCGATTGGCGAACACCGGACAATCGTAATCAACGATAACGCTGTCGTCGTCACGGGCTTTTACGTGTTTACCCGGATGGTGGAGGGCAAGCCGGTACCGGGGCCATCGCGCTTCACTATGCTTGTCACCAAGCGCGACGGCGAATGGCGTATAGCGCACCATCATTCTTCGCCACACGTTCTACCGAAGCAATAAACGCTCACGGAAATCGATTGCCGCGTGGTCGCCTTGGGCGGTGACCACGCTCTCGCTTTGAGCCTTAAATCAGTACATGGCGACGCAAGTGGCATCGCCCGCTCAAAAGCGCATCGCGGTTACGCGGCGAGCCGTGAGCAGGCGATGGCGGATTTCAAGGCGGCATGGCAACGCAAGTCCGTGACCGTGCGTCGAAAATAAGCCAGCAATATACGGCGCAGCCAGCGTCTATACGCCCCCGCCTAAAATGGCGCTCTCAGCCAACACTCCGCGCCAGTGACAACAAGCGCGCAGATGAAAAGCACGATGAACTCGGGAGCCTCGAAGGCCTCGATAAGAGTACGCATAACCAATCCCACACAAATCACAATTACCGTGCCGATTAGAACTCAGTAACCCTAATGGTCCTTTAACGGCTGGGCTGAAGGGAAGGGATCGAAGCCGCGAGCCGCGCGATATGGCGTGGGAGCACAAGCCGTGATCCTCATGTCCGTTCTTGTCCAATAGCGACCAAATTGCGGTGGGTTCAACCGATCGATGCAACACCCTCTAATCTTGCGAGATGAGGAGGTGTGCGCATGGAGGGGAATGCACGGATATGGTTCACGCCGCAGCAGAAGGCTGAGCTCTGGGAGCGATGGAAGAGCGGTCAATGTGTGGCCGACATCGCGCGAGCTCTTGAAAGGAGGAACAAGAGCGGCGTCTATCCGGTCTTAGCTCTCAATGGAGGCATTGCTCCAGCGCCCCGCCGGAGAGCTCTGGTAACGCTGAGGCTTGAGGAGCGCGAAGAGATCTCGCGTGGCATTGCCGCCGGTCGAGCGATACGGCGGATTGCACAGGGCCTCGGACGATCGCCCTCGACGGTAAGTCGAGAGATAAGGCGTAATGGCGGCTGCAGAACCTACCGCGCAAGCGAGGCTGATACGCGCGCCTGGGAGCGGGGGTTGCGCCCGAAGGCTTGTCGCCTGGCGCGCCATGGCGAGCTACGATGGCGCGTTGCGCAGAAGCTCGCGCTCGAGTGGTCGCCGGAGCAGATATCCGGCTGGCTGAAGCGGCAATTCCCTGCCGACCAAGGCATGTGGGTATCTTACGAAACGATCTATCGGAGCCTCTTTATTCAGACACGCGGTGTGCTGAAGAAGGAGCTGATGGCGCACCTGCGTACAGCGCGGCAGATGCGCCAAGCCAAGGGCGGCACCACCAAGAGCGGACTGGGGCAGATCGTCGATACCGTCTCCATCCGCGAGCGGCCGGCCGAGGTCGAGGACCGCGCCGTGCCAGGCCACTGGGAAGGAGACCTTCTCTCCGGAGCGAACAACACGCACATCGCGACGCTCGTCGAGCGCCATACTCGCTTTACGATGCTTCTCAAGGTTGCGAGCAAGGACACGGCGACCGTGGTAGGCGCGCTCGGTAAACACGTGCGCAAACTGCCTCAGGAACTGCGCCGCTCCTTGACCTGGGATCGAGGCAAGGAGATGGCTGACCACAAGAGCTTCACCGTCGCCACCAACGTGCAGGTCTATTTCTGCGATCCACGCAGTCCTTGGCAGCGCGGCAGCAACGAGAACACCAACGGCCTGCTGCGACAGTATTTCCCGAGGGGAACAGATCTCTCGCGTTTCTCTCAGGCCTACCTGAACAAGATCGCACTGCGGCTTAATCAACGCCCGCGCAAGACCTTGGGTTTTGAAATCCCTGCCGATAGATTACGAGCGGTGTTGCAGTGACCGATTGAACCCACCGCCAAAAGCGGACTCATGCACCGCAACAAACATGCATCTCTATTCGATCACCTCGTCGGCGCGCGCGAAGTATGCAGGGGCACATTGAGGCCGAGCGTCTTGGCCGTTTGCAGGTTGATGACGAGCTCGAACTTGGTCGGCAGCTGGACCGGCAGCTCGCCCGGCTTTTCGCCCTTGAGGATGCGGCCCGCATAGACGCCGGCCTGGCGAAACTGGTCCGCAAGGTTCGATCCGTAGCTCATCAGCCCGCCGGCCACGACAAACTCGCGCCGATGGTAGATCGCGGGAAGCGCATGGCGCGCCGCCAGCGTGAGCGAGTTGCACGCGCCGGGCGACGAACAACGCTTCGGGACTGATCAGGAATGCATCGGCCCGCATTTTTCACAAGCGTCTCAAAGGCCGCATCGATGTCGCTATTCGTGCTGGCGGTGACGACTTCGATTTGCCGCCCGATGTTCGAAGCCGCCGCCTGCACTTCTTTGACAAAGGGCTCCGTAATAATACGGATTGTCGGGATTGACGAGCGCGGCAAAACGCGACGCTGCCGGCAGCAGTTCGTGCAACAGCCCGAGCCGCTTTGCCGCAAGCTCCACGCCAATGTCGGCTGACGCCGGTGGCGTTGCCGCCCGGCCGGTTGAGGCTGGCAACCAGACCGTTGCTTGCACCGGGTCGGCGCCTATGGCGAAGACAATGGGAATTGTCGTGGTTGCCGCCTTCGCCGCAAGCGCCGCAGCGGTGCTGGTCGGCGTGACGATCACTGCGACCCGCCGGCGAACCAGGTCGGCCGCCAATGCGGGCAGCCGCTCGTTTCGGTCTTCCGCGCAGCGATATTCGATCGCGACATTCTGCCCTTCGACGTAACCGGTCTCGTTCAACCCCTTGCGGAATGCAGGCCAAGAGCTCCGCAAAGGCGTCGCAGCCGATGCGCTGTGAAGCATCCCGATTACCGGCATCGCCGGCTGCTGCGCGCGCGCCGCGAGCGGCCATGCTAGCAGCCGCACCGCCGAGAAGCGTGATGAACTCGCGCCGCCGCATGTCCGCTCCTAAGCTCAGGAGACAGCATCTTAATGGCTCAAACGAGGACTTCGATAGGGGCTAAAACCGGCATCAAAACCATTGCCGCAGTGCACAGCCAATGTCGCTTCGGGTCATTCGCGTCCGAGCCAATTGCTGCCAGTCAGGACAAATGTCCGCTATGCCCCCAATAGCGACCAAATTTTGCGGGTCAGCAAAATGAAGCTAAGTGCCAATAGCGGACATCACGTCCTACTCGATCACCTCATCGGCCGTGGCCAACAGCTGCGGATGAAACTGCAGGCCGAGCGTTTTGGCTGTCTTGAGGTTGATCATGAACTCAAACTTGGCGGACTGAATCACTGGGAGATCGCCTGGCTTTTCGCCCTTGAGGATTCGCCCAGTATAGAGGCCGGCCTGATGAAAGGCTTCGGAGATGCTCGCGCCATAACTCATTAAACCGCCAGCCTCGACAGGTTCGCGCGTCGAGTACTAGATTGAGCTGACACCTATCTTTAGCCTCGGGGGCGGCAATGCGGCGACGCGAGTTCATTGCACTTGTACGCGCTTTGGGTCATTAGCGACCGAGCGAATTGCTACCAGTCGAGGTCAATGTCCGCTATGCCCCCAATAGCGACCGAATTTTGCGCGGCAGCGAATTGACGCTAAGTGCCAGCAACGGACATGGCGACTGTGCCCTGTTTAGAAGGAAAGAGGCCTCCAACTGATGTGGTGGATGGTCCCTGTACGAGCCGTAGTCGATTACGTAGCCGCCACCGTGAGTGGAACCAGCAGCGTAATATTGGCGCCAATGGGCGATACCGGCCGCGTCATCTCGGCGCCCAGTTGCCTAGCCAGCGCGCTGACCAAGCGGCTGCCCAGCCGCTTGCTGGTCGTCGGATCAAAGCCCGCCGGCAGGCCAACGCCGTCGTCGCGAACCGATACAATCACCGCGTCCTTGTCGGCCCGCGACACCCGCACCCAGATCGAACCATCGGAGCGGTTGGGATAGGCATATTTGGCCGCGTTCGAGACGAGTTCATTGATGATGAGTCCCACAAGAATAGCCCGAGCGGCGGCAAATTGAATTTCTTCGGACGCTTCGAATTGGATGGTAAAGGGAGCGACCGCTGTCCTCGTGTCATCGGTCACGTCGCGCAAATACGCCACCAGATCGATATTTTCGTAATCGGCATTGTAAGCCAGGTGATCATAGGCGCGGCCGACCGCATTGACGCGGCTCGATGCTTCCGTGAGGCGTTCGGTCAAAGCCGGATCGCTGGCCGCATTCGCCTGCAGTTGCAGCATGCTCGACACGATCTGCAGACTGTTCTTGACGCGGTGGTTGACCTCTTTGAGCAGCACCTGATGACGATCGAGCGCGGCTTGTAGCTTGCGCTGATATTGCTGTTGCTCAATTGCCATGCCGAGAATATTCGCGGCACCTTGCAGGAACGAGATGTCATGCTCGCCGAATTCACCCTCAGATCGGCTGTCCACTTCCAGCACGCCGAAGGGCCTGCCGTCGCCTTGCAAAATCACGTTCATGGCGCGGCGGATGCCATGCACCGCCAACAATTCCGGGGTGCGGAACCGTTGCTCGTTTTCAAGGTGATTGGAAATGACCGGCTTGCCGGTATGCAGGGCATAGCCGCCGGGAGACTCCAGATCGGCGCCCACGCTGGCCGAGCCGACCACGCCTTCGTCCCAACCGACGCCGGCCCGCACAAGGAGCCGGTTCTCCGCCGGGATGTATTCCAGCACCTTGCAATATTCCGCCTCTAGACCCTCGGCAGTCACGCGGGCGGTATGGTCGAGCATGCCGACGAAGCTGGTCCCTTGCAGGGCAAGTACCCCGAGTTCCGCCAATAACTCCTGCTGACGAATGCGCTGCCGCAACCCGCGGCTTATTTGGTCGCCAGGGCGATCCCCGGGCTTTGGCTCAACGAGCGGTTCGCCTTGATCCGATGATGCATTCATAACAGAGACGGCTAGCACACCATGCGAAAGCTGTCCCAACCGTCGAAATTGCGGCTCCCAACAATTTGCGCAAGTTCATTTCTCCGCTGCGAGCCGATCAATGTCCGCTATGCCCCCAATAGCGACCAAATTACTGCGATGCCGCGAATGTCCGCTAAGCGCTGTCAGTTCAACCGGTCGATGCAACACCCACTAATCTTGCCAGATGCGGCGATACGCATATGGAGGGGAATGCACGGACGTGTTTCATGCCGAAGCAGAAGGCTCAGCCAAGAACACCAACGGCTTGATGCGACAGTATTTCCCGGCGAACAGATTTCTAGCGTTTCTCTCAGGCGTACCTGAATAGGATCGCCCTGCGGCTCAATCAGGCCCGCGGAAGACCTTGGGCTGGGTGTTGCACTGACCTATTGAACCCACCGCCATTAACGGACATCGCAATCGTGCACTACCCTTGGGATCGCTCACCGCGGCGCCAGGCCGAAGGCGGCAACGATCCTTCACCGGCTGTCCGCTTTCATCGCGTCGCTGCATGTCGCCCCCTCTGGCGGTCCACGGCGATGATCAATCCTATGCAAATCCCGGAGGTCGCGCCATGGGCAGGAATGTATTGGGAGGGATCAATGGAGCCGACGTGATCCGCTCCGCCGTGCGCTGCACAGGGCAGCTTACCGGAAGCGATTGACCTGACCGCGACGCGGCTATTTCACTGGCGTCGGCCGGCGCACGTTCCGCGACGTGCCCGACGGCAAGCGTGAAATTTTCCAAACGGGCCGCGATGTCCGCGAATGCCGTATAGCGCATCAGTCGCCTCCATAGGCTTCGCTCGTGTTTTGCTCGTCACCATGCCAAGTGGGTGCGTGGCCCGGCCCCGTGAAACGTCCAGCGCGGCTTTCCGCGATAGCCTGTGCAAGGGCGTTTTCTTCGGCCGTTGCCAGCGGATCATGGACGCCGATGCCGTATGATTGCAGGCGATGGATCGGCACCCCCACGCCACGCTGGCGCGCCATCACCAGCGCGCCGCAGGCCGCATTCGCAATGTCGTCATGCCCGTCGGGGTGCGTCACACGCTCGCGGCCAGAAGCAACGATGTTGCGCTCCAACTGGCACAGCTGGTCAATCAAGCCGGGATGATCGAGCAACCGCACGCTGCGGCTGTTGATCAGCGGCACCGCCTCCAAATACAACTCCGAAGCGCTCATCTTGGCCTCAGCATCCTTGCGGCGCGGCGGCTCATAAGAAATCCCATAGGCATTGAATGCCTCAACCACCCATTGCTTGCCGTAATCGTCGCCATACACCGTGAAGCAGCCATAGCGCGCCAACGTCCGCGCAAAGCGCTCCATCACAGCAGCCGGAATTAGCGGCACGCCGACCTGCGGCGTCGCCACGTCAATACAATCCAGCACCGTATTCCGATCGTCGGGACAATCGCCCATCGCCAGCGCGAAAGCGTCGTTGATGCCGCCGCTCACATCGACAAAGGCGGTGTAGCTTGCATTCTCCGGCGCGCGCTCGCGCACGTCGATGTCAACGCACAACTCAATCGCCTCGCGGGTCAACAGATTTTCAGCCGTGCTGCGGAAGCGGGCAAGATATTCAGCCTCGAAGCGTACCAGATCGCTGCGCCGATGCGGTGGAAGCCCGGCGGCCGCTTCGATGGCGCGCGCTAAAATCTCGTCGATGTCGGCATTGCTCTCGGCGGCCGCGACTTCCTGCAGCAGGCGGACGAGATCGGATGTCATTTGCGCTTGCGCTTCGTCGCTTAGCGAGCTGACGGTCAAAACCGTTTTGGCGTCGACGCCGAAGGCCTTGCGCGCGGCTATCTCAGTGACCTGCGCGTCGTCGACGACGACGATGCTGTTGATCGCGTCGAGTGCCGCTTTCACGAGGTTGTCGATGTCGGGCCGCCCCGTTGGCTTGACCCAACCGACGATCGCATCAGCGCGCTTGCCCGCGGTCCATGACTGCCGGATCGGCAGCTCGAACAAGACGTCAATTTTGACAGCGCCCTCGAATGGCGGCGCGCCGGCCATCGCTGTTTTCGCCTGCCACGCCAGCGAGCGTTGATAGACGCGTGTCGGTTTTGGCGTATAGACGCGGCCGCGGCCTAACCGCGCACGCGCCTTGGCAACCGGCTCGCCGGCGAGCACGATCGTAACGGGTGCGCGGCTCATGCGACGTCCTCGGCAGCACGCCGCGCTATCGCGTCGCGCACCAAACGCGCCTTGAATTCTTCTAGCTTGCGGCGGCTTCTATAGTTCAACCTGCCGATTTTCACGGCGACGGGAAACCCGAGCGCGGTGTTGTGCGACCAGCGCCATATCGTCATTAGCGAGACGTTGCCGAGCTCCTTGGCAACCTCAGGGTCGGCCACCAGACTGTCGGGTTCGTCGCCGCTGTCCGACGCGTCACCGTCACTACTGTCGGCGACGCGACGATCTTGCTTGCGGCGTTGCGGGTGTTGTCTCGCCGCCGTCGTCTTGCGAGGCTGGCGATCTTTTGGCCTGCGCTTCGGCGTCGCGGCCGCCGCGTCGGGCGGCGGTGCCTGCGCCGTGCTGCACATCAGTGCAGACTTGATCTCGTCCATTGCTGGCGGCTCCGGTTAGCAACAACCGGCTACCCAACTAGACTATTTTTCCAGAAAGTCGCGAAGAACTTGGCACAGCGATTTTTGAAATCAGTGTGCCGGACAATCACACGCCAGGCGGCGTCCCGTTCACTTCCCAGTCCTCAAGAAAGAGGTTGTAGGCTCTCGCCCAAGCCGCTGCCCTTCTTTCCATTTCGTCGCGCCGCTTGGGTTCTTGATTTTTCAAGGCCGTGTCAATGTACGAAGGCGAAACCTTATATGTCTTAGCGATGAAGGGCAGCACTTCTTCTTTATGCTTCGCCTGCGGATGCTCTGCGCAGTAATCAAAATAGCGTTCCAAATTGAACTTGGCCTTCACCGCTCTCGCA
This sequence comes from uncultured Alphaproteobacteria bacterium, assembly GCA_963778745.1. Classification (GTDB taxonomy): domain Bacteria; phylum Pseudomonadota; class Alphaproteobacteria; order Rhizobiales; family Xanthobacteraceae; genus Pseudolabrys. The sequence goes on along the minus strand of CAVZVP010000026.1, from coordinate 32,800 downwards.
GTCGCCCACTGAACCTGCTTCTTTTTCGTTCCCGGCTTTATTTTTTCGACCAACTCGGCATCGACCAGACGCGCAACAAAAAGTTGTTCGTGTTTTTCCAATTCGAAGCCGCAAACAACCTTCATCGCAGTGTTGATCGAACAATGTCGGGGCTAGACCTAGCCGTTGGCGTCTATTTTCATCGTCATCGCCATCAAGGCAAGGATCAAGCGCCTTGAAGTCGGCCCAAGCTGCGTCGCGCTTCGCCCTTAACTCGGAGTTTTTTGGTTTTGATGTCGTCGCGCCGCGCGGGGAAGCCATCATGGCCTGCCCCGCCGCCGTGCTGGCTTCTTGATGCTGACGACGTTGTCCCGGTTCGTGACGCCCCGCCGCCGTGCTGGCTTCTTGATGCTGATGACGTTGTCGCGGTTGGTGACCAGACCATCGACGTGCTGTGCCCAACGTGCCAGCGCGTCGGCCTTTTCACTGGCGTAGTCGAATTTTTGATAAACGGAAACAATTCCGCCGAACGAACCGCTGATGTGGTTCAGCACCTTTTCGATCACAGGCAGACTGGTGCCGAGCCGTGCCATGCCGGTTGCCGCCGTGCGTCTTAGATCGTGCAGCCGAAATTCCGGCACGGCGTGGCCCGCGCCCTTCATGGCGGCGTCAAGCTGCCGCTTGGCAACAGAAAAGCCGCTGACCGGCGTTCTGCCATTGGTGGTGAAAATGAAACCGCTTTCACTTTCGATCACCGGCACCTTGGCGATGATCTGAAGCGCCAGCGGCGGCAGCGTCAGCGAAAACGTCCGACCGTTTTTTGTCCTGCTGCCGGGGATCGTCCAAACGCCGTCGGCTGCGATTTCGGCGCGTGTCGTGTTGCTGGCTTCGCGCAGGCGGCAGCCGGTAATCAACAAGAACTGAAACAGCGAACCGAACGGCGCACCGATGACATCGCAGCCGTGCCAGAAGGCGGCAATTTCGGCATCGGTCAGGGTGCGTTCGCGTGCTGGCGGTGGTGCCGGTCGCCACACCCCACCGCAGGGGTTTGCCGTGACGCGCCGTTCGCGCAGCAGCCACGAAAACAGGATGGACAACGCGGCGTGCAGCTTGCGGGCGCGGCCTTCGCTGCCGTGCGGCTTGCTGCGGGCGGCGCTGACCACGGTGTGCACGTCGTGCGCGTCGATTTCGGCCACCGGCTTGTCGCGCCAAGTATCGGCCAAGCTGCCCTTGTCCACCTTTGGCTCGGCGGTCGCCGGATCGCTGCCGGGTGGGTAGCGCAGTCCCAACAGGTTCGAGTTGTCGCGCCAACGGCGCGGGCGGCTGCTGCGCTTGGTCTTGTAGTCGCTGAAAAACTTGCGCAGGGCGGTGTCGAAGCTATTGGCAGCACGGTCCGCCTTTGCGGTGCGCTTGCGATCAATGTCCGCCTTCCGTTCTTCGATGACATCCTTGCCGGTGGCGCGTTTGCGACCGATCTTGGCCGCCAGTTCACGCGCCTGTAGCAGCGTTAACGGACCACCGATCACCGGGTCGTCTGTTGTTTCGCGGTCGGACAGGTCAACAGGTCCAAGCGTCATCTTGGCCGGGCGGCCATCCGGTCGGCGGAAGCGCAAAGCCCACGATTTCGCGCCACTTGGCTTTGGCTGAACAATTAAGTACAAGCCGGTCGCGCGGGCGTCGGGGATTTCCCGACGCTCGGCCTTTGCGGCGTACGTCTTGACGCTGACATCGGTAAGTAACGGCATGGGTTTGTGCACCGGTGCTGGCCTAGGGGTAACGTACGGGTAACACCAAGGGCTTGTTAGGCGGTGTTAGCCTGTGTTGCCAACTTAGGGGTGCTTAGGGCGAAAAGCTACGGGTTTACGCGGGTTAGCAGCAGAAAAATGTTAGGCTGTGTTGCCCAGTGTTAGGCCTTAAGCCTGCTCTCCAAAACCGGGGGTTGCAGGTTCGAGTCCTGCCACTCCTGCCAGGCGGAGGCACGGGCAAAATCCGCCGGTCATGACTAAGTATTGAATTGTTGGATCGAGACGTGGGTAACAGGCTTGGGTAACCAGGCTTCGGCATCAGGACTGAATTGAATGGCGACATCTCCGTTCAAGTTTCTGCAAGAGGTACGCGAGGAGACCCGCAAGGTCACCTGGCCCTCGCGCAAGGAAACCATGATCACCACCGCCATGGTGTTCGTCATGGTGGCGATCGCCTCGGTTTTTTTCCTGGTGGCGGATCAATTCATTCGCATCGCCGTTACCTTCGTGCTCGGCATTGGCACCTGAAAGCTAGAGAGCGATGAGCGACACCGCCGCCACCACGACGACCCGGCCCAAGCGCTGGTACATCGTCCACGCCTATTCGAATTTCGAGAAGAAGGTCGCGGAATCGATCCGCGAGCAGGCCAAGCAGCGCAATCTCGCCGACCACTTCGAAGAGATCATGGTGCCGACCGAAACCGTGGTGGAGGTGCGCCGCGGCCGCAAGGTGAACGCCGAGCGCAAATTCTTTCCCGGTTACGTCCTGGTGAAGATGGACCTGACCGACGAGGTCTACCATCTGATCAAGAACACGCCGAAGGTTACCGGCTTCCTCGGCACCGACAAGAAGCCAATGCCAATTTCGGAAGTGGAAGCCAATCGCATCCTGCATCAGGTGCAGGAAGGCATCGAACGGCCCAAGCCCTCGGTGTCGTTCGAGGTCGGCGAGCAGGTGCGCGTGTCCGATGGCCCGTTCGCCTCGTTCAACGGCACCGTCGAGGAAGTCGACGAGGCGCGCTCGCGCGTGAAAGTGGCGGTGTCGATTTTCGGCCGCGCCACGCCGGTGGAGCTCGAGTTCGGGCAGGTCGAAAAACTCTAAAATGCTCGAGGCGGCGACAGCGCGCATCGCCGGTACCTACGCCCTGCGAGCCTATTTGCAGGCACCGCTCGCCGCGCGGACTTTTCGCAATAGCCTTCGACACCTGCACGGGAAGGCCGTTGCGTCGGCCCCGCGGCTGCCGCAGGCATCCTGGTCGCAGGTGCTGAAAAACCGCCCGATCCAACTGGCTGAGACCGCCAAAAGCAACGGCAATGTGCGCCTGTCCGAGCTGGCCGTGCTGGCGCTGGCCGCCCGTGCTACCCCTTCCGGCAGCGAAATCATCGAGATCGGCACCTTCGACGGGCGCACCGCACTCAATCTCGCGATCAATGCGCCGCCCGACGTTTCGATCGCGACGCTCGACCTGCCGATCGATCAGCCTTCCGCGCTGGGAATCGAGGAGTCCGAGCGGCGCTACGTCGACAAGCCGGCGCCCGGCGCGCGCTTGCGCAACTGTGGCGGCCCGTGGCGGCCCTATGCCGATCGGGTCGTGCAGCTGCGCGGAGATTCCGCGACTTTCGATTGGTCCCCACATCATGGCCGGGCGGGATTGGTCTTCGTCGACGGCTCGCATGCCTACGACTACGCGCGGAAAAACTCCGAGACCGCCATGCGGCTGGTCGAGCCGGGCGGCATCGTGCTGTGGCACGATTACGGGTCTGGCCGGGCGTGACGCAGGCGCTCGAAGAGCTGGAAGCCGCGCGCGGTCTTGGCCTGGTCAATATCTGGGCTGCAGCCTGGTGTTCTGGCGCGCACCCTAGCTCTGCCGTGCCGGCTGGACAGGACAGCGAAGACCCACTACATCCACGCTCCAAAGCAAGTCGTGGGAGGTGAGGCGGCCGCCAACCGTCAAAATCCGCACCACTAACAGGAGCAAGACATGGCTAAAAAAGTCACTGGATTCCTCAAATTGCAGGTGCCGGCCGGCGCCGCCAACCCGTCGCCCCCGATCGGACCGGCGCTGGGTCAACGCGGTCTCAACATCATGGAGTTCTGCAAGGCGTTCAACGCGCAGACCCAGAAGATCGAGAAGAACACGCCGATCCCGGTGATTATCACCACCTATCAGGATCGCTCGTTCACCTTCGAGATGAAGACGCCGCCTGTGTCTTATTTTCTCAAGAAGGCGGCCAAGCTCGATAGCGGCTCGAAGACCCCCGGCCGCGAAATGGTCGGCGAGGTCACCAAGAAGCAACTGCGCGAGATCGCCGAGCAGAAAATGAAAGATTTAAACTGCGACACGATCGAAGCGGCGGTGAAGATGATCGAAGGTTCCGCCCGCTCGATGGGCCTCACGGTGGCGGAGTAACGGTCATGGCACTCGGAAAACGCACGACAGCCGCCCGCGAAGGCGTCAATCGCGACAAGTCCTACTCGATCGCGGAAGCGGTCAAGCTGGTGAAGGAACGCGCCAAGGCGAAGTTCGATGAGACCATCGAAATCGCGATGAATCTCGGCGTCGATCCCAAGCATGCCGACCAGATGGTACGCGGCGTGGTCAATCTGCCGAACGGCTCCGGCCGTACCGTGCGGGTCGGCGTGTTCGCGCGCGGCGCCAAGGCGGAAGAGGCCAAGGCCGCAGGAGCCGACGTGGTCGGCGCCGAGGACCTGGTCGAAAAGGTCAATGGCGGCAATATCGATTTCGACCGCTGCATCGCCACCCCCGACATGATGCCGCTGGTCGGGCGCCTGGGTAAGGTGCTTGGGCCGCGCGGCATGATGCCAAACCCCAAGGTCGGCACCGTCACCATGGACATCACCAATGCGGTGAAAGCCTCCAAGGGCGGCTCGGTCGAGTTCCGCGTGGAAAAGGCCGGCATCGTCCAGGCCGGGGTCGGCAAGGCCTCGTTCTCCGAGGACAAACTGGTCGAGAACATCAAGGCGTTCGCCGACGCGGTGCAGAAGGCCAAGCCCCCCGGGGCCAAGGGCCACTACATCAACCGGGTGGCGATCTCCTCCACCATGGGTCCGGGCGTCAAAGTCGAACCGTCTTCGCTGTTTACGCCCGGCGGCGGCCACTAAATGAGGGTTTTGCTGCCTTTTTTCGCGGGGATTGTCGCAAAAAAGGGCTTGGCAAAGGCCTTTGGACGCTCTAAATAATGCCGATCGGGCGTGCCGGCCCAGTTTGTCGGCACGCCTTTGCGCGTCTCTAAAAACGCTTCTCTAGCAAAACGGTGATCGGAACTTATTCCTTTTGGGCATCCCGGCGGGACATCTGAAAGGGAAAGACCGATGCCGTTGGTTTTTAAGGCGCGCAAGGCCGGTCCGCAAATGGATCGACCGACCTGTCCAAGACTGCCGGCGCTGCGGCCTTCGGGCCAAGGCTTAATCCAAAAAAGGGCCAGCACAGACGGGGACACGACCCGAGTTTGCGCAAGCCTCACGGCTGCGCCGGTTTGGTTCGAACCTCGGAGACCCGATCGCCGGCTTCGGCGGGTATTGGGGGGCAGGCTTGTCTCGAACGTCGTCCTGCCCGGTTCGCTGCGCGTGAACTTTAAAGGCGGGGCGGCTGGTCTCAACCCGGCGGTTCCCGCGAGCTAGCGGCGAGCCGTCATAACCGGAAAGAGCTTGCAGTGGATCGAGCGGCTAAAGCAGAGTCCATCACCGAACTGAGCGGGGTCTTCAAGACCTCGAACGTCGTGGTGGTGGCTCACTATGCGGGCCTCACGGTCGCCCAGATGCAGACTCTGCGTAAGCAGATGAAGCTGGCGGGCGCACAAGTGAAGGTCGCAAAAAACCGTCTCGCCAAGATCGCACTCAAGGACACCGATGTTGCCGCCATTTCGCCCCTGCTGAAGGGACCGACGGTGCTCGCCTACTCAGGCGATCCCGTGGCGGCACCAAAGGTAGCCGTCGATTTCGCCAAGGCGAACGAGCAGTTCGTCATTCTCGGCGGGTCGATGGGCAAGACTGCTCTGGACCTCAACGGCGTCAAGGCACTCGCGTCGCTGCCGTCGCTGGATGGATTGCGCGCCAAGATCGTCGGCCTGGTCCAGGCCCCGGCGACAAAGATCGCGCAGCTCATCAACGCACCCGCGGCCAAGGTCGCGCGCGTGGTCCAGGCCTATGCCTCCAAGAGCGCGGCTGCGTGACGGCTCACAAGCAAAACTCTGGTTCGAACCGATAAGGAACTGATCGATGGCTGACCTGAAGAAGATCGTCGACGAATTGTCGACCCTGACCGTCCTGGAAGCGGCGGATCTGGCAAAGATGTTGGAAGAGAAATGGGGCGTCTCCGCTGCCGCCGCGGTTGCGGTGGCGGCCGGCCCGGCCGGCGCTGCCGCCGCGGTCGAGGAAAAGACCGAGTTCACCGTGGTCCTCGTCGCAGCCGGCGAGAAGAAGATCGAGGTGATCAAGGAAGTGCGTGCGCTCACCGGCCTTGGCCTCAAGGAGGCCAAGGACCTGGTTGAGGGCGCGCCCAAGCCGGTCAAAGAAGGCGTGAATAAGGAAGAAGCCGACAAAATCAAGGCCACCCTTGAGAAGGTCGGAGCCAAGGTTGAGCTTAAGTAAGCGAGTGCTTACTTGAGCGATATCCCCGGGGCCCGGCGCCCCGGGGGTTTCGACCAAAGAATACTGGGACCGGGATACCGGTCGCTTAGCAGGCGTCGTGAACGGGTGCGGCCTGTTCACTGGAATTGTGAAGAGTGCGGCGGTTCGGGCGAGGCCCGAATCACATAGAAACGGGTAGCCCCGACGCCTGTCCTGATGGTCGCGATGGATTGCGACCGTTCGGAGAGGCGCCCGCGCTGGCCGCCAAAATCGAATCGAGAGAAAGAGACGATGGCGCAGACATTTACCGGTCGCAAGCGCGTAAGGAAGTTTTTCGGGAAAATCCAAGAAGTAGCGGAGATGCCGAACCTGATCGAGGTTCAAAAGGCATCTTACGACCAGTTCCTGCTGGTCAAGGAGCCCACGGGCGGGCGTCCCGACGAGGGCCTGCAGGCGGTCTTCAAATCGGTATTCCCGATTTCCGACTTCTCGAATTCCTCGCAGCTCGAGTTCGTCAAATACGAATTCGAGCCGCCGAAATACGACGTCGACGAGTGCCGCCAGCGCGGCATGACCTACGCCGCGCCGCTCAAGGTGACGCTGCGGCTAATCGTGTTCGATATCGACGAGGAGACTGCCGCGCGGTCGGTCAAGGACATCAAGGAGCAGGATGTCTACATGGGCGACATTCCGCTCATGACCAACAACGGCACTTTCATCGTCAACGGCACCGAGCGCGTCATCGTTTCGCAGATGCACCGTTCGCCCGGCGTGTTCTTCGATCACGACAAGGGCAAGACGCATTCGAGCGGAAAGCTGCTGTTCGCCGCCCGCATCATTCCCTATCGCGGTTCCTGGCTCGACATCGAGTTCGACGCCAAGGACATCGTCTATGCGCGCATCGATCGCCGCCGCAAGATTCCGGTGACGTCGCTGATGTACGCGCTCGGCCTCGACGGCGAGGAAATCCTGCGCACGTTCTACAAGCACGTCAATTACAAGCGCGCCAAGGAAGGCTGGCGCGTGCCGTTCGATGCCAACCGGCTGAAGGGTTACAAGGCGGTCAACGATCTGGTGGACGCCGACACCGGCCGCGTGGTGGTCGAAGCCGGCAAGAAGCTCAGCGTACGCCAGGCCCGCCAGCTCTCCGAGAAGGGCCTCAAGCACCTGCGCATGACCGATGAGGAATTGATCGGCCATTACGTCGCCGAGGATCTGGCCAATGGCAAGACCGGCGAGATCTACATGGAAGCCGGCCAGGAGATCGACGAGAAGAACCTAAAGGTTCTGATCGATGCCGGCTACAAGGAACTGCCGTTGCTCGACATCGACCACGTCAACGTCGGTGCCTATATCCGCAACACACTCACGGTCGACAAGAACATGACGCGCGAGGACGCGCTGTTCGACATCTATCGCGTCATGCGCCCGGGCGAGCCGCCGACCGTGGACACTGCAGAAGCGATGTTCCGCTCGCTGTTCTTCGACAGCGAGCGCTACGACCTGTCCGCCGTCGGCCGCGTGAAGATGAACATGCGTCTCGACCTCGACGCGCCCGACACCATGCGCGTGTTGCGCAAGGAAGACATCATTTCGGTCATCCGTACGCTAGTCGATCTGCGTGACGGCAAGGGCGAGATCGACGACATCGATCATCTCGGCAATCGCCGGGTGCGCTCGGTCGGCGAGCTGATGGAAAATCAATACCGCATCGGCCTGTTGCGCATGGAGCGCGCGATCAAGGAGCGCATGTCGTCGGTCGATATCGACACCGTGATGCCGCAGGACCTGATCAATGCCAAGCCTGCGGCCGCCGCGGTGCGCGAGTTCTTCGGCTCCTCGCAGCTTTCGCAGTTCATGGACCAGACCAACCCGCTGTCCGAGATCACGCACAAGCGGCGTCTCTCGGCGCTCGGTCCGGGCGGTTTGACGCGCGAACGCGCCGGCTTCGAGGTGCGCGACGTGCATCCGACCCATTACGGCCGCATCTGTCCGATCGAGACCCCGGAAGGCCCGAACATTGGCCTGATCAATTCGCTCGCGACCTTTGCGCGGGTGAACAAATACGGCTTCGTCGAGACGCCCTATCGAAAAGTGAAAGACGGTCGGGTCACCGACGAGGTGATCTACCTCTCGGCGATGGAAGAAGGCCGCTACACCGTCGCGCAGGCGAACGCGGAGATGGACAACCGCGGCCGCTTCACCGAGGACCTGATTGTGTGCCGCCACGCCGGCGATGTGCATATGGTGCCGCGCGACAAGGTCGACTTCATGGACGTGTCACCGAAGCAACTCGTTTCGGTGGCAGCAGCCCTTATTCCGTTCCTGGAGAACGACGACGCCAACCGCGCGCTGATGGGCTCCAACATGCAGCGCCAGGCGGTGCCGCTGGTTCGCTCGGAAGCGCCGTTCGTCGGCACCGGCATGGAAGGCGTGGTCGCGCGCGATTCAGGCGCATCGATCTCAGCCCGCCGCACCGGCATCGTTGATCAGGTTGACGCCACCCGTATCGTGGTGCGCGCCACCGGCGAGACCGACCCGACCAAGCCGGGCGTCGATATCTACCGGCTGATGAAATACCAGCGCTCGAACCAGAACACCTGCATCAACCAGCGTCCGCTGGTGAAGGTGGGCAACTCGGTCGAGAAGGCCGACATCATCGCCGACGGTCCCTCGACCGATCTCGGCGAGCTCGCGCTCGGCCGTAACGTGCTGGTCGCGTTCATGCCGTGGAATGGCTACAACTTCGAGGACTCGATCCTGCTCTCCGAGCGGATCGTGAAAGACGACGTGTTCACGTCCATCCACATCGAAGAATTCGAGGTGATGGCGCGCGACACCAAGCTCGGCCCCGAAGAAATCACCCGCGACATTCCGAACGTCTCGGAAGAGGCGCTTAAGAACCTCGACGAAGCGGGCATCGTCTATATCGGCGCCGAAGTGCATGCCGGCGACATCCTGGTCGGCAAGATTACGCCCAAGGGCGAAAGCCCGATGACGCCGGAAGAAAAACTGCTGCGCGCCATATTCGGCGAAAAGGCGTCCGACGTGCGCGACACCTCGTTGCGGGTGCCGCCGGGCGTGCAGGGCACCGTCGTTGAAGTGCGCGTGTTCAACCGGCACGGCGTCGAGAAGGACGAGCGCGCGCTCGCCATCGAGCGCGAGGAAATCGAACGGCTCGCCAAGGACCGCGACGACGAACAGGCGATCCTCGACCGCAACGTCTACGGCCGTCTGGCGGAATTGCTGGAAGGCCGGCAGGGCATTGCCGGTCCGAAGGGCTTTAAGAAGGACTCGAAGATCACTAAGGCGATCCTGGATGAATATCCGCGCTCGCAGTGGTGGCAGTTCGCCTCGCCCAACGACAAGCTGATGGCCGAGATCGAGGCGATCCGCAAACAATACGACGAGTTCGAAGAAATTGCTCGAGCAGCGCTTCCTCGACAAGGTCGAGAAGCTGCAACGCGGCGACGAACTTCCTCCCGGCGTGATGAAGATGGTCAAGGTCTTCGTCGCAGTGAAGCGCAAGATCCAACCCGGCGACAAGATGGCTGGCCGCCACGGCAACAAAGGCGTGGTGTCGAAAATCGTGCCGGCGGAGGACATGCCGTTCCTCGCCGACGGCCAGCCCGTGGACATCGTGCTCAATCCGCTCGGCGTGCCGAGCCGCATGAACGTCGGTCAGATTCTGGAGACCCATCTCGGCTGGGCTTGCGCCGGCCTCGGGCTCAAGATCGGGCAGGCGGTCGACGCCTACAACCTCAAGCACGACGCGCGTCCGCTCAAGGAGATGCTGAAAAAGGTCTATGGCGACGAGGAGACCATCAAGTCGCTGAACGAAGAAGAATTGGTCGAGCTTGGCGGCAATCTGCGTCACGGCGTGCCGATTGCGACGCCGGTGTTCGACGGCGCCAAGGAAAAGGACATCGAGAACATGCTCGATCTCGCTGGCCTCGACCATTCCGGTCAGTCGTCGGTCTATGACGGGCGCACCGGCGAAAAGTTCGATCGTCAGGTGACCGTGGGCTACATCTACATGCTCAAGCTGCACCATTTGGTGGACGACAAGATCCACGCCCGTTCGATCGGCCCATACTCGCTGGTCACCCAGCAACCGCTCGGCGGCAAGGCGCAGTTCGGCGGCCAGCGCTTCGGCGAAATGGAAGTGTGGGCGCTGGAAGCCTACGGCGCAGCCTACACCTTGCAGGAGATGCTCACCGTGAAGTCGGACGACGTCGCCGGCCGTACCAAAGTGTACGAGGCGATCGTGCGCGGCGACGACACGTTCGAAGCGGGCATCCCGGAGAGCTTCAACGTGCTGGTCAAGGAAATGCGCTCGCTCGGCCTCAATGTCGATCTGCACAATTCTAAGCAGCAACGGCAGGGCGGCGACACGGCAGAAGCGGCCGAATAACAAGCGTCCCGGCCGGACTTTTAAGTCCGGCCGTCTACGCGGCGTGACGAATTATTGCGAATGCAACCGGCGACGGCCGGCGTATCGGAGATGGCAATGAATCAAGAGATGATGAATCTTTTCAGCCCGCAGGCTCCGGCTCAGGTCTTCGACCAGATCCGGATTTCGATCGCGAGTCCGGAAAAGATCCTCTCGTGGTCCTACGGCGAGATCAAGAAGCCGGAGACGATCAACTACCGTACCTTCAAGCCCGAGCGCGACGGTCTGTTCTGCGCGCGCATCTTCGGGCCGATCAAGGACTACGAATGCTTGTGTGGCAAGTACAAGCGCATGAAATACAAAGGCATTATCTGCGAGAAGTGCTCGGTCGAGGTCACGCTGTCGCGCGTGCGGCGCGAGCGCATGGGCCATATCGAACTGGCCGCGCCGGTCGCCCACATCTGGTTCCTGAAGTCGCTGCCGAGCCGCATCGGTCTCTTGCTCGACATGACGCTGAAGGATCTCGAGCGCATCCTCTATTTCGAATACTACGTCGTGCTGGAGCCGGGCCTCACTCCGCTCAAAGACCGTCAGTTGCTGTCCGAGGACGAGTATCTCAAGGCGCAGGAGGAATTCGGCGCCGACAGCTTCACCGCCACCATCGGCGCGGAAGCAATCCGCGAAATGCTCAAGGCGCTCGACCTCGACAAGATGCAGGCCGAATTGCGCGCCGGCATCGTGGAGACCGACAGCGACATCAAGAAGAAGAAGATCGCCAAGCGCCTGAAGCTGATCGAGGCGTTCATCGCCTCCGGCAACAAACCGGAATGGATGATCCTCACGGTCGTGCCGGTGATCCCGCCCGATCTGCGGCCGCTGGTGCCGCTCGACGGCGGACGCTTTGCCACGTCCGATCTGAACGATCTCTATCGCCGCGTCATCAACCGCAATAACCGCTTGAAGCGGCTGATCGAGCTGCGCGCGCCCGACATTATCATCCGTAACGAAAAGCGCATGCTGCAAGAAGCGGTCGATGCGCTGTTCGACAACGGCCGCCGCGGCCGCGTCATCACCGGCGCCAACAAGCGTCCGCTGAAGTCGCTCGCCGACATGCTCAAGGGCAAGCAGGGCCGCTTCCGCCAGAACCTGCTCGGCAAGCGCGTCGACTATTCCGGCCGCTCGGTGATCGTGGTCGGCCCCGAACTGAAGCTGCATCAGTGCGGCCTGCCGAAGAAGATGGCGCTCGAACTGTTCAAGCCGTTCATCTATTCGCGGCTCGACGCCAAGGGTCTGTCCACCACGGTGAAGCAGGCTAAGAAGTTGGTCGAGAAGGAAAAGCCGGAGGTTTGGGACATTCTCGACGAGGTGATCCGCGAGCACCCGGTGCTGCTCAACCGCGCGCCGACGCTCCACCGCTTGGGCATTCAGGCGTTCGAGCCGGTGCTGATCGAGGGCAAGGCGATCCAGCTGCATCCGCTGGTGTGCGCGGCGTTCAACGCCGACTTCGACGGCGACCAGATGGCCGTGCACGTTCCGCTGTCGCTGGAAGCGCAGCTCGAAGCGCGCGTGCTGATGATGTCGACGAACAACATCCTGCATCCGGCGAATGGCCAGCCGATCATCGTGCCGTCGCAGGACATCGTGCTCGGTCTCTATTACCTCACGCAGATGCGGGAGGGCGGGCCGGGCGAAGGCAAAGGGTTCGGTGACATGGCCTCGATCGAGCACGCGCTCGCCGAAAAGGTCATCGGCCTGCACAGCAAGATCCGGTATCGCTGGGAAGGCGTGGACGAGAAGGGCAAGCCGTACCTGAAATGGTACGACACCACGCCCGGCCGCGTCGTGCTCGGCAACGTGCTGCCGCGTAGCGTGAAAGCGCCGTTCGACATCGTCAACAAACTTATGACGAAGCGCGAAATCTCCGGGATGATCGATCAGGTCTATCGCCACTGCGGACAGAAGGAGACGGTCATCTTCTGCGATCGCATCATGGCGCTCGGCTTCTATCACGCGTTCAAGGCCGGCATCTCGTTCGGCAAGGACGACATGGTGGTGCCGGGCTCGAAGTGGAAGACGGTCGAAGAAACGCGCCAACTCGCCAAGGAGTTCGAGCAGCAATACAACGACGGTCTAATCACCCAGGGCGAGAAATACAACAAGGTGGTCGACGCCTGGTCGAAGTGCACCGAAGCGATCGCCGAAGCGATGATGAAGGAAATCTCTTCCGTCAAGAAAGACGCCAAGGGACGCGACGAGCAGGTCAACTCGATCTACATGATGGCACATTCCGGCGCGCGCGGTTCGCCCGCGCAGATGCGTCAGCTCGCCGGCATGCGCGGCCTGATGGCCAAGCCCTCGGGCGAAATCATCGAGAGCCCGATCATCTCGAACTTCAAGGAAGGCCTGTCGGTGCTCGAGTACTTCAACTCAACGCACGGCGCTCGCAAGGGTCTCGCCGACACCGCCTTGAAGACGGCGAACTCGGGCTACCTAACGCGGCGTCTGGTCGACGTGGCGCAGGACTGCATCATCACGAGCGAAGATTGCGGCACCAAGGGCGGCATCAAGGTTCGCGCCATCATCGACGCGGGCACCGTGGTCGCGCCGCTGGCCATCCGTATCCTCGGCCGCACCACGGCGGAGGACGTCAAGGATCCGGCCAGCAACAAGGTCGTCGTCAAGCGCGGCACCCTGCTGACGGAGCCGGAAGTCGAAGCGATCACTAATGCGGCCGTGCAGGAAATGAAAATCCGCTCGGTGCTCACCTGCGAATCGAAGAACGGCGTGTGCGGGGCTTGCTACGGGCGCGATCTCGCCCGCGGCACGCCGGTCAACATGGGCGAGGCGGTCGGTGTTATCGCCGCGCAGTCGATCGGCGAGCCGGGCACCCAGCTCACCATGCGCACGTTCCACATCGGCGGCGCGGCGCAGATCTCCGAGCAGTCGTTTATCGAATCGAACTTCGACGGCAAGCTCAAGTTCAAGGGCAAGAACATCGCCAAGAATACCGACGGCGACGTTGTGGCGATGGTGCGCAATATGGTGGTGGCGGTGGTGGACCCTGACGGCACCGAACGCGCGCATCACCGCATCCCGTACGGCGCGCGCATGCGCGTCGAAGATGGCGACAAGATCAAGCGCGGCCAGCGCATCGCCGAGTGGGATCCCTACACGCGGCCGATCCTCACCGAGGTCGAGGGCTCGATCGCCTTCGAGGATCTCGTGGACGGACTGTCGATGTCGGAAGCGCTCGACGAATTGACCGGTATCGCCAAGCGCGTGGTGGTCGACTGGCGCACGGGGTCGTCCCGCAACCAGCAGGATCTGCGCCCGGCAATCGTGATCAAGTCGGGCAACAAGCTGCTCAAGCTCGCGCGCGGCGGCGACGCACGTTACGTGCTGGCGGTGGATGCGATCCTCTCGGTCGATCCCGGCGCGCACGTGAAGGCGGGCGACGTGATCGCGCGTATTCCGACAGAAAGTGCCAAAACCCGCGACATCACCGGCGGTCTGCCGCGGGTGGCGGAGCTGTTCGAGGCCCGCAAGCCGAAAGACGCAGCGGTCATCGCCGAAATCAACGGCACGGTGCGCTTCGGCAAGGACTACAAGAACAAGCGCCGCCTGACGCTTGAGCCTACGGCCAAGGGCGACGAGCCGAGGGAGTACCTGATCCCGAAAGGCAAGCACATCCATCTGCAGGATGGCGACGTCATCGAGAAGGGCGATTACATCGTTGAAGGCAATCCCGCCCCGCACGATATTCTCGCCATCAAGGGCGTCGAGGAGCTGGCCGCCTATCTGGTAAACGAGATCCAGGAGGTCTACCGACTACAGGGCGTCAACATCAACGACAAGCACATCGAGGTGATCGTTCGCCAGATGCTGCAGAAGGTTGAGATCGACGACGCCGGCGATACCGAGCTGCTGCAGAGCGAGCAGATCGACAGGAGTGAAATGGACGAAATCAACGTGCGCATGGAAGCCGAGGGCAAGAAGCCGGCCAGCGGTCATCCCGTGCTGCTCGGCATCACTAAGGCGAGCCTGCAGACCCGCTCGTTCATCTCGGCGGCGTCGTTCCAGGAGACCACGCGCGTGCTCACCGAGGCCGCCGTCAACGGCAAGGCGGATACGCTCGACGGGCTCAAGGAGAACGTCATCGTCGGCCGCCTGATCCCGGCCGGCACCGGCGCGATGATGGACGAGTTGCGCGAGGTCGCCGTCAAACGCGACGCGCTCATCCTCGAGGAACGCGAGAAGGACGCCGCCAAGGCGGCGGCCAAAGCCGAAGCGGCGGAGGCCCCGGCGCTGCCGCCGCGGCGGAATAGGCCGCTCGGCTATCGACAGAATCGAAAGGGCCGCCCGCAAGGCGGCCCTTTTCTCGTTATGACCGCAAGGCGAACCGCCTGGCGCAAGCCTCGCCAAACGTCACTCGGCTGCGACGGCCGCTGACTTGCGCTCGGTCTGCGTACGGATCGCGTCGTCGCGCCGCCTGCGCGCGAGCGCATCCTCGCCGCCCCTGGTGGCATGGAATAGGTCGAGGGATTTCGAGTTCGTTCTCGCGCAACTGCGTGATGGCGAGGTCGCTGTAGCTGTAGCGATCCGGCGCTTTGGCGACCTCGCGCCGGATCGCGTGGCTCCTCCGATAGATCGACCAGTAGCCGTGCGCCTTGCGCAAGAGTTCCAGGAGCAGGCGCGGATAGAACACCAGCCGCGACTTCGATCGGCAAACTCGAACGGCGGTCTCGGCGGAATTTCATCCGGAACATGCCGCCTTCCAACGGGTGCACGTTCTCTAGCGGGATCATGGTGTTAAACCACAGCAGCGTGGAGGCGATGGAGTTGAGCATGCCCCACTTGGTCTGGCCGACCCGCCGCATGATCGTGCGGATGTGCGCAGGCGTGTAATACCAGCGGTCATAGAGACTGACCGATGTTTGCCCAGTCGCGCGAACCGATTGATGTGATTATTTGCGGTTGAGCGGTGAGTTTTTGCCAAGCCTCACAGGCCGCGTCGAGGATAGCGTCGTAGGTCTCGAAGACGCGATTGGAAAGCCAGTTGGCGCGCATATACTGCCAGATATTCTCGACTGGGTTGAGCTCCGGCGCGCGCGAAGGCAGCAGGATTAGCGTGATGTTTTCGGGCATGTGGAGCATTCCTGTTGTATGCCATCCGGCGCGGTCGAGCAGCAGAACAGCGTGTGCGCCTTTGGCGACGTGGCGCGATATCTCGTCGAGGTGAAGCTGCATGGCGAATGTGTCGGCGACGGGCAGTGCGAGCGCAGCACCTTTACCGCGCGCCGGACAGATTGCACCGAAGAGATAGGCATTATCGTAACGCTGGTCGGCAGGCTGGCGCGGTCGCGATCCACGTCTAGCCCATTGGCGGACGAGGCCGTTCTTCTGACCGATGCGGGCCTCGTCCTGGAACCAGACTTCGATAGGGGTTTCTTTCGGCAGATCAGGCAGATGAACACTCAGCGTGCGGGCAAAGTTTTTTTATAAGCTGCGACGATCTCGGCGTCCTGGGCCGGATGGCGCGGCCGCGCGGAGATGTGCGAGAAGCCGAGTTTCCTGAGAAGCGTTCCGACGTAGCGCTCGCAATAATCGACGCCGAACCGTTCGGCGATGACGCGCTTGAGGTCGATACGCCGCCAACGGACGACCCCATCGACATCTTTGTCGGGGCCCATTTCGACGATCCTGGTGAGTTCTGCTTTCTGGGCTGCCGACAGCCGCGCCGTCGGCCCGCTTGCCCAATTGTCGAGAAGCCCATCCGGGCCGGCCGTATTGAACCGGTGGACCCAGTCACGCAGGGTCTGCCGGTCCATGCCGCCGATCATGGCAGCCTCGGTACGGCTCATGCCATCGAGAACCGCCGCCAGCGACAGCAATCGCCGGCTCCGGTTGACGTCCTTGGCCTTCTTGGCCAAACGCCGAAGCTCTCGGGCCGTAAAGTCCGTCCGCAATTTGATCGCTGATGGCATGGCGCGAATCCTCCTCGCGCCAATGAATCACTAACCGCTCTAGAACGGAATCCCCGGAGAGTCAGAAAGCAGAGCCGTTGGTATAATAGGCGTTCCAGGCCGCGCGATAGGCATCTTCCCACTCGGCGTCGGACATTTTCGGATGATGCGAAACCCGGTGTGTGAGGTCGTATTTGTTTAGATCGGGGTCCATCCAGATCCCCTTCTGCCATTGCGTCTTGTGGTCCTCGGAACCGGGCAGGGGCGTCAGAAAGAAGAATTCAAGGATGTCGACTGGCAGTTCGCGCTTGATCACTTCGATGTCGTGCAGGATCGATTCCTTGCTGTCGCCGGGGAAGCCGAGAATGTAGCCGGCGAAAGTCAGCGCGCCGTGGGCGCGCCACTTCTGCAGCATCTCGCGGTAATCGGTAATTTTGTTCTGCCGCTTCTTGGCGCCGATCAAATTGTCCGGATTGATGTTCTCCAATCCGATGAAGATTCGGCGAGCGCCGCCTTTGGTCGCCTTCTCGATGAAATTCGGGATCTTGTGACACAGCGTATCGACCTGGATGGTGAAGCCGATATCCATGCCTTCGTCGACCTTCATCTTGATCATGCGGCCGCGCAGTGCTTCCCAATGCTGGTTGCGAGCGAAATTATCGTCAGTGATGAAGAAACGTTTGATGCCCTGCGCGAAGTTCTCGCGCACCGCACGCTCAAAATCGTCGACGTTGCGGATGCGGCGTCTTGCGTCCCTGCACGTTGATGATGGTGCAGAACGAGCACTGGTAAGGGCAGCCGCGCCCGAGATCGAGGCTGGAGATGGCGCCCAAGGTGCGTTGCACGATCTTCTTCGGCAGCGCCGGCGGCGGCTCGCCTTCCAGCGACAGCAGGTTGTCCATGTAGTTATAGAGCGGCTTCAGCGTGCCGCTGAAGGCGTCGCGCAGCACCTGGTCGAGCCGGCCTTCCTCCGCCTCGCCCGCGAAGAACGAGATGCCCATGGCTTGCGCTGCCTGCATCTCCTTGGGCATTTCCGGCAGCATGGCGATGCAGCCGGAAATGTGGAATCCGCCGATGCAAACCGGCAAACCGGCAGCCAAGAAGGGCCGGGCCAGGTCGATGGCGCGCGGGAACTGGTTGGACTGCACGCCGACAAAACCGATCAGCGCCTTACCGCCGGCCTTGCGGATCATGCGGATATTGCGGTCGGGCCGCACCCGCCGGTTCGTCTCATCGTAGGTATGTAGCTGCATCTCGACGCCGGGGCCGAGCACCTAGCGGCGCCGCGCGTCCTCGGCCAGCCCATTCAGGCAGGCGAGGGTGTTGGCCGGGATCGCCGACGGAACCACTGAATCGGATAGCCGTCGTCGTCATAGTGCGACGGCTTGATAATCACGAAATGGAACAGGCCCGGGTCAGTATGGCCGCCGCCTATGGACATAATTTGATTGCGCGCCTCATTCACACGCGACCGGTCCGGCCAAAGCATAGCGGTTTATTCGCCTACCGCATTGTCAAATTTGCCTCAGCCGCTTTAAGGGACCGCGCCGATCGTCGCAAGGCCTTAAGAACCGCGATTTTGCAGCCCTTTATACCTTGACTTGGGGGAATGTGGCCGATACATACGCCACACTTTACGGCAGGCGGTGAGCTTCGCTTGCTCGGAACGGCCGCCCGGCTAACCCTTTGAGAATATTCGTTTATTTCTCAAAGTTTGGCCGGCGCATCGCCTCGACGAATGAAGCTCAAACGCTGCCTCTGACAGCCAATGTCAGGCTTGAGTGACCGGGCGCGCGGTCTTGTGCTGTGCGGCCGTCCGGAACCGAAAGAGCGCCCCCGCGAATAAAGCGGATGGCGCGATTTCGTTTTGCGCGCGAGTAACGGACGTCCAGAGGGTAATGCCGGGGCGATAAGCCCAAACGACTGACGGGCAGTTGAGCCCGCGCGACATCTGAAGGGGCGAAAGCCCCAAACGATTCCGGGCGCGAGCCCGAACCGAGGGTAGTGAATGCCGACGATCAACCAGTTGATTGCCAATCCGCGGCAAGCCGCTCAAAACGCGCAACAAGGTGCCGGCGCTGCAGGCCTCGCCGCAGAAGCGCGGCGTCTGCACGCGCGTCTACACCACGACGCCGAAGAAGCCGAATTCGGCGCTGCGCAAAGTTGCCAAGGTGCGCCTGACCAACGGCTTCGAGGTGATCGGCTACATCCCGGGCGAGGGGCACAATCTGCAGGAACATTCGGTGGTGATGATCCGCGGCGGCCGCGTGAAGGACCTGCCGGGCGTGCGCTACCACATTCTGCGCGGCGTGCTCGACACCCAGGGCGTCAAGAACCGCAAGCAGCGCCGTTCGAAGTACGGCGCCAAGCGTCCGAAATAATGGGTAATCTGAACCATGTCCCGCCGCCACGCCGCAGAAAAGCGCGAAATCATTCCGGACCCGAAGTTCGGCAACATCGTCGTCAGCAAGTTCATGAACGCCGTCATGTATGCCGGCAAGAAATCGGTGGCCGAAGGTATCGTCTACGGCGCGCTGGAGATGATCGAGAGTAAGACCAAGGCGAGCCCGCTCACGGTGTTCCAGCAGGCGCTCGACAATGTGATGCCGTCGATCGAAGTGCGCTCGCGGCGCGTCGGCGGCGCCACCTATCAGGTGCCGGTGGAAGTGCGCACCTCGCGCCGGCAGGCGCTCGGCATCCGCTGGATCATCTCGGCCGCGCGCGAGCGCAACGAAAAGACGATGACCGAACGGCTCTCGGCCGAGCTGCTCGATGCATCCAATAACCGGGGAAACGCAGTCAAGAAGCGCGAGGACACCCACAAGATGGCGGAAGCCAACCGGGCCTTCTCGCATTACCGCTGGTGACAGCGGACAACAGAATCAAGGACTAGAACTGCAATGCCCCGTAACCATCCGATCGAGGACTACCGCAATTTCGGCATCATGGCGCACATCGATGCCGGAAAAACCACGACCACGGAGCGGATCCTCTATTACACCGGCAAGAGCCATAAGATCGGCGAGGTGCACGAAGGCGCCGCGACGATGGATTGGATGGAGCAGGAGCAGGAGCGCGGCATCACCATCACCTCGGCCGCGACCACCGCGTTCTGGAAAGAAAAACGCCTCAACATCATCGACACTCCCGGCCACGTCGACTTCACCATCGAGGTCGAACGCTCATTGCGCGTGCTCGACGGCGCGGTTGTCGTGCTCGATAGCAATCAGGGCGTCGAGCCGCAGACCGAGACGGTCTGGCGTCAGGGCGACAAATACAAGGTGCCGCGCATCGTCTTCGCCAACAAGATGGACAAGATCGGCGCCGACTTCTTCAAATGCATGGACGACATCAAAACCCGTCTCGGCGCCAGGCCCGTGGCCATTCAGCTCCCGATCGGTTCCGAACAGCAGTACAAGGGCCTGATCGACCTGGTGCGCATGAAGGGTGTGGTCTGGAATGACGAATCCCTCGGCGCCGATTATCACGACATCGATATTCCCGCCGACATGCTCGACCAGGCCAAGGAATACCGCGACAAGATGATCGAGGCCGCCTGCGAGGTCGACGATGACGCGACCACCGCCTACCTCGAAGGCAAGATTCCCGACGAAGCCACCATCAAGAAGCTGATCCGCAAGGCCGTGATCACCGGCGCGTTCTTCCCGGTGCTGTGCGGCTCGGCGTTCAAGAACAAGGGTGTGCAGCCGCTGCTCGATGCTGTCGTCGACTACCTGCCGAGCCCGCTCGACGTGCCGCCGATCCATGGAATCAATCCCGATAATGGCGAAGACGTCGTACGCGAGCCGAAGGACAACGCGCCGTTAGCACTGCTCGCGTTCAAGATCATGGATGACCCCTTTGTCGGCACCATCACTTTCTGCCGCATCTATTCCGGTACGCTCGTGAGCGGCACCGGCGTGATCAATTCGACCAAGGAACGCAAAGAGCGCATCGGCCGTATGCTGCTGATGCATGCGAACAACCGCGAGGATATCAAGGAAGCCTTTGCCGGCGATATCGTTGCGCTGGCTGGCCTTAAGGAAGTGCGCACCGGCGATACGCTGTGCGATCCTAAGCAACCGGTGATCCTGGAAAAGATGGAATTCCCCGATCCGGTGATCGAGATTGCGATCGAGCCGAAGTCGAAGGCCGACCAGGAAAAGCTTGGCGTCGCGCTCGCCAAGCTCGCTGCCGAGGATCCTTCGTTCCGCGTCTCCACCGACCAGGAGAGCGGGCAGACCATCCTCAAGGGCATGGGCGAACTGCATCTCGACATCAAGGTCGACATCCTCAAACGCACCTACAAAGTCGACGCCAATATTGGCGCGCCGCAGGTGGCGTTCCGCGAGAAGATCACCCAGCGCGTCGAGCACGACTACACTCACAAAAAACAGACTGGTGGTTCCGGCCAGTTCGCGGCGATCAAGATCATCGCCGAACCGGTGCCGCCGGGCACGCCGTTCGAATTCGAGAACGAGATCATCGGCGGCGCGGTGCCGAAGGAATTCATCCCCGGCGTCGAGAAAGGCCTCGAATTGGTGCTTGGCTCCGGTCCGCTCGCCGGCTTCCCAGTGGTCGACCTCAAGGTAACGCTGATCGACGGCAAATATCATGACGTCGATTCATCGGCGCTCGCCTTCGAAATCTGCGCGCGCCAGTGCCTGCGGGAAGCGATGCAAAGGGCGAGGCCCGTCCTGCTCGAGCCGATTATGAAGGTCGAGGTAGTGACGCCCGAAGACTACACCGGCTCCGTCATCGGCGACCTCAACTCACGGCGCGGGCAAATCCAGGGCCAGGACATGCGCGGCAACGCCAACGTCATCAATGCGATGGTGCCGCTGATGAACATGTTCGGCTACGTCAATACCCTGCGGTCCATGTCTCAGGGCCGCGCCACATTCACCATGCAATTCGATCACTACGCGGAGCTGCCGGCGAATGTTTCGGCGGAAGTGCAGAAGAAATTCGCGTGACGAGCGCAACCTGAAGGATCTGAACGGAGAGTTCCATGGCCAAAGAAAAATTCCTGCGCAACAAACCGCATTGCAATATCGGTACGATCGGTCACGTCGACCACGGCAAAACCACGCTGACAGCGGCGATCACCAAGGTTTTGGCGGAAACCGGCGGCGCCACGTTCACCGCCTATGACCAGATCGACAAGGCGCCGGAAGAGAAGGCGCGAGGCATCACCATTTCGACGGCGCACGTCGAATACTCGACCGAGAAGCGCCACTACGCGCATGTCGATTGCCCCGGCCATGCCGACTACGTGAAGAACATGATCACCGGCGCGGCGCAGATGGACGGCGCCATCCTGGTGGTGTCCGCCGCCGACGGCCCGATGCCGCAGACCCGCGAGCACATCCTGCTCGCCCGCCAGGTCGGCGTGCCAGCGCTCGTCGTCTACATGAACAAGGTCGATATGGTGGACGATCCCGAATTGCTCGAACTGGTCGAGCTCGAAGTTCGCGAACTGCTGTCCAAGTACAATTTCCCAGGCGACAAGATCCCGGTGGTGAAGGGTTCGGCGCTGATGGCGCTCGAGGGCAAGGACGAAAAGCTCGGCAAGGAATCGATCCTGGCGCTGATGAAGGCGGTGGACGACTACATCCCGCAGCCCGAGCGCCCGAAGGATCAGCCGTTCCTGATGCCGGTGGAAGACGTGTTCTCGATCTCCGGGCGCGGCACCGTATGCACCGGCCGCATCGAGCGCGGCATCATCAAGGTCGGCGAGGAAGTGGAGATCGTCGGCATCAAGCCGACGCAGAAGACCGTCGTCACTGGCGTCGAGATGTTCCGTAAGCTGCTTGACCAGGGCGAGGCTGGCGACAACGTCGGCTGCCTGCTGCGCGGCACCAAGCGCGAAGAAGTCGAGCGCGGCCAGGTTCTGTGCAAGCCCGGCTCGGTCAAGCCGCACACCAAGTTTAAGGCGGAGGCCTACATCCTCACCAAGGAAGAGGGCGGCCGTCATACCCCGTTCTTCACCAACTACCGTCCGCAGTTCTACTTCCGCACCACCGACGTGACCGGCGTGGTGCACCTGCCGGCCGGCACCGAAATGGTGATGCCGGGCGACAACGTGGCGATGGAAGTGCACCTGATCGTGCCGATCGCCATGGAGGAGAAACTTCGCTTCGCCATTCGCGAGGGCGGCCGCACCGTCGGCGCTGGCGTGGTGGCGAGCATCATCGAGTAAGTACGCTGTTGTGCCCCGCGAAAGCGGGGCACCCAGTCCTGCAGGGCCGTGAGGCAACTGAGACTTTAGCGAATGCTGGATCGTCCGTTTGCGCGGACGATCACAGTCCAGAGAGAAACGACAATGAACGGCCAGAATATCCGGATCCGGCTCAAGGCGTTCGATCACCGCATTCTCGATGCGTCGACGCGCGAGATCGTGAACACGGCCAAGCGCACTGGCGCGCAGGTCCGTGGGCCGATCCCGCTGCCGACCAAGATCGAGAAGTTCACGGTGAACCGCTCGCCGCACGTCGACAAAAAGAGCCGCGAACAGTTCGAGATGCGCACACACAAGCGCCTCTTGGACATCGTCGATCCGACGCCGCAAACGGTGGACGCGCTGATGAAGCTCGACCTCGCCGCCGGCGTCGACGTCGAGATCAAACTTTAAAGGCTGGGTGAGGAATTAAGATGCGTTCCGGAGTGGTTGCGCAAAAGATCGGAATGACCCGGTTGTTCACCGATGCCGGTGAGCACGTGCCGGTCACGGTGCTGCGCCTGGCGCAATGCCAGGTTGTCGCGCACCGGACCAAGGACAAGAACGGCTATGTTGCGCTCCAGTTGGGCTCGGGCGCGCGCCGCACCAACAACATGACCAAGGCCGACCGCGGCTATTTCGCCAAGGCCAAGGTTGAGCCCAGGCGCAAGCTGGCCGAATTCCGCGTGACCGAGGACGCGCTGATCCCGGTCGGCGCCGAGATCACCGCCGATCATTTCGTCATCGGGCAGTTCGTCGACGTCTGCGGCACCTCGATCGGCAAGGGCTTTGCCGGCGGCATGAAGCGCTGGAATTTCGCAGGTCTGCGCGCCTCGCACGGTGTGTCGATTTCGCACCGCTCGATCGGCGGCACCGGCGGTCGGCAAGACCCCGGCAAGACCTTCAAGAACAAGAAGATGCCCGGCCATCTGGGCGTCGATCGCGTTACCACGCTCAATCTCAAAGTTGTGCAGACCGACGTCGAACGCGGCCTCATCATGGTCGAGGGCGCGGTGCCCGGCGCCAAGGGCGGCTGGATCACCGTGCGCGACGCGGTGAAGAAGACGCTGCCGAAGGAAGCGCCCAAGCCCGGCAAGTTCCGCCTCGGCGGAAGCAGCCGAGACGAAATCCGACATCCAAGCCGAAGCGCCTACGCAAGCTCCCGCCGCGACGGAGGGCGCGTGACATGGAATTGAAGATCACCACGCTGGAAGGCAAGGAAGCCGGCTCCGTCAATCTGCCCGATGCGATCTTCGGCCTCGAGCCGCGCAGCGACATCCTGCAGCGCTGCGTCAACTGGCAGCTCGCCAAGCGCCAGCGCGGCACGCACAAGACTAAGGACCGCTCGGAAATCTGGCGCACCGGCAAGAAAATGTACGCGCAGAAGGGCACGGGCGGCGCCCGCCACGGCTCGGCGCGCGTGCCGCAGTTCCGCGGCGGCGGACGCGCCTTCGGCCCGGTAGTGCGCAGTCACGCCATCGGGTTACCCAAGAAGGTGCGCGCGCTTGCGCTCAAGCACGCGCTGTCGGCAAAGGCCAAGGACGGCGGCATTATCGTCATCGATAAGATGGCGCTGAAGGACGGCAAGACCAAGGGCCTTGTCAAGCAGTTCGACAAGCTCGGCCTGATCAACGCGCTGATCATCGACGGCGCCGAGGTCGAAGCCGAATTTCCGCATCTGCCGCGCGGAACATTCCGAATATCGACGTGCTGCCAGTGCAGGGCATCAACGTCTACGACATCATGCGGCGCAAGACCCTGGTGCTGACCAAGGCTGCGCTCGATGCGCTGGAGGCGCGCTTCAAATGAGCACCAGCGATCCGCGCCATTACGACGTCATCCTGTCGCCGGTGATCACCGAAAAGGCGACCATGGCGTCCGAGCACAACAAAGTCGTGTTTAAAGTTCGCAAGAACGCAACCAAGCCGCAGATCAAGGAAGCGGTCGAGAAGCTGTTCGACGTCAAGGTCAAGAACGTCAACACGCTCACCCGCAAGGGCAAGCTCAAGATGTTCAAGAACAAGACTCGGGCAGCAGTCCGACGTGAAGCGCGCGATCGTGACGCTCGAAGAGGGTCACCGGATCGACGTGACCACGGGATTGTAAGGGAAGCTTCCGATGGCGTTGAAAACATACAATCCGACCACGCCGAGCCAGCGCCAGTTGGTAATCATCGACCGTTCCGGCGTTGCACAAGGGCGCGCCGGTGAAGGCGTTGACCGAAGGCCAGAACTCGACTGGCGGCCGCAACAATAACGGCCGCATCACCTCGCGTTTCCGCGGCGGCGGCCACAAGCAGGCCTATCGCAAGATCGATTTCCGCCGCACGAAGTTCGATGTGCCGGCGACGGTCGAGCGGATCGAATACGATCCCGAACCGCACCGCCTTCATCGCGCTCATCAAGTACCAGGACGGCGAGCTTGCCTACATCCTGGCGCCCCAGCGCCTTGGCGTGGCGACCAGGTAATCGTCGTCCGATATATGCCGACGTCAAGCCGGGCAATGCGCTGCCGATCGGCTAATCATTCCGGTCGGCACTATCGTACACAATATCGAGATCAAGATCGGCAAGGGCGGGCAGATCGCGCGTTCGGCCGGCAGCTACGCCCAGATCGTCGGGCGCGACCAGGATTACGTCATCCTGCGGCTCAATTCCGCCGAGCAGCGCCTAGTGCATGGCCGCTGCATGGCGACCATCGGCGCGGTGTCGAACCCCGACAACATGAATACGACGATCGGCAAGGCTGGCCGCCAGCGCTGGAGCGGCCGCATGCCGCACAACCGCGGCATCACCATGAACCCGGTCGATCACCCGCATGGCGGCCGCACCAAGGGCGGCAGTCATTGGGTCACGCCGTGGGGCTTGCCGACCAAAGGCGAAAAGACCCGCAAGAACAAGCGCACCACCAAATTCATCGTCGCCAGCCGGCACGACCGCAAGAAGCAAGCAGAGCTAGGGATTAGCATCTATGTCGCGCTCGTTATGGAAAGGCCCGTTCGTCGACGGCTACCTGCTACGCAAGGCGGAAGCCGCGCGCTCGTCGGGCCGTCACGAGATGATCAAGATCTGGAGCCGGCGCTCGACCATTCTGCCGCAGTTCGTCGGCCTGAATTTCGGCGTCTATAACGGGCAAAAGCACATTCCGGTGATGGTGACCGAGGAAATGGTCGGTCACAAGTTCGGCGAATTCGCGCCGGGCCGGATGTTTTACGGCCACAGCTCCGACCGCAAAGCCAAGCGCGCGTCAGCCGCACCGGCGGCCCGGGGCCTCCGGCTGCCGCGCCTGCCGCGACGCCGGCGGCAAGTTAAGGAATTGAGAGAGACGCCATGGGCAAAAGCGCACGCGAGCGAAGCCTCCCCGATAACGAGGCGAAGGCGGTGAGCCGGATGATCCGGGTCAGTCCGCAGAAGCTCAATCTTGTCGCGCAGATGATCCGCGGCAAGAAGGTCGCGAGCGCGCTCGCCGACCTGGAGTTTTCGCGCAAGCGAATCGCCGTGGATGTGCGCAAGTGCCTGGAATTGGCGATCGCCAATGCCGAGAACAATCACGACCTCGACGTCGATGAATTAGTCGTCGCCGAGGCCCATGTCGGAAAGGCGCTGGTGATCAAGCGCTTTAGCCCGCGCGGCCGCGGCCGCATGGGACGCATTTTGAAACCGTTCTCCCACCTGACCATCATCGTGCGTCAGGTCGAAGCGCCAGCCGCAGCGAAAGCCTGAGGGGTCGTTTATGGGTCAGAAAGTTAATCCGATTGGGCTGCGTCTCGGGATCAACCGCACCTGGGACTTGCGCTGGTATTCCGGCAAGGCCGAATACGGCACGCTGCTGCACGAAGACATCAAGATCCGCGAAGAGCTGATGAAGCAGCTCAAGCAAGCGGCGGTGTCGAAGATCATCATCGAGCGCCCGCACAAGAAGTGCCGCGTCACCATCCACTCGGCGCGTCCAGGTGTGGTGATCGGCAAGAAGGGCGCCGACATCGAGAAGCTGCGCAAGTCGGTGGCCAAGCTCACCGACAGCGACGTGGTCATCAACATCGTCGAAATCCGCAAGCCCGAGCTTGATGCGCAATTGGTAGCCGAATCGATTTCGCAGCAGCTCGAACGCCGCGTCGCGTTCCGCCGCGCCATGAAGCGCGCGGTGCAGTCGGCCATGCGGCTGGGCGCCGAAGGCATTCGTATCAACTGCTCCGGCCGTCTCGGCGGCGCCGAAATCGCGCGCATGGAGTGGTACCGCGAAGGCCGCGTGCCGCTGCATACGTTGCGCGCCGACGTCGACTACGGCGTTGCCACCGCGTTCACCACTTACGGCACCTGTGGCGTCAAGGTCTGGATCTTCAAGGGCGAAATCCTCGAACACGATCCGATGGCGCAGGACAAGAAGCTTGCCGAGGGCGATCAGGGTCGCCCACGCCGCGAAACCGCGGCCTGAAGGGACAACCACAAGAGTTAAGCCATGCTGCAACCGATCCGCACCAAGTTCCGCAAGGCGTTCAAGGGCCGTATCCACGGCGTCGCCACCAGCGGCGCCACGCTCGCCTTCGGCCAATACGGCCTCAAGGCGCTGGAGCCCGAGCGCGTCACCGCGCGCCAGATCGAGGCCGCGCGCCGCGCGCTCACCCGCTTCATGAAGCGGTCGGGCCGGGTGTGGATCCGCGTCTTTCCGGACGTGCCGGTGTCGAAGAAGCCGATCGAAATCCGCATGGGCAAAGGCAAGGGCACGCCCGAGCTGTGGGTCTGCCGCGTCAAGCCCGGCCGCATCCTGTTCGAAGTGGACGGCATTCCGATCGGCGTCGCCAAGGAGGCGCTTGCGCTCGCCGCCGCCAAGCTGCCGGTCAAGACCCGTTTCATCGAACGCATCGTCGAGTAGAGCCATGAAAGCCGTAGACGCAAGAGCGATGACGCTCGACCAAATCGACGACGAGGTGCTCAAGCTCAAGAAGGAGCAGTTCAACCTGCGCTTCCAGCGTGCCACCGGTCAGCTCGAGAATACCTCGCGCGTGCGTGTCATCCGCCGCGACGTCGCGCGCCTGAAGACCATCGCCGCACAAAAGCGCGCCGGCGATGCCGGAGCCCGAAGCGAAAGCCGAAGCCGCCGCGCCGAAGCCGGAGAAGAAATGTCAAATCCGCCAAACCGAAGGCCGCCGCGAAGCCGAAGACCAAGGCGCGCGCCAAGCCGAAGTCGAAGAAGTAAGGGGTTCGAGATGCCGAAACGTACGCTCCAGGGCGTCGTCGTCAGCGACAAGCAGGACAAGACCGTCGTCGTGCGCGTCGACCGGCGTTTCACGCATGCGACGATGAAGAAGACCATTCGCCGATCGAAGAAGTATCACGCGCATGACGAGAAAAACGAGTTTTCCGTCGGCGACACGGTGTGGATCGAGGAGCGCCGGCCGATTTCCAAGCTCAAGTGCTGGGAAGTGATCCGCGGCGATAAGAAACAGAAAATTCAATGAGCGCCATGTTCGTAAATAATCTGCGCGCACAACAATGAGAGCCGCATCATGATCCAGATGCAAACCAACCTCGACGTGGCGGACAATTCCGGCGCGCGCCGCGTCATGTGCATCAAGGTGCTGGGCGGCTCCAAGCGCAAATACGCCACCATCGGCGACATCATCGTCGTCTCGGTGAAGGAAGCCATTCCGCGCGGCCGCGTGAAGAAGGGCGAGGTGATGAAGGCTGTGGTGGTGCGCATCGCCAAGGATATCAAGCGCGCCGACGGTTCCGTCATCCGTTTCGACCGCAACGCGGCGGTGTTGATCACACCACAGATGGAGCCGGTGGGAACCCGCATCTTCGGGCCGGTGCCGCGCGAATTGCGCGCCAAGAATCACATGAAGATCATCTCGCTCGCGCCGGAGGTGCTGTGATGGCCGCCAAAATCAAGAAGGGCGACAAGGTGATCGTGCTCGCCGGCCGCGACAAAGGCCGCACCGGCGAAGTGATCGAGGTGCGTCCGAGCGAGGACCGCGCGCTGGTGCGCGGCGTCAACATGGTCAAGCGCCACCAGCGCCAGACCGCGCAACAGGAAGGCGGGATCATCTCCAAGGAGAGCACGATCCATCTGTCCAACCTGGCGATGGCCGACCCCAAGGACGGCAAGCCAACCCGCGTCGGCTTCAAGTTCGTCGGCGAGGGGGACAACCGCAAGAAGGTGCGCATCGCCAAGCGTTCCGGAGTCGAGATCGATGGCTAACACGCAGCAGAATTCCGAACCTAAGAAGCCGAAGAAGCCGCAAGTCGCCACGGACAGCGACGCGCCGAAGGTCAAGAAGCCGCGCGTGCGCTCCGACTACGTGGCGCGGCTCAAGACCCATTTCGAGCAGGTCATCCGCGCCGAGCTGAGCAAGCAGTTCGGCTATACCAACCGCTTCCAGGTACCGGTAATCACCAAGGTCGTGCTCAACATGGGCATCGGCGAAGGCGTTGCCGACCGCAAGAAGGTGGATAACGCCGCCGGCGACTTGACGCTGATCGCCGGCCAGAAGGCCGTTATCACCAAGTCGCGCAAGTCGATCGCCACCTACAAACTGCGCGACGGCCAGGCCATCGGCTGCAAGGTCACGCTGCGCAAGACGCGCATGTACGACTTCATCGACCGGCTGGTGAATATCGCTCTGCCGCGCATCCGCGACTTCCGCGGGCTCAACCCGAAGAGCTTCGACGGCCGCGGCAACTACAGCCTCGGCATCAAGGAACACATCGTGTTCCCGGAGATCGATTTCGACAAGGTTACCGATTCCTGGGGCCTCGACATCACCGTTTGCACCAGCGCACGCTCCGACGACGAGGCGCGCGCGCTATTAGCTGCATTCAACTTCCCGTTCCGGCAGTGAGGGGCGATTTCCGTTCCCTCAAACGCGGAAACAAGGAGCTAAAGTAATGGCGAAAAAGAGTTCGATCGAGAAGAACAATCGGCGGCGCAAGATGGCGAAGCAATTTTCCAATCGCCGCAAAGCGCTCAAGGCGATCGCCCGCGACAAAAAGCTGCCGATGGAGGAGCGTTTCGCCGCCACCCTCAAGCTTGCCGAAATGCCGCGCAATTCCTCGGCCACGCGCATTCGCAATCGCTGCGAACTCTCCGGCCGTCCGCGCGCCTATTACCGCAAGCATCGTCTCAGCCGCATCGCGTTGCGCGACCTCGGCTCCAAGGGCCTGATTCCAGGCCTCGTGAAGTCGAGCTGGTAGGGGGATCGCGATGGCTGTTAACGATCCGATCGGCGACATGATTGCCCGCATCCGCAATGCGCAGATGCGAGCAAAATTGAAGGTTTCCATGCCGGGCTCCAAGCAGCGCGAGCGCGTCTGCGAGGTGCTCAAGACCGAAGGCTATATCCGCGGCTATGCCAGCGTCGCGCACGCCGACGGCCGCAGCGAGCTCGAGATCGAGCTGAAATATTTCGATGGCGAACCGGTGATCCGCGAGATTTCGCGTGTCTCCAAGCCCGGCCGGCGCGTCTACGCCTCGGTCAAGGCGCTGCCGCGCATCAATAACGGCCTTGGCATGTCAATTCTGTCTACGCCGAAAGGCGTGATGGCCGATCACGAAGCCCGCGACGCCAATGTCGGCGGCGAAATCATCTGCACGGTGTTCTGATGTCACGCATCGGCAATAAGGCGGTTGCGATCCCGTCCGGTGTCACCGCCAACGTGGAAGGGCAGACCGTCAAGATCAAAGGCCCAAAGGGCGCCATGCAGGTCGTGCTGCATGACGACGTGACGGTCACGATGGACAAGGCCGCGGTCAAGCTCGAGCCGCGCGGCGAGAGCAAGGGCGCGCGCTCGATGTGGGGCACCTCGCGCACGCTGGTCGCCAATCTGGTGGCAGGCGTGACCAAGGGCTTCGAGGAGCGGCTGGAGATCACGGGCGTTGGTTTCCGCGCCGCGGTGCAGGGCAAGTCGCTGAACCTGCAGCTCGGCTTCAGCCACGACGTGAATTTTCCGATCCCGGAAGGCATCACGATCGCGACGCCGAAGCCGACCGAGATCGTGGTGACCGGCATGGACAAGCAGAAGGTCGGTCACGTCGCCGCCGAGATCCGTGGCTTCCGCCCGCCCGAGCCGTACAAGGGCAAGGGTGTGAAATACGTCGGCGAATACATCTTCCGCAAGGAAGGCAAGAAGAAGTAGAGGGACGCGCAATGTCGAGATTAAGCGATCGGACTGCGCGACGGACGGCGACCGTGCGCCGCAACGTCAAGCTCGCCGCCGGCACCAGCGGGCGCGCGCGGCTGACGGTATTTCGCTCGTCCAAACACATCTACGCCCAGCTCATCGACGACACCAAGGGCGAAACGCTCGCGGCCGCATCCTCGCTCGAAAAGACGACGCGCGAGGGGGCCAAGACCGGCGCCAATATCGATGCGGCGAAGGTAGTCGGCAAGCTGATCGCCGAGCGCGCCAAGGAAAAGGGTATCAAGGACGTCGTGTTCGACCGCGGCGGCTATCTCTATCACGGACGCGTTAAGGCGCTGGCCGATGCCGCGCGCGCAGGCGGCCTCAACTTCTAACGGATTAAACGCACATGGCACATGAACCCCGACGAGAACCGCGCCGCGACCGGGAACGCGGCGGCCGCGAAGAGCGCGACAGCGAGTTCACCGACAAGCTTGTCCACATCAATCGCGTGGCCAAGGTGGTGAAGGGCGGCCGGCGTTTCGCGTTTGCCGCGCTGGTGATCGTCGGCGATCAGAAAGGCCGCGCCGGCTTCGGCCACGGCAAGGCGCGTGAGGTGCCGGAGGCGATCCGCAAGGCCACCGACGCCGCCAAGCGCAGCCTAACGCGCGTGCCGTTGCGCGAGGGCCGTACGCTGCACCACGACGTGCTCGGCCGTCACGGCGCCGGCAAGGTATTTCTACGCGCGGCGCCTCCGGGAACCGGCATCATCGCCGGCGGTCCAATGCGCGCGGTGTTCGAAACGCTCGGCATCCAGGATGTGGTGGCGAAATCGCTCGGCTCGTCCAATCCCTACAACGTGGTGCGCGCGACCTTCAACGCGCTCAAGCACCAGGATTTGCCGCGCTCGGTCGCGGCCCGCCGCAACATCAAGGTCTCCACGCTGCAGTCGCGCCGCCGCGAAGGCGATGCGGAAGCGGCCACCGACTAGGGATCAAGGCAATGGCTGAGACACAAAAGACCATCAAGGTCAAACAGGTGGCGAGCCCGTTGCGGCGCCACCATGACCAGCGCGAGACCCTGATCGGGCTGGGCTTAAACAAGATCGGCCGCACCCGCGAGTTGCCGGACACACCGTCGACGCGCGGCATGATCCGCAAGCTGCCGCATCTGGTGCACGTGGTCGGCGAAACGCGTTAAGAGGATGACTGCCATGAAACTCAACGAAATCGCCGACCGGCCGGGCGCGCGCAAAAACCGCCTGCGCATCGGCCGTGGCATCGGCTCCGGCATGGGCAAGACCGGCGGCCGCGGCGGCAAGGGCCAGACCGCGCGCTCGGGCGTGCGCATCAAGGGCTTCGAAGGCGGCCAAATGCCGCTGCACCGGCGCCTGCCGAAGCGCGGCTTCCGCAATTCGCCGTTTGCGGTCAAGCTCAATGAAACCAATATCGGCAAGGTGCAGGCGGCGATTGATGCTGGACTGATCGATGCCAACAGCCCGATCGACGTCGCGGCCATGGTCAAGGCCGGCCTGATGCGGCGCGCCAAGGGCGGCGTCAAGCTGCTCGGCGACGGCGAGCTCAAGAGCAAGGTCGAGTTCGCGGTATTCCGCGCTTCGAAATCCGCTATCGCGGCGGTCGAGAAAGCCGGCGGCAGCGTGAAAATCCTTGCCGCGCCGAAGGAAGTGGGCGCCGAGCCGAAGGGCAAGAACAAGCGCATGGCGCTGGACGCGGCCAAAGGCGGCGATAAGCCGAAGGGCGGCAAGCCCAAGGCGGAAGCGGCCGAAGGC
>CAVZVP010000025.1:0-20541 GCA_963778745.1 uncultured Alphaproteobacteria bacterium | reverse complement strand
TTGGGCGAGCTGTAGACGCTTTCCAGCGCCTATCCGAGTTCGTGCGCATTCAGCGTCAAATGACGCATGTGCTGAAAGGTCGGTTCATAGTCGGGAACCGACTTGCTGAAAGCTTTGAGCGCGGCCGACAGGATATCGATGCGATCGAGATCGGCGCGCAGGGTGTCGAGTGCGCCATCCAGCTGGCGCTTGACCCGATCCGTGGCTGTTTCCGTTCCAATTGCCCCTGTCCCATGCCGGCGGCATTGCCGTGTGTAAGGGTAAAGACATTGGGTGAGCGATGGTTCCTGCTTTCGGAGATGTCAAGCATTCCCGATTAATGAACAGTGTGCGGTGGGTCAATGGAACTTTAACGGCGCGGTTCTACCGCACCGCCGCGGACCTCGAAAATCTGCGCGCGGCCGACAATGTCGCCGAACGCCGCCGGATCGGCGCCGGTCATCCAGACCTGCGCGCCGAGATTGGCCAGCGCATCGTAGAGCGCGGCGCGCCGCGTCGGATCGAGATGGGCAATGATCTCGTCGAGCAGCAGCAGCGGTGCGAAACCGGTCATGTCCTTGATCAGCCCGGCATGGGCCAGCACCAGGCGGATCAGCAGCGCCTTCTGCTCGCCGGTCGAGGCCTGCGACGCCGCAATGCCTTTGCTGGCATGGGTCACGCTCAGATCGGACAGATGCGGGCCGTCCAGCGTGCGGCCGGCGGCGGCGTCGCGCGCGCGGTTTTCTTTGAGCAGAGCGCGGTAGCGGTCTTCGATCTCGATCGCGCTGTGATTGGGCAGCAGTTTTTCCATCCAGCCCTCGAGCGCAATCTCGGCATCGGGAAATCCGGGCGCAGATTTTCCCGCTGCGGTCAACGCGCCGGCAAGCCGCCCCACCGTTTCCGCGCGCGCGGCGGCGACCGCCACCGCGACCTCGGCGGTTTCGTGTTCGACCGCATCGAGCCAATGGACGTCGCTGTGGGCCTCCTCCAAGAGGCGGTTGCGCGAGCGCAAGCTGCGTTCAAGCGCGGCGACGCGGCTGGAATGTTGCGCATCGACGGCGAGCACCAGGCGGTCGAGGAAACGGCGGCGCTCGGAAGCCGGCCCGTTGAACAACGGGTCCATGGCGGGCGTCAGCCACACCACGCGCAAGTGGTCGGCAAAGGCCGCCGCCGAACCGACGCTCTCGCGGTCGACGCGGCATTTGCGCGTGGGCGCGGAATCCTCGCCCGCCGGCGGATCGATGCCGGTGCCGAGCGTTGCGAGCCCCAGCATGCCCTCGATCTCGGCCGACACCGCCCAGGCGCCGTCGCCCTCGGAGAATGCCAGCTCTTCCATGGTGGCGCGGCGCAAGCCCCGGCCGGGCGCCAGCAGCGAAATCGCTTCGATCAGATTTGTCTTGCCGGCGCCGTTGGCCCCGGTCAGCACGACTGGTCCGGCCGACCCAAGCTCGATCTGCGCGGCGTGATAGCTGCGGAAATTGGCGAGGCTCAGGCGGCGGATGAAGGCTGAGGTCATCGGCGAGCCTTACCACCGGCGCCGTTGAAGCGGGAGATCAAACCCGCATCGGCATCAGCACGTAGAGCGCGCCCTTGGCGTCCTTGTCCTGGATCAGCGTCGGCGAACCGGGATCGGCGAGTTTGAGCACGGCCACCTCGCCCTCGATCTGCGCGGCGATGTCGAGCAAATAACGCGAGTTGAAACCGATATCGAGCGGGTCGGATTCGTATTCGACTTCGAGTTCTTCGGTCGCGCTGCCGCTGTCCGGATTGGTCACCGACAGCACCAGCCGTCCGCCGGTGATCGACAGCTTGACCGCGCGGCCGCGCTCGCTCGACACCGTCGAGACTCGGTCGACCGCGGCCTCGAAATCCTTCTTGTCGACGACGAGGCTCTTGTCGTTATTGGCCGGGATCACGCGCGCGTAATCGGGGAAGGTGCCGTCGATCAACTTGGAGGTGAGCACGACGTCGCCGATCGAGAAGCGGATCTTGCCGGCGGACAATTCGATCGCCACCTCGCCATCGCCGGTTTCGATCAGGCGCTGCACCTCGCCCACGGTTTTGCGCGGTATGATGATGCCGGGCATGCCGGCGGCGCCTTGCGGCAGCGGCAGCTCGACCTGCGCCAGGCGATGGCCGTCGGTCGCCACCGCGCGCAGCGTGCCGGCCTTGGCGGTGCCCGCCGTGTGCAGATAGATGCCGTTCAAATAATAGCGGGTCTCTTCGGTGGAGATCGCAAACTGGGTCTTGTCGATCAGGCGCTTGAGATCGCTGGCAGCGAGCTTGAAGGAATGCGTCATCTCGCCGGCGGCCAAGTCGGGGAAATCGCTTTCCGGCAGCGTCTGCAAGGTGAAGCGCGATCTTCCGGCGCACAGCGAGAGCACGGCGCGGTCGCCGGAGCCTTCGATCACGATCTGTGAGCCCTCGGGCAACTTGCGCACAATCTCGTAGAACATATGCGCCGGCACGGTGGTGGCGCCGCCTGGCGACACTTCGGCCGCGACGCTGTCGATGACTTCGAGATCGAGGTCGGTAGCCTTCATGCTGAGCTTGCCCTTGTCGGCCTTGATCAGCACGTTGGCGAGAATTGGAATGGTGTTGCGCCGTTCCACCACGCGATGCACGTGGCCCAGCGACTTCAGCAGTTCGGCACGCTCGACAGTGACTTTCATGGGAAACCTGCTTCGGCGCCTTAGAAAAGGCCTTCAATCAAGGCGAGACGCCAAGCCGGCTACTCGCGGAATGCGAGGCCGGGAAGCAAAGGTGACAAGAGCGGGCGAATTGCGCAAGGGCGGGTTATTGCTCCCCGCTAATATCCCCAGGGCGTCCACAGGGTGGACATGTCCCGGATGCGTCATGGCGCGCCCGGGACACGAGGATTAGGCTACTCCTGCAACTGGCGCTTCAAAATCTCGATTTCCTCGGCCAGCGCCATGTCGTTGCCGACTAGGCCCTCGATCTTGCGCACCGCATGCAGGACGGTTGTATGGTCGCGGCCGCCGAAGCGCCGGCCGATTTCCGGCAGCGAGCGCAAAGTGAGGGTCTTGGCCAGATACATCGCCACCTGGCGCGGGCGCACCACATTGGCGGTGCGCCGCGACGACAACAGGTCGGACCGGCTGACATTGTATTGCCGCGCCACCACCCGCTGGATGTCCTCGATCTTGACCCGCTTGGGCTCCTGCGGGCGGATCAGGTCGCGCACCTCGCGCTCGGCCATTTCCAGGGTCACGGCATGGCCGGTGAGCTTGTTATGGGCGAGCAGGCGGTTGAGCGCGCCTTCTAGGTCGCGGCCGTTATGGGTAACGGCCTTGGCGATATAGCTCAACACCGGCGGCGGCACGTCGAAGCTCGGATGGTGCGAGCGTGCCGCCATCACCCGCGATTTGAGGATTTCGAGGCGCAATTCCTCGCCGAGCGGGCCCATTTCCACCACCAGGCCGCCGGCCAGCCTTGAGCGCACCCGGTCGTCGAGGCTTTCGAGGTCCGACGGCGGGCGATCGGAGGCGATCACCACCTGGCGGCCGGCGTCGATCAGGGCGTTGAGCGTGTGGCAGAACTCGGCCTGGGTCGACTTGCCTTGCAGGAATTGCAGGTCGTCGATCACCAGCACGCCGATCCCGCGCAGCGCTTCCTTGAAGGCGAGCGCGGTCTGGGTGCGCAGCGCCGACACGAAGCCGTACATGAATTTTTCGGCAGTGAGATACAAAACTTTGCGCTCGCCTGTGGCGTTTCCGGTCCAGGTGATCGCCTGCAGCAGATGCGTCTTGCCGAGCCCGACGCCGGCATGAATGTAGAGCGGATTGAACATCACTGCGTCGCCACGCTTGCCGGCAGCAACCTGCTTGGCGGCGGCTTGCGCCAGTGTATTGGAGCGGCCGACCACAAAAGTGTCGAAGGTCAGCCGGGCGTCGAGCGGCGAGCCGCCGAGCGCCTCATGCCCGGTCGCATCGCCGGCCGGCTGCGGCCGTCCGTTAATATTGCTGCTGAAGCGGGCGGTATCGCCGGCGCCCAGCTCGAGCTCGGCTTTGGGTTTGACGATGGCCGAGCGCAGCACCGCCGAGCGCACGATCAACTCGACGCGGCCGACTTGCGCCTGCTCTGCCTGCCAGCAGGCCAGCACCCGTTCGGCATAGTGCGATTGGATCCAGCTCTTGAGGAAACGGGTCGGCACCGACAGGCGCACGGTGCCTTCCTCGATCGCTTCCAGGTCCATGCGCGCAAACCAGCTCGAATAGACGTCGTCGCCGACCTCGGCGCGCAGACGCCCCTTCACCCGAGCCCATCCGTCGTGATCCGCGTTTGACATTTTCTTACTTCTCAATCTGATTGAACGGTTGAATGGACTATGGCGGCCCAGTCGACGGCGCGATGCCGCCGATACGCCGGAACGGGACGCAACAAACTCGATTGACGTTGCCGGTGGGAGATTGTCGGTCCGCGAGGCTCGGAGCCGGGCGGCACGATGTCGAGTTCGAGTATGCTGCGGCTCAGCCCGCGGGCGGAGGCGTAGCGCCCTGCATACCGGTCATGAACGCGGAAGAACCACAGGATGCAAAGCCAAACGACAGAACAATACATGAAACCCGAGTGCGGCGAGTTACGGCGAGCGGTGAATGCACATTGGATAATGAACATCCAATGGTACCGGTGTTGCTCACCCAAACTTGTCCCGCTGCCGTCATAATTCCCCCCTTGAATTGCTTTCCGGACTTTCGTCCGGTGGTCCGCTTCAAGCCGCGTCGCGGCAGTTCACTGACGTCGTCTTCTGATTGAGATTCAGATTGGGCGACGCCAACCCATTGAAAACCCGATGTTGAACTCGAAATCGCCCTTGTCCACTGTTTTGATTGGTCGAAGCCAGCAGGCAAACAAAAGCTATTCTCATCCGCGATGAGCGTGAAGCGGGACCTTTTCCTGATGACGTCCGGGACTTCCGGACGTGTTGTTCAAAAATACACAAGCATTATCGGCCCGCAACGTAAATCGCAGATGTGCGTGTGCCCCATGATCAAATTGCGCACCGGCGCGATGCGCTGCCTGTGCATAAATTGGTTTGCAACGTGTTGATCAATCGCACGGAATTTCCGCTTCGAATTGCGCGGCTGTGTGGGCTAGGGCGCAGAAATATTTAATATCATTCGTTGCAGCAAGAATGCCTGTACCACAGCGATTTCTGGGTCCCCCATCGCGCATTGAGTGTAAGTCATTATCGTTACGAAAAAATTTTCGCTCGATATACCAAGGTAACCCTCGCATAAAAACTAAATAACCATCGACATCCGCGCGACCGGTGCGTTGCATTGTCAAGCAATATCGTCACGAGCAAATTTGTTTAACGCCGGTATGACGGATCGACGACCGCGAGGCGTCGGCGCCCTGCGTTGCGGGCATTCGGCCGTCAATCTCATGCATTTGATGTGGTATATCCCGGCGTAATGGCCGGGCCGCCGCTCATTTGGCGAGCTTGGCGATCCGATGGGCAAGGCGCGAAACTTTTCGGCTGGCATTATTCTTATGCACGACGCCGCGCTGCGCCGCACGCATGATCGCCGGCTCGGCTTCCTTGAACGCCGCCAAGGCCGTCGTGCGGTCGCCGCTGGCGATCGCTTCCTCGATCTTGCGGACCGAATTGCGCAGCAGCGAGCGGCGCGTTTTATTGACGATCGTCCGGCGCGCGATTTTGCGCGTGGCTTTGCGGGCGGACTTGGTATTGGCCATGAGCCTCTCGTTCACAACTGACGCTTCGCGGCGGCAAGACCGCCCGAGCAACTGATCTTTGCAAGAAAGCGCGGCGGCAAGACACCCCACCGCCACGGGCGAGGCTTATAGTAAGGCCCCGCGCAGGCGTCAACGTCCACAATATGGACAGTCAGGCCACCCGCTTGGCCCGCACCGCATCGTGGCCGGCAAAAACGACCGTGCGGTCGGCGGCCGAAAACGCCGCCAGCGGCGGTTTGACTCGCCCGAGCGTCGGATCGTCATGGATATGCGCCAGCAGCGCCTTGACGCCGGCGACCAGTGGCTTGCCGTCGAACAGCTTGCGGATGGCGACCGCGGCATCGAGCGCGCCGGCATCTCCGCTCCGCCACGCGCGCGCGCACAGATCGGCATTGAGATTGGCGGTGGCCGAGATGCAGCCGGCAAACGCGCCGCCGCGCGCTTCGATGAGCGCGGCTTCGGTCGACGGAAACACGGCGAAGTCGGGCGAAATCGCCGCCACCGAGCGCGCGTAAGCCATATCGCCGGAGGAGTCTTTCAGTCCCACGATGCGGGACGGGAAGGATTCCAGCAAACGTTTGATCAACGTTACATGCCAGGGCAGGCCGGACATGGCTGGGAAGTGATAGAGATAAATCGGGATCGGCTTGTCCGCGGTCGCCTTCACCAGCGTGTCGATATAGGCGATGAGCCCGTCGTCGGGCACGCCCTTGTAATAAAACGGCGGCAGCACCAACGCCCCGGCAAAGCCGAGCGTGGCGGCATGGCAGGTGAGCGCGACAGCATCCGACACCGCCGCAGCGCCGGTTCCCACCATCAGGCGGTCGAGCGGAAGGCCCCCCGCCTTGTAGGCGCTCATCACCGCCTTGCGCTCGTCGAGCGAGAACGAGGTGGCCTCGCCGGTAGTGCCGAGCACGTTGAGGCCGTCGCAGCCATTGTCGAGCAGGTAGCGTGCCAGCTTGACCGCCCGCTTGAGATCGGGCGCACCGCTCTCGTCGATCGGGGTGGCGATGGCGGCGATTACGCCGGACAGAGTCTTGGCCAATGTATGTCTCCCGTAGCGCCGTGTATGCTGTATGCGAGGAACTAGCCGCTCACATTATAGGCGGCCAGCGCCGCCATGTTGACGAGCTGATTGTCCTTGGCGCCCAGCTGCACGATCTGCACCGGACGGTCTAGGCCGACCAGCAGCGGCCCGATCACGGTCGCGCCGCCGAGCTCTTGCAGCATTTTGGTCGCGATCGAGGCCGAATGGAACGCCGGCATCACCAGCACATTGGCCGGGCCCGATAGCCGGCAGAACGGATAGGGTGCGGCCAGCGCCGGATTGAGCGCGACGTCGGCGGCCATTTCGCCGTCATATTCGAAATCGACCCGTTTTCCGTCGAGGATCTTCACCGCCTCGATCACCCGTGCCGAGCGTTCGCCCTGCGGATGGCCGAAGGTCGAGAAAGCGAGCAGCGCCAGCCGCGGCTCATAGCCGAGCCGGCGCGCGACGCCGGCCGCCTCGATGGCGATCTCGGCGATCTCATGCGCCTCCGGCATTTCGGTGACGGCGGTATCGGCCACCAGCACGGTGCGCCCGCGTGCCACCACCAGCGAGACGCCGATGACGCGGTGGCCGGGCTTGGGATCGATCACGCGCTGCACGTCCGCGAGTGCGACCGAGAAATTGCGGGTGACGCCCGTCACCATGGCGTCGGCATCGCCGAGCGCCACCATGCAGGCGGCGAAATGGTTGCGGTCCTGGTTAATCAGCCGCTGGCAATCGCGCACCAAATAGCCGCGACGCTGCAGCCGTTCGTACAAGAAGTTGGTGTAGACGGTGTTGCGGGTCGACACGCGCGCATTGACGATCTCGATGCCTTCGCCAAGCTCAATGCCGGCCTCGCGCGCGGCGGCGTTCACCAGATCCTCGCGCCCGACCAGCAGCGCGGTACCCAGCCCTTGGTGCACGAAGCTGGCGGCGGCGCGGATCACCTGCTCTTCCTCGCCCTCGGCGAACACCACGCTTTTAGGGCTTCGGCGCAGCCGCGCGAAGACTTGCACGAGGGTGCCGGCGATCGGATCGCGCCGCGCGTTCAACTGCTGCCGGTAGGCGTCCATGTCGACGATCGGCTTGCGGGCGACGCCGGTATCCATGGCCGCCTTGGCGACGGCGGGCGGCACCGTGGAAATCAGCCGCGGATCGAACGGCACCGGGATGATGTAGTCGGGTCCGTATTTCGGCCGCGCCCCATATAGCGCGGCGACTTCGTCGGGCACGTCCTCGCGCGCGAGATTGGCGAGCGCTTGGGCAGCGGCGATCTTCATCTCCATGTTGATGGTGGAAGCGCGCACATCGAGCGCGCCCCGGAAAATGAATGGGAATCCGAGGATATTATTGACCTGGTTGGGATAGTCGGAGCGGCCGGTCGCCATGATGGCGTCGTCGCGCACCGCCGCCACTTCCTCCGCGGTGATCTCCGGATCCGGGTTGGCCAAGGCAAAGATAATCGGCTTGGCTGCCATTGACTTGATCATGTCGGGCGTGAAGGCGCCCTTGACCGAGAGGCCGAAGGCGACGTCAGCGCCCTCGAAGGCTTCCGCCAGCGTACGGGCCGAGGTCTTGATCGCGTAGCCGGACTTCCACTGGTTCATGCCGTCGGTGCGGCCCTGGAAGATCACCCCCTTGGTGTCGCACAGGATCAGGTTTTCGGACTTGAAGCCGATCGCTTTCAGCAGTTCGAGACAGGCAATGCCGGCCGCTCCCGCGCCGTTGCAGACCAGCTTGGTGTGCTGGACGTCGCGCCCGGTGAGATCGAGCGCATTGATCAGCCCCGCCGCCGAGATGATTGCGGTGCCATGCTGGTCGTCATGGAACACCGGGATATCGAGCAGCTCGCGCAGGCGCTGCTCGATGATGAAGCATTCCGGTGCCTTGATGTCCTCGAGATTGATGCCGCCCCAGCCGGCGCCGAGATAGCGCACGCAATTGATGAACTGGTCGGGGTCTTCGGTGGAGACTTCCAAATCGATGGAGTTGATGTCGGCAAAGCGCTTGAACAGCACCGCCTTGCCTTCCATCACGGGCTTTGCCGCCAAGGCGCCGCGATTGCCTAACCCCAGGATGGCGGTGCCGTTGGTGATGACGGCGACGAAATTGCCCTTCACCGTGTAGTCGTAGGCACGGCTCGGGTCCTCGGCGATGGCGAGGACCGGCACCGCGACGCCCGGCGAATAAGCGAGCGAGAGGTCGCGCTGGGTCGCCATCGGCTTGGTGGCGACGACTTCCAGCTTGCCGGGCCGGCCGACGCTGTGGAACTGCAGGGCTTCTTGATCGGTGAAGGTCGGCCGATTGCGGCCGGCGGGGGGTTTTGCGGGCATTGCTACTCCATGACACAACCGGTGCTGCCCGGCGAGGCCGACGTTAGCGGAAGCAAGCGCGACTGCTCAAGAGAAGGCAATGGTAGCCCCGTGTTGAACCTGGCCGCGCCGCAGGGTAATCGATACGGTTGAATTGAGGAAAAGACCGCCAAACCATGATCCGTTTTATATTCCGCTTTTTCGGCCTGATCTTGCTGGCCGCCGCCTTCATCCTGGTGATCTACGACGGCACCAAGTCGATCGCCGGCAACAGCCTCTCCCTCACCACCATGCGGGCTTTGTGGGAGCTCATCAATGCGGCCAGCCTGGCCAAGCTCAGGCCGCTGCTCGAGCCCTATGCCGGCGGCTTGCTGTGGGACCCGATGGCGGTCTCCGTGCTGGCGGCGCCGGCCTGCAGCCTGCTCGGCCTTGTGGGCATTCTGCTGCTTCTGCTCGGCCGCAAGAAGAAACCGCTGATCGGTTACGCTAGGTAGCAAGCTCGCGCGCGGGTGAGCGCATTGTGCGCGTGGCTGGCTCAGTTGTGATCGGTGACCGCATTTCGAAACGGTCACTCCGGGCTTATATTGCCGCCATCGATTGAGGGAGAACCAATCATGTTCGGCTTCAAGAAAATTGCCATGCCGACGGCGGCGCAGGCACTGCCCGGGCGCGACCACGCGATTCGCACCGCGGCCGCGCATTTCGTCAACACCCATGCGCTGAAAGGGCCCTATCCGGAGGGCCTGGACAAGGCGATGTTCGGGCTCGGCTGCTTCTGGGGCGCCGAGAAAAAGTTCTGGGAGCTGGGCGACGGCGTGCATGTCACCGCCGTCGGCTACGCCGGCGGATTGACGCCTAACCCGATCTACGAGGAAGTCTGCTCGGGTCACACCGGCCACAACGAGGTGGTGATGGTGGTGTACGATCCGAAAAAAATTTCCTACGAGAGCCTGCTCAAGACGTTCTGGGAAAGCCACGACCCGACGCAAGGCATGCGCCAGGGCAACGACGTCGGCACGCAGTACCGCTCCGGCATCTACACTTTCAATGCCGAGCAGCGTACAGCCGCGGATGTGTCGAAGGCGATGTATGAGAAGGCGATCAAGGGCAAGGGCTACGGCTCCATCACCACCGAGATCGTCGCGGCGCCCGAGTTCTATTTCGCCGAAGACTACCACCAGCAATATCTGGCCAAGAATCCGGCCGGCTATTGCGGGCTCGGCGGCACCGGGGTGTCGTGCCCGATCGGCACGGGAGCCAAGCTGACGCAAGGCGCCGGCGCCTGACTTTCTCCATTGCGAGTTCGAAAGCGCGCGGGACGCCCCGGTCGGGCGTCCTTTGCTTTTGCGACGATGGCGAAAAACGCTGTGATGGCGAGGGCTTATGGCGGCGGCGGGGTGGTGAGGGTTTATTAACCATATAAAGAGTTAATCGGGCTCAATTTTTTGCATGGCGCGCATTCGTTTGA
This sequence comes from uncultured Alphaproteobacteria bacterium, assembly GCA_963778745.1. Lineage (GTDB taxonomy): Bacteria > Pseudomonadota > Alphaproteobacteria > Rhizobiales > Xanthobacteraceae > Pseudolabrys. Next base: position 10,028 of record CAVZVP010000025.1, on the reverse strand, counting down.
TGCGGGGAGCCCGTTTTATTGGCGGCGTTGGTCGCGCTTACAGCCAGCGGCTGCCTGCGGCATGAGCCGGACGATGCCCGCCGGCCGCGGGCTGCTCGCTACCTCGTCAAGCAGCGGCGGGCTGCTGTCGTCGCAAGGATTAGCGCGACCGCAATACGCTCAACAGATTGATCAGCAGCCGGTCGCACGACCGGCGGCTGCGCCGGCAGCAGGCGACCGCGGTCTGTTCTCGTCGCAAATATTCGGGCAGTCGCAATACGCCCAACAGGCTTATAAGCAGCCGGCCGCAAGTGAGCGCGGATTGTTTGCTGCGCGCTCAAGTGCACCGCAGGCGTACGCGCAACGGGGACTGCTGCCAACCTCCGTGCTGCAATACCGCGCGCCGCGCGCCTCGACCCCTCAATACGCCTCGCCGCAATATGACGCCGGCGCGTCCTACGCGGCGGCGCCAAGAAGTTATGCCTCCGCGTCCTATGAGCAGCCTTATATGCTCGGTGCCGGCGACAAATTGCGCGTCGTGGTGTTCGGCCAGGACGGCATTTCGAACACTTACATCGTCGATGCCGGCGGCAATGTGAGCCTGCCACTGATCGGCAGCGTGCCGGCGGACGGCATCACTGCGCAGCAGCTCTCGCAGCGCATCGCCGAGCGGCTCAAGCAGGGCTACGTGCGCGAGCCGCATGTAACGGTGGAGGTCGAGACCTACTGGCCGTTCTTTATGCTCGGCGAGGTGACGACGCCCGGACAGTATCCTTACGTCGCCGACATGACGGTCGAAAAGGCGATCGCGATCGCCGGCGGCTTTGCGCCGCGCGCCGACAAAAAAAGGTCGAACTCATCCGCAACGCGTCCGGCCAACAGGCCAAGGGCGAGGTGCCGCTCGACTATCCGCTGCGCCCTGGCGATACCGTGCTGGTCAAGGAACGGCGTTTCTGACACTGGCGCCGCCATCCCCCCGCAAAGGCGGGGGACCCAGCATTTCGTTGCTAATAGATGGATCTCCGCTTTCGCGGGGATGACCGGCTAACGCCGGTCATTTCTTCATATGCTTGCCGAGAAACTCCTGCGTGCGGCTCCAGGCCAGGTCGGCGGACGGTTCGCGATAGCTGGCGCGCTCATCGCAATAAAAGCCGTGCGGCGCGTCCGGATAGGTGTAGATCTCCGCCTGCGGCTGCTTCTGCTTGATCGTCGCCACCACGTCCATCGGGATGCCTTCGTCCTTCTCGCCGAAATGCATCTGCATCGGGCATTTCGGCTTCTCGTCGGCGAAATTGCTGATCATGCCGCCGTAAAATGCGACCGCCGCCGACAGGCCAGGAAGCCGGCACGCGGACAGAAACGCCGCGGTACCGCCCATGCAGAAGCCGATAACACCCAACGGACCGACGCCCTTGAGATCGCCTTGCGCCGCCGCGACGTCGGCCATCATGTGTTCCCAGTTGAGATTGCCTAGATAGCTGCGCGCATGGGCGATTTCGTCCGGCGTATAGCCGCATTCGAAATCGCGCACGAAACGGTCGAACACTGCCGGCGCCACCGCGACATAACCGAGCGCGGCGAGCCGGTCGCACACTGCGCGGATGTGGTGATTGACGCCGAAAATCTCCTGCACCACGACGAGGCCGCCTTTCGGCGCGCCCTGCGGATCGGCGCGATAGGCGCCGAGCGAATGCTTGTCGGTGGTGGTGAGTTTGAACTGCTTACCCAAGGAAACCTCCCATTTTCTAAACGCCGAGAAACGCGAAAAACCCTCTCGCCCGCGGAGCTTTTAGCATGGCGGGCGGCGCTTGAACTAGGACACAAGCTAAGCTGGATCAGCGTGCGGCCTTCTGCTGCTCCGGATGCAGGATCAGCTTCTGCACCCGCCAATTCAACAATTCCGCGACGTAGAGTGTGTTTTCGGATGGGCAGGCGATTTCGTGAATCCAGCCGAACTGTCTCGGCTGTTTGCCCGATTGGCCGAACATGCCCAGTACTTTGCCGTCCAAGCTCAATTTGTACACGCGGCCCGGAAAGGCGTCCGAAGTGTACAGCACTTGATTGGGCGGCGGCGTAATGCACACCGTCCACGGCGCGCCCGGCGCCATGGTCATCACATTCTGGTAGGTCTGCAGGGTCGGCTTGTTGCCGATCGCGGGCCGCGCGCTCTCGTCGACCGGTGCGTCGATCTTCATGATGCGCAGGAATTTGCCGTCGCTGTCGAAGACCTGAATTCGGCCGTTGCCGCGGTCTGCCACATAGAGATTACCCTTCGCGTCGGCGGCGATATTGTGCGGGGTGTTGAACTCGCCGGGCTTGTTGCCACGATCGCCCCAGGACTTGATCCAGTTGCCGTTCTTGTCGGCCTTGGCGATGCGGGAATTGATATAGCCGTCGCTGATGAAAATATCCCCCTGCGGGTCGAAGGCGACGTCGGTTGGTTGTCTGAACCGGCCGTCCTCGGCGGCTTTTGGCGGGACCGGATGTTTCAAGGGCCCGGTTTCTTCGTCGGAGGCTTCCTGCTTGCGTCCGAACACCATGGTCACGCGGCCTTGCGGGTTGAACCTGATGATCATGTCCGAGCCTTTGTCGATGACCCAGATATTGTCGTCTTTGTCGATACGCACCGCGTGCGCGAACGACCAGGCATAAAGATTCTTACCGATCTCCCGGATGAATTTTCCGTCAGGCCCGAATTCGAACAGTTGCGCGGCCGCCGCGGCATAGGCAGGGCCCGTGGTATTGCCGCGGGAAAAGACGAAGACGTGACCTTTGGAATTGACCGCAACGCCGGTCACTTCGCCGAAATGCGCATCGGTCGGCAGCTTCAGCGGATCGGGAATTGAATCGAAGGGAATTTCCGGCACAGCCTGTTGCGCCGTAACGGGCGTGCTCGATAAAAACAACAATCCGAGCGCTGGCGCTATGATCGCCGCGCCAATTGACCTTACCGTGCTGTTTGAGATCATGACGTCCTCCCCAAGAGGCGATGACTGCGGGTTGATTCCGCACGTCGTTTTGGAAGAGGCTTAGTCTAATACGAACCAATAGGCTTCGTCATTGCGGACGCGTTGCGCTCACGCGTCCGTGAAGGCCTGCGCCAAAAGCTCGTAGGAATGCTTGCGAGCTTCGTGGTCGAAAATCATGGCTGTCACCATCAATTCGTCGGCCTGGGTAGCTTCGATCAGCGGCATCAATCTGGCTTTCACCGTGGCCGGTGAACCGACCGACAGCCGGGTGCGGTTCTGCGCCATGCGGGCGCGGTCGACCGGCGTGTAGTCGTAGTTAGCTGCGTCTTCCGGCGAGGCGAGGGGGAGATATTCGCCTTTGGCCCGCCGCACGATATTGAGATCGACGGTCTTGGCCAAATGATCGGCCTCCTCGTCCGTGTCGGCGCAGATCACATGGGTGCCGAGAATGGCGAAGGGCTTGGCATGCGCGGGCGAGGGGCGAAAATTGTCGCGGTAGAGCCGCATCGCTTCGCCGGCGTCGAAATTGGCAAAATGATGGGCGAAGGCGAAGGCCGCGCCGATCTGGCCGGCAAGCTGCGCCGAATAGTCGGACGAGCCGAGCAGATAGATCGGCGGCAGCGCCACGTCCGCCGGCATGGCGCGCACATTGTGGAACGGATGGCCGGCGGGGAAACCGCGCGTCTCAAGCAGCATCAATTCGTTGAAGCGCTCAAGAAAATCGTCCTCCTCGTTGATGCCCTGGCGGCGGCGCAGCGCGTAAGACGTGGCCGGATCGGTGCCGGGCGCGCGGCCGAGGCCGAGATCGATGCGGCCGGGATAGAGCGCTTCGAGCACCTTGAAGCGTTCGGCCACCATCAGCGGGGCGTGGTTGGGCAGCATGACGCCGCCGGAGCCGATGCGCATGCGGCTGGTGACGGCGGCGATCTGTCCGATCATAATGTCGGGGGCGGAACTCGCGATCGCCGGCATATTGTGGTGCTCGGCCACCCAATAGCGCACAAAGCCGAGACCGTCGGCGAGCCGCGCCAGATCGAGCGAATTGCGCAAGGCCTGGGCGCCGGTCGAGCCGGCCGAGACGGGTGAGAGATCAAGGATGGAGAGCGGCGTCATGGTTGGTTGGCTCTACCCTATCATGCCGGATGCCATCTTCTCGTCCGCGCCCGGATGCGTATGATAGGGAAAGACATGGAGCCCGGCATGGCCGCGTTGACCGAATGGAAGGTGCCGCCCTCCGCGCAGCCGCGCGCGGAGGACTATCCTTACGACCTCGAACGCGCGCTGTCCTCGGTGGTCGGTCTGCATTCGATCATTCCGCCCGACGGCTTCACCGCCGAGACGCTGGGGGTCGAGCGCGCCGGCAACGGCGTGCTGATCGACAACGGCCTGGTGCTGACCATCGGCTACCTGATCACGGAAGCCGCCACCGTCTGGCTGCATCTCGGCGACGGCCACGTGGTGGAAGGCCACGCGCTTGGCTTTGACCAGGAGACCGGCTTCGGCCTGGTGCAGGCGCTCGGCAAGATCGATCTGCCGGCACTGCCCATCGGTTTATCGCGCTTAGCCGAGATCGGCGAGCGCGTAGTGATCGGCGGCGCCGGCGGGCGCACCCGCTCGCTCGCCGGCCGCATCGCCGCCAAGCAGGAATTCGCCGGCTATTGGGAATACGTGTTGGACGAGGCGATCTTCACTTATCCGGCGCATCCCAATTGGGGTGGCACCGCACTGATCTCGCCCAAGGGCGAATTGATTGGCGTCGGTTCGCTCCAGCTCGAGCGCGCGCGCGAGGGCAAGAACGAGCATCTCAACATGGTGGTGCCAATCGATCTGTTGCCGCCGGTGCTCGACGACCTGCGCAAATTCGGCCGCGTCAACAAGCCAGCGCGGCCCTGGCTCGGGCTCTATTCGACCGAGATCGAGAACAAGATCGTCGCCGTCGGCATCGCGCCCAAAGGCCCGGCGGCGCGCGCCGAGCTAAAAACCGGCGATGTGGTGCTAGCGGTCAACGGCGAGAACGTGACGACGCTCGCGGGCTTCTATCGAAAAGTCTGGGCGCTCGGCCAAGCCGGTGTGGAGGTGCCGCTCACGCTCTATCGCGAAGGCGTCACCTTCGACGTGCGGGTAAATTCGTCCGATCGGCAGAAGTTCCTGAAGCAGCCAAAATTACACTAGTCGTTTTTGCCGAAAATCTTTTTGGCGCCGGCGCGCGCCATGGCGGCCACGATTAGCCAGGAGATGATGGCGCCGATGCCGAACGCCGTACGCCCGAAGGTTTCGCCGATCGAACCGGAAATCGGTCCCATCATCATGAAGTGACGTGGGCCGCTGCCGAACGCGACCCAAGTGCCGCTGCCGGCAAGGCCTGCCGCCACCAGCATTCCCAGCAACCAATAAACCGCCGCTACCCATTTTGGCGCGCTCGCCGGCAGTTCGCCGGACTTATCGTCGGCTCGGACCACGCCGCGCAGGATCACGGCAAGTCCGCCGGCGAGAAACACCAGCCCGACCAGCAGCCCGATCCAGCCCCGTCCATTGCCCTTTTGCAGTGCTGCGAAGAAGCCAAAGCCGGCCAGGCAAAAATAGAGTCCGAATGCGGCGGTCAGCGCCCCAAGACCGATCGTGGTCCAGTCACGAGTGGAAACGTTTTGTTCGGCCACAGCCAAGCCCCGCGCAATATGCGGGGGCATCTACGCACATCATCATTGCCAAATCGTTGAATGCCGCGTTACGCCGAAATCTCTTCAATCTTGTCCACGCGGTTCGGATAAAACGCCAGATAGTCGGCAATCTCGGCCATCGCCGGCAAGGGCTTCTCGTAGCTCCACGCCGCATTGTCGGCCGTGGCCCCGCCCGAGACGATCGAAAAATAGCTGGCGTCGCCTTTGAAGGGGCAGTGGCTGGCACGCACGGTGCGTATAAGCCGGCGCATGGCGACGTCGGCGCGCGGAATGTATTGCACCGGCGGATAGCCCGCCTCGCGCAAGGTGAGCGCGCGCGTTGTGTCGGCGATAACTAGGCCCGCAAAAGTGACGCGCACGCGGTTGGCGTTGCGCGCGATGGCGATCGGACGTTCGAGACCGGGTAGCTTCATGCCGTTCGCCTCGCTGCGATTACAGACAATTTTATCTAATTGGCGGCGTTCTGCTCCCATCATTTGGTAGCGATGGCGGCGGTTGCAAAGCCGGAATAGGGAAAAATTGAATGGTCCGGCTTAGTAAAATTACAGACATTTTGAATTAGGTTACGCGCCGTCTTGCGACAACCGGCTGGGGTTCCAATGGACCAAAGTTCGAAAGAGGTTCTGCTGCAGGGCCTCGACATCCTGATCGCCGACGGCAACGCTTACATGCGCCGGCTGACCCGGACGATGCTGATGAATCTCGGTGCCAAGTCGGTGATGGAGACCGCTGACGGTCTCGCCGCGCTGGAAAAGATCCGTGAAGACGATCCCGATATCGTGCTGCTCGATTGGGACATGCCGGTGCTCAACGGCATGGAGGTCGTGCGCATCGTGCGCTCGCCCGGCGTGTTTCCGCGTCCCAATATCCCGATCATCATGCTGACGGAACGCGCCCATCATTCCGCCGTAACCGCGGCAATGCGCGCCGGCGTGCATGAATTTCTGATCAAGCCGACGTCGCCCAAGGCGCTGCGCGACCGCCTGATGTCGATCGTGACCAAGCCGCGGCCGATGATGCAACTCGGCGAGCTCTACGTGCCGAAGCCGCGCAGCGCCAAGGCGGAGCCTAAAGCCAAGACGGCGCGCAAGGCCTGACGGCGCAAGCTTTACGGTTTCGGAAAATCGTAGAGCCGCGCCGGATTGTCGATGAGGATCGCCTGCCGCAGCGCCGGATCCTGGGTCCAGTCGAGGAACACTTGCAAGAGCCGCGCGGCATCCGGCACCGGTCCTTCCGGGCGCGGATGCGGCCAGTCGGTGCCCCACACCAGATTGCGCGGATTGGCGGCGATCAACTCGTCGTGGAACGGCCGCGCTTGCGCGTAGTCGGGCGCCGTTGCGCCCAGCCGGTAGGTGCCCGACAGCTTCGCCCATAGCCTTCCTTCGCCGACGCCGCGCAGCAGCGCCTGGAGGCCAGGATTGTGGGTGCCGTGATGATATTCAAGCCGTCCCATGTGATCGACCACAACCGGCACCGGCACCCGCGCCAGGGCGGGGGCCATATCCGGCAGGTCGCGCGCATCGACCCAGAGCTGCAGATGCCAGCCAAGATCGGCGATCAACGCCAGCAGCGGCTCGATCTCTTTTAAGCCCACGCCGTTCTGATAATAGGGCTTGCCGTCGCGCCGGAACTCGTTGGCGCGCAAGCCGCGCACGCCGGCCGCGTGCCAAGCTTTGAGCGTCTCGGCAGTCAACTCGCCGCCGCCGACCGCCACGCCGCGCAGACGTTTAGGCTTCCGCGTCAGCGCGTCGAGCATCGCGGCATTGTCGCGGCCATAGGCGCTCGGTTGCACCAGCACGCCGCGGTCGAAGCCGAGACGGTCGAGCACCGCCAGATAGGCTTCCAATGGAGCGTCGGCGGGCGTGTAGCTGCGCGGTTCCGCATAGGGAAAGCGCACGGCCGGTCCGAACACATGGCAGTGGCAGTCGCAGGCGCCGCGCGGCAGGGCTCCGCTCATTTCGGTTCGATCCCGGCGAGCTTGGCGGCCTCGCCCATATGGTCGTAGTCGGTGCGGATGAAGGCGGCAAAGCCATCAGGCGTCATCTGCTCCGCCGTGGCGATTTCCGAACCCATGGCGCGCAATTTGTCGGCAGCACCTGCGCCGGTCAGTCCGGCGACGATCGCCTTCTGCACCTGCGCGATAATGGGTGCCGGCGTGCCGGTAGGCGCCAGGATGCCGATATAGCTCGCGGCGGTGAAATCCTTGACCCCACCCTCGATGAAGGTCGCGATATCTGGCGCCAATTGCGAGCGCTACAGCCGCCGCGATGGCGACGATGCGCGCCTTGCCGCCTTTGTGCAGCGGCAGCGCGGTAGAAAATTCCGTCATTGCCGCCTGGATGCTGCCGCCCATCAAATCGGGCATCAGCGCGCCGCCGCTCTTGTAGGGGATGTGCGTGACATTGGCGCCGGTCGCCGCCTTGAAACGCTCGAGCGTCATGTGGCTCGCGCTGCCGACGCCGCTGGTGGCAATGTTGACCGGCGTTTTCTTCGACAGCGCGATCAGGTCCGGCAATGTCTTGGCTTCGACCTTGTCGTTCAGGATGATCACGTGCGGCACGTAGCTGGTGAGCGCCACCGGCGCAAAATCCTTCAGCGGATCGTAGCCGAGCTTGGCCTGCACGAACGGGTTGACGGTGAGCGGGCCGTTCGAGCCGACCAAGAGCGTGTAGCCGTCGGGCGTGGCGCGCGCCACGACTTCCGCGCCGATGCTGCCGCCGGCGCCGCCGCGGTTGTCGACCACCACCGGCTGGCCGAGCGCGCTCGATATCCGTTCGCCGACGATGCGGCCGACGATGTCGGCATTGCCGCCCGGCGCGAACGGCACGATCAGATGGATCGGTCGGTCCGGATAGGCGGCAAAGGCGCTGCGCGGCAGCAAAGTTGCGGCGGAGCCGAGGCCAAACGTTGCGATCAAAGCGCGGCGTGAGATCGGCATGATTTCATCCCCAATCCGGTGGCGGGCCATTGGAATACCCGATTGTTTGGGCCGGATTTGTGCCAAGGATCAAGGTATTGCGCAACCGCACTGCTGGCCGCCGGCCTGGCCTGGTTACGTAAAAGGCCGCCAACTCAGGCGGCCTTTGTCAGGTGGGACCGCGCGGCCATAGCCGCCAATGGGTGGGCCTGATCGGCACCATTTTGTTAAGACGCACATCGGACCAACCCACACCATTGCGCCGGCAGGGAAATGCCAAGGCGTGATACTCGCCGCTGTCATAAATGCAAAGTTCCAACTCCACGTTCGTCGGAGCTGTGGCAACCGGATTCCAAATTGAACTGTGAGCGGACTTATTTTCCATGACGAAGAATGTCTATAAATTGCGCGTCGCCGCATTGATCTAGCTCAACGGCGAAGCGATTTTGGCGGCCGGCGATGGAACGTTTCATCAAACAGAAAAATATTGAGCATTACCGTGAAATGCTCAAGACCATGACCGATCCCGCGCAACGGCGCGTGATCGAAAAATTGCTTCCCGAAGAGGAAGAGAAGTTGAGGAAAGTCGAAGAAGATCGCAAAAAGAAATGATGCGTGTCCGCGTCGAACTTTAAGTGCATACCGGAATATTACATGGCGGGAAAATGCACGTCGAAAAGGTGCGCGTCGGGAACGGCCTAATTGGGGTCTTGCCTGACTGATGCGACCCACGCAAGCCGCTCCCGGCGTACCGTTCGTATTGTTGCCGCTATGCTAGCGCCCGAACGTTTGCGATCGCAATCGTCGCGGCACTCTGACCCGGTGGCGCCATTCAAACCTCCGTGTCTTGGTGATGATGTGAATAGTCAGACCGCGCCGGCTTGCTGTCAAGGCCGATCGAGCATCGATTTCGTCATCGCAAACATGCGCAACTGCGGGAGTCGGACCTGTCACCGATGAAGCGGTGTCTGAAAATTATTGACCGTGCAATTCCAATACTGCCAGGCACACCTTGCGAATGCGCGTGCGGTTCTGCTGCAGGCAGGCGAGCACGCGGAACGTGTCGGGAATGGCGTCGCTGCAGAATATTGTCGCGCCTGGTGAGCAGGCCGCCTGTTCCTCCGGGGTGCCTTGGAAGTTGAAGGGACCCGGCAGCGGAAGCGGTAGAGGTTGGGCGTTTGCCGCAAGCGCCGTTCCCGCTAGCAGCAGAATTCCCGCGAGAGCCGAGCAAATATTGGATTGCATGGTCCGTCCTTAGCGTGGGGCGCCCCTGCAGGCGGCTGCCGCAATAATAAGCATCCCGGCTCCCCTACGTTCCATAGCGGGATATAGCGAATGCCGGCAGCGTAATTCGGCTGGTTCACTGCTGAGATTTGTTCCCGGACATGTCGGACGGCGCTCAATGGCGCATGCCATCGCAACCGTCCTGAAATCGCGGGGAAAATCTGGCGCGCCCGAGACGATTTGAACGTCCGACCTTTGCCT
>CAVZVP010000024.1:0-55443 GCA_963778745.1 uncultured Alphaproteobacteria bacterium | reverse complement strand
TCGGAGGGCAACGCTCTATCCAGCTGAGCTACGGGCGCCTAGGGGCCTGAATAGACGAATCCCCGGCAAGCGGCAACGGGCCTGATTTTGCTGGATTTCGCTCGATTGGATGTTGGGGGAAGCTCCTGCGGCAGAGGTCGGACGTTCGAATCGTCTCGGGCGCGCCAGCAGATCGCGTGCCGCGGGCGTGCCGGCGGCCGCATCCGCCATCGCTTCAGCGCGGCTTGTGGCAACCATAGTTATTCACGTTACTTCCGAAATAGGCGTCGCGGCGACTTGATTTTATCCAGCGAATTTCGGTGTCATCAGTGGCAAGAATGGCAATGTATTTTGGAGAAGCACTAAACTGCTCATTTCCGTTCCGCTCTAACTCCAATGGGGGTTGGCAATGCAAATGGGAAGATATGAAAAGCCGATATTTAGGTTGATCGGCTTCGTACTAATCTTAGTTCCGTGGGCCATTGCAGCGTCCGTAGCAAGCTGCGCGTTGCATTAGTGTTTGAAACAATCGCCGGCGTCGAGCGAACGAGCGAACTGTCCGCCGTCGAACAGATCGTAACCGTCATCCGACTACTGGCCGCGACAGATCCGTTAGTCCTGCACCACCGTCACATGCGTGCCGACCGGGACGCGGTTGTAGAGATCAATGATGTCCTGATTAAACAAGCGGATGCAGCCGCTCGAGACGGCGTGGCCAATGCTCTCTGGCTCGTTTGTGCCGTGGAGGCGAAAATAAGTGTCGCGGCCGTCACGGTAGAGATAGAGCGCGCGGGCGCCGAGCGGATTGCGAAGGCCGCCAGCCATACCGCCTGAATAGGGCCTATAGCGCGGCATCGCTGCGATCATGCTGGCGGTCGGCGTCCAACGCGGCCATTTCTCCTTGCGTCCTATCACCGCGCTTCCATGGAAATTCAGCGCCTCTTCACGGCCGACGCCGACAGCGTAGCGAAGCGCGCGTCCGCCGCCCTCTACCAGGTAGAGCCGTCTTTCAGGTACGTTGACAACGATGGTACCCGGACGCTCACTGCCCCTCCAATCGACTTCCTGACGCAACATGTTCCGGTCGATGGTGGAGAGATCGACCGCCGGGACGGTGTAGGTGCTATCTTGGGTGGCGCCGTACTCGCCACCGGAAAGTGTGTCGAATAATCTGCTGGAATTGTCGCAGCCGGCAACCACGAGCGGCAGCCAGGCAATGACTGTACGGCGACTGAGGGTTTCATGATGGGTGAGAAAGTCTTGGGTCGGGCGCTTACGCATGCGCTGCTCGGGGGCTTTTAGAGGTGCGTTTGAGGATCAACAAGGATAGGCACCCATCCCTAGGCCTTGCAAGGAAATAAGCCTGCGGCGCAGCTGGACATGGAAGGATGGCTCTGCCCCGCCGTGCTCAAATATTTTGATGAAGCGCCGAAACAACTTATGTCCAAACAAAGGGCCGGGTTCCATCCGGTGACCATATTAAGTAAGCACCATAAGAAACCAGCAGGTTCGGAGCGGGTTCCGTTTGCGAGCTGACCTGGACTGCCGCTGCACCCCAGGCGACTGAGACGGCTTCTGAACGGCCAACCAGCCTTCGACGTTGCAAGCGCCTTGTCCGAAAGATCGAGGACGGTGACTGTCTTGAAACCATCATCAATAAACGCATCGACAAGTCGTGATGCACCACCGCCAATGTCTATGATTGACGCGCTTACATCGACGCCGGTTGCTCGAATTAGGTCAATCGAAATGTCCGGCCTTTCCTGAAACCAACTCACGACCTTTTCGTCCTTGATCATATAGACGCTTTGCCAGTGGGCTTGCCGACCGAGGTCGCTCACGGATGATTTTCTTCAATTGGAATACCAGTCGGTAATAAGGTGGTCATCCCTGCTCCTCCGTTCAATAGCGAGGCTTGGCATCGATCCAATGATGCGAGCAGGCGGCTCGATGCGATCCCCGGCGTCGGTCCGATGCTTGCCACAGCTTTGGTTGCCAGCGTTGCCGATCCGAAGGTCTTCCGATCAGGTCGCAACTTCTCGGCCTGGATCGGGCTGGTGCCGAAGCAGCACTCAAGCGGGGGCAAGGACAGGCTCGGCGGTATCAGCAAGCAAGGTGACCGCTATCTGCGCAGCCTGTTCATGGCCGGCGCGCTGGCCGTCATTCGCTATGCCAAGATCCATGGCACCAAGCATCGTCTCTGGCTCACGGCGCTGCTGGCGCGGCGGTCCACCAAGGTCGTTGCTATCGCACTTGCCAACAAGATGGCGCGGATGGCTTGGGCCATGATGGCCAGAGGCGAGCGCTACAAGCAACCCGTCGCGCTCGCGGCATAAACGAGATCGCGTCGGATATCCCGGCGTGATGTGAAGGTTGGAAAGGGCGAACAGCACGTAATGCAGAGCCGGTCGATCCGGCGATCAGGACAACCCACTTGTGCCAGCGCATTATCGAATGCGTGCTTCTGAACGGGACCTGATCCGCGGAGGGCATTATGGCCAGCGGCCCCGTGTGCCGCACTCAAAGGCCGAACACATGGCTGCACCGACCAAGGCTGCAAACGTGAAGAAAGTTCTTGCCAACCCAGAGCCGTCCACACGTGGCACAAGGCGGACAATCGCGGCACAGCAACAATTTGGTCGCTATCGGACAAGAACGGACAAAGGTCGGCACCGGCGGGATAGTCCGAGGCAGGGCTCGCCGTGGTGATGCGGCGGGCCCAGGTGTTGCGGCCCGTCGCTCACGGATCGGTGCTTCGCTTGCGATCGGCAATATCATAGACACGCGCGGTCAGGCGGTTGAGTTCGGCCTCGACTTGCTGCCTCGCCGATTCCAGCGCCGTATCATCGGCCTCGCGCGCTACATAAATCGGTTCGCTCGCCGCCACCCCGATCCGGCTAAAGGGAAGATTGATGGCGGTGTGATCCCAACTGTCGAGTTCGATACGTCTGCTGCTGGCAATCGCGACCGCGTAGATCGGTCGGCCGGAACGCTGTGCCAGCTTTATAACGCCGAGACCGGTAACGCGCGCAATCTTCGGAATGTCGGCGGTCATCGCAACATTGTAGCCTTGCGCGAGCGCGTCGAGCATTTGGCTAAAGGCGGCCGCGCCGCCCTTGCGGTAGAATTCGCCGCCATGCGCGCCGGAACCGCGGATCGTCTCGATGCCCAATTTCTCGGCCGCGCGCGCATTAATCTCGCCGTCGCGATGGCGCGAGATCAGCACCTTGGCGCGATGGCCGCCGTCGTTCTTTTTGACGAATGGCATCAGGAAATGCTGGCCGTGCCACATGGCGACGATCGCCGGCGTATGTGCTATGTCGTAGATATTCGTCGGCTCAAAGGTCACGCGACTGCTGTACCAAGCCAGCTGCAGATACCATGCCCCCGCCGTTGCAACGGCGCTCTGGACGACGGGCGAAGTTAGGATCCGCTTAAATGAAGGCATCAGCACACGCTCAGCACACACCCGGCCGCTCGGCCGCGTCGTTCAAATTCTCGGCGCCCTAAATCAGAACGGCATAACGACGTCGAGATGCACACCGAAAAGGCCATCATCATCTTGATCGAGTGAATGCTGGTGCCAGCCGCCACAAACCGCAGCCCTATAGCCGACGGTGAACTTGGGTAATCAGGAACCATACGCCATGCGGTGCCTGCGGTCCATGAAGTGCGTGAGTTCGCCGTGGCCGGTTTCTCAAGGGCGACAAGCCCGCCAACCTGCCGGTCCAGCAGGTCACGAAACTTGGGATGGTCGTCAATCTCAAAACCGCCAAAGCGCTTGGCCTCACAATACCGCCGACGCTGCTTGCACGGGCCGACGAGGTGATCGAATAGAGATGCTGTTTGTTGCGGTGCGTTGGTCGCTATTGGCACAAAGCGGACAATCCGACGCACCCGCGAATGTCCGCTTTCGAGCGGTAAAGCGGACATCGCTCGGACATCGCGAAAATCTCCCGAATACGGGCACCGCTGTGGCGCTTGGGTGCCGATTACGTCCAAATCGAACGAATGGCACTCGGATAATGCTGAGATTGCTAGGCTTCCGCTGATCGCGGGCGTCTAAACTTTCCAGCTTCGAAGGGCAACGCTCTATCCAGCTGAGCTACGGGCGCCTAGGCCTGAATAGACGAATCCCCCGCCAGCGGCAACGGCCCACCGCAATGCAAAAAACGCGGATTTTGTGTGTTTCCGTGCATTTTGGCTCTTTCCCGCGGGGCGCGAATCTCATAGGGCTGATTCAAGGCGCATGGTGCGCAACAGGAGATCACGTCCATGGCAGACAAGCCGATCACCACCAAGCATTTGGTTGATACTCTGGCGGCGCAGCACGAACTTACGAAGCGCCAGGGCAAGGAGATGCTCGACGACCTCGTCGGTCTCATCACCAAGCACCTGAAAAAGGGCGAGCGGGTGAAGATCGCCGGGCTCGGAATCCTGCAGGTCCGCAAGCGCGCCGCCCGTATGGGCCGCAACCCGGCCACCGGCGAGCCGATCCAGATCAAGGCCAGCCGCAAGGTCGCCTTCCGCGCCACCAAGGAACTCAAGATGGCGATCTGATCGCCGTTCTTGGTTGGTCGAGCAAAAGCCCCGCCGGGACGCCGGCGGGGTTTTCGTTTGTGCGATAAAGATTCCATTTTGTGGTGCGGCGTGATCAGCGTCACGCTGTGACTGCCGCGACACACCAAATCAGAACTCGACCGAAAACTTATCCCCGCTCGCTTGGGTGGATTTATAATCACGCGTCCGTTCCATCGAGGGCGCTCTCATGAGGCGTCATGAAAGTGGGATCGGATGCGGCGCCCGCAGGCAGGAGACGAACGGTCCTCCTGCACTCGGGCGGCGCCGGGGCTCCGCCCGCGGGATTATGACCCGCCGCGAGGCGACACGCACTGGAAACGGCACGTGACTTTGACTGCATGACGCGCCCATCGGCGCGCCATCCCCTCATTTTTCGAGGGGCGAGGAAATGGGCTACGGTGTACCCGGCGCCGTCAAGAATACGGGCGCTTCCGCTTGCCCGGCGGTCTATAATGGGCGCAACCAAGATCGCGAGGAGGCATTGATGTCGCAACCGGCGCCGCTGCGCGGCAAGCCCGCGATGCTGAAGGACAAGGACTTTGTGTGGGAGGATCCGCTCGATCTCGAAGGCGAACTCTCCGAAGAGGAACGCATGGTGCGCGACACCGCGCAGGGCTTTGCGCAGGATTATCTGATGCCGCGCATCGTCGCGGCCTATCGCGACGAGACCTATGACGCGCAGATGCTGCCCGAGATGGGCAAGCTCGGCCTGCTCGGCCCGACGGTGCCGGAAGAGTACGGCGGCGCAGGGCTTGGCTATGTCTGCTACGGACTAATCGCGCGTGAATTGGAACGCGTCGATAGCGGTTATCGCTCGGCCATGTCGGTGCAGTCCTCGCTGGTGATGTATCCGATCTACGCTTACGGAAACGAAACGCAGCGGCGGAAGTATCTGCCCAAACTCGCCACCGCCGAGCTGATCGGCTGCTTCGGACTGACCGAGCCCGATCACGGCTCCGATCCGGGCTCCATGGTCACGCGCGCCGAGAAAGTCGCCGGCGGCTTCAAGCTCAACGGCGCCAAGACCTGGATCTCTAACGCGCCGGTCGCCGACGTGGCGGTGGTCTGGGCCAAGCTTGATGGCGTCATCCGCGGCTTTATTGTCGAACGTGGAACCAAGGGTTTTTCTACGCCGAAGATCGAGGGCAAGCTGAGTTTACGCGCCTCCATTACCGGCGAGATCGTGCTGGAAGATTGCCTCATTCCGGAAGACAATCTGCTGCCCAACGTGAAGGGCCTTGCCGGTCCGTTCGGCTGTCTCAATAATGCGCGCTACGGCATTGCCTGGGGTGCCATGGGGGCGGCCGAGTTCTGCTGGCATCGCGCGCGGCAATACGTGCTCGACCGCAAGCAGTTCAACCGCCCGCTCGCCGCCAATCAGCTCATTCAGAAGAAGCTCGCCGACATGCAGACCGAGATCGCGCTCGGCGTACAAGGCGCGCTGCGGCTAGGCCGCATGCTGGAGGCGGGCAAGGCGGCGCCGCCGTCGATCTCGCTGATGAAGCGCAACAATTGCGGCAAGGCGCTTGACGTCGCGCGGCTGGCGCGCGACATGCACGGCGGCAACGGCATCTCGGAGGAGTATCACGTGATGCGCGTGCTGGCGAACCTCGAGACGGTCAACACCTACGAGGGCACGCACGACATCCACGCGCTTATCTTGGGCCGCGCGCAGACCGGGATACAAGCGTTTTTCTAGCGCGCACTCACCAATTGTGCCAGGTCGACGACACGCCGCGTCATCGCGCTCTCGGGATCGCTCAGCGCATCGACCACAGAAAAATGATTGGTGCCGGCGACCTCCTCATAACGCGCCGCGACGCCGCGCGCGCCCCAGCCCTCGGCGATGATTTTGCTCTGGCGCAGGAATTCACTCGACTCGAGCGCGCCAACGACGGCGTCGAGAGTGCGGCCGGCGGGCACTTTCCAGTAGAGCGGCGAAACCCGCCGTGCTTCCGCGTCGTCGAGCCGCAAATCGGAATTCTGCGACACGTGCACCAACGGAGCCAAGTCGTACACGCCGGAAATCGCGTAAGCCGCCGGCACCAGATCGGCGGGCGCGTCGGATGCGAAGGCTCTCCAGTCCTGCGCCAGCAGGCAGGCGGCGAGATGTCCGCCGGCGGAATGGCCGTAGACGAAAATGCGTTTTTTGTGTTTGCGCCACAGCCACAGGCAGGCCGTGCGCATCTCTTCGATGATGGTAGCGATCGAGACCTGCGGGCAGAAATCGTAACCGGCGACCGCGACGGTTACGCCGCGCGCGTTCGGTCCGGCCGCCAATTGGCTGAACATCGACGGCTCGAGCGAGCGCCACCAGCCGCCGTGAATGAACAAAGCGAGTGGCGTCATCGCGTCGTCGTCCTTGGCCGAGAACAGATCGACGGTCTGGCGCGGCGAAAGGCCGTAGACGAGGCCGAATTCGGCGTCGCGCGCCGCCGCGCGATAGGCCGCCGCCTCGCGCTGCCAGCGCGCGAAAATCTCCGGATGTTCGGGCACCCGGCCGCGATTGTCGTATTCGGTTTCGTAATCGGTGGTCAGCATGGCGTCGTTCTCGGTTGGCCCAAACGAAAGCTACCCGGCTTTGCGCCGGGCGCAAACATCGTTATCTGTTAGGCGCATGAAAATCGACGGCCAAGAAATGCGCACGATCTGGCTGGAGGGCGATGCCGAAAGCGTCGGCATCATCGACCAGACTTTGTTGCCGCACCGCTTTGCCACCGCGCGGCTGGCGACGCTTGCCGACGCCGTGCGCGCCATCAAGACGATGCAGGTGCGCGGAGCGCCGCTGATCGGGGCGGCGGCGGCCTACGGCGTCTGGCTGGCGCTGCGTAAAGACGCCTCCGACGAAAATCTCGAGCGCGCCGCTGTGGCGCTGCTGGCGGCGCGGCCGACCGCGATCAATCTCAAATGGGCGCTCGATCAGATGGTCGCCGCGGTGCGCAACCGGCCGCGCGCCGAGCGCGTTGCCGCAGCCTTGCGCCGCGCCGGTGAAATCGCCGACGAAGATGTGGCTATCAACTTAGAGATCGGCCGCCACGGGCTTAAAATTATCGAGGAGATTGCGGCGCGCAAAAACGGCGAGCGCGTCAACGTGCTCACCCATTGCAATGCCGGCTGGTTGGCGACGGTCGATTGGGGCACGGCGACCGCGCCGATTTATCTCGCGCATGACAAAGGCGTGCCGGTGCATGTGTTCGCCGACGAGACCCGCCCGCGCAATCAGGGCGCCTCGCTCACCGCCTGGGAGCTCGGCCATCACGGCGTGCCGCACACGGTGATTCCCGACAACACCGGCGGCCATCTGATGCAGCACGGCCTGGTCGATCTGGTGATCGTCGGCACCGACCGCGTCACCGCGCAAGGCGACGTCTGCAACAAGATCGGCACTTATTTGAAGGCTTTGGCCGCCCACGACAACAAGGTGCCGTTCTATGTGGCGCTGCCGTCGCCCACCATCGATTTCGCCGTCAGCGACGGGTTGAGCGAAATTCCGATCGAGCAGCGCGGTGCCGACGAGGTCGCGACCATGACCGGCCAGACCAAAGACGGGCGCATTGAGACCGTGCAGATCGTTCCGGATGGTTCGCCGGTCGCCAATTACGGCTTCGATGTTACGCCGGCGCGGCTCGTCACCGCCCTGATCACCGAGCGCGGCGTGATTAAGGCCAGCCGCGAATCGCTGGCTGCCGCATTCCCAGAACGTGCTAAACTCCCGTCATGACGCTCGCCGCCAAGCAGCCGCCGGAACTTCCGGTCGACGGCCGGCAATCGGAAACCGCGCTGGCGGTGGCGCGCGGCAGCGCGCGACTGCTGCATGCGCTGGGACGTTGTGTGGTGAGCGAATTGCCGCTGCCGTCCGGCCGCAGAGCGGATCTGGTGGCGCTCGATTCGAGTGGCGAGATCTGGATCGTCGAGATCAAATCCTCAGTCGCCGATTTTCGCGCCGACCAGAAATGGCAGGACTACCGCGCCCATTGCGACCGGCTGTTCTTCGCCACCTGCATGGAGGTGCCGTGCGAGATTTTTCCGAAGGATACCGGGCTGATCGTGGCCGACGCCTTCGGCGCGCAAATGATGTGCGAGGCGCCCGAGCACAAACTGCCGGCGGCGACGCGCAAATCCATGATGCTGTTGTTCGCCCGCGCCGCCGCGCTGCGGCTGCAATCGCTCGCCGATCCGAATGGGCCTTATGGGGATGTCGTCTGATTAGCGTGGCGCGCGCATTGCTCGAGACGTCTCCGCTAACGCGGGGCCCTTTTGGCCAAAATCCGCTGCAGCGTGCGGCGATGCATGTTGAGCCGGCGCGCGGTCTCCGAAACATTGCGCCCGCATAATTCATAGATGCGCTGGATGTGCTCCCAGCGCACACGATCGGCCGACATCGGATTTTCTGGCGGCTCGATTTTGCTGGTGTCGTGCGCTAGCAAAGCGGCCACCACGTCGTCGGCGTCCGCCGGTTTCGCCAGGTAATCGACGGCGCCGAGCTTCACCGCATTCACCGCGGTGGCGATATTGCCGTAGCCGGTCAGAATAATGGCGCGCGCGTCGGGCCGGCGCTGCTTGAGCGCGGAGATTACGTCGAGCCCGTTACCGTCGTTGAGCCGCATGTCGACCACCGCAAAGGCGGGGGCGGCTTTGTCCAATTGGCGCAACCCTTCAGCCACCGAGTCCGCGGTGGCGACCGTAAAACCGCGTTGCTCCAGCGCTTTAGCCAGACGCTGCAAAAACGGACGGTCATCGTCGACAATCAGCACCGATCGTTCGGCGGGGACGCTTTTTTTCGCCGCCGCGTCGGCGTCCGGGGCTATATCCACGTGGTACCTTCTTATGCGTTCGGCTCCGCGCAGCTTACCGCGCGCCGCAGCATAAACACAGTATAAATTAGATGTTGCTTGTAGCAATCTCAAGACGTTGCTAACGCTGATGGCCGCTCGAACTCGCTCCGGCTCCAGCGCACCGTGACGATGGCGCCGCGTTCGGGAAACGAGCAGTTCGCGAAGCCGAGCGTTGCGCCTGAGCGTTCGAGCAAGGTCTTGGCGATGAAAAGACCAAGCCCAAGTCCTGTCGGTATCTCGTCGGCTTGCTTTGGATCGCGCTTGCGGCTGGTGACGTAAGGCTCGCCGATGCGGCCCAATATTTCCGGCGCGAAGCCCGGACCATCATCGCCGATTGTAACTTCGACGATGTCCTTGTTCCATCGCGTCCCGACCAGCACGCGTTCGCGCGCAAAATCGACGGCGTTTTCCAGCAGATTGCCGAGGCCGTAAAGGATTGCCGGATTGCGCGCGCTCACCGGCTCGGCGCCTTGCGCGGGCGGCGCAGTCACGTCGATGGCAATCCCGAAATTGCGATGCGGCGCCACCACCTCCTCGATCAGCGCGGCGAGCCGTGTGCGGTCGAACGCTTCGTTGCTCGCCGACAATTCGGTGAGCTTGGCCAGGATATCGCGGCAGCGCATCGCCTGTTCGCGCAGCAAGCGCACGTCGTCGCCATGCGGGGAGGTTGTGGGAATCGCGTTCTCCAGCTCCTTGGCGATCACCGAGATGGTCGACAGCGGCGTGCCGAGTTCGTGTGCGGCGGCGGCCGCCAGTCCGTCGAGCTGCGATAGGTGCTGTTCGCGCGCCAATACCAATTCGGTGGCGGCCAGCGCGTCGGCGAGCTGGCGCGATTCCTCGGCGATCTGCCAGGAATAAAGGCCGATGAAGCCGATCGCGAGCAGGATCGAGAGCCAGTCGCCGATCATGTAGATCGGCGGCAGCTTCAGCGGGTCCTCGTTGTCCCAGGGCAGCGGAAAATGCACGAACACCAGCGCGGTCGCGCAGATCATCGCGAAGGCGCCTAGCATCAGCGTGAAGCGCGGCGGCAGCGCGGTCGCCGATAGCAGCACCGGAGCCAGGAACAAGTAGGCGAAGGGATTCTGCAATCCGCCGGTCAGGTATAGCAGGACCGCCAATTCGGCGACGTCGAAGGCGAGCAGCCAGGCGGCGCGGTCGGGCTCGAGCCGCTGCGTCATGTGAAAGCGCAGACGTAGCGCCGCGTTGAGCCAGGCCGACAGCGCGATCACCGCGAGGCAGGCCCAGAGCGGCAGCTGAAAATCGAGTCCGAAATAGACCACCAGCACGGCGGTGGTCTGCCCGATGATGGCGAGCCAGCGCAGCCGGACCAGGGTGTCGAGGCGCACATTGCGACGCGGATGATTGAGCGAGGGCATGGCGGGCAGTGTAGCGCCGCACTGCCGCGGCTCAAAATCACCGGCAGCGGCAGCGGGGCTTGCGCTTCCCGCGGCGGAGCGTCACATCTTGCGGCCATGGACGCGCAGAACACCCCGGCGATTACCGTGGACCGCCTGGTCAAGCTCTACAAGAGCGTGGCGGCGGTCAATGGCATCTCATTTCGCTTGCAGCCCGGCTCGATCACCGGGCTGCTCGGCGGCAACGGAGCCGGCAAAACCACGACGATTGCGATGATCATGGGCCTGGTCACGCCGACCTCGGGCACGGTCGCGGTGCTGGGCGCCCAGATGCCGGACGAGCGTTATCGCGTGCTGCACCGTATGAATTTCGAAAGCCCCTATGTGGCGCTGCCGATGCGGCTCACCGTGCGGCAAAATCTGTCGGTGTTCGCACAACTTTACGCGGTTGCCGACATCGATGAGCGCATCGATAGCCTTGCCGCCGATCTCGAAGTCACCGAATTCCTCGACCGGCCGACGGGCAAGTTGTCGGCCGGCCAGAAGACCCGCGTCTCGCTCGCCAAGGCGCTGCTCAATCGTCCCGAAGTCCTGCTGCTCGACGAACCGACGGCGTCGCTTGACCCGGATACGGCCGACTGGGTGCGCGGCCGGCTCGACCACTATCGCCGCGCGCACGGCGCGACCGTGCTGCTCGCTTCGCACAACATGACCGAGGTCGAGCGCCTGTGCGAGCGCGTCATCATCATGAAACAGGGCCGCATCGAGGACGACGACACGCCGGCCCGCCTGCTCGACCGCTACGGGCGCCAGACGCTGGAAGACGTATTTCTCGACGTCGCGCGCGGACGCGGCGAGCACCGCGAGGCCGCGCAATGACCGGCAGCGACAGCGGTCTCGATTTTTCCGTCAATCGCGTCGCCGCCATGGTGCGGCGCTACTGGTATCTGCTGCGCTCGTCCTGGCCGCGCGTGCTCGACCTGATCTATTGGCCGACGGTGCAGATGCTGATGTGGGGCTTTTTGCAACTCTACGTCACGCAGAACGGCGGGTTGTTCGCGCGCGCGACCGGCGTGTTCATCGGCGCGGTGCTGCTCTGGGATATTCTATTCCGCGGCCAGCTCGGATTTTCGATCTCGTTCCTGGAAGAAATGTGGTCGCACAACCTTGGTAACCTCATGATGTCGCCGCTGCGGCCGGTCGAGTTCATCGCCGCCTTGATGATCATGAGTATCGTGCGCTTGCTGATCGGCATGATCCCGGTGACGATGCTGGCGGTTGTCTTCTTCGGTTTCAACCTGTGGTCGCTCGGCTTCGCGCTCGCTGCGTTCTTCGTCAACCTGATCCTGACCAGTTGGGCGATCGGAATTTTCGTCGCCGGCCTGTTGCTGCGCAACGGCATGGGTGCCGAGAGCATGGCCTGGACCATCATGTTCCTGTTCCTGCCGCTCACCTGCGTTTACTATCCGGTCACGGTACTCCCGTACTGGCTACAAGACGTTGCCTGGGCGCTGCCGCCGACATACGTATTCGAGGGCATGCGCGCGCTGTTGATTGATCACGTATTCCGCGCCGATCTGATGCTGGAAGCGCTGGCGTTCAATGTCGTGCTGTTCGCGGCTGCGTCATTCGCCTTCCTGAAGCTGTTGCAAAGCGCCCGCGAACAGGGCGCGCTGCTACAGACCGGTGAATAAGCCGGAAACCCTTGCATTTATAGCTGTTTACAATCGGTTTTCCGGGTGTAAACCGGCCACGAAGGACTTATCGGTATGTTGACGTTATGACAGAAAAGCGACACGGTGCTGCGGTGCAGCAGGGGCCGGGGACAGAGAACATTCCGATCGGTGAGTTCGACGGAGCAGCCACGCTGCCCGGCGAGAGCAGCGCTTTGATGTCGACGCCGATGTACTGGCTGTACGAGATGGGCCAGGCCGCACTCAATCCGTCGCGCGCAGTCGCCGACGCCACCCGTCTGTTCTTCAAGAATCCGGCCAATCCGTTCGCGCACACCACCTACGGCAAGTCGATTGCCGCCGCGGCGGAAGTGTTTGAGCGCTCCACCCGCCGCTATCGACGGCCGGAATGGGGCATCGATCAGGTGACAGTCGGCGCCGAACGTATTCCGGTGCACATCACCACCGTGTGGGAGCGTCCGTTCTGCCGGCTCTTGCATTTCGAGCGCGCCTTTGCGCGTGCGCCGCGCCGCCCGCAGCCGAAACTGCTGATCGTGGCGCCGATGTCGGGCCACTATCCGACGTTGCTGCGCGGCACGGTGGAAACGTTTCTGCCCAATCACGACGTCTACATCACCGAATGGGCCGACGCACGCATGGTGCCGGTGGCGGAAGGCCGCTTCGATCTGGACGATTACATCGATTACGTCATCTCCATGCTGCATGTGCTCGGCGGCGACGTGCATGTAATCGCGGTGTGCCAGCCTTCGGTGCCGGTAATGGCGGCGGTCTCCTTGATGGAGGCCGACAAAGACCCCTACGTGCCGCATTCCATGGTGTTGATGGGCGGACCGATCGACACCCGCATTAATTCCAACGCGGTTAATAAGTTGGCTGAAAACCGCGGGATCGATTGGTTTCGCAGCCACGTCATCACCAAGGTGCCGTTCCCGCATCCCGGCTTCATGCGCGACGTCTATCCGGGTTTTCTGCAGTTGCACGGCTTCATGAGTATGAATATCGATCGCCATCTCGAGGCGCACCGCAATTTGTTTAAGCACCTGGTCCAAGGCGACGGCGATTTGGCGCAGAAGCACCGCGAATTCTACGACGAATATCTGGCGGTCATGGATCTCTCAGCCGAGTTCTACCTGCAGACCGTCGATACCGTTTTCATCCGCCACGCGCTGCCCAAGGGCGAGATGACCCATCGCGGCCGCCGTATCGATCCCGCGCAGATCAAGCGCGTCGCGCTGCTGACGGTTGAAGGCGAGCACGACGACATTTCCGCGGTCGGTCAGACCGAGGCCGCGCACGTGTTGTGCGCGAATGTTCCGGCCGAGAACAAGGCGCATTATCTGCAGCCGGGCGTCGGCCACTACGGCGTGTTCAACGGCTCTCGCTTCCATGCCGAGATCGCGCCGCGCATCTCCGATTTCGTGCTGTCGCATAATGGGCGCGGGCGCGGCTCGCATCCGGGTTCGGCCAAGGCGGCTTTCGCCAGCTGATCGACGCTTCGCCGCCGCCGCACGCCGGCGGCCGTTCGTGACAATGTAAGCCCTTGCGTTCCTGCGGCATTTCCGGCCGCGCAAAAGCGCGTGGCGAACGGCGGCGAATATGGCAATATTTCCGCGACGTTTTGCGATTCCGCGGACTTTGCGAATGCCACTGCGCGCACTGCTCTACCGCCGGCCGGGCGAGCCGCCGACGATCAGCATCACCTTCGAGCGTGAGATCTATCTGGTGCGCGTGCGCCGCCACCGGCAGGCGCGCCGTTACACGCTGCGCATCCATTCGGTCACGCGCGAAGTGGTGCTCACCATGCCGCCGCGCGGCAACATTAAGCAGGCGCGCGATTTTGCGCAGAAGCACGGCGGCTGGATCGCAGCGCGGCTCGGCCGCTTGCCCGAACCGGCGCCGTTCGCGCCCGGCGCCGTGATTCCGTTGCGCGGCGTCGATCACCGCATCGAGCGCCGCCACGGGCAGCGCGGCACGGTGTGGATCGAGAGCGGCGAAGCGGGCGAACGGCTGCTCTGCGTCGCTGGCGCGGCGCCGCATGTTGCGCGACGAATTTCCGATTTTCTCAAGCGCGAGGTCAAACGCGATCTGGAAGCCGCCAGCACCCGCGTGGCAGGCGCGCTCGGCGTTGCGGTCAGGCGGGTGTCGATCCGCGATCCGTCGAGCCGCTGGGGATCGTGCTCGACCACTGGCGTGCTGTCTTATTCGTGGCGGCTGATCTTCGCGCCGCCTTTCGTGCTCGACTATCTCGCCGCCCACGAGGTTGCCCACCTGGTCGAAATGAATCACTCGCGCCGGTTTTGGGACGTGGTCGAGCGCATCTGCCCGCACGTCGCGCGCGCCAAGTCCTGGCTCGATGCCCACGGCGCCGACCTGCATCGTTACGGCATGCCTGATCCGCGCTAGCGCTGCGGCAGGTCTTGTTGTAGTCACCATGCATGCTGCGTCCCGGCACTTTCGCGCTGACGATATTGCTGGCGGCGCTGAGCGCGATCGGGCCGCTCACCACCGACATGTACCTGCCGTCGTTGCCGGACATCGCGCGGCTGCTCAACGCCTCGACCGCGCAGGTGCAGCTCACCGTCTCCGCCTATTTGCTTGGCTTCGCCTTCGGCCAGATTTTCTACGGCCCGTTGGCTGACCGGCACGGCCGCAAACCGGTGCTGCTGGGGGCGATGGCGCTCTATTGCGCGGCGAGCCTTGCTTGCGCGCTGTCGACCTCGATCGAGATGCTGATCGCGGCGCGCGCGCTGCAGGCGCTCGGCGGTTCCGGCGGTATCGTGCTGGCGCGCGCCATCGTGCGCGATCTTTATTCCGGCGCGCGCGCAGGCCGCGAATTGTCGCTGATCGGCGCGGTCATGGCGCTGGCGCCGGTGCTGGCGCCGCTCATCGGCGGCGTGTTGCAGACCGGCTTCGGCTGGCGCTCGGTTTTTTTCACACTGGTCGGCGGCGGATTTTTCGGCGCCGCGATCGTCTGGCCGCTGATGCCGGAAACTTTGTCCATGCGCGCGGCCGAATCAGTAACGCCGGCTAGCATGCTCAAGTCCTATCGGGTGGTGGCGCGCAATCCGGCCTATCTCGCATATCTCGGCCTCGCCTCGACCAGCTTCGCCGGATTGTTCGCCTGGATTTCCGGCTCGTCCTTCGTCCTGCAATACCTCTATGGCCTCACGCCGTTCCAGTTCGGCGTCGCTTTCGCGGTCGGCTCGGTCGGCTACATGATCGGCACGACGTTTGCCGCCCGGCTGGTGATGCGGCACGGCATCGACCGCACGCTCGGCGTCGGCGCCGCAGCGATGGCGGCCAGCGGGCTTGGGATGGTGATGGCGGTGGCGCTGGGCTTAACCTCCGCCGCCGCGCTGGTGTTGCCGATGGCGCTTTATTTGGCGGGGCTCGGCATCGTATTGCCGCAGGCGATCGCCGGCGCCATGACGCCGTTTCCGGAGCGGGCGGGGGCGGCCTCTGCACTGCTCGGCTTCGTGCAGCAGAGCGCGGCGGCGCTGTGCGGAGTGGTGGTAGGAGCCCTGCTCGGGTCAAGCGCCTGGCCGCTTGCTGGCGCGGTGGCGGTGACGGGTTGCGCGACGCTGGGATTATGGATCGCGACGCGCGCGGTGCGCGCCAGCGCCGCCAAACAGCATTAGTTTCTGCTGCGCCCGAACAGATTGTCCAGCAGCCAGCCATCGAGGCTACCGCCGCGCGCGCTCGGCGTATTGCCGGCGGCTCGGATGGGCGCCGGCGGCGCCATGCCGACCGTTGCCGGCGCATTGCCGTTGAACAATCCGGACAACATGCCGCCCGCCGGCGGACCCGGCAGGGCGGCAACCGGCACGCTCTGATGGGCGCCGCGCATGAAGCGGCTCCAGATTTCCACCGGCAGGGCGCCGCCGGTGACCTTCTTGGTCGGCGTGCCGTCGTCGTTGCCAAGCCAGACGCCGGTCACGAGATGGCTCGTGTAGCCGATGAACCAGGCGTCGCGGAAATCTTGGCTGGTGCCGGTCTTGCCGGCCGCCGGCCAGCCCGGCAGCGCCGCTTTGTGCGCGGTACCGATGGTCAAAGTCTGCGCCATCATCTCGTTCATCATCGCCACATAGCGCGCCTCGATGATGCGGCCGAGCGGCTGCTCGTTGCGCACGTAAAGCACCTTGCCGTTGCCGGCGGTGATGCGCTCGATCACATGCGGCACCACCGCCAAGCCGCCATTGGCGAGCGGCGCATAGGCGCTGACCAGTTCGAGCGGCGAAACCTCTGAGGTGCCGAGCGCGATCGAGGCGTTCGGCTCGAGCTTCGATGCAATGCCGAGCCGGTAGGCGGTGCGGATTACCGCCGCGGGCGAGAATTCCATGGTCAGCCGCACCGACACCGTATTGAGCGACAGCGCCAGCGCCTTGGTGAGCGTGACCGGGCCGAAATATTCGTGTTTGTAGTTTTCCGGCTGCCAGCCTTTGAGATTAATCGGCCTGTCCTCGCGTACGCTGTCGGGGGTCAGACCGTTTTCGAGCGCGGTGAGATAGACGAAGGGCTTGAAGGCCGAGCCGGGCTGGCGCTTAGCGGCGACCGCGCGGTTGAACTGGCTTTCGGCGTAGTTGCGTCCGCCGACCATGGCGCGCACTGCGCCGTCCGGCGTCATCGCAACAATCGCGCCCTGGCTGACGCCGTTCTTGTCGCCTTTCTGCGCCAGTTCCTCGGTGAGCGCGTTCTCAGCGCCGGCTTGTAGGCCGCTGTCGATGGTGGTGCGCACCACGAGGTCTTCGTCGACGTGACCGAGCACGTCGTTGATCGCGTCCATGACCCAATCGGCGACATAATTGCTTGAGCCGCTGCCGGCCTGCGCCACGACGTGCGGCGGATGCGCGAGCGCGACCTTCTCGCTGGCGGGCGTGATGAAGCGGAGGTCCGCCATGGCGGCGAGCACAATTTGCGCACGCCGCTCGGCGGCGTCGAAATTACGCGTCGGTGCAAGACGCGACGGCGACTTCACCAATCCGGCGAGCAAAGCGGCTTCCGGGAGGCTCATCTCTTTGGCGGGCTTGCCGAAATAGCGCTGCGCGGCCTGCTCGATGCCATAAGCGCCCGCACCAAAGTAAACACGATTCAAATACAGTTCGAGAATCTGCGTCTTGGAAAATTTCCGCTCCAGCCAGAGCGCGAGCAGCATCTCCTGCAGCTTGCGATGGACGGTACGCTCCTGCGTTAGAAAGAGATTTTTCGCCAATTGCTGCGTGATGGTGGAGGCGCCTTGCGCCACGCCGCGGTGCAGAATGTTGGCGACCGCCGCGCGCGCGATGCCGAAAGGGTCGACGCCGTAATGCGCGTAGAAGCGCCGATCCTCGATGGCGATGAAGGCTTGCGGCACGTAGTTCGGCAGTTCCTTCAGCGGCAGCACGGCGCCACCATTGTCGCCGCGGGTGGCGAGCGGGCGGCCGTCGACGTCAACGATCTGGATCGAGGGCGGCCGCTTGGGAATCTCCAGCGACTGCAGCGGCGGCATATGCGCGCCGGTCCAGGCGATGACGCCGGCGCCACCGATGGCGAGCCAGAGCGCCAGCACCAGGCTCCAATAAATCGTGCGGCCGATCAGCGAACTCTTGCGGCGCGCCTTGCGCACTTTGCGTGCGCGTTTCCGCTTTGCTGGTGGTTTGCCGGCGCCGCCCGTGGCGCGTTCGCCTGGCGCGACGCGTAGGTCAGGTGAGCTGTCGAACACCGGCTCCCGGCGCGCGCCCGATTGTCCCTTGCCCTGCGCCATCACGCGACCCGACTTAAATCCATGCCGGCGGCAATCAGCGCCGGCCCCCGAAAGGCACGCTAAAGCGGGCGGTTTAAGGGGTCGTTAAGGGGCGATTGGCCCGAATGGTGCAGCGTCACGGCTCTATTATGATATTGATCAATGCCGCGGCGGCGGCAATTTACTATGCAATTTCACAGCCTTGCCGCTAGGACCGCGAATAATGAACGCGAGCGATAATTCGCGCCCGAAACTCAAGATCTGGCGCGTCAATCTCAATACGGGCCGCGAGAACGTCGTGGTGATTTCACGCCGGTCGACGGCGCTGCGGCCTGAGGTGTTTAGCGGCTTCAGCCGCGTCGAGCCGCGTTGCAATTCCAAAGTGCTACTGGCGACATTGATTCTCACCGACGACGGTTTAGTCAATCCCGACGAAATCGGCCTCGCCGAACCCGCCTTCCGCCGCTTCGCCGAACCGGCCGGAAGTTTCGTCACCATCACGCCGGCTCCGCCTCCCGACAGCCTCGACGCAGTGCGCGCCAAGATTCAAGGCCGCGCACTCAATGCTTCCGAGATCAGCGCGATCATCGACGACATCACGCACTACCGTTATTCCGACATGGAAATCGCGGCGTTCCTCGTCGGCTCCGCCAGCTTCATGACCAGCGACGAAATGCTCGCGCTGTCGCATGCGATGGCGCAAGCCGGCACCCAACTGACCTGGGACATGCCCGTCGTCGTCGACAAGCATTGTATCGGCGGCATTCCGGGAAACCGCACCTCGATGATCGTGGTGCCGATCGTCGCCGCGCACGGGATGACGATTCCGAAAACCTCGTCGCGCGCCATCACCTCGCCCGCCGGCACCGCCGACACCATGGAAGTGCTGGCGCGCGTCGATCTCACGGTCGACGAGATGAAAGAGGTCGTGCGAACCTGCCACGGCTGTCTGGTCTGGGGCGGGCACGTCAATCTGTCGCCGGCCGACGACATCCTCATTTCGGTGGAGCGGCCGCTCAGCCTCGATACGCGCGAGCAAATGGTCGCCTCGATCATGTCGAAAAAAATCGCGGCCGGCGCGACCCATCTGCTGATCGATCTGCCGGTCGGACCCGCCGCCAAGCTCCGGACCGCGCTGGACGCGATACGCTTGCGCAAACTGTTCGAATTTGTCGGCGATCACTTCGGCATCGCTGTCGAAGTCATCACCACCGACGGGCGGCAGCCGATCGGCCATGGCATCGGTCCGGCGCTGGAAGCCCAGGATGTCATGGCCGTGCTGGCGAACGATCCGGCGGCGCCCGCCGATCTGCGCGACAAATCGCTGCGGCTCGCCGCCCACCTGCTCGACTACGATCCCGACCTGCGCGGCGGAACGGGCTATCGACGCGCGCGCGAACTGCTCGACAGCGGCGCCGCGCTCAAGCAGATGCACAAGATCATCGAAGCGCAAGGGCCGTCCGGCTGCCGGACCGATATCGGAACCTTGACGGCCGACATCACGGCCACAAGCGACGGCGCGGTCGAGGCGATCGACTGCCTGCGTCTCAACCGGCTGGCGCGCACCGCCGGCGCGCCGATCGACAAGGGCGCGGGTATCAAGATTTTCAAGAAGATCGGCGCCCGTGTCGAGAAAGGCGAGCCGCTCTATCGCATCCACGCCTTCGAGCAGTCGCAATTCGATCTCGCGCTCGCCGCCGCCAAATTGGATAACGGCTACTATCGTCGGCTCGCGCTCCCCCGGCGACGAGATGAAGCCGTGAACGGCGCCGTCCTGCAGTGCCTGCCGACCGCCGCGGCAGAAGCGGCCCGGCTGGCGGCACGGCTCGGCGTCCCGGCGCACACGATCGAGGTGCACCGCTTTCCGGACGGCGAATTGCGCGTCACCGTGGGACCCGCGGCGACGACCACAGTCATCTACGCGTCGCTCGATCATCCCAACGACAAGCTGCTGGCGATCCTTTTTGCGGCCGAAGCCTTGCGGCGGGGCGGCGCCAAGCGGTTGGTCCTGGTCGCGCCCTATCTCTGCTACATGCGGCAGGACGCGGCCTTTCATGACGGCGAGGCGATCAGCCAGATGGTCGATTGGCCGGCTGTTGGCCGGCAACGTCGACCGCGTCGTCACGGTCGACGCCCATTTGCACCGTACCAAGGATATTCACGACGTCTTCCCGGGCATTGACGCCGACGATCTTTCGGCCATGCCAGCGATCGCCGAGACGCTGCGTGCAAGCAGCGTCGATCCGACCACGGTCGTTGTCGGGCCCGACGAGGAATCGCGGCCGTGGGTCGACCGATCTCGCGCGCCGGCTCGACCTGCAACACGCGGTCGCCCAAAAGACGCGCCGCAGCGAATGCTCGGTCGCGATCACCTTTGCCGGTCCCGCGCTGTTTGCCGGCCGTCCGGTGCTGCTGGTCGACGACATTGTCTCGTCAGGCGGCACGCTGACCACCTGTGCGAAGGCGTTTACGACCGCCGGCGCCGCCACCATTGACGCCGTCATCACCCACGCGCTGTTTCCGCCGGAGTTAGTGCGCACGCTGTTCGAGCGCCGGCATCCGCACCGTCAGGTCGAGCGACAGCGTGCCGCATCCGACCAACGCAATCATGTTCGATGGCATCTTGGCCGGCGCGTTGCGCTAGACGAAGTCGGCTGGGAGCTAGGCCATGAGCGTTACCGTCCGATTCTGCGGCGCCGCCCGCACGGTGACCGGCTCTTGCCATCTGTTCGAGACGTCGGCCGGACGTCTGTTGGTCGATTGCGGGTTGTTCCAGGGCCCTAAGACGCTGAAGGAATTGAACTATGGCGCTTTTCCCTTTCGCGCCGTCCGATATCGCCGCGGTGCTGCTCACCCACGCCCATATCGACCACAGCGGCCTGATCCCCAAACTCGTGCGCGGCGGCTTTCGCGGTCCGGTCTTCGCGACGCACGGCACCATCGATCTCTGCTCCTACATGCTGCCCGACGCCGGCAGCATCCAGGAATCGGAGGTCGCCACGCTCAACCGGCGCAATGCGGCGCGCGGACGTGCGCTGGTCACGCCGATCTATACACAGGCGCGATGCCATCGCCGCGCTCGATGCCTTCCGTCCGGTCGATTACGAGACTTGGATTCGAGGTCATGCCAGGCGTACACGCGCGCTATTGGAACGCCGGACATCTGCTCGGCTCGGCCTCGATTGAAATCGAATTCGCCGGCGAAGGCGCGTCCGGCAAGCCGCTGCGTGTCCTCGCCTCCGGCGATCTCGGTCCCGACGCCAAGCTGCTGCAACCAGATCCGGAGGCGCCCGCCGGTTTGGACTATGTGATTTGTGAATTGACCTATGGCGACGAGGACCGTCCGCCGGTGACACGCGAATTGCGGCGCGACCATTTAGCCGCCGAGGTGCGCGCAGCCCATGCCGCTGGCGGCGCGCTGCTCATTCCGGCCTTCGCGGTCGAGCGCACGCAGGAATTGATCGTCGATTTGGTCGATCTGATGGAGCGCGGCGACATTCCGGCAGCGCCGATCTTTCTCGATTCGCCGCTCGCCATCAGCGCCACCGAAGTATTCCGCCAGCATGCCGAAAGCCAGGAGGCCGGTCTTGACGTCGCGCGGCTACTTGCCTCGCCGCATTTGCACTGCACCGAGACGGTGGAGGAGAGCAAGGCGATTGCCAGGCTCACGGGCTTCCACATCATCGTCGCCGCCAGTGGCATGTGCGACGCCGGCCGTATCCGTCACCATCTCAAGCGCTGGCTGTGGCACGCCAAAGCGACCGTGCTACTGGTCGGCTTCCAGGCCCAAGGCACGCTCGGGCGGTTCATTGCCGATGGCGCCACGGCCGTGCGCATCCAGGGCGATGAGATCAAGGTGGCGGCGCGAATCCGCCGGCTCGACGAATATTCCGGCCATGCCGACGGCCCTGAGCTGGCGCGCTGGATCGCCGCGCGCCGGCCTATTCGAGCGGGGCGTTTTTCTGGTGCATGGCGAAGAGCCGGCGCTGACGGGCTTGAGCGAGCGCATCGCCGAGCGCACCGTGCCGGCGGCGAAAGTTTTCACGCCCCTTTTGGACGATATCTATGAACTCACCACGGCGGCGCCGACGCCGATCGATGTCTCGCACCGCCGCCGGCTGGCGCCCGACGCCGTGATCAATCTCGATTGGCACAACGACATGTCAAAACTGATCCTTGACATCAACGCGCAGGTCGAAGCGGCCGCCGACGACCGTGCCCGCGGCGTCGTCATCCGACAATTGCGGCGTGCGCTCGAGGGCGAGGGGTAGCCGCCCAGGCCACGCGCTCAGAGCTTGCCGTGCTCGCGCAGCACCTCCGCCGCGATGCGATGCGCCTCGTTGGAGGCCGGGATGCCGCAATACATGGTCAGAAGCAGAAGGATTTCCTGAATCTGCTCCGACGTGCAGCCGTTCTTAACGGCGCCGTTGAGATGCACGCGCAACTCGTTCGGATGTCCGGCCGCCGCCATCATCGCCACCATGGCCAGCGATTTGGTCGCCGGCGGCAAAGCCGAGCGGCTCCAAACGTCGCCGTAGGCATAGGCGTTGATGATGTGCTGCAATGGCTTACCGAACTCGCCGAACGCGCTCATGCGCTTTTCTACCGCCTCGCGGCCGAACATGTCGATGCGCAGTTTCAAGCCGCGCTCGTGCTGATCTTTCTCGTCCATCGTTGTTCTTCCTTTCGATAATGCAGCGGGGGCTAACATCTATTGCTGCGGAATGCCGGCGGTTTCACGTACCGCATTCCAGCGTTTGTATTCGCTCGCCAGGAATTGCCCGAACTCGTCCGGCGTCGAACTCTTGACCACGACGCCGACGGTGGCCATGCGCGTCTTGACCGCGTCGTCGGCGAGACTCTCGTTGAGCGTCCTTGTTCAGCTTGGCGATAACCGCCGGCGGCGTGCCGCGCGGTGCGAACAGACCGTACCAGGTCGTGACGTCGAAGCCGGGCAGAACGCCCGAGTCGGCGGCCGGCGGCACGTCCGGCACGGCGGGAAAACGGTCCTTGCCGGTCACCGCGAGCGCCTTGAGCTGGCCGGACTTCACCTGGCCGATCAATGCCGACACCGTGTCGAACAGGATATCGGCGTGCTTGCCGAGCACGGCGTTGATCGCTTCCGGCGATGTCTTGTACGGAACATGCAGCAGATCGACGCCCGCGATCTGCTTGAACATCTCGCCGGCAAAATGCTGGGTGGCGCCGAACCCCGGGCTGGCGAACACGACCTTGCCGGGATGCTCCTTGGCGTAGGCGACCAGTTCCTTGACGTTGTTGGCCGGAAAG
Source organism: uncultured Alphaproteobacteria bacterium (assembly GCA_963778745.1). GTDB lineage: Bacteria > Pseudomonadota > Alphaproteobacteria > Rhizobiales > Xanthobacteraceae > Pseudolabrys. Next base: position 31,991 of record CAVZVP010000024.1, on the reverse strand, counting down.
TCGGGGCGCGTGACGATCATCAGGCTGGCGGTGGCGATCTGGCCGACCGGCGCAAAGGCGGCGTTGGTGTCGTACGGCATGTTCTTCTTGGTGACGGCGGCGATGATCTGTCCCGCGGTCATGACGCCGAGCGTGTAGCCATCGGGCGTGGCCTTCGCGACCACGTCATTACCCAAGATGCCGCCAGCGCCGGGCTTATTCTCGACGATCACCGGCTGTCCGAGTTTGCTCTGCATCGAGTCCGCCAGAATGCGGCCGATGATGTCGGAGCCGCCGCCGGGCCCGAAGGCGATGATGAAATGGATAGGCCGCTGCGGAAAATCCTGCGCGAACGCGGGACGCGCGAGGCCCGCGCTCACGATCAAAGCGGCAGCGAACGCAAGCAAGATTTTCTTCATGACAGTCCTCCCCATGACGCCGCTGTCACGCTCGAGGTTTAGCACCTCGGCGCCGGACTTCTTTTATGACGACACTGTTATCCAACTCGGCCTCGCCCGCGCGTACGCAAGCTTCAAGCACTTCGGCATGCACTTCGAGCATCGCAAGCTTCTGCCCGACGTTGGCGGCCTGGTCGAGCATGAGGTGGACGTCTTTCAGGGTCTGCTTGGCGCGGCCTTCCGGCGAGAAGTCGCCGCTCAACATTTTCGGCCCCTTGGTTTCCATCACCTGCGAGTAGGAGGCCGAGCCGCGCGCCACCGCGAGAAAGGCCGCCGGATCGAGCCCCAGGCGTTCGGCGAAAACGAGACCCTCGGCCATGGCGAGACGGTTCAAGCCGAGGATCAGATTGACCGCCAGCTTGGCGCGGCCGCCGTCGCCGATCTTGCCGACCTGAAAGCTGCGCGCGAACAGCGCGTCAAATACTTCTCTCACCTCCTCGGCGATTTTTGTATCGCCGCCGATCAACGCGACGCCGTCGCCGCGCCGCACCTGATCGCTGGTCCCCGACACCGGCACGTCCAGATAACGGATGCCGCGCGGGATCACGCGAGCGGCCAGCGCCGCCACCTGGTCGGGATCGCAGGTGCTCATGCACAACACGATCTTGCCCGAGCCCTTGCCGAGCGCCGGCAACAAATGATTCTCGATCACGTCCTCGACCTGGTCGGTGTTGAATACGGCGATGATGACGCAGCGCGACGGACCGGCGAGCTCCGCGATCGAGCCCACCGCCCGCCCGCCGATTTCGGCCAGGCGCGCCTGCCGGGCGGCGTCAATGTCAAAACCGATGACCGGAATTCGAGCGTCAATCAGCCGCCGGGCGTAGACTTCGCCCATCAAGCCGAGACCGACAATGGCAACGGGGGATTCGCGCATCACGTCGCTTCGTGGTTACTCTTTCGCTTGCTTGCCGTTGCTCTCGGGGGCCGCGAACAAGGCGATCAGCGCGCGCTTGATGGCAGCCTGGCGGGTGGGTGACGCGATCTGCGCGCCCATCAGGTCGGTCACATAGAACACGTCCACAACGCGCTCGCCGAAGGTGGCGACGTGGGCGGAGGCGATGTTGAGATTGAGCTTGGACAGCGTCGTGGTCATCTCGTAGAGCAGACCGGTGCGATCGAGGCCGGTGATCTCCACCATCGTGTAACGGCGCGACCACTGGTTGTTGATGGTGACCGTGGGCTCGAGCGCGAAGGCCTTGATGCGTCCTTTGGGCGGTATGCGTTTCGCCACCACGTCGGGCAGCCGTAATTCGCCGCGCAGTGCCTTCTCGATCGATTCGGCGACGCGATTGGCGCGCCGCGCCTCGTCCTCGTCGCGCTCGAATTCGCGCGACAGCGAAATGGTGTCGAGTGCGCGTCCGTCGGTGGTGGTGTAGATCTGCGCATCGACGATATTGGCGCCGGCCATGGCGCAGGCGCCGGCGATGATCGAGAGCAGCCAGGGATGATCGGGCGCCAATACTGTGAGCTCGGTCACCGCACCGCCGTCGAAACTAATAATAGTCGAGAGCGACTTGTTGGCATTCTCGGCGGCGCGCACGAATTTGGCGTGCTCGATCTTGTGCGGCAGATCGACCTTGAGCCAATAGGCCGGATAATGCTTGGCGATGTAGCTCTCCAGCCGCTCGCTCGGCCAGTCCGTCATCGCCGCGCGGAACTCAGCCTGTGCCGCGGCGACGCGTTGGGCGCGGTTGACCTCCGAGAAGCCGCCGGTGAGCACCGGCTCGGTCTCATAGTAAAGCGTGCGCAGCAGTTGCGCTTTCCAGCCGTTCCACACGCCGGGGCCGACGGCGCGGATGTCGGCGGTGGTGAGGATGGTGAGCAGCTTCAGCCGTTCGGCCGACTGCACCACCGCGGCGAAATTCTCGATCGTCTTGCGGTCGGACAGATCGCGCGACTGCGCCACGCTCGACATGACGAGATGATTTTCGATCAGCCAGGCGACGGTCTCGGTGTCAGTGGCGGAAAAGCCCAGGCGCGGGCAGAGCCGTCGCGCCACCCGCGCGCCGGCGATCGAATGGTCCTCGATGCGGCCTTTGGCGATGTCGTGCAGGAACAGCGTGACGTAGATCACCGCGCGGTTGCTGGGCAAGAGCTTATGGATCAGATCGCTGGCGACCGGCATGTCGTTGCTGCCGCCGCGCTCGATCTCCGCCAGCACACCGATGCAGCGCAACAGGTGCTCGTCCACCGTGTAGTGATGATACATGTTGAACTGCATCATCGCCACGACCTTGCCGAAGGCTCGCACGAAATGGCCGAGCACGCCGAATTCGTTCATCCGGCGCAGCACGGTTTCCGGGTCGTTCTTGGACGTGAGGATTTCCAGGAACAGCCGGTTGGCTTCCTCGTCGTTGCGCAGCTTGGCGTCGATCAGCTTGAGCGAACGGGTGATCGCGCGCATCGCGTCGGGATGGAAGGCGAGGTTGTGCTTTTGCGCCAGATAGAAAATGCGAACTAAATTGACCGGATCGCGCTTGAAAATGTTGGCGGCGGCGACGGTGATGCGATTTTTATCGACGATGAAATCGTCGCTTTCGGCGAGCTTGGTGCGCTTCACCGGGCGGAACTTCGCCATCAGGCGGCTGAGCACCGGCACACTCTTGGCGTGGCTGTCCTCCAGATCAGCGCACAAGATGGCGGTGAGATCGCCGACGTCCTTGGCCATCAGGAAGTAGTGCTTCATGAAGCGCTCGACATCCTGCTGGCCGGGATGCTCGGTGTAGCCGAGCCTGACCGCGATCTCGCGCTGGATATCGAACGACAGCCGCTCTTCGGCGCGGCCGGTGAGGAAATGCATGTGGCAGCGCACCGACCAGAGGAAATCCTCGCAGCGGCGGAACAACAGATATTCCTGCTTGTCGAACACGCCGCGCTTGATCAGCTCATCCGGCTCGCGCACGCGGTAGACGTATTTCGCGATCCAGAACAATGTATGGAGATCGCGCAAGCCGCCCTTGCCGTCTTTCACGTTCGGCTCGACCAAGTAGCGCGATTGCCCGCTCCGGCGCACGCGGTCCTCGCGCTCGGCCAGCTTGGCGGCGACGAATTGCGCGGCGGTATTGCGGACCACCTCGTTGTCGAAGCGCTTGGTCAACTCCTCATACAGATTGCGGTCACCGAGCAGAAATCTCGCTTCGAGGATGGCGGTGCGGATGGTCATGTCAGCCTTGGCCTGACGGATACATTCGTCCACCGAGCGGGTGGCGTGGCCTACTTTCAGTCCGGTGTCCCATAGGCAATAGAGGATCGCTTCCGCGATCGATTCGCCCCAAGCGGTCTGCTTGTAAGGCAGCAAAAACAGCAGATCGATGTCGGAGCCGGGCGCCTGTAGCCCGCGGCCGTAGCCGCCGGTGGCGATCACCGCCATGTGCTCGGCCTCGGACGGATTTTGCGACTGGTAGAGATGCTTGCGCGCGAAGTCGAACAGCAGGCGGATGATCTCGTCTTCCAGCCGGCATAGCCGCTCGGCGCAAGCCCGGCCGTGGCGATCTTTCAGCAGAAGCTGTTCGGCCTTGGCTCGGCCTTCAATGAGTGCGGACTTCAGCCGCTGCGCCAGCGCGGAACGCAACTCGCGCCCGCCGCCGCTGTGAGTGGCGGCGAGGCTTTCCAGGTCAGCGGCGACGGCGCGCAGGTCGATCAACTCGCCTGAGTTCCGGGCCGGATGCTCGGGTCCTGTGCGCGGGCTGGTTTCGAGGGCGAGAGAGGCCATGGGGGCATCGGGATAGCGGAGTGTGGGGTGCAAGTCACCGCCGATCACGAAAGAAAGCCCAGTACCCCCGGCATCGACGTAAAGGAGAATATTAGTACTGCTATTTCGTCATTTAGCGATAATAATATTCGTTTGACCGCAATATATATGGATTTTATAGAATATATATAGCGTCGATTTGAACGACGCCGCTTGCGGGCGCTTAACAAATGCAGCTAACGCGGGGGCAACAAGCCTCGCCGCAGCTCACATCGTAGAGTCTCGCGTCGTCCGACGCGTTTCGCCGTACGCTCCTTGGGAGGTTGTCATGATGCTGTTGTCCCGTCGCTCGCTGTTTGCGTCCGCACTGGCGGTCGGCCTGCTGCCGTCGAGCGCCCTGTTTGCCGCCGACAAACCGAGCACCATCAATATCGACTGGGCGACCTATAATCCGGTCTCCATGCTGCTCAAGGACAAGGGCTGGCTTGAGAAGGAGTTCGAGAAGGACGGCATCAAGATCCGCTGGGTCCAGACGCTCGGCTCCAATAAAGCGCTTGAATTTCTCAATGCCGGATCGATCGACTTCGGCTCGACCGCCGGCTCCGCCGCGCTGGTGGCCAAGATCAACGGCAATCCGATCAAATCGATCTATGTCTATTCGCGGCCCGAGTGGACTGCGCTGGTCACCCGCAAGGACAGCACGATCAAGACCATCGCCGATCTCAAGGGCAAGCGTGTCGCCGTCACCCGCGGTACCGATCCGCACATCTTCCTGGTGCGCGCGCTACTCTCCGCGGGTTTGAGCGAAAAGGACATTCAGCCGGTGCTGTTGCAGCATCCCGACGGCAAGACGGCGCTGATCCGCGGCGATGTCGACGCTTGGGCCGGGCTCGACCCGATGATGGCGCAGGCCGAGGTCGAAGATGGCGCCAAGCTGTTCTATCGCAACGCCGCCGCCAACACCTGGGGCATCCTCAATGTGCGCGAGGACTTCGCCAAAGAGAATCCCGACCTGGTTAAGCGCGTGCTCGCGGTCTACGAGCAGGCGCGTAAATATTCGCTGGTGCATTACGACGAGCTGAAGGCCGACTTTATCGCGGTCACCAAGCTGCCCGGCGACGTCGTCGACAAGCAGCTCAAAGAGCGCACCGAGCTGACGCACAACAAGGTCGGCACGCCGCAACGCGATTCGATCCTCGCGGCCGGTATCGCGCTCCAGCAGGCCGGCGTCATCCCGGCCAACGTCGACGTGAAGAAGGCGCTCGTCGACCTGATCGATGATCGTTACGTCACGGTAACGAACTGATCGATCCGCTCTTTCCGGGGAGTCCTGCCCGGCTTTTGCCGGGTGGGACGGCTTGCCTTCCGCAGGGATTTTAATGTCTTTTGTGCCAATGAGCGTAGCGGTCGAGCAGACTCAGGCGGAGGAAAAGCGGCGCGATCCTTGGTCCCGGCTGGCGCGGCCGGCGGTCGGATTGCTAGTGCCGTTGGTGCTTGCCTGCGGCTGGGAACTCGCCGTGCGCTCCGGCTGGTCGAACGGGCGTCTGGTCCCGCCGCCATCGCGCATTTATGAGGAATTTCTAGAGCTCGAACGTTCCGGTGAGCTGCTGCGGCATGTCATCGCCACGCTCTTGCGCGTTATTGCGGGATTTGCGGTGGGGACTGCGGTCGCCACCGTGTTGGGAGCGATTGCCGGGTATTCGACGATCGTGCGCCGGCTTATCGATCCCAGCTTGCAAGGCTTACGCGCGGTTCCTTCGATCGCGTGGATTCCGCTGTTCATCTTGTGGTTAGGCATATTCGAAACGTCCAAAGTCGCTTTGATCGCGGTCGGCGTGTTCTTTCCGATTTATCTCGGTGTCATGGGCGCAGTATTGTCGGTGGATCGAAAGATCGTCGAGGTCGGACGTGCGTTTCGGCTTTCCGGCTTCGCCATGGTCCGGCGAATTTTATTGCCCGCGGTGTTGCCCGCTTATGTGCTCGCATTGCGGTCGGGTCTGGGGCTTGGATGGATGTTCGTCATTGCCGCCGAGTTCATGGGCGCCTCAGAGGGCCTTGGCTATCTGCTCATCGACGGACAACAGCTCGGCAAGCCTGCCGAAATCGTAGCTGCGATTCTTGCCTTCGCCATTCTCGGCAAGGCGACAGACTGGATCATCGCTCTTGTGGCGGCTCCTTTCCTGCGCTGGGAAGATCGCTTTGCGCGGCAAGAGGAGAATTGAGCCATGCTGGAGCTCGAACAGATCGGCAAGACCTATCCGAACGGCGTGCATGCGCTCGACGGCGTGAGCTTCACGGTTGGCCTCGGCGAGATCGTCGCTATCATCGGCGGCTCCGGCTGCGGCAAATCCACTTTGCTGCGCGCGGTAAGCGGCCTCGATACGCCGAGCCAGGGCCGCGTGCTGCTCGATGGCGACACCATCACCTCGCCGCACGAGAAGATCGGCATCGTATTCCAGGAGCCGCGCCTGTTGCCTTGGCTTTCGGTGGCGGAAAATGTCGGGTTCGGACTTGAGCACCGGCCGCGCGCCGAACGTCGTGAGCGCGTGGCAGCCGCGCTCGCGCGCGTCGGCCTTGCCGACAAGGCCGCCATGTGGCCGCGCGAGTTATCGGGCGGGCAGGCGCAGCGGGTTGCTATTGCGCGCGCGCTGGTGCCGCGGCCCGAGGTACTGCTGCTCGATGAACCATTTTCCGCGCTCGACGCCTTCACCCGCGTCAGCCTGCAGGATCATTTGCTCGATCTGTGGACCGATTTACGGCCGACGCTGATCTTGGTCACCCACGACGTCGACGAAGCGATCGTCCTTGCCGATCGCATCATGGTGATGCGGCCGCGACCGGGGCATATTTTCGAAGAGATACGCGCGGATTTGTCGCGTCCGCGCGACCGTCAGTCGGCTTCTTTCGATTTTGTAAAGCGGCGCGTGTTGGCCGCGCTCGATCGTTCGCTCGATCGTCCGAAAACCGTAGATGACAGCGAAACGAGCGTCACTGCCGGCGCCGCGCTGTGGTGGTAAGGTGGCGCGGCCATACCTCGAAGAAAAGGACAGTCATATGGATGCTGCTGGGTTACGTGCGATGCAAGCTCCGATCAAGGAGCGCTACAAGACCGATCCGAAGGCCGGCCTCGTCACCCTGAAGGCCAAGGGAACCCTCGACGACACGAATATCGCCTGTAAGGTCGACACCGGACGCGCGCTCGCCGTCGCGGGTTTGCATCCAGCGACCGGCGGCAGCGGCATGGAACTGTGTTCCGGCGATATGCTGCTCGAGGCTCTGGTAGCCTGCGCCGGGGTGACCCTGAAGGCGGTTTCGACGGCGCTCGAAATACCGCTCCGCGCGGCGACGGTCCACGCGGAGGGCGATCTGGATTTCCGAGGCACTTTGGGGGTCGCAAAGGACGCGCCGGTCGGTTTCGCGCAAATTCGTTTGCGCTTCAACGTCGACACCGACGCGCCGCAGGAAAAGCTCGATCAGCTGCTCAAGCTGACCGAGCGCTATTGCGTCGTCTATCAGACCATCAAGAGCGGACCGCCGGTGCAGGTCACACTGGCGCGCGGCTGAAGAAATCGGGGGAGTGGCATCATGCGCATGTTCCAGGTCTGTGTTTGCGGTCAGCCGCTCCAGTGCAACGAGGCGCCGACGCCGCAACCGACCGGCACCCAGGTCCTGTTGAAGGTGCTCGCCGCCGGCGTCTGCCATAGCGACCTGCATTTGGCCGACGGTTATTTCGATCTTGGCGGCGGCAATCGGCTGAGCCTGCAAGATCGCGGCATGAAGCTGCCGCTGACGCTCGGGCACGAAAACGTCGGCGAAGTGGTGGCCTACGGCCCCGAGGCGACCGGCGTCAAGGTCGGCGCCCGCATGCTCGCCGATCCGTGGATCGGCTGCGGCACATGCGAGCCGTGCCGGCGCAACGAGGACAACCTCTGCACCGCGATGCGCAGCCTCGGCGTCTTCAGCAATGGCGGCTATGCCGATTACATGATGGTGCCGCACCCGCGTTATCTGTTCGACATCGGCGACCTGCCGCCGGAACGCGCGGCGCCGCTCGCCTGCTCGGGCGTGACCACGTTCGGCGCCTTGAAAAAAGTGACGACGCTGAAGCGGGAGCCGACCGTGATCATCGGCGCCGGCGGTCTCGGGCTGATGTGTCTTGCCTTGCATCAGAAAATGGGCGGGCACTCGGCAATCGTGGTCGACATCGATCCGGCCAAGCGCGCGGCCGCCAAAAAAGCCGGCGCGGCAGCGGTGGTCGACGGCACGGCGGCCGACGCTGTCGAGCAGATCAAGAGCCTGACCAAAGGCGGCGCCTGGGCGGTGATTGACGTGGTCGGATCGTCGCAGTCCGCGCGGCTCGCCTATGACAGCCTGAGTAAGGGCGGCAAATATATCATCGTCGGGCTCTTTGGTGGTGACTTCACGCTGTCGCTGCCGCCGATCCCGATGCGGGCGCTCACGATCCAGGGCTCCTATGTCGGCAGCGTGCCGGAAATGACCGAGCTGATGGAGCTAGTCCGCCGCACCGGACTGCCCGATGTGCCGGTCACCACGCGTCCGCTCGACGACGTCAACACGGTGATGGATGAATTGCGCGCCGGCAAGGTGGTCGGCCGCACCGTACTCACGCCAGCCTCCGGTTGATGTGAAATTGGTGCGGGTCTAGGAACACGTCATGGCCGGGCTTGTCTCGGCCATCCCGATGAAGGACGCAGCGTCTTCGTAAGTGGGATCGCCGGGTCAGGCCCGGCGATGACAACAGGAATGTAATGTCTCCCGATCTTTATTTCGCGCTCACGCTCATCGTCAAAATGGCCGTCACCGCCGGCTTCGTGCTGGCGGCAACAGTGACCGCCGAACGCGCCGGCCCGCTGGTCGGCGGGTTGGTGGCGACGCTGCCGATCGGCGCAGGTCCCGTCTATGTTTTCCTCTCGCTCGATCATGACGTGCACTTCATCGCGCAAAGCGCGGTGGCGAGCCTCGCCATCAACGCGGTGAACGTGGTGTTCGCGACGGTCTATGTGTTGCTGGCGCAACGGCGCTCGCTTCTCCTCAGCCTGGCGGCCGGCTTGGCGGTGTGGACCGCGCTGGCGCTGGTCGTTCATTGGGTGCAATGGACGGTGTTCACGGCGTTTGCCATGAATGTCGCGGCGTTGGCGTTGTGCCTGTGGTTCGTACGCCCGCTGCGTCACGTGGCCATGCCGCCGGTGCACCGGCGCTGGTTTGACCTGCCGATGCGCGCGGTGCTGGTCGCGATCCTGGTCGGCGTGACGGTCGGCTTGAGCTTCCGCATCGGGGCGGGCGGCAGCGGCATTCTCGCGGTGTTTCCGGTAGTGCTGATCAGCATCATGCTCATTCTGCACAACCGCGTCGGCGGCAAGCCGACGGCCGCCGTGCTCGCCAACGCGCCGCTCGGCCTGGTCGGTTTCGCTTTTGCCTGCGCGGTGCTGCATTTCGCCGCCGAACCGCTCGGCGTGGCGCTCGCGCTTGCCCTGGCGCTGGCGACTTCGATCGGCTGGAGCCTGGCCGTGCTCACCGCGCGTCGCCACGGCATTCCAGTATGACGGGAATGCTCTTGATCGGCTTGCTGCTGAAGATCGCGATGACCGCGAGCATCGTGGTGGCGGCCTCCGTGGTGGTCGAGCGCTCAGGGCCGTTTGTCGGCTCGCTGATCGCCTCGCTGCCGACGGCGGGCGGCGCCGCCATGATCATTTTGGCCTGGGAGCATCCGCCGACGTTCATCGCGGAGAGCGCAGTCGGCAGCATGGTTTCCAACGCCGTGTGCGCGATCTTCGCGCTGACTTATGCCGCGCTGGCGCAGCGACGTTCCTTGCCGGTGAGCCTGGGTGGCGCCTTTCTGGTGTGGTTTTGCTGCGCCGCGCTATCGCGCCTGGTGGATTGGAACGCAGGCAGCGCCGCGCTGTTGAATGCTGTGGTGTTTCCTCTGGCGATCCTGGCCGGCCGCCGCTTTCTTGCCGGCGGCGCGGTTAAACGCGTTCAATTCACCGCCGTCGATCTGATCTGGCGCGCGGGGGTGGTGACGCTTTGCGTCATCGTCGTCACCGCCGCCTCGAACTCGATCGGCTCCTACTATTCCGGCGTATTCGCTTTTTTCCCGGTGGCGCTGGGATCATTCTTCGTCATCCTGCATCCGCGCATCGGCGGCCCGGCGGCGGCGAGCGTTGCCGCGCATGTGCTCACCCCGCTGATCGGACTGGGCCTGAGCCTCTTGGTCGTGCATCTCTTGGCCGAGCCGATCGGGGTCTGGTGGTCTTACGCCGTCGGCTTGAGCACAGGCATCGGCTGGAACGCGCTGCTGTGGGGATCGCGGCAGTGGCGGGCGGAGTAATGCGTCACTTCTTCTCGGTTTCGGTGAGCTTCGCCTTCAGCATATAGAGCGCCTCCATCGCCTCGCGCGGCGACATCTCGTCCGGACTGAGCGCGGCGACAGCGGCGACCACTCGTGCGAGCGGATCGTCCTGCAATTGCTGCGACGGCTTGTAAGGCGCCGCGAACAGTGGCAGGTCCTCGAAGCCTTTCGGCGCGGCGCGGTCTTCCTGTTCGAGCTTGGCCAACACCAGTTTGGCGCGCTCGATCACGCTCGCCGGCAGGCCGGCCAATTTCGCCACCTGAATGCCGTAGGAGTGGTCGGCCGAGCCCGCAATGACCTCGTGCAGGAACACCACGTCGCCCTGCCATTCCTTCACCCGCACCGTGGCGTTGTGCAGGCGGTCGAGCCGTGCCGAGAGCGCGGTCAACTCGTGGAAATGCGTGGCGAACAGCGCGCGGCATTTATTGGCATCATGCAGGTGTTCGACCGTGGCCCAGGCGATCGACAATCCGTCGAAAGTCGCGGTGCCGCGGCCAATCTCGTCGAGAATCACCAGCGAGCGCGCGCCCGCCTGATTGAGGATCGCCGCGGTCTCCACCATCTCGACCATGAAAGTCGAGCGCCCGCGCGCCAGATCGTCGGCGGCGCCGACGCGCGAGAACAGCCGGTCGACCACGCCGATATGCGCGTGCTTGGCCGGCACGAACGATCCCATCTGCGCCAGGATCGCGATCAGCGCATTCTGCCGCAGGAAGGTGGACTTGCCAGCCATGTTGGGGCCGGTGATCAACCAGATGCGGCCGGCTTCTGCATGTTTCGGCGGCGACAGATCGCAATCGTTGGCGACGAAGGGCGTGCCGTCGCGCGCCAGCGCCTGTTCCACCACCGGGTGGCGGCCGCCCGCGATGACAAAGTCGTGGCTGTCGTCGACCTGCGGTCGAGCGTAGTCGCACTCGGCGGCAAGATGAGCAAGCGCGCTCGCCACGTCAAGGCTCCCGAGCGCCTCGCCGCATTCCTTGATCGGCTCGGTTTGCACGATCACGTTCGCAACCAGCCGCTCAAAAATCTCCAGCTCGAGCCCGAGCGCACGGTCGGCGGCGCTGGCGATCTTGGCTTCGAGTTCGCCCAGTTCGGTAGTGGTGAAGCGCACCTGGCCGGCCAGCGTCTGGCGGTGGATGAAGGTTGAATTGAGCGGTGCGGCAAATAGCTTGTCGCCGTGCTGGGCTGTCACTTCCACGAAATAGCCAAGCACGTTGTTGTGACGAATTTTTAGCCCGCGCACGCCGGTCTCTTCCGCATAGCGCGCCTGCAAGGCGGCGACCACGCGGCGCGATTCGTCGCGCAAGCCGCGCGTCTCGTCGAGCGTCTGGTCATAGCCTTCGCGCACGAAACCGCCATCGCGCTTGAAGGCGGGTAGCTCGGCGGCGAGCGCGGCGGATAACTCGGCGGCCAACATGCCGTCCGGACGGCGGCAGGATTGCAGCGCGTCGGCGATTTCCGCCGGCATATCTTTGAGCGAGGCCAAAACGCGGGCCAGATCGGCTGCCGCCAGCACGCCGTCGCGGATGGCGGCGAGGTCGCGCGGGCCGCCGCGCGCGACGGTCAATCGAGAAAGCGCACGCGCAAGATCGGGCGCCGCTGCGAGGCGCGAGCGCGTCTCGGCGCGCGCCGTCCCGTCGTCGACGAAGCTTGCCACCGCGTCGAGCCGCGGCGCGATCGCTTGGGGATCGGTGAGCGGCGCCGACAATCTTTGCGCCAGCAGGCGCGAACCGGCCGAGGTGACCGTGCGATCGATCGATTCGAGCAGCGAGCCGCGCCGCTCGCCCGACAGCGTACGCATCAGCTCGAGATTGCCACGCGTGGCCTGGTCGATGGCCATTGTGGCGCCGGCGCTTTCGCGCAACGGCGGCGACAGCGGCGGGCGCTTGCCGATCTGCGTGCGCTCGACATAGGTCACGCAGGCCGCGGCGGCGGTCAGCTCGAGCCGCGTGAGCGTACCGAAGGCTTCGCTGGTCGCCACTGCGAAGAACGACGTGAGCCGCCGCTCGGCGCTGGCGCTGTCGAACACGTCGCGGGTGAGCGGCGTCACCGCCGGCAGCTCGCGCCAATAGGGCGCCAAATCGGCGTCCGCAAACAGTGCGTCGGACACTAGGACTTCGCTTGGCTCCAGCCGCGCGATCTCGGCCGAGAGCGAGAGGCGATCGCATTCGGCGATGTGGAATTCACCGGTCGAAATGTCGATCCAGGCGAGCGCGAAACGATTTTCCTCGCCGGCCGACGACAGGCGCGCGCGCGCGACGGCGAGCATGTAATTGTTGCGCTTGGCGTCGAGCAGCGTGTCTTCGGTCAACGTGCCGGGCGTGACCAGGCGCACGACGTCGCGCCGTACCACGCTCTTGCTGCCGCGCTTGCGCGCTTCCGCCGGGTCCTCGAGCTGCTCGCACACCGCGACGCGATGGCCGAGCGCGATTAGCCGGTGCAGATACTCGTCGGCGCGCACGACAGGCACGCCGCACATTGGGATATCGCGGCCCTGGTGCTTGCCGCGCTTGGTCAGCACGATGCCGAGCGCGCGCGAGGCGGTCTCGGCATCGTCAAAGAACATCTCGTAGAAATCGCCCATCCGGTAGAACAGCAGGCAGTCCGGATTGGCCGCCTTGATCTCAATGTACTGCTCGAGCATCGGGCTGGGACGGCCGTCGCCGGACGGCGGCGCGCCGCCGGGCGATTCAGGCTCGGATAGGCCGATAGGATTGACCAATGCCATGGGCGCGGATGCTAGCAGATGGCACCCGGGCTTTCACAGGGGACGCGTTTGCGTCAGGTGGGAAACTTCACGCCCGTGATTGCCTCAAGATTGCCGTGCCAAATCTTCTCCTTGTCGGCCTTCGGCATGTCGATGTTCTCGATGATCTTGAGCGTCTCGCGCGCGTACATGGTGCCCTTCTCCGGGTCGAACGGGCAGTCGGAGGCGAACACGATTTTGTCGAGGTCGTAGAAGGCAAGCCCGGCATGGGTTGCCGGCACGCCGCCGAACACAGCGGTATCGGCGTAGAATGAGTGCTTGAAATAATCGAGCGGGCGCTTTTTCAGCTTCTTGAGGAATGCGCCCAGGTCTTCGTCCGAGGTGCGCGCGCCGAGCTGGTCCCAGCCCGGGCCGATGCGGCCTTCCAGCATCGGCGCGACGCCGCCGAAGTGATGGGTGATGATCTTCAGGTTGGGATATTTGTCCATGATGCCGGAGAACACCAGCCGCGCCATCGCCGCGGTGGTTTCGTAGGACCAGCCCAAGGTCCACCAGATTTCGTATTTCGATCTTGTCTCGCTGAGATAATCGGGGAAATTGGCGGCGCGGGCCGGATGCATCCATATCGGCTTGCCCAGTCTGTTCATGGTCTCGAAGAACGGCTCGAACGCCGGATCGTCGAGCGGCCGGCCGGCGATGTTGGTGTAGATCTGCACGCCGAGCGCGCCGTTCTTGATCGCGCGCGTTGCTTCGCGCACGCCTGCATCGGGCGCGGCGAGTGCGTTCTGCGCCACCCAGCCGGGAAAGTGGCGCGCGTGCTTGGCGCAAATCTCGGCAAAACCGTCGTTCACCAGCTTGGCGTATTCTTCCACTTCATCGCCTTTGGCGAGCAATTCGAGCGGCGGCATCGGATAGGACAGAATCTGCGCATAGTCGCCGAACTGCTCGACGACCTTCCGGCGCACGTCGAGATCGTGAATGCTGGGGATTTCGCGCACGCGCTTGCCGATATTGGGAAAGCCGCTGGCGACGATCTTGTTGAAAAATTTCTCCGGGATGAAATGGGTATAAGCGTCGACGCGCATGAGCTTTCCTCCGTTATCGATATTATTTATTGCAGGCTTGGTGATTCAATACGGTGTGATGACGTTGAGCAGCGCCTGGCGGCGTCCGTTGACGACGGCCTCGCGCGCGCGCGCGAGCGCGTTGGGCAGGTCGGCGGGCTTTTCCACGCGCTCGGCATAGGCGCCTTGCGCTTGCGCCATCACCTCGAAGGCCGGCGACGGGTCGAGATCGGCGAAGTCGCGACCGTCATTCTCGCCGGCGACGCCGTCCTTGAACATCGACAGCGTGGCGCGGCGCACCGCGCCGTAGCGGCTATTGTTGAATACGATGGTGAGGATCGGCAGCTTCTGGGTGGCGGCGATCCAATGGCCGACCATCGGATTGGAGAACATGTAGGCGCCGTCGCCGAGCGTGGCGACCACGAAGGCGTCGGGCGCCGCGAGCTTGACGCCAAGCGCCGCGCCGAAGCCCCAACCGAGCCCGCCGGCCGGCCCGAGCGCGTAGAACGTGCCCGGCTTCTCGCGCGCGCAATGGTCCGGCCGCAGCGGATATTCGTTGACGATGATGGCATCCGGCCCGAATGTTTCGCCGATCGCGCGCGACAGATATTCCGGCGAGATATGCGCGGCCACGGCCGAATCCTTGGCGAGTTGCGCGCGCCGCGTGCGCATGCGCTCGGTCAGGCGGGCGCGCCGCGCGGCGATGCGTGCCTCCGCCATTTGCAGGCGCGTCTCAACAGCCTCGATCAGCGCCTCCAGCGCGTTGATGGGCCCGGCCTGGATGGCGAGATCGCTCGGGAAGCTGCGCATCGGGTAGCGCACGTAGAACGGATCCTCGGCCACATGCGCGACGCGGCAGCCGGCCTGCGGCTGCGTCAGGCTGGGAATCCACGGCACGTCGTTCTCGAGCGCGATCACCAGGTCGGCGTTGGCGAGCAGCGTGCCCGGCTCGAAGCCGAAATGCATGGCATGGCTCGACGGCAGGCAGACCGTGCGTGGATTATGCGTGATCACCGGAATGGCGCAGCGCTCGGCCAGAAAAGCGAGCGCCGGCACCGCGGCGGCCGGCAGCGTGGCGGCGATGATCAGCGGCCGCTCGGCCGTCGCGATCCATTCCGCCAGCGTCGCGATCGCCTTTGCGTCGGGATGCGCCGGCGCCGCTTGCGGGCGCGGCTTCATCGGCGCGATCGGCTCGGCGAGCGGCGCCGACAGCGGTTCGCGCGGCAGCATCAGATAAACCGGCCCGCGCGGATGCGCCATCGCGACCTCCACGCCGCGCGCGACCATGTCGCCGACTTGGGCCGGCACGCGCAACTCGTAGTCCCACTTCACCAGTTCGCGCACCATGCCGGCCTGGTCGAACATTTCCTGGCCCCATTGGATCGGGCGGTTGCGCGAGCCGAAGGATCCCTTTTCGGTGATCGGCGTGCGGCCGGCCGCGAGCACCAGCGGCACCCGGTCGCGCGACAGATTGATGAGATTGTTGATGGTGTTGGCAGTGCCGACGGTGGTGTGAACCATCACCGCCTGCGGGCGGCCGGTCATCAGGTAGACGCCGTGCGCCATGCCGACCGCCAGGTTCTCGTGCGGCACCAGAATCGGCTTCGGCACCTTGGCGTTGGTCTTCTTGGCGCGGCCGAAGGCTTCCACGATCGGCGGAAAATCGGTGCCGGTATTGCAGAAGAAATAATCGACGCCGTGGTCGGCGAGCGCACGCAGGAACGCCTCGGCGGCGATGGCGGGTCGCTCGCGCCCGCTTGGTATGACGGCCATTTCGTTTCGCCCCGTATGGCGTCCGCTTGAGTGCGGACGCTGATGTTGTTTTCAGGTTGTTTTACGCGACGGGGGTGGGGCTGACAACGGACGCAGGGCCTACTCGGCGGCGATGCGGAAACTCGCCTGGCCGTCGATCTCGGCCAGGCATTTGGCCAGGCTTTCACCCTCGGGATCGACCAAAGCGGCGGTGCGCGCGTTGGCGATGGCGTCGGCGGCGCCTACCGGCGGAATGGAGCCCGCCAGCGCCGGGCGGATCACGCGCGCCTCGACGCTGCGGTAGTTGGCAAGCCCGCGCGCGTGCGTGTCGCCATAGCCCTTGATCAGGCGGGCGCATTCGGCGACTTCGAGCGCGAGTTCCAGCGAGTTCCGCGCTGCCTCGGCGATCAAGGCCAGCCAGGATTCGATCTGTGCCTGTTCCTGTTTGAAGCGATAGCCGTGCGGGCGCAGCCGGCGCAGCTTGGCCAGCATCAAGAAGCGCAGATAGCCGCTGATTGAGGTGGAGTTGATCTCCATGCCGAAATAGACGCGGCCGAGCCAGCCTTTGCGCTCGCTGACGGCCAGGACGGGGCGCGCCAGGAACGGAGGCAGCAGTTGCGTCAATTCCTCGATGCCGGGTTTGAGAAAATCGTGCACCGAGAACGGCTCGTTCGTGACGCGCAATTCCTCGCGCGCAATGCGGCGCATGCGCGAAGGCGCAATCTTGGCCTGCGCCACACGCACCACGTCCTCGTAAGACATGCGCACGGCGAGCTGGCGCGCGACCTCCTTGAGTAGCCGGCCCGGTGCGCCGCATGCGGCGTCGGCATCGACCAGAGCGCGCAGGCGGTCGAGATAAAGTCGCGCATAGGCGACGCCCTGATAGGCGATGAGCCGCCGCACGCCCTCGATCGCGGTCGGTTGCGCCAGCGCGGGCAGCGAGTAGGTGACCTCGTGCTCGAGCAGGTCGGGCGTGGTAGGCGCGTTCTTCTTTTTCTCAACTTGCTTCGCCGCCGGCATTTTCGCGCGCGCGGCGTCGAGCCCGGCACGGAAGCCGCGCAGGTTGCCCTCGACCGACTTGCCGTCGGCGCGGATCGCCGCTTCAAATTGCTCGGCGGTCAGCGGCAGGCGTCCCGACCCGGCGATGGCGCCCAGCATCACCGCGTTGATGATCGAGCCGCTTTGTTTGGCGAGCGCGTCCATGTCGATCAGTAGCGTGTCGTGCGCATTATCCTTGACGGTCTTGATGAGCTTGTCCTGGTCGAAACGGCCATCGCCCATGGCGATCTTCTCGTCCATGGCATAGAAGCGGCTGAGCGAGCCGATGAGATAAGTGCGTGCGGGCGTGGCGAAGCCGCTCGCCACCACGCGGACGGCCTCGAGCAATTCGCTCGCCACCGCGACGTCGATATCGCCGACGCCGGGCGTGAGCGCGAGCACCGGACGTTTTCCCCGAGCTCGCGCGTGGGGACCGGAAAAATCTCGATGTAATAGGTGGTGGCGCCGGTGCGCTGGGCGACGCCGGGGATCGAGGTCGATTGCACCGGAAAGCCGGCCTCGGCCGCCGCCGACACGATCCAGTCGGTGAGCACGCCGCCGCCTTCGCCGCCGAGCGCGGCGATCAGCAAGGTTATGGGACGCGTCGCGCTCATGCTGCTGCCTCGCCGCCATAGCCGCCGAGCCAGCCGATGACTTTCTGGCGGATACGAAACGCCACGCGTTCGCGCCAAGTCGCGTTGCGCACGATCTCGGCGCGGTAGAACGACGGGCATAAGACCGCGGCGTGGGCAACTTCGCCGCATAAGCCACAGCCGACGCAGAATTCGATCACGGTGGCCACCGGATCGCTGCGCAGCGGATCGGTCGAGGGCTTCACCGTCAGCGACGGGCAGCCCGACAGCCGAATGCAGGAATGGTCGCCGGTGCAGATCTCGTCGTCGACGCCGTAGCGGGTACGGGTGACACGCTCGCCGCGCTCGAGCCTGCCGGCATCCTCTACGCGCACGCGGCGCTGGCGCGCCAGCTGGCATTCGCCGTCGGCGATGATGACTTTGAGGCCGCGCTCGGCGGTGCGCATCGCTTCTTTCAGCGTCTTGGTCATGAGCGCGACGGAATAGCTGTGCACCGTGCGCAGCCATTTGACGCCCATGGTGCGCAACGTTTGCTCGATGTCGACGCCGGGCGTCGGGCCGTCGCGGCTCGTAACGCTGGACGGTATGTATTGCTGGCCGGTGGCGGAGGCGTAGCCGTTTTGCAACACGATCAGCACGCCGTCGCCTTTGTTGAACATGTTGGAAGCGACGCCGGTGATCAGCCCGTTATGCCAGAAGCCGCCGTCGCCCATGATCGCGATCGGGCGCTTCTCCATGTTGGGCGTCACCGCCGCGGCGCTGGCCAGCGACATGCCGTAGCCGAGGATGGAATTGCCGAGCGAGAACGGCGCGAAGGTCGCGAACGAATGGCAGCCGATATCGGTGCTGATGTGGGTCGGTCCCAATTCGCGCTGCATCAGCTTGATGGAAGCGAACACCGGGCGCTCCGGGCAGCCGGTGCAGAACGCCGGTGGGCGCGGCGGCAGCGGCCCGAGGGCGGCGGCGGCTTTTGCTTTATGCGCAATCAGGCCGCGGGCTTTTTCCGCCACGCTGTCGGCGTCGAGGCCGTTCGGGCGGGCGTCTTGCAGGAACGCCGCCAGGCCCTCCAGCAGCACGTCGGACGTATATTCGCCGGCTTGCGGCAGCGGCCCCTTGCCGAGCACGCGGGTCTGGATATCGGCGCGGCGCAATTCGACATTGATCGCCTGCTCGATGTAATCGGGATGGCCTTCCTCGACCACCAGCACGGCGCGTTTTCCCGAGCAGAATTCACGAATTTCCTCCGGCACCAGCGGGTAGACCACGTTGAGCACGAGCAGCGGAATTCGTGAGGCGCCGAACACGTCGGCAAGCCCCATGCGTTCGAGCGCGCGCAAGGCGGAATTGGTCAAGCCACCCATGACAATGATGCCGATATCGTCGAGCTCGCCGGCGATCGTCTCGTTGAGTCTGTGTTCGCGGATGAAGGCGCGTGCAGCAGGCAGCCGCTCCTCGACCTTGAGCTTTTCCTGACTGAAGGTCACCGGCGGGTGCGACAGCCGCGCATAGTTGAAACGCGGCGGTCCGGAAATTTTGTTGAGGCCGGAGAATTCCGACTTGCGATTGTCCTTGGCGGGGAATTCGCCAGTGGCGTGGCAGGCGCGGATGCGCAGCTCCAACATTACCGGTGCGTGGCTCGCCTCCGACAGCTCGAAGCCCTTCTCCACGATGCGCACGATCGACGGCAGATCGGGACGCGGATCGAGCAGCCACATCGAGGATTTGAGCGCATAGGCATAAGAGCGCTCCTGGATCACGCTGGCGCCCTCGCCATAATCCTCGCCGATGATGATCATGGCGCCGCCGATCACGCCGGGCGACGACAGATTGGAGAGCGCGTCGGCCGCCACGTTGGTGCCGACGATCGATTTCCAGGTCACCGCGCCGCGCAGCGGATAGTTAATCGAGGCTCCTAGCATCGCCGCCGCCGAGGCTTCGTTTGCGCAGGTCTCCAGATGAACGCCAAGCTCGCCCATGATGTCCTGGGCGTCCACCAGCACGTCGAGCAGATGCGAGACCGGCGCGCCCTGGTAGCCGCCCACGTAGGAGACGCCCGATTGCAGCAGCGCCTTGGTGACGGCCAGGATGCCTTCGCCGCGGAAGGTCTCGCCGTCGCCCAGTCTGAGCGCCTGCACTTCTTTTTTGAACGAGCGTTCCATCGTCAGCCATCGATCAAATGGTTGGGACCCCAACTATATAGCATGGATCGGCCTACATATGCGAGGGCAGCCAGAGCGCGAGTATCGGAAAGGCAATCAGGATTACCAGCCGGATCAAGTCGGTGATGATAAAGGGGATTACGCCCTTGAAAATGGTCGTGAAACTGACGTCTTTGACCACGCTTTTTATCACGAACACATTCATCCCGACCGGCGGATGGATCAGCCCGAGTTCCACCGTCATCACGATGATGACGCCGAACCAGATCGGGTCGAAGCCCAGATGCGTGATCACTGGAAATATGATCGGGATGGTGAGGATGATCATGGCCATGGCGTCCATCAGGCAGCCGAGCACCAGATACATCAGCATGATCAGCGCCAGTACGCCGTAGCGCCCGAGCCCGAGGCCGGTCAGCAGTTCGGTCACCTTTTGCGGGGTCTGGGTGATGGTGAGGAAGTAGCCGAAGATCAGCGCGCCGATCAGCACGGTGAACACCGCCGCAGCGGTGCGCGTGGCTTGGAGCAGCGCGCCCAGGATGCCGTCTTTGGTCAGCCGCCCGCTAAGCACGCCGATCAGAAATGCGCCGCTGGCACCAACGCCGCCGGCTTCCGTCGGCGTGAAGCGCGGCAGGAACGGCAGGCCGTAGAGGCCGCCGATCACGAATACGAACAACAGCAGCGGTGCCCAGATGTCTTTGAGCCCGGCGATGCGCTGCCGCCAGGAGGTGCGCTCGCCTTTCGGCAGGAAGCCGGGCCGCACCCAGCCGATGATCGCGATGGTGATCATGTACATGGTGATGGCCAGCAGGCCGGGGACGATGCCGGCGATGAACAGCTTGCCGATATCCTGCTCGGTAATGATGCCGTAGACCGCCAGCACGGTGGACGGCGGCAGCATGGCGCCGAGCGTGCCGCCGGCCGCGATCACGCCGGTGGCGAAACTCTGCGGATAACCGAAGCGCCGCATTTCGGGATAGGCGACGGTCGAAAAGGTCGCGGCGGTGGCGACCGAGGAGCCGCAAATCGCCGCGAAGCCGCCGCAAGCCGCGACGGTGGCAATGCCGAGGCCGCCACGCAAGTGACCGACGAAGCTATTGGCGGTGCGGAACAGTTCGCGGCTCATGCCCGACGCAGTCACGAAGGCGCCCATCAGCAGGAACATCGGAATGACGCCGAACGTGTAATCGGTGACCGTGCGCATCGAGGTCTGACCGACCAGCTTGAGCGCGGGCGCGCCGCCGACCAGATAGCCGAAGCCGGAAACGCCGACCAATCCCATCGCCATGCCGACCGGTACGCGCAGCAGCATCAGCCCGAACAAAGAGACAAAGCCGATAATGGCGACGGCATCGGTGCTCATCGCGTTACTCGACCGGCTTGATCTTGGTTTCAGCCATTAATTCCGGCTGGACAATCAGGCGGTAGGTGCGGATGGCGATCAGCAGCACCGCCGACACGTCACCCAGCCAGGCGACCATGAAGAACGGCCAGGTCGGCAGGCGGAGATCGAAGGTGAGCACATTGTCGGTGCGCGTGGTCATCACCTTGTCGAACAACGTATAGGTCTGCACCGAGACGACGAACAGCAGCACCAGCGTCGCGAACACGTCGATCATGCGCTGATATTTCGGGCCGACATTGCCCCAGACCAGATCGACGGTGATGTGGGTGCCGCGATAGGAGGTGGCGGCGATCCCCCAGAAAATGAGAATGCCGAGCATCAGCCGCCCGAAGTCATACGAATCCGGAATCGAATAAGTGAAAAGATTGCGCAGCACGACAGATATAAAAATATTGGCGGCGACGAACCCGACGAATCCGGCCGCGACCCATTCGATCGAATCAATGAAACGATCCATGTAGACGCGTTTCATGCGCGCTCCGCCGCTTTCGACGCCGGTTTGAAAATGACGGCGGCGAGCTATCCCGCCGCCGTCGCCTCGTTTATAGCGATGAACCGCTCGACGGGACTTTGTCCCCTCGTTGCATCATTTTTCAATAGGCCGCTTTGTTCTTGATCAGTTCCGCCTTGAGCGCCTTCATCGTGAGTTCGGGATCGAGGCCGGTCTTCTTGACGCCCTCGGCCCACTTGGCCTCGAGCGGAGCGGTGGCCTTCTTCCATTCGGCGAGCTGCGCCGGGGTGATCTCGTAGACCTCGTGACCGGCCGTCGCCTTGATCTTGTCGATGCCGTTATGTTCGAAATCGGCCCAGGGGCCGGCGACCTTGGCGGCCCACTCGCTGGTGCAGTGATTGTCGATCACTTTCTTCTGCGACGCCGACATCGCGTCGTACTTCGTCTGGTTGAACACGAAGGCGAAGGTAGTCACGTAGAGCGGCACCTCCATGTGATATTTGGTCACTTTGTCGATGCCGAACAGCGGCACCGATCCCCAGGGGAAAAAGACCGCATCGGCGACGTGCTTTTCCAGCATGTCGCGGACTTCCGGGGCAGAGCCCTGCACGTTGGTGCCGCCGAGCAGCGTGACCAGTTCGGCGATGGTGGCCTGCGCCGGCCTGATCTTCATGCCTTTGATGTCGGCCGGCACCATGACCTTCTTGCTGGACGAATGAATCGAGCCCGGATCGTGCACAAAGGCGAGGCAGAACTTGACGTCCTTCATCTCCTTGGCCGCGTATTTGCGGTACCAGGCGTCGAGTGCAATCGAGCCGCCCTTGGCGTTCGACATCAGGAACGGCAGTTCGCCGGCGGCGATGATCGGGAAGCGGCCGGGCTGATAGCCGGGATTGATGTACGTGAGGTCGGCGATGCCGTCGCGCGCCATGTCGTAATGGTCGAAGGCCTTGCCGAGCTGCTGGGCGGGATAGACCTTGTATTTGATGGTGCCGCCGGAGTCCCGCTCGACCGAGGCGCCCCATTCTTCCAGCGCCTTCTGCAGCGGGTGCGACGGCGGCACCCAGTGCGAGAGTTTGAGTTCGAAGGTCTTATCCTGAGCGAGCGTCGCGGTGGGTGTGCCGATCAGGGCGGCGAGCGCAGCCGCGCAGAGGCAGGCGGCGAAGCGGGGCATCATGGATTTCCTCCGTTGGGTCAAACGTTGGCTATGCAGCCAACTTTTTTATTATTCAGCCGCATGTCGGAGACGTTGTAAAGGTTATAGTTTGATATCAAACTATGTGACGGACCGCCGGTTTGGCGCGGTCTGCTGAGGACGGGTGCAGTGAGGACAAGTAAATCGAGCGGCCGCGTGCGGCGCGGCAAAAAAGGCGAAACCATTGCCGAATCGATCAGATTCGGCCCGCTCGAATACTGGGTCGGGTTCAATCTGCGCATGGCGCAGGAGCACGCCTTCCAGGCGTTTTCGCGCCGCTCGCAGGAGATCGGCGAAAGCCCGGGCCGCTTCGCCACTTTGACGCTGATCGCCCGCAACCCGGGCATCAGCCAGACCGAATTGAGCCATGCCAATGGCCGCGACAAATCGAGCCTCACGCCCGTGGTCGAGGAATTGGTGCGGCGCGGCCTGGTCGCGCGCAAGCGCATGCGCGAGGACCGGCGCACCTATCGGCTGAACGTGACGCCAGCCGGCAAGAAGACGCTGACCATGCTCACGCGCTGCGCGCGCCGGCACGAACGCGTGCTCGATAGCATCATCGGCCTGCGCGACCGCAAACGGTTTCTGCAAATCTTGAAGAAGATCGCGGCGGAGATCGAATGACGGCTAACGATTGAACTTCGCCCGCACCGCCTCCGGAATCGGCTGCGATTTGTAGCGGCCGGGTTTGGCCGGATCGTGCACCACCCACACCCGCGTCTCCACGCATTCGACGCAGGTCAATCCGTTGTGGGTAATGTGATGGGCGATTTCAAAACTGGCGTGGCCGAATGTGACCACCGATTCCACCGCCACGTCGTCGCCGCAGCGGGTGGGCCGCACAAAGCGCGCGCGCGTGCGCGCCAGCGGGCAGCCGGCGGATTTGAACGTCTTGAACATTTGAACCATCGTCAAGCCGAGCGCGCGCTCGAACAGCGCCGCGGTCGAAGCGTCGAAGATCTCGAAATAGCGCGGATAGAATACGATGCCGGCCGGATCGCAGTCGGCCCACTCGATGCGCACCTTGCGGCTGTTGCTGAAGGCGGTCACGGGATCATGCGCTAGCGCGGCGCCATGCGCAGCGCGCCGTCGAGGCGGATCACCTCGCCGTTGAGATAGGAGTTGTGGACGCAATGCAGCACCAGCGCGGCGAATTCGCGCGGCTCGCCCAGGCGCTTGGGGAACGGCACCGAGGCGCCGAGCGAATCCTGCGCCTCCTGCGGCAGCGCGCGCAGCATCGGCGTGCCGAAAATGCCCGGCGCGATGGCGAGCACGCGCACGCCGAACTGGGCGAATTCGCGCGCCGCCGGCAAAGTGAGCGCGGCGACGCCGCCCTTGGACGAGGAATAGGCGGCTTGCCCGATCTGGCCCTCGAAAGCGGCGACCGAGGCGGTCGACACGATCACGCCGCGCTCGCCGTCGGCCAAAGCTGGCAGCGGCTGCATGGCGGCGGCGACGAGCCGCATCATGTTGAAGCTGCCGATCAGGTTGATGCGGATGACCTTCTCGAAATCCTCAAGCGGCATCGGCCCGTCGCGGCCGACGATGCGCTTGGCCGGCCCGATGCCGGCGCAATTGACCAAGATGCGTGCCGGGCCGTGCGCGGCGGCGGCCTGCTTGACCGCGGCCTCGGCGGACGCGCTGTCCGCCACGTCGCACGTCACGGCGATGCCCTTGATGCTGGCGGCCACGTCGGCGGCGCCTTTTTCGTTGAGATCGAAAACCGCCACCTTGGCGCCGCTGGCTGCGAGCGCGCGCGCGGTGGCCGCTCCCAGTCCCGACGCGCCGCCGGTGACGATTGCCGCTTGTCCCTTGATTTCCATGGCCCTGATTCCCTTAAGCGCCTTTAGATGGCGATGACCCGAGACGATAGCGGCGCCGCATAAAGCTCGTCCACCAGCGCGGCGCGGTTTTTCAAGACCGCGCGCTGATTGATCGAGCCCTTGTCGGTCATTTCGCCTTTGTCCATGGAGGCCGGCTCCGCCATCAGAATGGCGCGCATGACGCGCGTCGACGAGCCGGGGCTTGAGGCCGCCAGCGCTTGCAGCAGGCCCGCGAATTTCAACCGCACCCGTACGTCGTCGAGGATGGCGGCGGGCGCCGCGTCGGCGGCATGCTCGGGCGCCAAGCTTGCGGCAGGCCTCGACGTCGGGAAACACCAGCGCCACGATATCGTCGCGGTCGGGGCCGGCGAATACCACGTCGCGTACGTATGGCGCGAAGGCATCGATGAAGCGCGCGCGCAACGGCCCGACGCTGACCCAGGTGCCGGTCGACAGCTTGTAGTCCTCGGCGATGCGGCCATCGAACAGGAAGCCCTTGCGCGGGATCGGCGGGGTCGGCGAATTTCAGCGCGTCGCCGATCTTGTAGAAGCCGTCCGCGTCGAACGCTTCGCGCGTGAGCTGCTGCTGCCGCCAATAGCCGGGCGTGATGTGCGGCCCGCGCAGGCGCGCTTCCAGTTTGCCTTCGTTCGGCACCAGCTTGAGTTCGACGCCCGGCGCCGGCAGCCCGATATTGCCCGGCCGGTCGAAATCGAAAGTGCAGGCGAGCGCCAGCGGCGAGGTCTCGGTCGAGCCGAGCGAGGACAAAAAGATGATGCGCTCGCCGGTGGTCTCGACCGCGAGCTGGGTGAGGTCGTCCCAGGTGGTCTGGTTCAAGCCGGCGCCGGCATAGAACAGCACCTTCAGCCGGCTGAAGAAATTCTTGCGCAATGTTTCGTCGGCGCGGAAATGGGGGACCAGCGCCTCATAGCCTTTGGGAACGTTGAAATAGATGGTCGGCGCGATCTCGCGCAGGTTACGCGCGGTCTTCGGCACGCCCGGCGGCGTCGGATTGCCGTCGTCGATATAAAGCGAGCCGCCGTTGGTGAGCACCATGTTGAAGTTGTGGTTGCTGCCGAAGGTGTGGCTCCAGGGCAGCCAGTCCACCACCACCGGCGGCTCGTCGGCGACGAAAGCAAAGCCGGCGCCGATCATCGCCTGGTTCGAGCACAGCATGCGGTGGGTGTTGATGACGCCCTTGGGGTTTCCGGTCGAGCCGGAGGTGAACAGGAATTTCGCGATCGTGTCCGGCGTGACTTGGCGCTGCGCGGCGGCGACGCCGGTGTCGTCTTCGGCGCCGACGAGATCGGCAAATAAAGTCGCCTTGCGATTCCCCGGCGGATTGCGGGTGACCACCAGTTCGGCGTCGCCCGGCATCGCCGCCGCGATGGCGCGCCCGAACGGACCGCCGTCATTGGCGAACACCATGCCGGGCGTGAGCAATTCGACGATCGCGCGCAATTTGCCGAAGTCGGTCGACAGCAGCGAATAGGCCGCCGAGATCGGCGCATAGGGAATGCCGACGCCCATCGCCGCCAGCGCCAGCAGCGCATGCTCGATGTCGTTGCCGGAAATGATCGCGATCGGCTTGTCAGGGGAAAGCCCGCGGCGCAGACAGTGCAGCGCCGATGCGCCGGGTTTGCGCCAGCACTTGCGCATAGCTGAGCGTTGCGCCACGCGCCGGAAGCATCGCGTTGCGCGAGAAATACCCGGTCGGGCGCGGCCTTGGCCCAATGCTCGAGCGGCTCGCTCAGCGTGGCGTGATAGGGCGCGAGCACCTGCGCGGTGCGGATATGGATGACGCCGCTGGCCTCGCTGCTCCAGCACGGCATCGAATTCGCCCAGCCGTACCGGGCGCAAGGGCGCCGATGTGCGCGATACTGATGCTGCGGCGATGCTCATGTCGGGTCGCGCGTCACCTTGGGCGCGCGCTTTTCCAGAAAATCCTTGAGCCGTGCTTTGGCCTCGCCGTCGGCCTGCGCGATCGACGACATCAACGCCTCCACCGCGTAGCCGCTCGCCGGGTCCATCTCGGCGATGCGCGGCAGCGCGTGCATGACTGCGAAATTGGTGAGCGGCGCATTGGCGGCGATGCGGGTGGCGAGTTCGAGGCCCTTGGCGAAGCCTTTGCCGGGTTCGACTATATAGGTCGACAGCCCCATGGCCTGGCCTTCTTCGGCCGAATAAGTGCGGCCGGTGAGCATCATGTCCATCATGCGCGCGACGCCGATCAGCCGTGGTAGCCGCACCGAGCCGCCGCCGCCGACATAGATGCCGCGGCTGCCTTCCGGCAGCGCGTAATAGGTCGATCGCTCGGCAACCCGCACATGCGTGGCGGCCGCGAGTTCCAGCCCGCCGCCGACCACCGCGCCATACAGCACGGCGACCGTCGGCACCTTGCCGAACTGGATTTTGTCGAAGGCACGGTGCCACAGACCGGAATGGGCGATGCCCTGCTTAATGTCGCGTTCTTCCAATTCGCTCAAGTCGAGACCGGCGGAAAAATGCTCGCCCTCGCCGGCGAGCAGCACGGCGCCGATATCGGCCGGCAGCGAGGTGAAGAAAGTCTCGATGCCGGTGATGGTTTCGTCGTCCAGCGCATTGCGCTTGTGCGCCCGCTTGAGCCACAGGATGGCGACCGCGCCCTGCCGCTCTGCAGCAAGCGAGGCCGGCAAATGCACTAAAAGCGGATTGGACGACGCCCCGGAATTCACCCGCGCACTCCTGCTTGGGCGCCGCCGCCCCTATGGGGACAGCGGCGCGATATCGATACGATCATGTCGCTGTAAGCTTGTTTTCGCAACAAGCTCAGGGTGTTTTGACCAGTGGGCAGCCGCCTTCATTCAGTGGACGGAATGCCTTTTCGGTAGGGACAGTGCCCACGACCTTGAAGACATCCCATTCGCCTTTCGATTCTTCCGGAGTTTTGACCTGAAGTAGGTACATGGGGTGAATCCTGCGGCCGTCCGCGCGGATTGTCCCTTTGCCGAACAGCGGGTCGTCGGTGGGCATCGCCTTCATGGCTGCAACGACCGCGCTGCCGTCCGCCGGCGAACCGACCTTTCGACCGCTTTGAGGTAATGCAGAGCTGCGGCGTAAACGCCCGCATGCATGTGATTGGGCATCATTTTCTTCGGATGGCGTTCTTGATACCGCTTCGACCATGCGCGGTTCTGATCGTTCATGTCCCAGTAACACGCATTGATCGCGGTCAACCCTTGTGCGGTTTTCAGACCGAGCGCCGGCACGCTCTGCAGGTCAAAGATGAGCGATACGATTTTTTGTTTTGCGCCAATTTGAATTCTGCCGCCTGCTTGACGGTGTTGGTGGTGTCGCCGCCCGCATTCGCCAGCGCCACGACCTGCGCGCCCGAAGACTGTGCCTGTAAAATAAAGGAAGAAAAATCATAGGCTCCTAACGGATGGCGAACAGTGCCGATAATTTTTCCGCCGCTGGCCAAAATCTCGTCACTGGCCTGCTTTTCGAGATCATGTCCGAAGGCATAATCGGCTGTGATGAAGAACCAAGACTTACCACCTGTGGCAAGAACGCCGCGCGCGAGCGCATGACCGTTTGCCCAGGTGTCGTAAGTCCAGTGCACGAAATTTGGCGAACATTTCGCCCCGGTGAGAAGCGCGGTGCCGGCGCCGGACCCGATCGCCACCTTGTTTTTCTCCTGTCGATATCGCTTACCGCCAGCGCGACCGCTGAATTCGGCAGGTCGACGATCATGTCGACGCCTTCGACGTCGAACCAGCGCCGCGCGATGGCGGCACCGATATCGGGTTTGTTCTGGTGATCGGCCGAAATCACCTCGACCTTCCGTTTCGATTGTCTTGGCGAAATCCTCGATGGCCATCTGCGCCGCCAGCACCGAGCCCGGCCCCTGGAAGTCGGCATAGACGCTCGACATGTCATTAAGCACGCCGATGCGAAGCGTGCCGTTCGTCTCGGCCAGAGCCGGCGTTGAAACTAAGGCAACAAGAAGCGCGGCAAATCTCATTGATTTCAGCATGGGGTCCTCCCGAGGACAGCAGCGACTTTGAGGCGTTATTGATTGGCCGCGGAGAATGTTGTCATTGACAACAATCTGCGTCAAGCTGGCTATGGTAAGGAAAAGCACCGGAAACGAACAAAGCGAGCGTCTATGAAGCATCGGCAATCGGTTGCGAGCGCGGCAAAACCAGCGGTTCGCCGCAATGCGGCATCGCCGGCGCGGACGGAAAAACTAAGCCTGGGCCAGCTCAACCATCATCTCGGATTTTTCCTGCGCCGATTGCAGATCTGGGTGTTCCAGGACTTCATCCAGACGCTCCGGCCGATGAAGGTCCGCCCGGCGCAATATTCCGTGCTGCTCATTATCGAAGCCAATCCGGGCCACTCGCAGGCGGCGATCGGACAGGCGCTGAGCGTCGAGCGGGCGCGGCTTGCCCGTGTGCTGCACGAGCTGGAGCGGCGCAAATGGGTCACCCGCCGCGCCAATGGCAGCGATGCACGCTCGCATTCGCTTTATCTGACGGCCGAAGGCGAAAAGGCGCTGGTCAAAATAAAAAGCCTAGCCGAGAAGCACGAGGCTCGCCTTGCCGAGCATGTCGGCGCCAAGCGGCACACGCAGCTGATGGATTTGCTGCGCGATTTCGGTTGATCGAAGGCGGTCAGGTCACTTCATAAATATCCAGCCGCACCGCGTTGGCCTCTCGTTGCCCGCGCGCCAGCGCCAAAATGCGGTTGAGCCAATCGACCGCAGGATCGGACGTCTCGAACCGCATCACGGTGCGGAAATAATAAAGAGTGGGATCGACGCTGTCGCCCCGCGCCAACCGTTCCATGACCGCGGGCGGACCATGCCGCAAGCCGTCGCTGGTGACCAGGATGCGCGCGCCGCTATCGGTCTCGATGGTGTAGCGCGCCTTTATGTCGGCCGCGCCGTCGCTGCGCACGACCTGCCAATCGGCGCCGCCCGGCAGGATACGGCCGTTGAGCTTCGGCCCGCGCACGGTGCCGCCGGTAATGCCGATCACCCGCCGCTCGCCATAGGGCGTGCGGCCCAAATTCATCATGGGTTCGAGTTCGGCGTGAATGGTGAAAATCGGTTCTTTGCCCAGCATGGCGGCTATTTGTTGGAGCCCAAACTTAATCTCGATTTCGCCATTTGACCCTGTCCTTGGCGGGCCGTAAATACGGACCCGCAACCGGGAAGCAGTATCGCATGGCGCGTATTTCGTCGCTCGCCGAAGCCATCCAATCCGCTATTCGCGACGGCGACACGGTGGCGCTGGAAGGCTTCACCCACCTTATTCCGCATGCCGCCGGCCACGAAATCATCCGCCAGGGCCGCAAGCGTCTCACTTTGATCCGCATGACGCCGGACCTGATCTACGACCAGTTCATCGGCATGGGTTGCGTCGACAAGCTCATTTTCTCCTGGGGCGGCAATCCGGGCGTCGGCTCGCTCTATCGTTTCCGCGATGCGGTCGAAAACGGTTGGCCGCAGAAGCTCGAACTGGAAGAGCATTCGCATGCCGCCATGGCCAATGCCTATGAAGCCGGCGCGGCCGGGCTGCCCTGCGCGATTTTCCGCGGCTATATCGGCGGCGACCTGCCGATGGTGAATGCCAAGATCAAGCGCGTCACCTGCCCGTTCACCGGCGAGGAACTGGCGGCAATTCCGGCGCACCGGCCGGACGTGGCGGTGATCCATGCCCAGCGCGCCGACAAAGCCGGCAATGTGCTGATCGAAGGCGTCCTCGGCGTGCAGAAGGAAGCCGTGCTGGCGGCGAAGCGCTCGGTGGTGACGGTGGAGGAGATCGTCGACGATCTGGGCGAGCGCAGCCTCAACGCGGTGGTGCTGCCGCACTGGACCGTCGGCCACGTGGTCGAGGTGCCGGGCGGCGCGTTTCCTTCTTTTGCGCAGGGCTATTACAAGCGCAACAACGCCTTCTATAAGGAATGGGACGCGATCGCGAAGGAACGCGATTCTTTCCAGGCCTGGATGAAGACCAACGTGCTGGAGAAAGGCCCCGAGGCTTTCGCCCGGTACGCGCGCAAACATCGCGCGGCGGCGGAGTAAATATCATGGCCGAATACAAGCCGAGAGAGATGATGACGATCGCAGCGGCGCGCGCGCTGAAGAACGACGACATCTGTTTCGTCGGCATC
Source organism: uncultured Alphaproteobacteria bacterium (assembly GCA_963778745.1). GTDB lineage: Bacteria > Pseudomonadota > Alphaproteobacteria > Rhizobiales > Xanthobacteraceae > Pseudolabrys. The sequence continues at coordinate 1,146 of CAVZVP010000024.1, read as the reverse complement.
GGCCAGCCGTCGGCCGCCTGCAACCTCGCGCGCCTGACGCATGCGCCGGATATCACGTTGATCTACGAATCCGGCACGCTCGCCACCAAGCCGAACATCTTGCCGCTCTCGATCGGTGACGGCGAATTATGCGAGACCGCGCTCACCACGGTGCCGGTGCCGGAAATGTTCCGCTACTGGCTGCAGGGCGGCCGCATTAAAATTGGATTTCTTGGCGGCGCGCAGATCGATAAATACGCCAATCTCAACACTACGGTGGTCGGCTCTTACGACAAACCGAAGGTGCGGCTGCCCGGCGGCGGCGGCGCGCCGGAGATCGCCACCAGTTGCGGCGAGATTTTCATCATCATGGCGCAGGGCAAGCGCAGCTTCGTCGACAAACTCGATTTCGTCACCTCGATCGGGCATTTAACCGGCGGCGACAGCCGCGCCAGGCTCGGCGTCAAGACCAAAGGCCCGACCAAGCTGATCACCGATCTGGCGATGTTCGAACCTGACCCCGAGACCAAAGAGATGACCGTCGTCTCGATCCATCCGGGCGTCACGCGCGAGCAGATTCAGGAGAATGCCGGTTGGAAAATTGCCTTTGCGGCACAAGTGGCGGAGACGCCGCCGCCGACGCCCCGCGAGCTTGAGGTACTGCGCGACCTCCACGCCCGTACCGACCGCGCGCATTCCGAGGCAGCGTGATGGCAAGTCGTGAAGCATTTCTCTGCGATGCGGTGCGCACCCCGATCGGGCGATATGGCGGCGCCTTGGCGAAAGTTCGCACCGACGATCTTGCCGCCGCGCCGATCAAGGCGCTGATGGCGCGCAACCCCAAAGTCGATTGGGAAAAGCTCGAAGAAGTCTATTTCGGCTGCGCCAACCAGGCCGGCGAGGACAACCGCAATGTCGCGCGCATGGCGCTGCTGCTGGCCGGCCTGCCGGCCAGCGTGCCGGGCATTACACTCAACCGGCTCTGCGCTTCAGGCATTGAAGCGGTCGGCACCGCGGCGCGCGCCATCCGCGCCGGCGAGATGGAATTCGCCATTGCCGGCGGCGTCGAATCGATGACGCGAGCGCCCTTTGTGCAGGGCAAGGCGCAGGAAGCCTTCGCGCGCGCGGCCGAGATCTACGACACAACCATCGGCTGGCGCTTCATCA
>CAVZVP010000023.1:0-44105 GCA_963778745.1 uncultured Alphaproteobacteria bacterium | reverse complement strand
CCGCCGGGCGCGCGGCCAAACTCTTCAATGACATGCGTGATGTCGTCTGCGTCGCGCACGCTGGCTGCGCTATGAAGCCACGAAAAGATCCCTACACGCATCGACATACCCTCCTTTCCGTTTCAGGATAAAGTGTTGCGTCGACCCGTTGAGACCACCACCCAAAGCGTACATTTCTAACGCCTAATCCCCCTTCCAGCAAACACGTGAGACTTGCTACGATCACCTGCCTGAGCCTTCTTGAGGGAGACAATGAGGAGACGCGAATTCATACGTTTGGTCGCCGGCGCGATCGCTGTTCCGGCAGCTGCTCGTGCCGAACAACCTGAGCCTATCGCACGCATCGCGGGGGCTCAAACGTATCCAACGCGGCCCGTGCACTTGCTCGTCGGCTTTGCAGCGGGCGGCCCACTCGACACTAGTGCACGGCTCATCGCGCAATGGCTGTCGGAACGGCTCGGTCAGCAATTCATCGTCGTCAACCAGCCAGGCGCTGCTACCAATCTCGCCACCGAGGCAGTCGTGCGGGCACCTCCAGACGGCTACACGCTGCTTGAAATTTCGGCGTCGATCGCCTGGAACGCCACACTGTACGACAATCTCAAATTCAATTTCGTCCGCGACATCGTGCCGGTTGCAGGCGTCAGGAACGCGGGCGGCGTATTGGAAGTCCATCCTTCGCTACCGGTTACAACAGTTCGCGAATTTATCGCCTTCGCCAAGGCTAATCCCGGCAAGATCACCATGGCTACAGGCGGCGTGGGAAGCGCACCGCATCTTTATGGCGAGTTGTTCAAGATGATGGCGGGCGTCGACCTGGTCACGGTTTACTATCGCGCTCGTGCCTGCGCTGCTCGATCTCATTAGCGGTCGGGTTCAGGTCATGTTCGACGTTGTGATTTCGTCGATTGCACACATCAGGGCTGGCAAGCTGAGGCCGCTGGGGGTGACGACCGCCGAGCGTTTGGCCAAATTGCCGGATGTTCCGCCGATCGGCGATTCTGTACCGGGTTACGACGCGAGCAGTTGGGATGGCATCGGCGCTCCCATAAACACGCCGCCAGAGATCATCGCGATCCTCAACAAGGAGGTGAACGCCGCACTCGCTGATCCCGCGTTCAGAGCGCGGCTCGCCGAGTTGGGCGCGGAGCCCTTCGCAGCCTCACCCGCCGAGTTTGGCAAATTCGTCGTCGAATATACCGATAGGTGGCGCAGACTGATCCGGGCGGCCGGCATTAAGGCAGGGTGAACACCGGCGAGCGAGACTGCGGCTTTCGTTGGGGGTGAGATGAAATGGCCACGCAGAGCCTTCCTTCATTTGGCAGAGTCGCGCCACGAAGCGGACACGCCGTTGCCGCGCTATCCAGCCACTTAGCGCCAGCACACCGACCCAAACTGGCGATCACAGGTTTGATCCGGTCGATGGAGGCTGAGATCGAGGAATATAAAGCGGAGCATATTGGATGAGCCACAACAGGAAGATGACTTGGGATGAGGCCGAGACGGTCCGGGAATTCGCTCTATTCATCCGCTTGGCGGCGCAGGCCAATGACCTGCAAGCGTCGCTCTATCAGCGTGCATTGCTCAAGGCGCAGATGGATTTGACTGCGGCGCTGATCGATGCGGCCAAGGTTAATACGAAGAAAAAGAGGCAACGGCGGTGACTGACCTTGTCGATTGACCGCGCTGTAATAATCCGCAGGCCATTTCGCTGGAGGCGATAGACCGCATCGAAACGCTGGAGCAGTCGCTCAACCACACCATCTGATCGGGCGGCGTACATACCTGTGTGTCGTCGAGTGGCGCCGGTAACCTTATATGCTCGTCAATCGCCTGAGTTGGGGTTTCAGCAACCCTTTTAGTCTCTTGCGGATCGTTGGATTCCTCTTAATTAAGCCCCGGATCGTCGGATCAGTTAGCACGATAAGTCTACCGTACTCTTGAAGGACGTCGCGCTTTTTCTTACTGAGCGCCTTTAACTCATCGGGATTGAATACGTCGCCTATTCTGCACATAGGATATATCTCCTTTGAATTCGCGTTTACGGTTACTTCAAGAATAAACCCCGCTACGTATTCATGGATTTCAACGACCCTTATTCAGTGAGGCGGATCGTCGAGATTGCTCGCTCTGGCTGCGATACCATCAGTTCGAGCACCTTGCGGAAATCTCTAATAAGGCGATCGATCATGCTGGCGCTGAACAGATGTGGCTTGTAAACACAGCATCCCGTCAGGCCACGTCCGGTTTCGCGCAGCATTAATATAACATCGAATTTTGTAATCGTCACCAGCGGCAGCAGCAAACTCGGATTGGCCTCCTCGAAAGCGAGCCTGTGTCCGGGATTTGCGATCGGGCGCAACGCGGAATTGTGCAGCCAAATCATCATTTTAGACAGCGTCTCCGACTTGAGGCCACGCTCTCCCCCGAGCGTCTCGACAAGCTCTTCGAAAGGAAGTTCTTGGTGGGCGAAGGCTGCGAGGGCTGTTGCACGAACCCGGCGCATGACCTCACGAGGACTGGGATCGCCGCCCAGGTTTGTGCGGAGAATCACCGTATTGGCCAGCGGGCCGATGAGGTGCTCGCTCCCCGGTCGGTTACGATTGGCGACCAACGTGGCCACACGCACGTCCTCCTCAGCCACGTAGAGATGCAACAGCGTTTTGAAGACGGCCGTGAGCGCCATGAACAAGGTGCCGCCTTCTTCTTGGCCAAAGCGTTTTAGCGCATCCGACAGCCTCGGCGGCAATGTCACCTCCCGCCGAGCGGTGCGCAAGTCGTCGATTGTCCCTCTCGGCCGAGCGGAGGCAAGCTTTATCTCCGGCAACGGATCGTGCAGTTGCTCGCGCCAGTATGCGAGCTGTGCACCGATTTCCGGATATGACCTCCATTGCCGCTGCCAGCGCGCAAAGTCCCCGTACTGAATTGGGAGCGGTGCAAGTGGTGCCTGCTGACCGGCGGAAAAGGCGTCGTATAAGGCTGTAAGCTCGTCGACGAGCACGCCGAGCGACCAACCGTCGCAGATAGATTGGTGCAGGCTGATAAGCAAGAGGTGTTCCCGCTCGGCTAGCCTCAGCAAGCGAGTGCGCAACAGAGGACCTCGCGCGAGATCAAAGGAATGAAGCGCCTCTTCTTGAATAAGCCGGTGTCCGGCGGTCTCCTTCTTGGATTCTGGCAACCCATGCAGGTCCTCGAACCTCAGGGGCACGGTCAACTGTGGTGCAATGACTTGCACGTGACGGCCTTCCTCGACGTCGAAGGTTGTGCGGAGAATTTCGTGGCGCCGCACGATTTCGTTGATGCTCCGTTCCAAGACCGCCACGTCGAGTGACGAAGTCAGTCTGAGCGCGTAAAGGATATTTAAAAAAGGTATGTCGGGCAGCGCATGTTGAAGCGCGCACAGACCTTCCTGGGCGATCGAGGCCGGTGCCCAACCTTCTTGGGCTGAGCGCCGCGGAATGGCTGAAGAAAGTCGCCGTGCTTGGCCGGAATCCATTAACATCTCGAGATGCTGGGCCATCTCCGCAACGGTCGGCGCCTCGAAAATACAGGAGATTTCAACGTCGAGGAGTAGGGTGTTGTGTATGTGAGTGAGAACTTCGGTGGCTAGCAGAGAGTCTCCGCCGAGCGCGAAAAAGTTATCATGAATACCGACCTGTTCGATTTGCAGGACGGTCGCCCAAATGCCGGCCAACGTTTTCTCGAGAGACGTTCGCGGCGCAACGAAGATCCGCGGCACCACGCCGCCAATATCGAATCCTAGCTTCGCCGCCAAGCCGACGCGCTTCACTTTGCCGGTCGGGCCTTTCGGGAGCTCCGCGACGATGACAACCTGGCGCGGGATCTTGAAGTCGGCGAGCCGCCCGATGGCGAACCGACGAATGGCGTTCGGCGACGACACAGCGTTGGGCCGCAGCACAATGGCCGACGCGACGTCCTCGCCAAGCGTAGCGTGGGGGACGGCAAAAGTTACGGCCTCTGCAACAGCTGGATGGTCTAGCAGCACTTCGTCGACCTCCTGGGGGGCGATTTTCTCGCCGCCGCGATTGATAATCTCGCGTGTGCGGCCCACAAGAAACAGGTACCCGTCGTCGTCGAAGTAACCAAGATCTCCTGTCTTAAACCAATCGCCGGCAAACGCGGCCTCGGTCGCACTTGGGTTGCCGTCGTAGCCCACCGTGACGGTAGCGCCCCGGACGACGACTTGACCGGTCTGGCCGCTGGGCAGCAAAGCCCCGCGTTCGTCCATGATCGAGACATCCAAGACGGTTGGCAGCCCAACCGAACCGGCCTTGCGCTGGTATGGCGGCAGCGGATTGCATGCAATGGGCGAGGAAGTTACCTCTGTCATCCCGTACCATTCGATCACAGGACTCTCGAAAGCCCGCTCGAGTTCCGCGAAGACGCTAGGCGGCAGAGGGGCTGACGAGGAGCGGACGAAGCGTAGCCCACTGTTTGCTAGTCGCTCGCGATCATGCTGCACCTGGGTGAGAATTGCTTGGTGTATGGTCGGCACTGCGGAGTACCACGTCGGCTGAAACGTGGTCAGCCAGCCAGAGAAGCGATTGACGTCAAATCCGGGGGTACATACGACACTCGCGCCCGCCGCGAGTGAGGCAACCAAGGTGGCATGGAGACCATGCCCATGAAACAATGGTAGCACATTCAAGCATCGGTCAGTTTCTTCTAGTGCCAGTGCCGCACTATGCGCGTAGGCCGATATGCAAATGCTGGCGTGGCTCTGCTGCACAATCTTGGGCCGCGATGTTGTGCCTGATGTGGGCAGCAGCACCGCTGTGTCGCTGGCGCTGATCGGGTCCTCGGACGGCGCACTGCCTTGGTCTCCTGAGATTGTAAAGAGACCAGCCTCTGCCTCGGATGCGATCCGAAGCTCGATGATAGGGATGCCGTGAGAGAGCGCCGCTCGGCGCGCGTGCGATTGGATTCCGGCTTGCGTGATCAACGCACGAGGGCGCAGATCAGCAAAACATTCTACCAGTTCGTCGATTCCGAAGGCTGGATTAAGCGGTGCACACACCGCGCTCGCCGCCACGGTAAGAATTGTTACCGCCAACTCTGGACCATTCGGTAGTACCACAATTATTCGGTCGCGACGGCCTATCCCCATGGCCAGCAATGCGCGCCCTATTTTTTCGATGTGCTGATAAAGGCGGCCGTAGGTCAGTGGAGCGCGTTCTGGAGCGAGAATTGCTGGCGCGTCGGGAATACGCCGTGCCTGATGTTCCAACAGGTGAGGAAGGCAGGAAAACGGAACGCACGGTCTCGCGTCTAAGGAACGGGCTGCGTTCGAGGATTTTTGACTAGGACGAACACACGGTTTCACATCGCCGCGATCCATGACGTCAGCCTCCCCTCACACGGCGATCGAACCTCTTGTCAAAATATCGGATCCAGCGGGAGCGGTTGCATGCCGAGCTCCCGGTAGATCGCGGTCGCGGCGGCATCGAATTCCTTTGCCCTGACCTCATCGCCGCGCCGAGCATAGACCCCGCAAAGTGTCGTATTGCAAAAAGCAGCCAGCGGGCGAGCTTCGCACGCGGCGGCGAGGCGAAGGGCAATATCGAGCTGCTCCTCTGATTTATCGAGGTCACTCGGCTCAGACGCCCAATAGGAACGGCCGATCAGGAATCGCGCCCATGCCTCGTCTCCTTTCGCCTCGTGCGCAACCGCGATCGCAGCTGCCTGCTTTCCGAGCGCTAGGGCTGCATCAATCTGGCGCGCCATAAGTGACGCCTGTCCGAGACGGACCAACAATCTGGGTTTGTCCGCCATTAATTGCATCTTTTCACCATCGCTCACTGCCTGCTATGGCGAGTTTAAGCCCGGTCTCCACACGGCCCGAACGGGCATAGACGACACTAAGGTCAGAGATGAGGCGAATGCGCCAAACTCGGAACGGCCAGCGATCGCTCAGGTCCAGACCGCGTTCCAGGGCGCCGACCGCTCCCTCGATCTCGCCCCTGTGAGCGAGCACGTGGCCAATTGAAAGCCAGCCTAACAACTCGCTCAATTGATGCTCGGCGTCCTCGGCGATTTCGAGCGCGCGCCTTGCATGGCTCATGCCGGCGCTGAAATCGCCACATTCGACCAGAGAAATTGCTAACCACGTCCGGTTCAGCACGGAGGGAATTATATTCAAGCTGTGACGGTCGTGACGGCGTTCATTGGCGTTGAATTCGAGGCCTTGCTCGAGCAGCGAGATCGCTTGCCGATATTCACCGAGGGCGTGATAGCTCTGCGCAAGACGGAAGAGTGATTGACCCAGCACAACTCGGTCGCCGCATTCGCGTGCAAGATGGACCCCCGTCTCACCAAACTCGATGGCACGACGCTGTTGACCGATCAGGAAATGGTGATTGCTTCGGAATGCGGCGTATTGCGCGCTGCGCTGTTTGTCTCCGAGGCGGGCGAGAATGGAGTCGAGTTCATCCAGAGAGCGCAGGATCCGATCGGTGTCCAAGCTCGGCAGCAGGGCGTTACGAAGATCAAAGCGAAGATCCACGGCAAGTCCGAGATTGTCGGGAGTTTCCGGCAACTTCTTCAGGACTGTTAATGCGCGTTCGAAAAAGCGCGCAGCATCCGCGTTTGCGTAAAGCGAGTACGCCTTGAGCCCTGACCGATGCAGATACTCGAGCGCTTTATCCCAGATTGCGCCTCTTTCCGCGTGATCAGCCAGCCGTTCGACGTGCTCATCGAGGCGTCCAGCTAAAAGCGTTTCTAGTGAGCGAGCCGTGCGCGCATGCAAGATCACCTTTCGCTCTCGTAACAGGCTCGCGTAGGCAACCTCGCGCGTCATGGCGTGCTTAAAGGCATATTCCGTTTCCGGCAAAGGCGCTTTTTCGTACAGGAATTCTGCGACTTGCAAATCTTGAATTGCACGCCGGAGGTCAGGTTGCGCGATTCCGCTCACCGCCTCGAGAAGCGCCCCTTTGATATCGTTTCCGATAACCGCGGCGCACTGGAGTAATTCCTTCAGATCCGGCCGCAAGCGATCGATGCGCGCCGCCAGTAGTGCTCCAATTGTGCCAGGAATGAAGTCGGCCGGGAGCGACCCAGCCGCACGCGCGTGACCGGAGGCTTGATCCAACACGCCACTTTCGATCAAGACTCCGCACGCACTCTTCGATAAACAAAGGGTTGCCCTGCGTAGCGTCAATCAATTTTTTCTTGATCGGAAGGAGCTCTGTGTCAGAGCCAAGCAGCGCGTCGAGCAGTTCGTCAGCACAGCCCGCGGCAAGCGGATCGATGCGCAACACTGAAAAGTAGCTTTTTTCAATCCAGCGATTTTCGTATTCTGGACGATAGTTCACGAGCAACAGTACTCGTGCAACGGGAAGGCTCTCCAACAACATTTCCAGAAACGTTTGGGTTTCCGCATCAATCCAGTGCATGTCCTCGATCATCAGGCACAGCGGCTGGATTTTGCGACTCGCGGACAAGAAGTCTCTTGAAGGCGTCAAATATCAGGGTCTGACGCTCGAATGGATGGATGTTTGCCCAGGCATCATCGCTGACCGAGATACCTAAGGCCCCGGTTAAGAGCGGCAGCTGTGCGAGCAGTTTCTCATCACCTAGAGCTAGCAGTTTTCTGCCGACGCGTTCGCGAACTTGCAGCTCGGTGTCGCGATCTTGGATCTCGAAATATCGACTCAGGAGATCAATCAGCGGAAGATACGATGTCGCCTTGTCGTATGATACCGATCCTCCCTGCAGAATGAGCCAGCCTTGCGCCCCAAGAGAACGGCCGAACTCCAAGAAAAGTCGGGACTTACCGGCGCCTGCCTCGCCGACAAGCGCAACCACCTGGCCGTGCCCCGCCTTTGCGCGCATCGCGGCCCGGCTTAGACTTCTCAATTTCATGCTGACGCCCGACAAACTTTGAGAGCCCACGTGCGACGAGCGCATGCATCCGGTTGCGGGTGTTGAGACCTTCGAGTTCGTAGACCTCCACCGGGCCGGCAATACCTCTAAGCGGCACCGACCCGATAGCCTTCACTCGAACGAACCCTTTCGCCAGAGCCAAGGTGTCGCGCGTCAGCAGGATCGTACCAGGCGCCGCAAGGGACTCCACTCTCTTCGCGATATGCGTTGGGATGCCGTCAAGGCGTAAGTCGATGAAATCGTCCACCTGGCGGTTGACGGTAACAACAACCGGACCAGAATTGATCCCGATCCGGACTTCAAAAAGCATTCCGAACTCGCGACGAACTTCAGCGGCCCGAATGCGCAAGGCCTCTTGCATGTCGAGCGCGGCGTAGCACGCTCTAACCGCGTGATCTTCAAGGGCGATGGGCGCCCCGAAGCTTGCCATGATCCCATCGCCTTCTTCACGGGTAATTCCCTCATAGTGGTGAACGATGTCGGCCATAGCGTCGACCGCCGGTTTTAGAATCCGGCGAGCGTCCTCCGCATCGCGGTCATCAATCAAGGCCGTCGAGCTCGCAATGTCCGCGAAGAGAACGGTTATCGTCTTCCGTTCACCATTCTGTGAGCTTCGAACCCGCTCCATAAGATGTTGCGGGTGTCTGGATCTGGGCGGAACCGTCGGATGTTGTCTTTAGCATCAGCGTCGCAACGCCTGACCATAAGGCCGCAGGAGCGGTTTACCGCGGCCTCGGGCGGCCGCGAGCCCGCACGGCACTCTAACGAACGATAGCACGGCTGCTATGGAAGCGCGAACCTAATCCGGCCAAGCCTCGCTTCCGCCGGGACGAATGGCTGTTAAGATAATACCTGTGACCCTTGCTGGGAGGGAGAACACTATGGCCTATGACCTCGACCAATTCATCGCCGATTGCCGTTCGACTCTTTCGCGCGATCCCGGCCCTGCCGGGCGCGAACTGGTCCGCCAGAATCTCGAACGTCTGCTCGCCAACAAGGATTTCATCAAGACATATTGCGGCGAAAACGTAGAACGTGGCCTGAAGGTGCTGTACGAAGACCCAAAGCTTGGCTTTCAGATCCTCGCTCATATCAATAATATGGCTCGTGTCTCAGTGCCGCATGACCACGGCGCGTCCTGGGCCATCTACGGTCAGGCCACCAAATATACCGACATGATCGAGTGGGAACGCGAGGACGACAGCAAAAATCTTAAGTACGCCAAGCTCAAGCCGATCAAGAAATACCGGCTCACGCCGGGCAAGGCAGGCATCTACCAGAACGGTGCGATTCACTCGATCGATTATCCGGACCATGCATGCTTCGTGCGCGTGACCGGAACCAACCTCGATAAGATCGAGCGCATCAAGATCGACTTGAAGACCGGCGCGGTCGAGAAAATGCACCCGCAGCAAGCGTCGTAGCGACCAATGCAATCGTTTCAATTTCATGGCGGCCATCTCGCTTAATAACAGCACAGGCCTTTACACCTCACTTGAACACGCCACCGGTCGCCAATTCGTCGTCGCAGGTTTAAAGTCTGAAGCTGCAAGTTCCAATCGGCTCTCGCCCCGCGTTTCAGCGCAGATGATCGAAGGGAGAAAGCAATGGTAAAACGCGTCACCGAACAGGACAATCCGAGAACTAATCAGATCCGGCGCGATCGATGCGGCACAATGCCCGCTCATCGTCGCCTCGCTCAGCAAAGTGCCGAATATCGTCGTCTAAGACGACAGCTAGAGCTCGAGACTCTGTGAGTTCGTTGCACGGTATGGATTTCAAGGTCTGAGAACCGGAGTAGCTCGGATCCCAGTCGTGGTCCACGTGATCTGGAACACCCCAGCACAGAATATCAGCGACGCGCAGATCCAGTCACAGATCGATATTTTAAATGCCGATTTTCGCCGGACAAACTCGGATGCCGGAAACGTACCGATGGTGTTCTCCGGTGTCGCAGCGGATGTTCGGATCGAATTTGCGCTCGCAGTTCGCGATCCAAATTGCGGTTCCACAACCGGCATCACACGAACAAACACCAATATCATCGGCTTTACCCAATACACAATGCCCGACGATCGGATGAAGTCTACAGCCCAGGGGGGGCATGATCCCTGGAATGTTGACAAGTACATGAACATCTGGGTCGTCAACTATATCGACCAAACTCTTGGATACGGCACCTATCCGACAATGCCGGCGAATCTCCAGGGCATTGTTTGCCATTACCGAGCGTTTGGAAACACGGGAGCGGCGGCGGCACCTTACAACCTGGGCCGAACCGCCACACATGAAATAGGACATTACTTTAACCTGCTCCACATATGGGGCGACGACGCGAAGCTGCCCGACCACTGCAGCGGTTCCGACGAATGTGGTGACACGCCTAATCAGGCCCTTCCGAACGTCGGGAAACCGACATTTCCTCACGTGTCCTGCGGCAATGGGCCGAACGGTGATATGTTCATGGACTACATGGATTACGTCGACGACGATTCGATGTTCATGTTCACGGAAGATCAGGCGACACGGATGAATGCAACCCTATCGATCGCTCGCGCAAGCTTACTAGGGTCCGATGGCCTGATACCTGTGGTTAGCGGATTGCCCTCCTCGGACCTGTGGATGCAGGACAATGCGGATGACACCGGCGTCGAGCCGAACCCGACGGCCAATCCAATGTGGATCAGCGACGATATCTGGGTGCGTAATGCTCCGGATGGGTTGGCGAATCAGGATCACCAGAATCCACTTGGGGGACAGCCTAATTATGTCTATGTGCGCGTGCGCAACCGCGGATGCACAGGCGCAGCCGCGCAGAGCGGCACGCTAAAACTGTACTGGGCCAAGGCGTCAAGCTCGCTCTCCTGGCCCTCACCGTGGGATGGCAGCGTAACCTTACCCGCGTTGATGGGAGCCTCGATCGGCAGTCAAGCCGTCAACGTCAATAGCGGCGATACCCAGATCGTTCAGTTTTCATGGACGCCGCCGGATCCTTCGGATTACGCATCGTTCGGCGCGGATCGGTCGCACTTCTGTTTGCTTGCGCGCATTGAGACGTCCACGACGGCCCCGTTCGGTATGACATCGCCCGAGACCAGCAACCTCTACGCAAACGTTCAGAATAACAACAACATCGTGTGGAAGAACGTCTCGATCGTTGATACGGACGGAGCAGGAATGCGTTTTGCAGATATCATGATCGGCCGTTTCGATAAGAAGCGCAAACAGATACGCCTAAGGTTCGACGCCCCCCGAAAAAGCCGCGGCTACTCGCTATTCGACTGGGGGTTTGTTATCGCGGAATTCAAGGGAACCGCCCTACGCAAGTGGGCAAAAGGCGATCTAAAGGGCAACGGTTTCGAACGCCTGGATGATGGGCGGATTATCACCACGAAGTCGGGTGCCGAGCTTGTCGGGTTGGAATTTAAGTATCGCACATTCGGCACATTGCGCTTGCAGTTCGTGCCGGATGGAAGGAAGGTGCCCGGTGCACAAGTCTTCGAACTCGACGTCACCGAGGTCGATGCCAAAGGCAACCGCCTTGGAGGCCAACGTTTTCTGCTCAAGACGTCGGTCAAAAGCAAGCCGCACGTCATCGATACGCAACTCGGAACTTTCGATGGCGTGACTTGGTCGCCAACGGACAACTGTTGCTGCTAAGTCGACAAACTCCGGGGTAACCCAGGGGTAACAGAGTTCACTGTTTGGACCTGTTTGCCTTTGTTCGTAACACCTCCTCACAATGTAAGGGAAACCCCTATCAAATGGGAGGTTTTGGAATGTCGATGTGAGGAAATGTTTCTAACAATGGCTAACGAACTATGACCTTGCCAAGGTCGGGGTCGAGGGTTCGAATCCCTTCGCCCGCTCCAACCTTCGCGCCTACGGCGCTTCGGTTGGCAAGCCAGTCTCGTACGAAGGTTGCCCGCCGTTGCTTTAGCGAAGGCGGGCTTTTCATTTTTAATAGCCCGCCGCCAGCGCGCCGCGGGTGCGGGTGTCGGCAGCGCCGACATAGCCTTGCGGGGTGAACTCGGTCTTGGGAACCACCACGATGGAATTCGCCGAGGTGTGCGGCTCGGTCGGCACGATTCTGTGGCCGCGCGCTTTGAGGGCGTCGAGAACATCGGGTGCGAAACCCGGCTCGACGAACACTTCGTCCGGTTGCCACTGATTGTGCAGGCGCGGCGCACTCACCGCTTGGTCGATCGGCATGTGGAAGTCGATCACGTTGCTGATGACTTGCAGCACCGCCGAAACGATGCGGCTGCCGCCGGGCGAACCGGTGACCAGAAACGGCTTGCCGTCTTTCAATACAATGGTCGGCGTCATCGATGACAGCGGACGCTTGTCCGGCCCCGGCAAATTGGCGGTAAAGCCGACCAGGTCGTAGGCATTGGCGGCGCCCGGCTTGGCGGTGAAATCGTCAAGCTCGTTATTGAGCAGCACGCCGGTGCCGTCGGCGACCAGGCCGAGCCCGTAGGAGAAGTTGAGGGTGTAAGTGTTCGACACCGCGTTGCCGTCTTTATCGATGACGGAGAAATGCGTGGTGTTCCGGCCTTCGAAATCGGCGGCCTTGCCAGGGCGGATGTCGGCCGCCAGCGTCGCCTTGTCGCCGATGCTTGCGCGTAGCGTGGCGGCATATTTTTTCGAAATCAAGCCGGCCACCGGCATTTTCACCGCGTCGGGATCGCCCAGGAACACGGCGCGGTCTGCATAGGCGCGCTTCATCGCTTCGATCATAGTGTGCAGTGATTCTTCGCCGCGTCCAAGCTTAGCGAGATCGTAGCCTTCCAGGATGTTGAGCATCTCGATCAGAGCGACGCCGCCGGAAGAGGGCGGCGGCATGGAGACGATATCGTAGCCGTGATAAGTCCCGCGCACGACGGTGCGCTCGATGGCGCGGTAATTTTTCAGATCGTCCGCCGTCATGATGCCGCCGGCTTTTTGCACGGCATCGGCGATCCGGGTAGCGATGGGACCCTCGTAGAAAGCGCGCGGGCCGTCGCGCGCGATGGTGGCGAGCGTTGCAGCGAGGTCGGGTTGCAGAAGGGTTTCCCCCGGCTCCAACACGGAGCCGTCGGAATTGAGAAAAATCGGCGCGGACGATGGCCACCGCGCGAAGCGCGCCTGCGCACGCGGCAGCGAATCGGCGATGTCGTCGACAATATCGACGCCGTTGCGCGCCAATTCAAGCGCCGGCGCGATCAGATCGGCGAGCGACAGCTTGCCGGAGCCATAATTACGCTGCGCCAGCGCCAGGCCGGCCACCGTGCCGGGCACGCCGACGGCGAGCCCGCTATCGCGCGACTTCGCCGGATCGGGATTGCCTTTGGCGTCGAGGAACATAGTCGCGGTTGCCGCTGCCGGCGCGGTCTCGCGATAATCGATTGTCGTGTCGCGGTTTTCTTTGGCGAGGTGGATCACCATGACTCCGCCGCCGCCAATATTACCGGCGCGCGGATAGGTGACCGCGAGCGCAAAACCGACCGCCACCGCCGCGTCCACCGCGTTGCCGCCGCGATCGAGGATCTCGATGCCGATGCGGGCGGCGCGGCTCTCCTGCACAACCACCATGCCGTTGTGGGCGAGGATCGGGGTCGCCGGCCGAATGGCCGGTACGCGCGAAACCGGCGCGACCTGGGCAGAAGTGAGGGTGACGCTGACGAGAAGCGCCAGAGTTGCGGAAAGTATACGTGTCATCATTGGCTTCGCATTCACCCGCTCGTCCCCGCGAAAGCGGGGACCCAGCACTTTTTTACTTTACCTGGATTCCCGCTTGCGCGGGAATGAGCGGAATACTGCGTCGCGCGGAGCAAGGAAGCTAGCGCGCCTGGCCGTGATAGACCGTATTCGGCCGCATGTCGGTGGCGCTCGCCACGCGGTTCGACATGTTGAAGAAACCTGCGACCGCGGAAATGTCCCAAATGTCGCGGTTGGAAAATCCGGCGCGGCGTAGCCGCTCGCGGTCTCCTTCCTCCACGCTTGCCGGTGAGGCGGTGAGCTTGACCGCGAAATCGAGCATGGCGCGCTGGCGCTTGGACAGGCGCGCGACGCGGTAGTTCATGACGATCTGCTCGCCGAGCAGCGGATCGCGGGAATATTGCCGCACCGCGGCGCCGTGGGCGGTGAGACAATAGTAGCAGCGGTTCTGTGAGGATACCGCGACCGCGATCATCTCGCGCTCGAGTTTCGATAGCCCGCTCTCGCCCAGCATCAGGTCGTTGTACATGGCCACGAAGGTTTCGAGCTTGGTCATGTCGAAGGCGTAGGCGACCAGCACGTTTGGAATGAAACCGAGTTTCTCCTGGCATTTCTTGAAATAGGCAGCCATGGCGGGCGTGAGCTTGGCCATCGGCAGATTGAGCGCGATGATCGGCGCGTCGTCGGCGGCCGGCGGCGCGGCCTTGAGCGGGATCTGCTTCGCCGCCTTGACGGCGGGTTTTGCCGCCGGCGCTTCCACCAGCGCAATTTTGACGGATTTTTCAGCCTTATTCATTGAACGCGTCCCCTGCTGCCAGCCCGGCCGCAAGATTACAATGTTCTAAAGGCTTGCGATACGACCGGAGCGGGCCGCTTTCATCTTTTATGTCAGGGCCTTAAGCGGGTATTGCATGGTGTTTTGCGGGCCCGTCACAGGCCCGTCACCAAAGGCTGTGTTGCTCTCGACGGGCCGCCCTGGAAGGTGAAAACTCCAATCCATGCTCGACCGATTCCGGCAACCCGCGCGAGGCTCCATGGCCGCTGAGTTCCCTGCCAGCGAGTACGAAAGCGCCGCCCGTGCCGTCGTGGAAGAGGCCGGCGCCACGCTCGCCGCGCGCCGCAGTGACATCCCGGCCGCATTCGTCGCGCAGCTCTATTCGCGCTCGGTGGCGGACGACGTGCTGTGCTATGCGGGCGCCGATCTCGCCGAATTGGCCGAGCGGGCGTTCGATTTTCTTAAAGAGCGCGCACCGGGCGTCCCGAAAATCCGCTGCGAAACCGTGGCGATGAAAGAGTTGGGCGCACGCAAGTCGGTCTCGGTGATCGAGATCGTCAACGACGACATGCCGTTCCTGGTCGACTCGGTGATGGGCGAAATCGGTGAGCGCCGGCTCAATGTGCAACTGGTGGCGCATCCGGTGTTCGGCGTGCGGCGCGACGGCGCAAAGCTAGTCGCGCTCGGCGCCATTGCGGCCGGCGGCGCGCGCGAGAGCTTCATCCATATCCATCTCGAGCCGATCATGGAGGAGGCCGCGCGCGCCGCCATCGTGCGCGCGCTTGAGGGTGTGCTCGGCGAAGTCCGGCTGGCAGTGCAGGATTGGCGCGCCATGCTCGATCGCGCTAACGGCATGGTCGACGACCTCAAGACCAATCCGCCGGCGCTACCGGTGGACGAGATCGCCGAGGCGATCCAGTTCCTGCAATGGCTGCTGGCCGACAATTTCACCTTCCTCGGCGTGCGCAATTACACCTTCGATGGCAACACGCTGGCGCCCGATTCCGAGAGCGCACTCGGCATCATGCGCTCGCCCGATTTGCGCGTGCTCAAGCGCGGCGACGAATTGCTCGAATTCACCCCGGAAATCATGGCGTTTCTCAAGGAACCGCGGCTGCTGATCATCGCCAAAGCCAATATCCACGCGCGCGTGCACCGGCGAGTCTATCTCGACTATGTCGGCATCAAGCATTTCGACTCTTCCGGCAATCTGGTGGGCGAACAACGCATCGTCGGTCTGTTCACCTCCACTGCCTATACGCGCAGTGCGCACAGCATTCCCTATCTGCGCCGCAAGATCGCGAACGTCGAAGCGCGCGCAGGCTTTAACGCCAACAGTCATTCCGGCAAGGCGCTGGCCAACGTGCTGGAACATTATCCGCGCGACGAATTGTTCCAGATCGAAGAAGATTCGCTCTATCATTTCGCGCTCGCCATCCTGCAGCTC
This sequence comes from uncultured Alphaproteobacteria bacterium, assembly GCA_963778745.1. Lineage (GTDB taxonomy): Bacteria > Pseudomonadota > Alphaproteobacteria > Rhizobiales > Xanthobacteraceae > Pseudolabrys. The sequence continues at coordinate 28,281 of CAVZVP010000023.1, read as the reverse complement.
GACGAGCGGCCGCGCGTGCGCGTGCTGGCGCGGCGCGATCGCTTCGACCGCTTCGTGTCGGTGCTGGTGTTCGTGCCGCGCGAACGCTACGACAGCCATATCCGCGCGCGCATCGGTGACTATCTCAGCCGCGCCTTTATCGGACGCGTCTCGGCGTTTTATCCGTTCTTCCCGGAAGGCCCGCTGGTGCGCGTGCATTTCATCATCGGCCGTTCGCACGGCCAAGCGCCCGCGATCGATGCCGCCACGCTGGAGCAGGAGGTCGCTGCAATCGTGCGCTCGTGGGCCGACGGATTGAGCGACGCGCTGGCGCTGGCCAATCCGCCGGACAAGGCGCGCGATTTGTTCGGCCGCTACCGCGACGCATTTTCCGCGGGTTTCCAGGAAGCCTATCCGCCGACGGTGGCGGCCGGTGATGTCCGCATGGTCGAAACCTTGAGCGAACTGCGGCCGCTCGGCGTCGATTTCCATCACCGCATGCAGGAAGAGCAGCGCGCCGTCGGCCTCAAAGTCTGGAGTTGGCAACGCCCGCTGCCGCTGTCGGAACGCGTTCCAGTGCTGGAAAACATGGGTTTTCGGGTGGTGGACGAGCGCACCTACCACATCGATTCGAAGGGCAAGGCGCACGACGCCTGGTTCCACGACATGCTGTTGGAACGCGGCGACGGCGGCATGATCGATCTCGACGCCGGCAAGGCGCGGCTGGAAGCCGCCTTCCTGATGGCGTTGCGCGGCGGCGCCGAAAACGACGGTTACAACGCGCTCACGCTCGCGGCTAACCTGGCGTGGCGCGACGTGGCGCTGATCCGCACACTGTCGCGCTTCCTGCGCCAGGTACGCGTGCCCTATTCGCAAGATTACATGTGGGCGACGCTGGTCAAGCACGCCGGCATAGCCGGCAATATCGTCGAGCTGTTTCACGCCCGCTTCGATCCGCGCCCGGAAGCCGCGCAAGATCGCGACGCCAAGCGGAACGCGATCGCCGCGCGCATCGAGGAGGAATTGCAGAAAGTCGACAGCCTGGACGAGGATCGCATTCTGCGCCGCTTCGTCAACGCGGTGCAGTCGGCGATCCGCACCAATTTCTTCCAGACCGACAAGGACGGCCACCTCAAGTCGCTGATCGCGGTCAAGTTCGAAAGCGGCAAGATCACAGATTTGCCGCTGCCGCGCCCGCTCTACGAGATCTTCGTCTATTCACCGCGCGTTGAAGGCGTGCACATGCGCTTCGGAAAGGTGGCGCGCGGCGGCATCCGTTGGTCCGACCGGCCGCAGGACTTCCGCACCGAGATCCTCGGGCTGGTGAAGGCGCAGCAGGTGAAGAACGCGGTGATCGTGCCGGTCGGCTCCAAGGGCGGCTTCGTGCCCAAGCTGATGCCGAAAGGCGCCGCCCGCGACGTGATGCAGGCGGAAGGCATCGCCACCTACAAATTGTTCATCTCGACGCTGCTCGACGTCACCGACAACATTCATCATGACGGAACGATAATTCCGCCCGACTGCGTGGTGCGCTACGAGGGCGACGATCCTTATCTGGTGGTCGCCGCCGACAAAGGCACCGCCACCTTCTCCGACATCGCCAACGCGATTTCAATCGAGCACGACTACTGGCTAGGCGACGCCTTCGCCTCCGGCGGCTCGGCCGGCTACGACCACAAGGTGATGGGCATCACCGCGCGCGGCGCCTGGGAGGCGGTGAAGCGGCATTTCCGCGAGATCGACGTCGATATCGGCAAGACGCCGTTTTCCGCCGTCGGCGTCGGCGACATGTCGGGCGACGTGTTCGGCAACGGCATGCTGCGCGAGAATACTACGCGCCTGCTGGCTGCGTTCGATCACCGCGACATCTTCATCGACCCCGATCCAGATCCGAAAGCGGCTTTCGCAGAGCGCAAGCGGCTGTTCGCGCTGCCGCGCTCGAGCTGGCAGGACTATGAAAAGAAGTTAATTTCGCAAGGCGGCGGCGTTTATCCGCGCGCGTCGAAGGAAATCCGGCTTAGTCCGGCGGCGCAGAAGCTGTTCGGCGTGGCCGAGGCGGTGACGCCGCAGGAGCTGATGAAGGCCATCCTGAAGGCGCCGGTCGATCTCTTGTTCTTCGGCGGCATCGGCACTTACGTGCGGGCGTCGAATGAAAGCGACGATGCGGCCGGTGACCGTGCCAACGATGCCATCCGCGTCGCCGGCGCCGATCTGCGCTGCAAGGTGATCGGCGAGGGCGCCAATCTGGGCATGACCCAGCGTGGCCGTATCGAGGCGGCACTCGCCGGCATAAGGCTCAACACCGACGCCATCGACAATTCCGCCGGCGTCAATACTTCCGACGTCGAAGTCAACATCAAGATCGCCTTGAGCCGGCCGTTGCGCGCCGGCGCGCTGACGCTGGAAGGGCGCAACGCGCTGCTCGCCGAAATGGCCGACGAGGTGGCGCACCTGGTGTTGCGCAACAATTATCAGCAGACGCTGGCGCTTTCGCTTGCCGCACGGCGCGGGTTGGAGGACCTCGGGTTCCAACAGCGACTCATGCAAACGCTGGAAATGCGTGGGCACCTCGACCGCGCAGTGGAATTCTTGCCCGACGAATTGGCGATCGCCGAGCGCCGCAAGCGCAATCTGGCGCTGACCCGGCCGGAACTGGCGGTGCTGCTCGCCTACGCCAAGCTCTCGCTCTACAGCGAGCTGCTCGACAGCACAGTGCCGGACGATCCCTATCTCGGGCGCGAGCTTGAGCGCTATTTCCCCAAGGAAATGTCGGAGCGCTACGACGACGCGTTGCACGCGCACAGGCTGCGGCGCGAGATCATCGCCACGCAATTGACCAATTCGATGATCAACCGCGGCGGCGCTACGCTGATCGTGCGCATTGCAGACCAAACCGGCGCCGCGCCGGCAGCGATCGCCGCCGCTTTCGCAGCGGTGCGCAACAGCTACGAACTGATCGCGCTCAATTCCGAGATCGACGCACTCGACAACAAGGTGTCGGGCGAGACCCAGCTCGGGCTCTATGCCGCCGCACAGAATTTGTTGCTCGATCGACTGGTCTGGTTCCTGCGCAACGCCGATCTCAAGCAGGGGCTGGAAAGGATCATCGCGCATTACCACGATGGCATCGCGCAGGTGGCGGCTGCAATCGATAGCGCGTTGTCGAAACCGGCTTTGGCCGCGCGCGACGCGCGGGTGGCGGAACTCACAAAGGCAGGCGTGCCGGAGACGCTAGCGGGCCGCATTGCCAGCCTCGGCGTGCTGAAGGCCGCACCCGACATCGTGCAGGTGGCGGACCAAAGCAAAAAGCCAGTGGGCGAGGTGACCGCGACCTATTTCGCTACCGAAGCCTTCTTCCAGCTCGACCGCGTGATCGGCGCGGTGCCGGGCATCGTTGTGTCGGATTATTTCGATCGCCTGGCACTTGACCGCGCGCTCAATTCGATCGGCGACGCCGAAAGGCGGCTGACCGCCGCCATGGTCGGCAATGGTGTGGCCGGCGCCGGTGCGGTGGAGGAATGGATCAAGCCGCGTCGCATCGAAGTCGAGCGCATTCGCGCGGCGATCCACGAGATCGCCGGCTCGGGCTTAACGCTGTCGAAGCTGTCGGTGGCGGCGAGTTTGCTGGGGGACTTGGCGCGGCAGTGACTCTTAATCTCTCCCCCGCAAGTGGGAGAGAGATAAGAAAGGACAACGGCCGCTATCCGCTCAGTTCGATCGACTGCTATTCAGATTTTTAGTCATGGCGGGGGCTCCTCCACCATTGCGCACACCGCCATCCCCACCCATGCGTTCGCTGCCGTTCGACTTGCTGCTTTTCACGGTTTTCGTCTTGGCAAAGCACCGGCGCCCTCGCACCACCGCCGCCACCCATGCGGTCGCTAGTATCCGATTTGCTGCTTTTAATCGCTTCCTGCGCAAAACCGGAGGCACTGAAAGCAACCAGAGATGCGGCCGCCACAGCCGTCACCAGAAAATTGCGTGACATTGTTTCCTCCCAGAGTTGAAAACCGCCAAAGCTATTCCCTTCAGGCGACCGCGTCCGTGAGCCGATTGACGCCCGTAGGCCGAATTCGCCTGTGTATCGGTCGCGGTGGCGAAACCGTTGGTTCAAATCTTTTTTATCCCTCCCCATTCAGGGGAGGGTAAGACATCAATGCCTGAAATGCCTTGTCCCAGTGAACACCATCGCGACGTTGTGGTCGTCGGCGGCCTTGATCACCTCGTCGTCGCGCATGGAGCCACCTGGCTGGATCACCGCGGTGGCGCCGGCCTCGATCGCAACTAACAAACCATCCGCAAACGGAAAGAATGCATCGGAGGCGACCACCGAGCCCTTGGTCTGAGGAGCGGCTAGTTTCAATTCCTTGGCGGCGTCTTCCGCCTTGCGCGCGGCAATGCGCGCGGCATCGACGCGGCTCATCTGCCCGGCGCCGATGCCGACGGTGGCCAAGCCTTTGGCATAGACGATGGTGTTCGACTTCACGTGCTTGGCGACGCGGAAGGCGAATCGCAGGTCGTTGAGCTCGGCTTCGCTGGGCGCACGCTTGGTGACGGTCTTCAGTTGCATCTCGTCGACTACGGCGTTGTCGCGCGACTGCACCAGTAGTCCGCCGGCTACCGTCTTCGCCGTTAGCCCGCCGGCGCGCGGGTCGGGCAAGCCGCCGGCCAGAAGCAGGCGCAGGTTCTTTTTCGCGGCGACGATCTTGATCGCTTCGTCGGTGGCGTCCGGCGCGATGATCACTTCGGTGAAAATCTCGGTGATCGCTTTCGCAGCCTCGGCGTCGAGCTTGCGGTTGAGCGCAACGATGCCGCCGAAAGCGGAGGTCGAATCGCAAGCGAGCGCCTTGCGATAGGCATCGACTAAGCTTGCGCCCTCCGCCACACCGCAGGGATTGGCATGCTTGACGATCACGCAGGCCGCGGTGCGCTTGGCATCGAACTCGGCGACGCATTCATAAGCCGCATCGGTGTCGTTGATGTTGTTGTAGGACAGTTCCTTGCCCTGCATCTGCCGCGCTGTCGCCACGCCGAAGCGATCGCTTGGCGCGCGATAAAATGCCGCGCTCTGGTGCGGGTTCTCGCCATAGCGCAACGATTGGATTAGTTTGCCGCCGAAGGCGCGGTAGCCCGGCGCGCTGTCGTGCAGAACGTCGGCGAACCAGTTGGAAATCGCCGCGTCGTATGCCGCGGTACGCGCGTAAGCTTTCGCCGCCAGCTTCTGGCGCAGCTCGAGCGAGGTCATGCCGCTGTGCTGGGCCAGTTCGGCTAGCACCTTCTCATAGTCGGCAGGCTCCACGACCACCGTGACGTCGGCGTGGTTCTTGGCGCCGGCGCGGATCATAGCCGGCCCGCCAATGTCGATGTTCTCGATGCAGTCGCCGAACCCGCCGCCTTTAGCGACGGTCGCCTCGAACGGATAGAGGTTCACCACCAGGAGATCGATCGGCTTGATGGCGTGTTTGTCCATCGCCGCGACGTGTTCCTTTTTGGCGCGGATCGCCAACAGGCCGCCGTGCACCTTCGGGTGCAGCGTCTTAACCCGGCCGTCCATCATTTCGGGAAAGCCGGTCAGTTCGGCGACGTCGATCACTTTGAGCCCGGCATCTTTCAGCGCCTTGGCGGTGCCGCCGGTGGAGATCAATTCGATGCCGTAGCCAGCGAGGGCCATGGCGAAGTCGGTAAGGCCGGCTTTGTCGGATACCGACAACAAAGCGCGGGTGATACGGCGCGGGTGGCTGGTCATAAGCGAGGAGCTAGCACATGAAGCGGGCGAAAGTGTATGCGTCCCGGCTCGCGTTCACCGAAGCATCCACAAGGATCGCCAATCAAAGCGGTAATTCCGGCTCGTCCGCCCGCTCGGGGCGGGTACCGGGCGGCGCCGGCGGGGTGTGGCGGAAACTCCAGCGCGCCTTGGGCTCGCTATGGACGTGGCCGTAAATCACGATCTGCACAGCGCGGCGCGGACCGTCCGAGGCGGAGAGATAGACGCTTTCCTCAATCTGCACGGGTTCGCCGTAGCTGAAGAACGTCCACAGTTCGCGGTCCGGCAGCAGCAGGATCACGCCGCGGCCATCCGCCAGCCGGTTGGCCTTGATCGACGGATGTAGGTGAAAGCGGATGGCGAATTCGTCGGGCTTGCCTTCCGGCAGCGTGGCGCCAGCGGCCGGCGTGAAGCTGTCCTCGCCGTCCAGCGTGCGGCCGTCGGCGCTAAGCCGCAGCGCGCGATGATGGATCACGTTGAAGGCGTCGGCGTAGCCGTCGTGCGAGGCAGTTAGAGTCGTGCCTTCGCCTGTATCTTCGCGCGTCACCCGCACGTCGCGCGGCCCGCTGACGATCGGTGAGCCGAATAGCAGCCGCCGCAATCGGCTGGATTCTAGGATACGGCACGACGACGCGTCGTTGAAGGTAACGGTGGAATGTGCCGCGGTGGCGCGCGCCACCTGCCGCCAGTTTTCTTTGTTCACCGCCGGCAACCCGCAATTGACCACCAGGCGGTGCAGGTTCCACGACAGCTCGAACGATAGACAGCCGGCATGCGCCTCCTGGCTCAAGGCCAGCGGCGGCGGCCGGCCGGTATCCATCAGCAAGGCGGTGGATCTGGCGTCGATGCGCTGATACCCGGAATGCGGCGCATTCGCCACCGGCGCGCCGCGGGCGTCGTCGTAGGCAAGCACGGTGGCGAGCAGGTCGACCGGCGTCGGACCCATGCCGTTGAATTGCGCGAAATTCCCGTCGTCGTGGCGGAAGAAACGCAGCATCGGCATCATGCGGTCGATGGCGTTATTGAGCGCTGGCGGTGGCTGCAACTGGCGCGCGGTGAACAATTGCCGGAGCGGCAGCAGGTCCACCAGCAATTCGATCAGCGCGCCGGGATTGCGACTGATATGCCCGCCGTCGGGCAGAATTTGGCGGCGCAGTTCGTCGATAAGGCGACGCGCATTGCCGCGCAGATTGCCGGACTGGCCCTGCATGCACAGCATCGCATAATTGAGTGCGATCAGCGCCTGCAGCCGCGGCAGCCCGTCGCGCGATTGTTTCAGCGAGCGCCGCAGGCAGCGCACCTGCCGCGACAGGCTGCGCAGGAAGCGGCGGTAGAAGCGCGCGTCGGCGTCCTGCAATACGAACGGTGCTTGGCTGAGCCAGCAGATGATACGGCGCGACAAAATATCCACGCGCCAGCCGAGCGGATGCCAGGCGCCTTGCAGGTTTATCCAATCGTCGATCAGCGCGCGCGCGTTAGCGCGGGTGATGGCGCTGTCGGCGGCGCGCAGATGGCGTAGCCAGGAGAAGCTCAGCAACATCACCGCCCATTCGTCGGACGGCGGCGTCATCTCGAAGGGCGAACGGCGGTCGCAGATCACCACCTTGCCGGCGAAGGCAAAGCGGCCGGCGTAGATTTCGCTCGCGCGGGTGGCGTCGGCGGTGCGCAGATCCTGCGGCGCGATCGCCAGCCGGTCGGTCTTGGCCGAGCCGAACCGCCAGCGCAGCAGCGGATGCGTGTTGATGCGCCCGAGCAGGCTGCGGAATGCGCGGCGCCCGATAAGCACGGAGAGCCTGGCCCGCTCCGCGACCGAAACCCGCATCATGAAGGCGCTCGTCCCCTGCGGCGCGGCCCGATTCTCGCGCACAATCCATAAGATAGCGAAGGGTAGCCAAAGGTCCAATATGCCCGTACGGCGCTAGGCTTTGCGGATGAGCCGGGCGGCATAGAATCCATCAAGCCCACCCCAGCGCAAATCGGGGTCGGGCAGTTGCGGCGGTAAAGTGCGGAGGTCGCCTTCCGCGGTCAGGAATTCGGCATGGCCGGCTACCTCTTGCGCTGCAACAGGTACGCGGGCGACGCGAAGGTCGCGCGCCAACAACGCCGCGATCTGGTCCTCGGCTTCCTCCGGTTCCAGTGAGCAGACGCAATAAACAAGCGTAGCGCCGGGCTTGAGCAGATCGATCGCGCGCTCTAGCAGCCGCTGTTGCAAGGATATCAACGCGGCGATGTCGGATTCGCTCTTGAGCCAAGGTACGTCGGGGTGGCGGCGGATGGTGCCGGTCGAGGAGCAGGGCGCATCGAGCAGAACGGCATCGAACGGTCCCCCTAGCCATTCCTGCGCATCAGCGGCGACGATCTCGGCTTGCAGTTCAAGCCGCGCCAGATTTTCGCGCAGGCGGTTGAGGCGCGCCGGCGAGCGATCGACCGCGGTGACATTGGCGCCGGCGAAAGCGAGCTGCGCAGTCTTGCCGCCGGGCGCCGCGCACAGATCGGCGACCGCTTTGCCACGCACGTCGCCGAGCAGGCGGGCGGGCAGCGAGGCGGCGGCGTCCTGCACCCACCATGCGCCTTCGTTGAAGCCGGGCAGCAGCGAGATCGCGCCTTGCGCGATAGTGCGCACGGTTCCGGTCGGCAACACGCGTCCGCGCAGGCGCTCGGCCCAGGACTCGGCATCGTATTTAACGGTGAGATCGAGCGCGGGCTCGTGGCCGTTGGCCGCCGCGATCGCGCGTGCGATCTCGGCGCCGTAGCGCTTGGTCCAGCGCGCCACCAGCCATTTTGGCGTGTCGCGTGTCGCGTTACTGGCGAGCGCGGCCGTCTTACTCTGCGTCACGCGACGCAGCACCGCATTGATCAGGCCGGCATAGCGCGCCGCGCGGCGGTCGGCTTGCGCCAGGCGCACGGACAAATCGACCGCGGCATGATCGGGCACTTCGAGCCAAAGGATTTGCGCGGCGCCGATTAGTAGGATGGTTTCCACGCGCGGTGCCTCGGATGGAAACCCCTTGTCGAGAAATCCGCCCAGCAGGTACCGCAAAGTGCCGAGCCGCCGCAGCACGGTGGCTGTGAGCCGGCGCATCAAGGCGCGGTCGCGGTCGGCGAGGGTGGCGAGGCCGGTATGTACGGTCTTGCCGGACAGTTGCTCGTCGAGCGCGATCTTCCGCCGCAGGACGCCGTCGAGAATGTCGGCGGCGATCCTTCGGGCGGCGAGGCCGGGGACTTCCGGCTGGGGGGAGGTGCGCGGGCGCGCCATGGCCCGATCATTGCCACAAATTGTGGCTGGGGCGCGAAAGGAATCGAAAAACTTCAAAAACACACAAGTTTAAGCGTGGAGGCCAACCGCCACAAAGTCGTGCAGTGCAACAATACTAGCCAAGATTGCGTCTGTCCGAATCGGTTAGGGCGCCAAAGGACGACGATGTTGGCAGTATTACATGGGCGACCGCATCACTGCTCGACGACGACCCGCGTGCCGACAGCGACCAGGCGATAGAGCTCGCGGATGTCGGCGTTGTACGGCGTATTCGCCGCCGCGCAAAGTGAGTGCGGCCGCACCCATCGGATTGTGTGGCGAGCCGCCGGCAATGACCCGCGGCAGCTTTGGATTTTCGCGGCGGATGGAAGCGGGCGGCGCCCAAGCCGGCCGGACAAATTTGCCCTCGACGCGCGCGTTTCCGGTCCAGGTCATGCCGGCTTTGCCGACACCGACCGGGAAGCGCAGCGCGTGGCCGCCGTCAATCACGTAGTAAAGTCGGCGCTCGCTGGTATTAATGACGATGGTGCCGGGTGAGAAGCCAGAGAAGCTGACCACATCGTGGGTGGCTGCATTCGCAGCCGGCGCCATTAGCAGCGCAGTGCCCCATACGATCGCAATAATGAGCGCCGCACGCCGAAACACAAGAATCATTGCATCTGCTCGCGACTGTTGATCGCTGCAATAATAATGCAGGTTGCGGGCAGCTCGGGCGAAAGTTCGAAATAGCGTAGACGGCGGTTAAGACTTAACGAGGCTCGGGTCCGCGGAGCCGGGCCCAAGCACCGTTCATGATCATCGACTTGCGGAGGCGCGTTTACGCCCCCGCCTTGGCGTCGGCCTTCTTGTTCTGCCGGTTGTGCACTAGATCGTCGACCACGGCCGGCTCGGCCAGCGTCGAGGTGTCGCCGAGCGCGCCGTAGTCGTCCTCGGCGATCTTGCGCAGGATTCGCCGCATGATCTTGCCCGAGCGCGTCTTCGGCAGGCTGGGCGAGAACTGGATCAGGTCGGGCGAAGCAATCGGCCCGATTTCTTTGCGCACCCAAGCCACCAGCTCCTTGCGCAATTCCTCGGTCGGCTTTTCGCCGGTCATCAGCGTCACGTAAGCATAGATGCCCTGACCCTTGATGTCGTGCGGGTAGCCGACGACGGCAGCCTCCGACACTTTCGGATGCGCAACAAGAGCGCTTTCCACCTCGGCAGTGCCGAGGCGGTGGCCGGCGACGTTGATCACGTCGTCGACGCGGCCGGTGATCCAGTAATAGCCGTCCTCGTCGCGCCGGCAGCCGTCGCCGGTGAAGTAACGGCCGACATAGGTCGAGAAATAAGTCTGCACGAAACGCTCGTGATCGCCATAGACCGTGCGCATCATTCCCGGCCAGGCGTCGGCGATGCACAAATTGCCGGAGCCGGCGCCTTTGAGCTCGTTGCCTTCGGCGTCGACGATCTGCGGGATGACGCCGAAGAACGGCAGCGTCGCGGAGCCCGGCTTCTGCGCGATTGCGCCGGGCAGCGGCGTAATGAGAATGCCGCCGGTCTCGGTTTGCCACCAGGTGTCGACAATCGGGCAGCGGTCCTCGCCGACCACGTGGTAGTACCACTCCCAGGCTTCCGGATTGATCGGCTCGCCGACCGTGCCGAGCAGGCGCAAGCTTTTGCGCGAGGTCTTCTTCACCGGATCGTTGCCGCCCTGCATCAGCGCGCGGATCGCGGTCGGCGCGGTATAGATGATGTTGACCTTGTGCTTGTCGCACACTTCCCAGAAGCGCGAGGTGGTCGGATAGTTCGGCACGCCCTCGAACATCATGGTGATGGCGCCGTTGGCGAGCGGGCCATAGACGATGTAGCTGTGGCCGGTGACCCAGCCGACGTCGGCGGTGCACCAATAGATGTCGCCTTCGTGATAATCAAACACGTATTGGTGCGTGATCGAGGTGTAGATCGCGTAGCCGCCGGTGGTGTGCAGCACGCCTTTCGGTTTGCCGGTCGAGCCCGACGTATAAAGAATGAACAGCGGGTCTTCCGCGTTCATTTCCTCGCACGGGCAGTCGGCCGGCACGGTCTTGGCGATCTCGTCGTAATAGACGTCGCGCCCGGCCTTCATGTTCACCTTTTCGCCGGTGCGGCGCACGACGATGATGCTGGTGACGCCGCCGGCCTTCTCGGCCGCCGCATCGGCATTCACCTTGAGCGGGATCTTGCGGCCGCCGCGCACGCCTTCATCGGCAGTGACGATGATGGGTGACTTGCAGTCCTCGATGCGGCCGGCAAGCGAGTCGGGTGAGAAACCGCCGAACACCACGGAATGGATGGCGCCGATGCGCGCGCAGGCGAGCATGGAGATCGCCGCTTCCGGAATCATCGGCATGTAGATGGTGACGCGGTCGCCTTTCTTGACGCCGCGCGCTTTGAGCACGTTCGCGAACTTGCACACCTCGGTGTGCAGCTGCTTGTAGGTGATCTTTTTGTCTTCTTTCGGATCGTCGCCTTCCCATAGAATCGCGACCTGATTGCCGCGCTTGGTGAGATGCCGGTCAATGCAGTTGTAGGCGAGGTTGAGCGTGCCGTCCTCGAACCATTTGATCGAGACGTTGTGCGGATCGAAGGAAGTGTTCTTGACCTTGCTGAACGGTTTGATCCAGTCGATACGCTTGGCCTGCTCGGCCCAGAACCCGTTCGGGTCCTTGATCGAGTGCGCGTACATTTCCTGGTACTTCGCTTTGTCGGCGAAGGCGCGTTGCTGCCAGGCAGGCGAAACGTCATAGATCTTGTCGGACATCGCAAATTCCTCCCCGCCCATCCGGTTGCCCCGGAGGCGATTTTGCATTTCTGCTTGGGCCTATTATGCGACGGCACTTGCACGCGCGACAAGACGCGCCATGCCCCACTTTGGTGGGGGTTAGGCCCCCCAGGCGCCGATGATCGCGCCCATCAGCAGCAAGACGGCCAGCCAATGTCCGCCGTCGATGGCGATCAGCTTGGCGCTGCGCATGCCGAAGGTGTTGTTGACTACCAGGGTAGTGAAAACGAAGCCGAACCAGAGGAAGGCGGCGGAGATCACGCCGTTCTGCACCGTCACTGCACCGAGATGGCCGATCACGCCGGCCAGCATCCAGGCCATGACTAGGTCGGCGGCGAGCGCAATAATGAGCGGCCAAGGCGCCGCGCCCTTGCCGTGATGGGCGCGGATTTGTTCGGTGCTGAAGCCGTGCGCCGCCTTCCAGGGCCCCGCCAGCAGGCGATACCAGACGCCGCCGAACGCGAAGCCGATGGCGCCCGCCACCAGCACCGCCCAGTAGTTGATGCCCGCGAAGGTCATGGAGGCCATCCCGCTACAGTCCACCCATCTTGCACACGATTTTCCACTCGGCGTCGGTCACCGGCTGCACCGACAGCCGCGTGTTGTTGACCAGCACCATCGCCTTGAGCTTCGGCTCGGCCTTGATCGCTTCGAGCGTCACCGGCTTGGGCAATGGCTCGAGCGCCTTCACTTCGACGACGACCCAGGGCTCACCCGGTTTGGCGCTCGGGTCGGGATAATGCTCGCGCACGATCTCGACGATGCCGACCGCGGCCTTGTCGGCGCCGGAGTGGTAGAAGAAGGCGCGGTCACCTTTTTTCATCTTCATCAGACTAAGCTTGGCCTGATGATTGCGAACGCCGGACCAGGCTTCGCCCTTGCCGCCGCTTTTCATTTGCTGGGCCCACGACCAGGCGCCGGGCTCGGATTTCATCAACCAGTAGGCCACGTCAATGCTCCGACTTGATTGGACGCGTGAGCAGCGACTCGATCGCCGCGTCCACGCTGAGTTTTTCCGCCAGCACGTCGGCGACGGCTGCGCAGATCGGCATCTCCACATTTTTCGCGCGTGCCATTTCCAACAGCACCGGCGCGGTGAAGGCGCCTTCGGCAAGCTTGCCGTGCGCCGCGCCGGCAGGCTTCTCGCCTTTGCCGAGCGCCACGCCGAATGAAAAATTGCGCGATTGCGGGGTCGAGCACGTCAAGATCAGATCGCCCAATCCCGAAAGCCCCATCATCGTCTCGGTGCGTGCGCCGAACGCCTTGCCGAAACGTACCAGTTCGGCGAACCCGCGTGTGGTCAAAGCCGCCGAGGCGCTGGCGCCGAGCCCGCGTCCGGTGACGATGCCGGCGGCGATCGCCAGCACATTTTTGGTGGCGCCGCCGAGTTCGACCCCACGCACGTCGGTCGAATGGTAGGGGCGGAACGTGCCGGAACTGATCGCCTGCGCCAGCGCGCCGGCGATTGCCGCATCGGGCGCAGCGATCGTCACTGCGGTCGGCAAGCCGCGCGCCACGTCGGCGGCAAAGCTCGGGCCGGACAGGATCGCGGGCACCGCGTTCGGCGCGCATTCGGCAATGATCTCGGACATGAATTTGTGCGTGCCATGCTCGATGCCCTTGGCACAGGCTATCAGCGGCGAACCGGCAGAAATTGTTTGTGCCAGCGATTTGATCACCGAGCGCATCGCTTGGGCAGGAACCACCAGCAGGATCGTGTCACTGCGCGACGCCTCAGCCAGCGCGCGCGTCACCTTGATGCTGTCTTCAAGACGCACACCCGGCAGGAAGCGGCTCTCGCGCTTACTCGCGAGATGCTCGGCATTGCCGGCGTCGAATTCCCAAAGCGTGACGTCACGTCCGGCGCGCGCGCAAGTTAGCGCCAGCGCCGTTCCCCAGGCGCCGCCTCCGAGCACGGCGATGCGTTGAATGGTCATTTATATGCCGCCGTGCGTTGCAGCTTGCCCTTGGCCGCCGCGATCTCGTCGAGCGGCCAGCGCGCGCGCGGCGCGACATCGAGCGTATCGGTGAGGCCGAGCGCCAGCCGCTCGGCACCGGCCCAGGCGATCATGGCGCCGTTGTCGGTGCACAGTTCTAGCGGTGGCACCACCAGCACGGTGCCGACCTCGAAGGCGAGACGGTGCAGCACCTTGCGGATCGCCTGGTTGGCGGCGACGCCGCCGGCGGCGACTAGCGCAGTGGGTGCGCCGTATTTGGCGCGGAATAGACGCAAACCGGCGCGCAGCCGGTCGAGCACGACCTCCACCACCGCCTGCTGGAACGAAGCGCACAGGTCGGCGACGTCCTGGTCGGAGAGCGGCGCGATTTTTTCCGCTTCCAGCCGCAGCGCGGTCTTCAAGCCGGAGAGCGAGAAATCCGCGTCCTTGCGCCCATGCATCGGCCGCGGCAGCGCGAAGCGGGCGGCGTTGCCGCGTGTTGCTTCCTTCTCAACCTGCGGCCCGCCCGGATAGCCAAGCGCGAGCAGCTTCGCGGTCTTGTCGAAGGCCTCGCCGATGGCGTCGTCCTGCGTGGTGCCGATCCGCACATAGTCGCCGACGCCGCGCACCGCGACGATCTGGGTGTGGCCGCCGGAGGCGAGGAACAGGCAATAGGGAAATGGCGTGGCGTCGGTCAGCCGCGCGGTGAGCGCATGGGCCTCGAGATGATTGATCGCGATCAGCGGCTTTCGCTTGACCAGCGCGATCGCCTTGGCCGTGGTCAGCCCCACAATCACGCCGCCGATCAGCCCGGGACCGGCGGCGGCGGCGATGCCGTCGATCTGGTCGTAGCCGCGCCCGGCGTGCGTCATGGCCTTGGCGATGATGAGATCGAGCGCCTCGACATGGGCGCGGGCTGCGATCTCGGGAACCACGCCGCCGAAAGCGGCGTGTTCGCTGACCTGCGACAGCACGATATTGGACAGAATCTTGCCGCCGCCGTCCTCGGAACGTTCCACCACCGCCGCGGCGGTTTCGTCGCAGGTCGTCTCGATCCCGAGGACAACCATTCGTTCCTCATTTCTTGCCTCGCCCGGCAGGGGCGACGTGACGGCGGGTGAAATAATAGCTAGTCAATTGACCCGATAGCCCGGACCCCCGGTCCGGCCTAGCATCGCGAGGTTACATGGTGCAATCCTCCGCCGCAGCCCCCTTGCGTATCGGCACGCGCGGCAGCCCGCTGGCGGTGGTGCAGGCGCGGACCGTGCGCGCGCGGCTGGCCGCAGCGATGGGAGTCGATGAGGAGGCCATCGAGCTCGTCATCATCCGCACTTCGGGCGACGCCATCCAGGACCGGCCGCTGGCGGAAGTCGGCGGCAAGGGTCTGTTCACCAAGGAGATCGAGGAAGCGCTGCTCGACGGCCGTATCGACGTCGCCGTGCATTCGGCCAAGGACATGCCGACGTTCTCGCAGCCCGGGTTGACGCTGGCGGCCTGCCTCGAGCGCGAAGACCCGCGCGACGTGTTCATCAGCCGCAAGGCGGGCTCGCTCGCCGAGTTGCCGCAGGGCGCGACGCTCGGCACCGCCTCGCTACGCCGGCAGGCGATCGCCAAGCGCGCGCGCGGCGACCTGCGCGTGGTGCCACTGCGCGGCAATGTGGAGACGCGGCTGCGCAAGCTCGACGCCGGCGAAATGGACGCGACCATTCTCGCGCTCGCCGGCATGAAGCGGCTCGGATTGACCCAGCACGCGACCAAGATCATGAGCACGGACGAATTTCTGCCGGCAGTCGGACAGGGTGCCATTGGCATCGAGGCGCGTGTGGACGATACGCGCACACGCGAAGCGCTGGCGCGCATTAATCACGCCGACACGTTGGCCACGCTTTCGGCCGAGCGCGCTTTCCTCGCAGTGCTTGACGGTTCCTGCAAGACGCCGATCAGCGGTCATGCCACGCTCAGCGGCGACACGGTGAGGTTTCGTGGGTTGATCGCGCGGCCCGATGGCGCCGCCGCGCACGACATCGCCGCGACTGGCCATCGCCAAGACGCGGTTAAGATCTGCAGCGAAGCCGGTCGCGAATTGAAGCGTCTCGCGGGCCCCGGCTTCTTCGATTGAACCATGCGCCTGGTCGTCACCCGCCCGCAGGCCGATAGCGAACGCACCGCCGCCGCTTTGCGAGCGTGCGGACACGAGGTGCTGGTCGCGCCGCTCATGCGGGTCGAGCCGGTCAAGGCCGAGCTTTCCGACACCTGGGGCGCGGTCATCATCACCAGCGCCAATGTGCTCGGCGCCATCGCCGGCCACCCGGCATGCGATGCGCTGTTCAAACTGCCGCTGTTTGCGGTCGGCCGGCGCAGCGCCGACGCCGCGCGACAAGCGGGATTCTCAAATGTCACGTCGGCGGGCGGCGACGTGCGCGATCTGGTGCAGCTCATCGCCGAGCGGCACGCCGACGCTTCGGCACCGTTGCTCTATCTCGCCGGCGAAGACCGCGCCGCCGATCTGGTTGGCGAACTGGTTGTACATGGCGTCGCGGCCGAAATGGCGGTGGTCTACCGCGCGGTCACCGCGCCGTTTCCGCCCGAGCTGATCGCGGCGCTGAAGGCCGGCGACGTCGACGCGGTGCTGCATTTTTCCAAGCGCAGCGCCGAGAATTATATCGCCGGCGCAGCCCAAGCAGGTGTTGCCGGACAGGCGCTCGGCGTGCGGCATATCTGCCTGTCGGCGCAGATCGCCGAGCCGCTCAGCCGTGCCGGCGCCAGCCGTATCTCTATTGCGCCGCGGCCGGACGAGGCGGCGCTGATCGCAAGCCTGGAGCGGCCGCAGGGTTGATTGGCGTCGCTGCGCCAATTACGTTATTTCCTGTCTGCGGGTGGGCCGATTCGCCGAGGAACTGCATGGCAGACAAGCGCACGACGCTGCAAACGCCCGAAGGAGCGCAACAGGCCGCGCCGCAAGCCCCACGCCGCAAGAAGCGCGCGGCGCCGACTATCGATCTCACTGCCACCGATATGCCGCCGCCTGAGGCGGCATCGCCGCCGCAGTCCGATCCGCCGCCCAGACCCGTGCAAGCCACGTCTGCCGATCCGGCCGGGCCGCGGCCGGGCGGTCCTTTCGGCTTGGCGACGCTCGCGGCCGGTGTCACCGGCGCGGCGGCCGTGACGCTGGTCCTGTTCGCGCTTTGGCTGACCGGTCTGCTGCCGGTGCGCACCGTCGCCTCGACCGATACGGCTGCACATGCCCCGGCGGATACCAAGACGATCGATGCGCTCACCCAGCGCGTGAGCAAGATCGAAGAGGCGATCAAGAAACTTCCGGCGAGCGATCTAGGCGTTGCCGAGCGACTCACCGCCGCCGACAATGCCATGAAATCGCTCGGCATCGCGCTCGCGGCGCTAAACCGCCGCAGCGATGAATTTACCGCTACTGCGGGCCAAGCGCGCGAGCGGGCCGACGCGGCCGTCCAGGCGGCGACGGACTTGCGTGCCAGCATGCAGGAGGCTGCCAAGAATTCCACCGCCGGAATTTCGCCGGCCGAATTCGACGCCTTGCAAAAGCGCATGGCCGCGCTCGAACAATCCGCCAAGTCCGCGCGCGACGACATTGCCAAGGCGTCTTCGGCCGACATCGCCGCGCGACTGGCCTTGAGCGCAGCGGCGTTGCGCGATGCGGTCGCGAGTGGCGCGCCCTATACGGCCGAGCTCGCGCAGGCCAAGTCGTTCGGCGCCGACGAAAAGACTTTAGCCTCGCTCGTGTCGTTCGTGGCAAGCGGCGTGCCGGGTGCACCTGCACTGGCGCAGGAGCTGCGCGCGCTGCTGCCGGCCATGATGAAGATTTCCGGCGCGCAGGCGCCGCAAGGCGGCTTCCTCGAGCGCCTGCAGGCCAATGCCGGCAAACTGGTGCAAATTCGCCCGGTCAATGCACCGCCGGGCGACGATCCATCCGCGGTGCTGGCGCGCCTCGAAGTCGACGCCGCCAAGGCCGACATTGCGGCCGCGCTCGGCGATCTCGGCAAGCTCGCCGACGCCACGCGCGCGCCGGCGGAGGCCTGGATTGAAAGGGCAAAAGTGCGCCAAGCCGCGCTTGCGGCCTCACATCAATTCGCCGCCGACACGGCGCGCGCACTCGTGCCACGGTGAGGGCGCGATGATCCGGGTGATTCTGTTCTTGCTGGCGGTCGCGGTACTGGCGGCCGGATTTGCCTGGGTCGCCGACCGGCCCGGCGACGTCGTCATCACCTGGATGGGCTACCACATCGAGACCTCGGTGATGGTGGCGGCGCTCGCCGTCGCCGCGCTAGTGCTCGTGCTCATGCTGCTATTGGCGATCATGCGCTTCATCCTGCGCTCGCCCGAACAGGTATCGCTGTTCTTCCGACATCGCCGCGCGATGAAAGGTTATCTGGCGATCTCGCGCGGATTGATTGCGATCGGCGCCGGCGATCTGCGCAGCGCGCGCAAATCCGCGAACGATGCGGCGCGGTTGTCGCCGGGCGATCCGCTGGCGCTGCTGCTCACTGCGCAATCGGCGCAGATGGCCGGCGACCGCGACGGCGCCGAGCGCGCGTTCCGCGAAATGACCCGGCGCGACGACACCAAACTGCTCGGCCTGCGCGGTCTCTATATCGAGGCGCAACGGCGCGACGATGCGCATGCCGTGCGCCTCGCTGTCGAGGCGGCGGCGAAGGCGTCGCCGGCGCCGGCCTGGGCCGGACAGGCCGCACTCGATTATCGCTGCGCCGCCGCCGACTGGTCGGGCGCGCTCGATGCGCTCGATCATATGAAGAGCGTGCTGGAGAAGGGCGACTATCGCCGCAAGCGCGCCGTCCTGCTGACCGCGCGCGCGCTGGCGCTGGAGGAACTCGACCGCGATAGGTCGCGCGCGGCCGTGCTGGAAGCGGTGAAGCTCGCGCCCGATCTGGTGCCGGCAGCTGCCTTGGCCGGGCGGCGGTTGACGGAAGCGGGCGAGCAACGCAAGGCGCGCAAGATTCTGGAGAAGGCGTGGACGATCAATCCGCATCCCGACATCGCCGAGGCTTATGCGAATTTGCGGCTTGGCGACAGCGCGCGCGAACGTCTTACGCGCATGCAGAAGCTGGCCGCCAACGTGCCGGGCCAGCTCGAAGGCGCGATTGCCGTGGCGTATGCCGCGCTCGAAGCCCGCGAGTTCGGCGTCGCGCGGGCGGCGCTGGCGCCGTATCTCTCGGCGCCGACGCGGCGGGTCGCCACGCTGATGGCCGAGATCGAGGAAAGCGAGCACGGCGACCAAGGCCGCGTGCGCGAATGGATGGGCCGTGCCATGCGGGCTGCCGGCGATCCGGCCTGGACCGCCGACGGCGTGGTGTCCGAGCAATGGCGCCCGGTGTCGCCAAATGGCCGACTCGACGGCTTTGTGTGGAAAGTGCCGCTGGCCGAGATCGGCGTCACGCGTCCGGTGATCGAGGCCGCCCCGCCGCCGGCCAAGCCGGCCGCCAGTCGCGCCGATCGCAGTCGCGCCGCCGGTGGCCGATCTGCAACCGTCGCCCCGCAAGCCGGCGAAGTCGGTGGCCAAACCGAAATCGGTCGAGCCGGTGATCCCGCTTGTGCACGCGCCCGACGATCCGGGCCCTGATTCCACGCTGGAGACCGATCCGGTGCCGGAACCCACCGAACCGCCGCCGCGGGCCCCCTGGCAGCGCTTCATGCAGCTATTTCGCTAGGTAGCAAGCAAGGGCGGGCGTATTGCTATTCCGGACCTGCGTCGATATGAGTGCCACCCATTCAGCCGGCGTAGCTCAGCGGTAGAGCATCCGCTTCGTAAGCGGGTGGTCGGGGGTTCAAATCCCTCCGCCGGCACCAGCCTTCTAGCAACCGAAAATTGGTCTAGAGCGTACCGGAAGGCACTTTCGTGCAATCGGGAGACGCAGCGAAGGCCATTTTGAGTGTCGCCGCGCTGAGGTCCGAAGCCGCGGTTACACGGCGGTTACAAGTGTTTTAGAGGCGCCAAGCGAACCGGAATCATCAGTTTACGCTCAATTCTTGGTGGTCTTCATCACCAATATGTCCGGGTTTTGGTCATTGGTACACACAGCGATCTTCGCGCTAAGCGGCGCGCGGCAGCTCGCCGAAATCGCGCAGGATGCGTTCGCCCGAGCGCTGCAGCACGGCCTTCTTCTCCGCAATATTGGCAAACAATAACTGTCCGCCACGTTTCACCACACGACCGCCGATCAGCACCGTATCGACATTCGATACGCCGGCCTGCGTCACTAGCGACGACAGCGGATCGTGCACCGGGAACATGTTGAGATCGTCCTTGCGCAGCAGAACGATGTCGGCTTGCTTGCCGGTCGCAAGCGAGCCGGTGGGGTGGTCGAGGCGCGCCATCTTCGCGCCGTTGATGGTGGCCCAGGCGAAAGCGTCGCGGCAGGTTATCGAAATCTTTCCAAGCGCCTTTGCGATCGTGGGCAGCGACTGCACATGGTCAATGTTGCGCTGGGTCTGCAAGGCCGTTCGGATAATCCCGAACATGTCGGAACGGGTCGATATCTCGACGTCGGAGCCAACCGACATCGGCGCGTCGAGGGCGCGCAGGCGCCCGGTGAGCGGATTGCCGAAACCCATCTGCAATTCAACGTCGGCAGTAACGGTGAACTGCGCTCCGCGCCCAGCGAGCCCGCTAAGTTCTTCGGTCTATAAAACGGTGTCATCCAGTGTCCAGCGCCAACCATAATCGTACGCCGCCGACTGCTTGGCGGTGATGACACTGAATGGTAGACATTCGTGCGCTCATTGGCAGGTAAATCTCTTGATCACCCGTCGCCGCATTATCTACGTGCACGGATATGATCCGCAGGGAGCGGAAGGCTATTACGCTCTATTCCGCAGCCAACTCAAACGAGCCAGCGCGCTGTGGCAGACGAAGTTCACACTTGGCGATCTCACCATCGAGTCCAGCGAGATGGCCTCCTGGACCGCCGCCATGGCTGGACCGAATTGGCAGGTTGTCGTCCAGTACGATTTCGTCCGCTATGAGGACGTTGTCGAAGCCCACATGGCCGAGCCGATTCTGCCTCGCATCGCACGCGGCATCCATTGGATCGTGGACGATCTGGTCACCGGCACAAGCCTGCAGATAACCCGGGCGAATTTCCGGTTCGAATTGCATTTCGTCGCAATGCAATTGCTGCTGCTTGTGTGGCTTGCTCTGTCGGTTGCGGCAGGCGCCGTGGCCTTTCGCGTGGCGGAGGGTGTGTTCGATCTGCACCTGTTGCTCGCATCTGTCATCGCGTTGGTCGTCGCTGTTGCCGCTTTCGTGGCGATGCGGCCGCTTGCCGACCGCTGGCTGGTCACCCGCGTCGTCACGCACTGGCCCTATCTGAGGAAGTTCGGGCGCGGCGATCCTTCAAGCTTCGATCGGGCAATCGAGACGGGCGCCATGCGTCTCAAGATGTCGGTGGATGCGGGAGATGCCGACGAAATCGTCGTTGTCGGCCACAGTGGCGGGACGCCGCTCGCGCCATGCATAATTGCGCGTGCGCTCGAACTTGATCCGGAGCTTGGCCGCAAAGGACCAAAGGTGATATTGCTGACCGTTGGCGCGATCATGCCGGCGGTCGCATTGCATCCGAAGGCGGTGAGAATGCGAGAGGCGGTCCGGCGCGTGGCCGTGGAGCCGTCGGTTCAGTGGATCGACGCCCAGGCACGCAAGGATGTGATGAACTTCTGGGATTTCGACCCGGTCGCGGGTGTCGGCGTCGACGCCGGCCCTCAGCGGTGCAATCCCATGGTGTGGCGAGTTCGACTCCACGACATGCTGTCGCCGGATCTCTATCGCAAACTGAACGGAAACTACTTCCGGTTGCATTACCAGTTCATCATGGCCAACAACCAACGCGCACCCTACGACTATTTTATGCTCGTCTGTGGTCCGCAGCCGGTCATCGAATGGGCCAAGCGCGGCAACTCGGCCGTCGCCAAGTTTTCATCCGACGGAAAGTACCTCGACGGGTCCTAGGCGGCCTGGCGTGGTGCGGCGGAACAAGAGGAGGCGCGATTGCATCGCAGCGTCGAACTCGAATTGGCCGACCAGATCCCCGGCGACGATCCGCGCGCAATCCGCTTCCGGCGCGATCTCCGGCGACTAAACGCAATGCTGATGAACGATCGCCTGCTGGCGCGAGCACTGATGCGGGCGTGCGGCGATGCCGTACCGCGCGTGGTGGCCGATCTGGGCGCGGGTAACGGAACGCTGATGCTGTCGATCGCGCAGCGGCTTGCGCCACGCTGGCAGAATGTCACTGCGCTTCTGGTCGATCAGCAGGACATCGTTAGTGCGGCCACGTGCGAGGGATTTGCCGCACTTAATTGGAACGTGCAGACGGTGGCGGCGGACGTATTCGATTTCCTGGAGCGGCCGGGGCCGGATTTGGATATCATCACCGCCAACGTGTTCCTGCACCATTTCACTGCGGATCGCTTGCAGCGATTATTCGAAGGCGCGGCGAAGCGCTCGAAGCTTGTTGTTGCCTGCGAGCCGCGGCGTACGCGCCTCGCCCGGGAGGCAAGCCGGTTGCTATGGCTGCTGGGATACGGCGAGGTGATCGTCCAAGATGCGGTCACCAGCGCGCGGGCTGGCTTTGTCCGTACGGAAATGACGCAATGCTGGCCGGCCTTGGCGGACTGGAAAATCGAGGAACGCGACGCGGGTCCATTCGTACACATGTTCGTCGCAAACCGCGGCTCGATCGCACCTCAGTAGCTGCGGGTTGCACCGGTGTGCAACCGGAAAATCGGGGCCAATTCCACCCGCGGGGTCGAGCAGGGGGCTGGCGCAGCCGTCAAGTGTCCGGCAAGATGATCAATCTTCAAAGTCGCCGATCACGGAATGAACAAGCAGCTACAACGTCTCACTTACTTTCTCCGCTGGTGCCCTGGGGCAGTCGTCAAGGTGGTCGTCGGTTGGACGGCGGTTGGATTGCTGCATGCGCTTCGGTTCCTTCCCCGCAAGCTTTCAGCCCCTGCGATAGGACTGATCATGCGTACGGTGGGCCCATTCCTGCGGGAGCACCGCATTGGCCGTGCCAATCTCATCGCCGCCTTTCCAGAAAAAACGGTCACCGATATCGAGCAGATACTTTCTGGGGTGTGGGACAATCTCGGCCGCTATGGGGGCGAATTTGCGCATATCGATCGGCTGATCAACCATGACCCTAGTTGGCCAGACGACGACATAGTTTCCGATCCGGCCACCACGGAACGCTTTCACCAACTGCGTCTTGACGGCAAACCGGCGCTCATATTCGCGGCGCACCTCGCCAATTGGGAGCTTGCGGCGCTAGTTGCGGGGCGGCACAACCTCGATACCGCGGTGCTCTATCGACGGCCCAATATGCCTATGATCCACGAAGCGATCCTAAAGATCCGCAGCAACATCATGGTCACGCTGATTCCGGCCGGCCTCGACGCGCCGGTCAAGCTGCTGCACATGCTCGAAGCGGGCAAGCATGTCGCCATGCTGGTTGATCAAAATACCTCGAAAGGCGTGGAGGTGACATTCTTCGGCCGTCGCTGCAGGGTCAATCCACTCATTGCGCAGCTCGCGCGCCACGTCGACTGCCCGATCCATGGCACGCGCATTATGCGGCGTCCCGACCGCAACCGCTTCTTAATCGAAATGACCGAAGCAATTGAACCCAAGCGCGATGCCGAAGGCCACGTGGACGTGCAGAGCACCATGCAGGTGATCATGACCGTGGTGGAAGGTTGGGTGCGCGAGCACCCCGAGCAATGGCTGTGGCTGCATCGGCTATGGCGATAGTTTCGGCGAAACAGTGAAATCGCCCGGTCGGCGCGGCTTTCTCGACAGTCTACCGCGGCCCGACGGCGACATCAGAAACGTAAAGCCGCTCGGAGAAAATTCTAGGCACTTTGTCTCCGTCGTCCAAAAACCGTTCCTGGCTCGGTCCTATGATCGCAGCCGTTTATCGGACCGATATCCAAGTTCCGCTCGCCGCGCTCGTGGGGAGAAGGTGGCGGCCATCATTAAGCGAAAATAGTTTGTTCCGCCAAATCGTCGCGGTCGGTGTTTATGCCGGACTTCTCGCGTTGCATCAGCTTTTCACTGGCGTGTTGCCGTTTCCACCGCTCTAGCGTGATCCGCCGATGACCAATTCCGGCAAAAAGCTTGGATTATTGCTCGGCTTCATCGGCATGTGTCTATGCTGCTTACTGTTGCCCGAGATGCCGACGCCGAAGACGATTGGGATCGTCGTGGTCGCGGCTTTGGCTGCAAGCGCAGCAAGGTTGCCAGCTGGCGTGGCGATAACGGCCACGCGACGACGCACGAGGTCAGCCATGAGCGCCGGCAGGCGATCAAATTGCCCATCCAGCCAGTGGTACTCCACAGTCACGTTCTGGCCCTCGACATAGCCGGCTTCGTTGAGGCCGCTGCGGAACGCGGCGGCAAGCGACGGATCGGATAATCCGGCATTGACGAACCCAAAAACCGGCATCGCCGGCTGCTGCGCGCGCGCCGGAAGCGGCCATGCTGCCGCCGCGCCGCCGAGAAGCGAGAGGAACTCGCGCCGCCGCATGGCCGACCCCAAGCTTCCGGAGACGGCATCGTATCGGCTCAAGTGGGTACTTTGATAGGGGCTAAAACCGGCATTAGAACCATTGCCGCAGTGCACAGCCAATGTCGCAGTTGGGTCATTCACTACCGAGCCATTCAGCTCCCGTGTCGGTCAATGTCCGCTGTTGCCCCAATAGCGGGTAAACGCGGGGGTCGATAAATGGCGCGGGAGCCATAGAAGTGCGTTTCAGATCAATCGGTTCAATTCCGCACTGTCGACTTAACCTCTGAGTCCCGTCAAATTGATGCAACGCGGCGAACGGTTAAGTTAGGCCATGACGAGATATCGGCCGCCTTCCGCGTAGATGGGAAAGTGGTGTACCTTGATAAAGGCTAAGATGAAGTCACGCGCCGATATTGATCGCGCAAGTTCAATTCAGCCTCGAAAGGATTGATCCAATGGCAAAGAAACAATCGGATGCCGTTTACCGGATTGTGGATGTCGTAGGTATCAGCGAAAAATCATGGGAGGACGCTGGTCGACGTGCGGTGGAAACGGCCGCTGGTTCAATACGTGATCTACGCGTGGCCGAAGTTACCAAGATGGACATGAAGGTAGAAGACGGAAAGGTCACGGCGTTTCGCACACGCGTCGCACTCTCGTTCAAGTACGAGACTTGATCAGTAATAATGTCTCTTAAGGGACAGGCGATGGCGGCGTTCAAGGCGCGGTGGAATGCACGATCGATAATGTCGAAAAGAAAAAGCCCCGGCAGTGAGGCCGGGGCTAGAAGTTGTGCGTCTTGAAGAAAACAGAGTAGGAACCGCATCGGTAAGTGTTAGGCCGACCCCACATCTTGATCTGGATAAAATTCTCCGCCGTCAGGCTTGCGCTGAATGTCATAACCAAAATGCTTGAGATCGCGAATGACTATCTTTGCAATGTCGTAAGCATTGTCTTTGCTATGACGAAGGGAGGCTATGGTTGCTGCGATCACACTTTCCGCTGAAATCTTTTTTCTCATGCCGGGCGATTCAACGGCGGTAGACATGGTTTCCTCCTACATATCCCCCCGAGTCACCGGCTACTATCGTCTTAGTTGAAGGGCCTGCATAGCGCCTAACAACCCGGATAATTTTTATTGGGTAATTCGCTGCCGATTTATTCAACGCCTCAATGTCCGCTCTTGTCCAATAACGGACAAAATGTTGCGGTGCCGATTTTCCGCTCAGGCTCGGCATGATCTCTTTGAGCAATTCCACCCATTTCGCGCCGGTGGAGGAGCCGTCCACAGCATCAGAAGCGGACATGGCAATCTCTTCCTTGATCTAAATCAAGGTTTGGGTTTCTATATAAAATGCTGACCTAATTTTGCCGTTGCGTTTGAGTGGGAGGCGCGGATGGTTTTGCACCGACTCGTAACGCGTGTGTTGCCGCTACTATTCTTAGTTATTCTGACCCCACTCCCAACTTTAGCGCAGAACCAGCCAGCGCCAGCGCCAGCATCAAGCGAGCAACTGCTCAAACCCGAACAACTCGATGCTATTGTTGCGCCCATCGCGTTGTATCCGGACAACCTGCTGTCCCTGATTTTGATGGGATCGACCTATCCGCTGGAGGTCGTGATGGCAGATCGCTGGGTAAAAGAGAATAAGAAACTTAAGGGCAATCAATTGAAGGCGGAGGTGGACAAGCAAGCGTGGGACGATTGCGTGAAATCATTGGTTGCCACACCGGACGTGCTCTCAATGATGAGCACCAAGATGGATTGGACTCAAAAACTCGGCGATGCGGTGCTCGCTCAACAGCCGGACGTGATGGACGCAATCCAGAGGCTACGCACAAAAGCCGAAGCCAACAACAAGTTGACATCGACCAAGCAGCAGAAAGTCACCAAGAAACAAGAACAGGGCAAGCAGGTCATCTATATTGAACCGACGGATCCCGAAACAGCCTATGTGCCGTATTACGATCCTGGCGTCGTCTACGGTGGATGGCCTTATCCGGCGTATCCGCCATACTATTTCGGGTATCCCGGATATATCGCCGGCGGACTCATCGCGACCGGCCTCGCATTTGGCGCTGGATGGGCACTCGGGAATTGGGCCTCGGGCGGAAATTATTGGGGTGGAGGAGTCAATTGGAACAACAACAACATCAACATCAACCGGCCAAGGGTTAACCCCTTAAACGGCAATAACTGGCAGCATCGACCCGAACATCGCCAGGGCGTGCGATACAATAACCCGCGTGTGGACCAGAGGTTCGGCAATAATAACCGTCGTAACAGCGCTCAGAACCGGATGGATTTTCGCGGCCGTGGTGGCGAACAGGTCCTCAGGCCAGGCGGTGGGCGGCCTGGCGCGGGACAAAGGCCTGGGGCAGGACAACGGCCCAGCACCGGGCAACGGCCATCGGGTGGACGGCCCAGCGCAGGTCAACGGCCATCGGGTGGACGGCCCAGTGCAGGGCAACGGCCCAGTGGTGGGCGAGGTGGCGGCAACGCTCTCGGGAATATTGGCTCCGGTAGGGGCGCAAACAGGGCATCCGCGCGCGGCCGCGCAAGCATGGGTGGCGGCGGTCGGGGCGGCGGCATGCGCGCGGGTGGCGGTGGCCGCGGCGGCGGCGGTGCACGCGCCGGCGGCGGTGGCCGGGGTGGCGGCGGTGGCCGCGGCGGTGGCGGCGGACGGCGATCCGACATCACGCTTAAACACGACATTGTTCTCCTCGGCCATCTCGACAACGGTATTGGCTTCTATCGCTTCGGCTATAACGGAAGTGACCGAGCTTACGTTGGCGTGATGGCGCAGGAAGTGCAGGCGGTCATGCCTAGGGCCGTCGTGCGTGATCACGATGGCTCCCTGCGGGTTTTCTACGACAAGCTGGGCATCAAGTTCCAGACTTATGAGCATTGGATTGCGGCGGGCGCCCGCGTGCCAGCCGGTATTCCCGTTTCACACTGACGTGTCTGCGCGAATGAGCATGCCATGAACAAAGCTCTTGTCTCATCGACGATAGCGGCGCTTCTTTGCACAGTCGTATCCGTCGCCAGCGCACAGCAAGCCTTCAAGACGCCCGATGAGGCCGCCAGCGCCCTGGTCAGCGCGGCCAAGGCGGGCGACATGAAAACGCTCGTGACCGTGTTCGGTCCCGACGGCGAGGATATCGTATCGTCCGGTGACGAAGTCGCCGATGCTGCGACGCGCCAGAAATTTGTCGCCGCCTATGACGCAAAGCACCAAATCACCATAGAAGGCGACAGCAAAGCCATCATGGCCATTGGACAAGAGGACTTTCCACTGCCGATACCTCTCATCCGTAAGGACGGCATGTGGCGGTTCGACACGGCCGCCGGCCGCGAGGAGATTCTCTTCCGTCGCATCGGCCGCAATGAGCTGGACGCGATTCAGTCGTGTCTTGCCTATGTTGATGCACAGACTGATTACGCTGAGAAGGATCGCACCGGCGCCGGCGCCAAGACATATGCCCAACGCATCGTCAGCCAACCGGGAAAAAGGGACGGACTATATTGGCCAACGTCGCAAAGTGAAGAGGCCAGCCCCCTTGGCGAGCTCTTCGCGCAGGCAACTGCACAGGGCTACCGCAAGGGGGCCGGGCGGACACCCTTCCACGGTTACTATTTCAAGATCCTGACAAAGCAAGGAGCGGCCGCTCCCGGCGGCGAACTAGAGTATGTAGTGAGTGGCAAGATGATCGGCGGCTTCGCGCTTGTCGCCTATCCTGCCGAGTACAGGAATTCCGGCGTGATGACTTTCATTGTCAATCATGCGGGTGACGTGTTCCAAAGGAACCTTGGACCTGACACAGCCAAGCTCGCCGAACGGATGAGCTCGTACAATCCCGATCGGACCTGGCAGAAGGTTTCCGACACGGGCCAGTGACCGTAATTTTACCGGTCAGCTTTCGATATTTTCACCTACCAGAATTGAACGTCTCGATGAATTGCCTTTCTTACGGCAGAGACTTGT
>CAVZVP010000022.1:0-11137 GCA_963778745.1 uncultured Alphaproteobacteria bacterium | reverse complement strand
GTAGGGCACTATTGTCGCCCCCACGAAAGCGGGGACTCAGTAATCATCGGCGGCGGCTTAAGGCGATGCGTTTCGGATTACTGGACGCTCGCTTTCGCGAGCATGACGGCCGTCACTTGACCGAGCAGGTAATCCACCCCGCGCCATTGCGCCACCGTTGCCGCGCCGGATTTCCCCAACGAGAACGCCAGCACGATATCCTCCGGCGTCTGCTTGAATTCCTTGCCGACGGCGGCGCGCACCGTTTCGGCGACGTTGCGTAACGGCGTGGCGTCGTATAGGCGGGGAAACGTCACCGTGACCGTCACCAGCCGCCCATTGCGCCAGTTGAAGCCGACTTGCGGCTTGCTGCCCGTCGCTGCTTCAAGGTCGCTTTCGACGGCGCGCGCATAACTTATCCCGTTGGTCAGCGTGCTGAACATATCGCAGGCCGCGAGACTGACTGCCAAAGCGAGCAAGGCCGCAATCCTGAACATGTGAGTGCCTCCGATGATCGGTCGCCCAAATATAGCAAGTGCCGCCGTGGATTGTCTTAAGGCGGGAGGGCCCTTCAATGGAATTTCGAGGCGACGGCCAATATGACGGCCAATATATTGACCAACCCGGCGCTCGATCCGTTCGGCAAGATTCCGGAATTAAAATTCTACGCGGCGAAGGTGGAGCCAACGACGCCGGGCGCCGGATACATAGAATCGCGATGGCCGAGCATGTCCCGGCCATCGCGCTTTCAGAGTCTCGGCAGGACGACGACGCTGATCGCCTGCGACCTCACCCCGCCTTCATATTGGCGAACTTGACCACCTTGCCCCACTTTTCCGCTTCGGCGGCGATGTGGCGGGCGAGCTCCGCCGGCGACATCGGCATCGGCTCGCCGCCGAGATCGAAGATGCGCTGGCGCAGATTAGCGTCGGCAAGCCCGGCGTTCACTTCCTTGTTGATCTTGTCGACGATGTCCGGCGCGATGCCTTTGGGTGCGCCGAGTGCGGCGAAGGCCGAACTTTCAAATCCGGGTAGGGATTCGCCGATCGTCGGCACGTCGGGCAGCATCGGCAGGCGTTTGGGTGTGCTCACGCCGATCGCGCGCAACTGGCCTCCCTTTATGTATTCGATCGACGAAGGCATATTGTCGAACATTACCTGCACGCGTCCGGCCATCAGATCGGTGAGCGCGGCCGGCGCGCCGCGATAGGCCACGTGCTGTATGTCGAGGCCGGTCATCATCTTGAAGAATTCGCCGTCGGTATGCGCGACTGAGCCGGTGCCGGCCGAAGCGAAATTGATCTTGCCGGGATTGGCTTTCCCGTAGGCGATGAATTCCGCCACCGTCTTGGCCGGGAAGCTCGGGTTCACCACCATCACCTGCGGGACCCGGTAGATGCCGGCGATCGGCACGATGTCGCGCAGGATGCTGTACTTGTTGTCGTAGAGCGTTTCATTGATCGTATTGTTGGCGCCGATGACCATCAGCGTGTAACCGTCCGGTGCCGCGCGCACGACCAGTTCGGCGGCGAGATTGCCGCCGGCCCCCGGCTTGTTATCGACGATGAAGCTCTGGCTAAATTTCTCCGACAGCCACTGTCCGATCAGCCGGGCGAGCACGTCGATCGCTTGGCCGGCACCGAAGCCGACGATCAGGTGCACCGGCCGGGCCGGATAAGTCTCGCCGAAGCAAAGGGCGGCGGTGAGCGGCAGGGCGGCGGCGCCGCCTGTAAGAGCGAGGAAATGGCGACGAACGAGCTTCATCACGAGACCCCACGTTGCATGGCGTGAGGATACACGGGAATTGCGAAACCTCCAGTCACGGGCGGGCTTGACCGGGCCGGAGGTGTGGACTATATTCCTATTCTTCCGAGGGCGTTCTCATGAGACGCAAACTAGGGCGGGGGAGGCTGCGGCGCCTGCGAGCGGGGCTCGTAACCTCGCTCCCGGGAGGCCTCGGGACGCCGTCCGTCCCCACTAAGAGGGACCGCCTTTTATGGCTGGACGCGGCGCGGAAGAAGGGCGGCGAAAGCTGCCCGCATCGGGGGCCACAAGGCCTCCGTCCGCGCCCGGAAGTTACGGCCCCGGGGACAGAAAAGCCGCGATGGAGCGCCGCGGGGCGTGCGTCCTTCGCCAAGGACGCGCATGCCGCAAGGCGTGAGTTGAATGGATGCGCCTCGCGGCGCTCCATCCCGTCGGGCTTGCCCGAGGGCGAACGAAGTACCCGGCGAAAGCCGGGTGAGACGACGGCGCACCCCGCGCCGCAAAGAATAGGGGCGATGGCGCTTGGCTACGCGCTCGTCATTCCGGGGCGCGAGCGCTAGCGAGCGAACCCGAAATCCAGAGATATAGGCACAGCGTGTCGCTCTGGATTCCGGGTCCGGCGCAAACGCGCCGTCCCGGAATGACAAAATCTCCCTCAATGCAGTGTCGGCTTTTCCTCGCCCACCACGCGTAACTGCATCCGCCCGATCAAATCCGCCCGCGCCGCCTCGGCCGCTTGCAAAGCGGTTTCGGCCTGCGTCCAGGTGGTCGCATTCGAACCCAGCAGGACGGTGCCGATGATCATGGCCGCTAGCGCGGTGATCGTCGTCTCGGAGGTGTAGGAGATCACCGACAGCATGGCGAATGCGATATAGACGACGCCGGCGGCGATAGTGAACTTGGCGGCCAGCGAGAATTTACGGCAGCGCTCGATCGATACCGCCAGCGCCTCGCTGCGTGCTTCGAGCTGCGCGATCTGGTCGCTGAAATCGTCGTCGTCCATGGCCGCCGACCGTAGCGCGGATGCAACGCCAGCGAAATCCGGTTCGCTCACGAGCCGTTGGCCGAAGCCGCCGGGCTCACTCCGGTTGCAGGCCGATGTCGTGGACGATCCTTTTCCAAAGCTCGTACTGGGCTCGCACGAATGCCTGGGTGGCCTCGGGCAACTCGGCGCCGTCGGTGAAGAAGCCGACGTCGGCAAGCCTTTTCACCAGTTCCGGCAGCTTGAGAACCTTGTCCATCTCCTGGTTCAACCGGGCGACGACCTCGGTGGGCGTTCCGGCCGGCGCGGCGATCACGAACCAGCCGGTGAGCTCGACTCCGGGATAAGTCTCGGAAATCGAAGGGACCTGCGCGAACTGCGGCAATCGTTTGGTCCAGCTGATGGCGAGCGGCTTGAGCGCGCCGCTGGCGATATGTGGCGCCGCCGACGGCGGCGACAGGATCGTCAACTGCGTGCGCCCGGCCAGCGTGTCTTGCACGCCCTGCGGCATCGTCGCGTAGGGCACCTGCAGAATATTCGCGCCGCTGACATTGTTGAGCCAGGTGGCCAGAATGCCGGAGAAATTTCGCGGTCCGTCGGTCGCGAAGGTCAGCTTTCCCGGGTTTGCCTTATCGTATGCGACCAGCTCGGAAAGATTGCTCTGCGCCACCTTGGCATTGGCGAGAATGAGGAACGGATTCTTCGCCACCATGGAAACCGCCACGAAATCCTTGACCGGATCGTAGGGCAGCGTTTTGAACGTATGCGGGTTGCTCACCAGCGCGGCGGCGGTCGCGAAGAACAGAGTGTAGCCGTCGGGCGCCGCGTGCGCGGCCGCCGTCGCGCCGACCACATTGGCGCCGCCGGGGCGGTTCTCGACCAGGACCCGCTGTCCCAATAGATCCGACAACTTGTCGCTGACCAGCCGGCAGATCAGGTCGGGCGTGCCGCCGGCGGCCTGCGAGACGATGATCTTGATCGGCCGGTTCGGCCAGGTGTCCGCCTGGGTCGGGACAAGCGACAATAGCATCAAGGCGAACAGCACACCTGCCCGGACCAATTGGGACATAGTCTCCTCCTTCGACCGGAATTTCCCAGCCGGTTCCCGTACTCGATCAAGAATATCGACAGTATGGGCGGCTGCGGCACATTGATTCAAGTCAACGTATCGGCGGCCGCCCCCATCCCGCCGCTTTTGCAGGCTGGAATTCTCAGGTCTCCGCGGCGCCAGGCGTGCCGAGGGCATGAACGCGAGGGAGAGTAACGCCATGACGCACGTGCGACTTTTATATTGCCTCGGCGTCTTGATGATTTCGGCCGCGCCCGCACTGGCCAAGCCCGCTTACGTGGCTTCGACCGTGAACTTGCGCGCCGCGCCGGGCACCACCAGCGAGATCGTCGGCAAAATTCCCGGCGGCAGCTTGATCGAAGCCAAAGATTGCAGCGAAGGCTGGTGCGCGGTGACCTGGGGGGAAAAAAGTGGTTTTGCAATCCAGACCGCGCTCGATATGAGCGGCCGCGTTCCGGCCCGTTCGGCAGCCCCGCCGGCTTCCCGGCCGCATGCGGGCTACGTGGTCGATGACGAACCGGTCTACTACGAGCGGCCACCGGTTTATTATGATGGCGGAGCCTATTACCGGCCCTATTGGGGTTGGCGGCGGCGTTGGTGGTGAACGCCGGGGCCCCCCGTCGTCACGTCGCCTTGCCGCCCGCGCCCCATAGCAGACCGATCGCAACCTTGACGGCGAGGTAGACCACAATGGCGAGCGGAATGGCGAAGTAGAGTTTAACGCCGAGGCCTTGCTCCAACGCGAACAGAGTGCCGGCGCCGGCCACTATCGAGACAATTCGTCCGATCGCCTGCCAGTTCATGCGCGGGCGCCGCTAGCGTTTGGTCTTGGAATCGTCGGCCCCGCGCATATTTTGCCACGGATCGACGCGGGTAGGCGTGGCTGCCTGATCAACGTTTTTGCGCGCAGCGTTGTATTCTTTTTCTATCGCCTCGGCATCTTTTTTCTTTCGCGCGTATTCCTCGACCATGGGGTTGTCGGGCCCCTTTCTTTGTTGCGCGAGGGCCGGCCCGGCGATGATGGCCAGCAACACTATTGCGACGATATATCTTGCCATGGCGGCTACCCACTGGTTCTTTGCCGAAGAGGCTATCATGCCGGCCCCGTGCTCTCAATGCGATGAAATCGTTGCGCAATCGGCCCGAGCGGAAGCTGTAAATTTTGCCGCCGCACCGTTACAATGCGAGCTTGAGCCTGCCGGGACAATTCCGGCGCAATTGAGGTAACGCATGTCACTTGCTCACGATGTTCCGCCGCGCACGGCTGCGATTGCGCTCCGCCACGATTGGACGCGCGAGGAGGTGCACGCTTTGTTTGCGCTGCCGTTTCCGGAGCTGATGTTCCGCGCAGCGCTTGTGCACCGGGAGCATTTCGATCCGACCGAGGTGCAAATCTCGACGCTGCTGTCGATCAAGACCGGCGGCTGCCCAGAAGACTGTGCGTACTGTCCGCAAGCCGCGCAATACGATACCGGCGTCAAGGCCGAGAAGCTGATGGCGGTTGAGGCCGTTCTTGCCGAAGCGCGCGTGGCCAAGGCCTCCGGCGCCTCGCGCTTCTGCATGGGCGCGGCCTGGCGGGAGCCGAAGGACCGCGATCTCGAGCAGGTCTGCGCCATGGTGGAAGGCGTCAAGGCCTTGGGGCTGGAGACCTGCGCCACGCTCGGCATGCTGACGCCGGTGCAGGCGGCGCAGCTGAAGGCCTCCGGCCTCGACTACTACAACCACAACCTCGACACCTCGCCGGAATATTACGGCGCCATAATCTCCACGCGCACCTACCAGGACCGCCTCGACACACTCGACACCGTGCGCGACGCCGGCATCCATGTCTGCTGCGGCGGTATCGTCGGCATGGGCGAGCGGCTCGACGATCGCGTCGGCATGATCGCGACGCTGGCCGGCCTGCCGATCCATCCGGAAAGCGTGCCGATCAACATGCTGGTGCAGGTGGAAGGCACGCCGCTCGACCATGCCGCCAAGCTCGATCCGCTTGATTTCGTGCGTACCATCGCGGTGGCGCGTATCACGATGCCGGCCTCGGTGGTGCGGCTATCGGCCGGCCGCGAGGACATGAGCGAGGAAACGCAGGCTCTGTGTTTCCTCGCCGGCGCCAATTCGATTTTCTACGGCCCAAAATTGCTCACCACGCCCAACCCCGCGCGCGATCGCGATATGGCGTTGCTGGACAAGCTCGGCCTGAGATCGATGGAATAGCTACTTCACCACCAACACCGGACAAGGCGCCAGCCGCACCAAACGGTCAGCGGTGCCACCGATGATGCGCTCATAAAGCGCCGAATGGCCCATGAAGCCGACCACTAGCAGGTCGGCCTTCTTCGCCTTCACGTAAGCCACGACGGCCGCCACGGCGTGTCCGGCGACCACCTCGGCGTCGAGTTTGACGCCCATCTTTTTCGCGATCGCTTTCGCCTTGGCGAGAGCGTCGTGGAATTTGTGGTTTTCTTCGGTCTTGGTTTCGATCACTTCGTCGATCGAGGCGGGAAAATTCGGAATTTCCTCGACCGAAATCATGTGCAATTTGGCATGGTGCAATTTGGCGATGTCGCAAGCCAAGGTCAGCGCTTTCAGCCCGCCCTTCGAGCCGTCGTTGGCCACCACGATGTGCTTGAACACGTCACACCTCCTGTTTGGCGAGGCCGATTTTCGGCATGAACCAGTTCTGCGCGATCACCGTGGGCACCACCGCGCTGGCGATCACCGCCGTGAGCAGGATGGTGTACTGCTCCTGGTCGATGATGTGATTGGTCAGGCCGTAAAGGGCCGAAATCGAGCCGAAGGTCAGTCCGGTCGACATCAGCAACGTGGTGTACATGCCCTCGCGTTTGTCGAAGCGATAGTAGCGCGTCAGCGGCAGAATGCCGATGAATTTGCTCGCGATCTTCAGCCCCAGGAAGAGGCCGATCAAGCCGGCGCCCGTGATGAGCGCGTTGGCTTCGATCAGCGAACCGGCCTTCAGGAAATAAAACGGGGTGAGGACCGCGAAGGCGATCACCCGCATACGGTGCGGCAGCTCGGGGTCGTTCTGGAAAGCGGGCGCCAAGGCCATACCGATGACATAGGCCGGCAGCACCGCCTCGCTGCTGACGGCGGTGGCGAAGCCGCCCAGCGCAAACAGAATGAGCAACAGGAACTTGATTTCCGGTTCGCTCACCCGCCGTCCGACCCATTTGAAGAACCAGGGCCCGACCTTCGGCAGCGCGGCGGCGACGATGATCGTCGCGGCGGCAAAGGCGATCAGCCAAACCGTGAAGGACGCAAACACGATGCCGAGCGCGAGCACGGTGCCGAGATCGGTGATGAAGCAGGCGGCCAAAATGATCTTGCCGAGCTCGGTCTTGTTGAGGCCGGTCTCAACCATCACGGCGTAGACCACGGCCACCGAGGTCGTGGACAGCGCGATGCCGGTAATCTGCGCTTGCGGCCAGGGCCAACCAAGCAGATAGCGGGCGGCCAGCATGCAGCCGAGATAGGGGAACAAGAAGCTGACAATGCCGATGCCGACGCTGGCGCCGAGATTGCGGCGCACCACCGCCATGTCCACTTCCGCGCCGGCTAGGAAGGTCAGCAGGATGGCGCCGAAGCCGGCGAGGTAGTTGATCCAGGGAGTGAGCGGCATGCCGATGATGTTGCCGCCGAGCGCGCCCATCATGATCTCGATCAAGGCGACCGACAGCGCCAGCCGGATCGAAATCAGCGATGAGGCAAGCGCCAGGCCGATCCACAGCGCCGACGTGAGCCAGATATTGTCCATCATCAGTCACGCTCCTTTGTGCGCGTGCGGCACCAAGCCGACGCGGGACCGGAAGCAGCGCGATTCGGCAACAAAAAACCGCCCTCGCTCGACCGATCGAATCCTACCGTTCCTCGTTCGCGGTAGGAGTCATCAGCCGTTATGGGCGGTTTCGGGGGACTCCATCCCCATCGCGACGAAAGGTAGCGGCGGTGGCGGGCATGGTCAACCAGGCGCCGGCTTGAAAGCTGGGCGTCACCCGCGCAGGATGCCGTACCTTCACGCCAGCCGCGATATTCGTATTGTCCTCACAATCCAATCCACCCCGCCGCCGGCGGCGCGCCTTCGACTGGTCGACCGCGACCATCGCCACTGTGGCGGTCGCGGCTGCCGCTGCCATCTATGTGCGTGACGGACGCGAACAATTCCTCGCCATTTTTGGTAGTGACCTCATGCTGTTCGGCGAGATGCTGCCCAAAGTGCTGGCCGGTTGCCTGATCGGCGCCTTCGTCACGATGATTTTGCCGCGCGAGCTGGTGGCGCGCTGGGTCGGGCATGAATCCGGTTTCTCCGGCCTGGCGGTCGCGGCGTTTTTCGGCTTCCTGCTGCCGGGCGGTCCGATCACCATCTATCCGGTGGCCGGCGCCTTTCTCACCATGGGCGCCGACATCGGCGCGGTGGTGGCCTTCATCACCAGTTGGACGCTGTGCGGCTATACCCGCGCGCTGGTGTGGGAATTGCCGTTCTTTGGCCCCGACTTCGTGATCTGGCGCATCCTCGAGGCGGTGCCGCTGCCGATCATCGCGGGGCTCTTGGCGCGCATCGTTGTGCGCGCCGGTCTCGCGCGCGTGAGCACCAAATAATGCTGCTGGTCGTCAACATCCTATTGTGGCTGGTGGTCGCGGCTTTGGCGTTCGTCGCCGCCATGCGCGGGCGCGTGCTGCTCAACGAGGGCGCACGCGAGGGCGTGCTGGAATTCATTCGCCTGCTGCCGCGCATCGGGGCCGGTG
This sequence comes from uncultured Alphaproteobacteria bacterium, assembly GCA_963778745.1. Classification (GTDB taxonomy): domain Bacteria; phylum Pseudomonadota; class Alphaproteobacteria; order Rhizobiales; family Xanthobacteraceae; genus Pseudolabrys. The sequence continues at coordinate 2,582 of CAVZVP010000022.1, read as the reverse complement.
TCATCGGCTCCGGCTTTATCGCCGAAGTGCTGCCGAAGACTTTGGTCGCGTCATGGATCGGCCCCGGCTCGGGCTTCTTGGGCGTCATCATTGCGACGGTCGGCGGCGCGCTCACGCCGGGCGGGCCGGTGGTCGGTTTTTCCATCGGCGCCGCCGCGCTCAAGAGCGGGGCGGGCGCGCCGCAGGTGATTGCCTATTCCACCGCCTGGGCGCTTTACGCGATCCACCGCCTGGTGATCTGGGAAGTGCCGATGATGCCGGCGCGCGTGGTCTGGCTGCGCGCGGCGGTGTCGCTGCCGCTGCCGTTCATTGCGGCGGCGGCCGCGATGCTACTGGCAAAGCCGTGAGCGGGAGCACCCCCGGTGTTAAACCGGGATGATACCTGCCAAAATAATCCAGGGACGAAAAAAACAGGGAGGATACGATGGCGCACCAGGCAAAATGGGCGACATTCAAGAACGCGGCGGTCGTTTCGCTGCTGGCCGCCGCAATATTCGGCCTGCCATTCAACGCGACCGCTGACGATTATCCCAACCGCGTCGTGCAGTTGATCGTGCCGTTCCCGCCCGGCGGCGGCGTGGACACGGAAGGCCGCGTGATCGCGCAGAAACTGTCCGAGGCGCTCGGCCAGCAGGTGATCGTGGTCAACAAGCCGGGCGCCGGCTCGGTGATCGGCGTTCGCGACGCCGCCAAGGCCACGCCGGACGGTTACACGATCCTGATGCTGGTCACCGGCGCGAGCCTGCCCGCCAACACCGGCTACGATTTGCAGAAGGACTTCACGCCCATCGGCCTGATCGCTTCGATCCCGATCGTGATCATGGCTCACCCGTCGGTGCCGGTGAAAACCATGGCGGATATCGTCACGCTCGCCAAGAAGCAGCCCGGCAAGCTCACGGTCGGCACGCCGCCGGCGCCGACCCTGAATTATTTCGGTGCCGAAGCCTTCAAGAGCATGTCCGGCGCCGACATGACGATCGTCACCTACAAAGGCACCGGCCCGCTCACCACCGATCTGCTCGGTGGCCACGTCATGCTAGCGTTCAACACGCTGCCGCCGGCGATCGGCAACATCAAGGCCGGCAAGCTCACCGCCATCGCGGTGGCCGCGCCGCAGCGCCTGGCCGCAGTTCCGGACGTGCCGACGACCGCCGAATCCGGAATGCCCGGTCTCGATATCGTGCAGTATTACGGGCTGGTGGCGCCGGCCGGCACGCCCAAGCCGATCATCGAGCGGCTCAACAAGGAACTGCGCAAGATCGTATCGTCCGAGGACGTCAAAGCGCGCATCATCGCCGATGGTGGCGGCCCAGTTGCCAGCACGCCGGAAGAATATGCGGCCAATATCCAACGCGAGGAAGGCAAGTGGGCGGCGCTGATCAAGAAGCTCGGTCTTGTGGTCAACTGAAGGGACAGGCGTCCCGCTCGCCGGCTTACTGCCGCAACAGGCCGCAATAGCGGCTGGTGCCGTTGTCCCAGCAGCCCGTGCGCTTGCAATAGTTTCCCCACGTGCGGCACGTGGCGATGCAGTCGCCGATCAAGGCGCGCGGTCTTGCCTGGCAGGCCGCGATGCAGGAAGTTTCCTCGCCGCTGCACATCATTGGTGCGGCCAGCGCAGTCTGGCTGACCAAAAACAATCCGGCGATGACGGCCATGGCGGCGAAGATTTTTTGCATCATTTTCGTTTCTCGGCCCTAATGCACCGCAGCGCCTGCGCGCGGCGTGATGGCGCCGCGGTGGCGGATCACTTGCCCGGCGAGCTTGTGCGCGGCGGTCGCCGATTCGATCGGCCCGCTCCCGAAAAGCCGCGCGGCGAGATAGCCGGCATTGAAACCGTCGCCGGCGGCGGTCGCGTCGACCGGCACCACGACTTCCGGCACCGGCACGGCGTCGCGCGCACCGGCCGCCGCGACCAGCGCGCTGTTCGACCCGTTCTTCACCACGATTTCATTAACGCCGAAGGCCTGCAGCCGTTCGATGGTCGCCTCGGGCGAGGGATCGCCCCACAGCACCGCTTCGTCGTCATAGGCCGGCAGCGCGATGTCGACGCGCTTGAGCGCTTCCGCGAATACGGTGCGCGTGCGTGTGAGGTCGCCGTGCCAGCCGCGCGGGCGAAAATTTCCGTCGAAGGCGATTCTAGCGCCGTTGCCGCGCGCGAGTTCGATCGCCGCGAGGAACCGCCCGAGCCCGACGTTCGAATAGAGCGAGAGCGTGATGCCGGTGAAATAGATCAGCCGCGCATTGACCAGGCCTTCCGCCATGGCGCTCCAATTCGGCAGCTCGAACAGTTCGTGCGCCGGCGCTGCCTCGCGCCAATAATGCACGCGGCGCTCGCCTTTTTTGTCTGCATCGACCAAAGCCAGGGCCGGCAGCCGGCCGGCCGCGCGCAATATCAGGTCGGTGCCGATGCCTTCGGCTTGCGCGAGCGAAACGATCGCGTCGGAAAACGGATCGTCGCCGAGCGCGCTGGCGAAAGCGACAGGTAAACCGGCGCGGGCCAAATAGATCGCGGTGTTGAAAGTGTCGCCGGAGCTCGCCAGCGCGAAACGGCCGTCGGCGCCGCGGGCGAGTTCGACAATCGC
>CAVZVP010000021.1:0-16757 GCA_963778745.1 uncultured Alphaproteobacteria bacterium | reverse complement strand
GAACCCTTGCGCCAGCGCGCTCGCCAGCGCGCCGCCTCCCACCTGCACGAACAGTGAGAATCGGAAGTGTAGTAAGATGAGACAAAAATCCTCTGCCATTTCGAAGGCGAGCGTGCGGCCCCCCTCGACTGCAAGTCCGTTCTCGGTTCCCTGCACGCCGAAGGGGATAGCGCGTTGTGCCACCGCATCGCGAAAGCGCCGGACGCCGGGATCGCCGGTCTCGCTAGGGCGGCGTTCGCAAACAGTGATTCGCGCCCCGAGATTTTGCAGGGACTGTTTCACTGCCGCGCCGGCGTCGGGCGGAATGAACACGTCGAGCGGCCAGTCGGCGGCGCGCGCAATGGCCGCGCCGCCAGCGCGGCATTGCCACAGAAGCGATCGCAAGCCGGCGCACGCGCAATCCCTCCCGGCGGGCAGTCCGGCGATCTCCAGCACACGCAGGTAGAGCATCACCGCCATGAGGTGGCGCGCCTTGTGCGAACCGGACACGTTTACGGTCTCGTCCTTGACCCACAGCGCATTCTTTATTCCCAGCGCTGCCGCCAGTTGTTTCTGCTCGATCATCGGCGTGACGCGGAAACCGCGGCCGTCGACGGCGACCAGTGCCGCATCCAGCTCCTCTACGATCTCGCACCAGGCGGCGTCGGAAAGGCCGGCCGCACGCGCCAGCCGGTACGGCGACAGCAGCGTCCGGTAGCGCAGGAACGGATTTGGCTCGCTCCCGCCCGGGAACGCGGCCTCGGGCGGCTCCGCGACCAGCACATGGTCGACATCGTCGCCGGCGCCCGCATCCGGGCAGCGGAACGGCAACGCGCGTGCGGCGTCGACCGTCGCGCCGCAGCCATGACAGCGAAATCGCACCGTCACGCTCACATGCCGCGCTTCTTGCCGGCGCCGCTCTTCGCATTGAATTCGGCGATCATGGCGTCCCAGGCGGGAACCAGATCGAGCAGGCCGTCCCAGAAGGACTGCTTGGCACGCGCGGAAAATTCCTCGACCGACACGCCCTGCTGCTCCACCCAGGTGAAGTAGCCGAGGTTGAACATGCGCCGGCGATCGATCTGGGTCATTTCGATGAGATGATCGGTGCTGGCGCCGGCGAGCGCACGGCCCCAGGTCTCGCCGGCCGCCACGGCATCGAACCGGTTACCGAAATAGCGCACCACCGCCTTGTCGATCTCGCTGCCATACATGGCGGCGCCGTCGGTCGCGACGGTGAGAATGACGTCGTCCGGACCGAGATCGAAGTATTTGGCGGTCTTGATCGCCGCCAGCATGTTGCACAACGACGACAGGCCGAGATTGGCGAGTTGGGCGACGAGCCCGGCATCGATCCCGCGACGCTCGACCAGGTATTTCCGCCCGACCTCGGTGTTGAATAGCACCAGCAGCGTGTCGGTCGCCTGGTCGCTGACGCCGGTCACCACGTCGGTGTTCATCACGTTGTGGATGTAGGGAACGTGCTTGTCGCCGATGCCCTGGATGTTGTGCTCGCCGAAGCCGTTATAGAGCAGCGTCGGACACTCGGCCGCCTCCACCGCGACGATGCGTGCGCCGAATTTCTCCTTGAGGTGGTCGCCGGCGGCGAGCGTTCCGCTCGATCCGGATGCGGAGACGAACGCGGCGAGCTTGGCCCCTCGATTGCCTTGCCTCAGCGCGACGAACAGCTTTTCCATCGCCGCGCCGGTGCACACCCGGTGAATGAGATAATTCCCGAACTCGCAGAACTGATTGAAGATGATGTTGGTCGGATCGCGATCGAGCGCGGCGCAGGTGTCGTAGATTTCCTTGACGTTGCTTTCCGAACCGGGCGTGCGCACGATGTCGGACGGATCGCCGACCCATCGGTCCAGCCAGTCGAAGCGCTCGCGGCTCATGTTCTCCGGCAGCACGGCAGTGCCGCGGCAGCCGAGGATGCGCGAAATAGCGACGCCGCCGCGGCAGTAGTTGCCGGTCGACGGCCACACCGCGCGGTCGCGTACCGGATCGAACTGACCGGTCACCAGCCGCGGCACCAGGCAGCCATAGGCGGGCAAGACTTTGTGAGCGGCGATCATCGGGAACCGGTTGCCCAGCGCGAGCACGATGCGCGCCTTCACCCCGGTCAGTTCGGGCGGGAGTTCGACGTAATCGGGCAGCGCTACGAAGCTCTTGCGGTCGGAACTATTGAACCAATGCACGCGGAACAGATTGAGGGCGTTAGCTGCATCGGGATCGATATCGGCGAGTCCGGCGCGGATGGCGGCAGGAATCGTCGTGGGATCCTTCAGTTGCGCGATCGTGGGCAGCAACACGCCGGCCTGGCCTAAGCGCGCGGCCGTCCGCTCGAGCACCGCCGCATCGACGACCGTGCGTTCAAGTCCGAGACGCGCCATTGCTGTTCCTTTCGTCTTGCGTCATAGAGCCGCCATGCGGTCCCACAGACGGGCCGCGCTTTTCCCCGCATTGGCCGAAATCGCATCCATGTCACCGCCGGTCAGGCGGCCGTTCTCGACCACGATGCGCCCCCCAACAATGACATGGCGCAAATTGCCGTTTTCCCGCACCACGAGATCGCCCAGTGCACCTGGCGCGAGCGGTTGGGTAGTAGCGCCAAAATGTCCCGCGATTAGTGCATTTCCCGCCGCTAAGCGGGAAGCCGTGCGGTCATCGGCATAAGGCTCGGCGAGGCGGAAGAGCGCGGCCTCTTCCTCCGCCATGTCGCCATTCCAGCCATCGGTACCGAGCGCCACACGATTTGAGTAGCGCAGGTTTCCGGCATAGCCGACGCGATTGCCTTCGTTCGAACGCGGGTTTTGCGCCAGCCAGCACGACCGCGCGGCCGCCATCTCCACTTGCGCGCGGCTCAAATGCACGCCGTGCGCCAGGATCGAACCGGGCACCAGCGCGTCAAGCGCCGCAAGGCGCTCCAGCGGGCCGTCGAAACCGCGCGAGCGCGCGTCATCGACGTCGGCCATATCTTCGGCGACATGCACATGCAAGACAGTGCCGAGTTCACGCGCAAGATTGCCGGCTTCGCGCACCGTATCGTCGGACACGGTGAAGCTCGCGTGCAGGCCAACCAGGCCGCGTATCAATGGCGACGCTGGAACGCGGCTGCATTCGGCCAGACCGCGCGCGGCCTCCTCGGGCCCGAAATTGCGTTCGGTCGCGCCGTAACAAAGCAGCGCGCGCATGCCGAGTTGCTCGCATGCATCGGCGAGAATGGCGAGCGATCCCTCGATCAAGAACGGCGATTCGTGATGATCGATGAGCGCGGTAGTGCCAGCGAGCAGCGCGCGTGCGACATAATCCATGGCCGAGGCACGCAGGGTCTCGGCGTCAAGCGCCCGATCGAGCCGCCACCATACCCGCTCGAGGATCTGCACGAAATTCTGCGGCGACGGCGACGCAGCCGGCATGCCGTAGCGCGCCAGCCCGCTGTAAAGATGCGTGTGTGCGCAGACCGCGCCGGCGGCAATCTCGCTGCTGCCGCAGGATAACACGCGCGCGCCTTCCGGCGGCGACGCTACGATTAACCCCTCCGCTATGGCGATACGGCGGCCGTTGCGGTCGGGGCCGATCAAAAGCGGTTCGGTCAGTGCCATTGGTCGCGGTCGGCGTCGGGAATGCGGCCCACATTGATGGCGCGGGCGGCGGGAGAATCCTTCATCGGCAGGGTCATCCGGCGCTGACCGTCGAACGCTTCTAGCGCCGCGGCCACAGCACCGGCAGTCGGTACCAGACCGATCTCGCCAATGCCCTTGGCGCCGAACGGGCCTTCCGGCTCGGGCTCCTCGACCAGAATGACGTCGACCACCGGCATATGCTGGGCGCGCAACACGCCGATCTGGCGCATGTCGAAGGTCACCGGTACGCCGTCACGGCAGGGAAGCTCCTCAGTGAGTGCGTAACCAAGTCCCATATGCACCGCGCCATGAACTTGCGCTTCGCATTGCTGCGGATTGATCGCGCGCCCGACATCGTGCGCGGCCACCACGCGGGCGACTGCCCCTTTGTCGTCGAGCACGACCATCTGCGTCGCCCAGCCGAAGGCCGTATGGGTCTTGATGCGCCCGTCCTTAGGGGCGTTGAGCGCGGTGGTGTCGTCGATCTTAACTTCGCCGGCATAGACGCGGCCGGCGAGATCGGCGAGCGACAGCCCGCGATCGAGATCGGCCTTGAGCTTGGCTGCCGCGTCGGCGGCAGCGCGGCCGGCGAGCAGCGTCGCGCGCGAGCCGGTGGTCTGCCCGGCGCCGAGATCGAAGCGGGTATCGACGCGTGGCCGGAATACGCTTGCCGGCAGGCCACTCACCTCCACCGCACATTGCGTCAGCACGGTAAGCAGGCCCTGCCCCATCTCGGTGAAACCGGTATAAAGCTCGACGCTGCCGTCGGCCTCGACTTCGAGCCGGCATTTACCGAATTCGATGGCGCCGTTGCCAAGCCCGGAATTCTTCACGCCGCAAGCGACGCCGACCGCACGCCCCGCGCGGCGCGCGGCATAGTAGGCGTCTTTCACCGCCAGCAGCGTCTCTTCGACACCGACACCCTTTTCCAGCACCTGGCCTGTGGTGAACACGTCGCCCGTGCGCAACACGTTTCGCCAACGTATTTCCCAGCCATCGATGCCGACTTTGGCGGCGAGCATGTCCATGCAGCCTTCAATGGCGAAACTTGTCTGGTTGACGCCGAAGCCGCGCATGGCACCGCACGGCGGATTGTTGGTGTAGGCGGCGGTCGAATGAACGGCGACCGCCGGCACGCGATAGGGCCCGCAGGCGTGCCCGGCGGCGCGCTCCAGCACTTTGCCGCCGACAGAGGCATAGGCGCCGGAATCGCCGAGCAGAGACGCTTTCACTGCGGTCAATCGGCCCTCGGCATCGCACCCGACCGTGTAGGTCATGGTTATGGGATGCCGCTTGGTGTGCATGCGGATTGACTCTTCGCGGTTCAGCGTTACGCGGACAGGCCGTTGCGTGATCTGCGCCAGTAGCGCGGTTTGCGCCTGGATCGTCATGTCCTCGCGGCCGCCGAAAGCGCCGCCATTGGGGACCAGTTCGACGTACAGCTGGTCTTCGGGAATGCCGAGCACCGCCGCAACCTGCGTGCGGTCGTCGAATATCCCCTGCCCCTGGCTGTAGAGATGCAAGCGCCCGTCGGCTTCGGGAACCGCCAAATTCGATTCCGGCTCGAGATAAAGTTGCTCGATGCGCTGGGTCTTCCAGGTACCCGACACAACATGAGCGGAGGCCGCGAGTGCCGCGTCGGTATCGCCGCGCTCGATGTGCGTCACCTGCAGCACGTTGTCATGCTTGGGATTGACCTGCGGCGCCCCCGGCTTGATCGCCTCGGCCGGATCGAGCACGGCGGGCCGCACGTCATACTCGATCTCGATCAGTTTGGCGGCGGCGCGCGCCGTGCGCGGGCTGTCGGCGGCGACAGCCGCGAGGCAGTCGGCAACCGTGCGTACCTCCTCGCCCTCGGCGACGAAACACGGCCAGTCCTTATAAATGAGGCCGACCCAGCGATTGCCCGGGACGTCCTTAGCGGTCGTAACGGCCACAACGCCAGGCATTGCGAGCGCCTTCGATATGTCAATTCGCTTCACCAGCGCCCGCGCATGACCCGACAGCACCATCGCGCCGTGCAGCAGTCCCAGCACGTCGATATCGGCGACGAACGGCCGCGACCCGAGCGCTAGCTCGGCGCCTTGATATCGCTGCAACGAGCGCCCGACGCGGCCGTCCAAGACCGGGGCGGGCAGCGCGCCGCCATTGTGCTTGGCGGAATGAATCAACTCAATCGCATCGATGATCTTGGTGTAGCCGGTGCAGCGGCACAAATGCCCGTCAATAGCGCGGGCGATTTCGCTGCGCGAGAGCGGACGATCCTGATCGGTCAGCCATTTGGTGCGCAGCACGATACCCGGCGTGCAAAATCCGCATTGCAGTCCGGCGGTGGCCTGGAACGCGTCGGCATAAAGTTTGCGTTCGTTGTCGGAGACGCCTTCGAGCGTGACGATCGAACGGCCGGCGACCTTGTCGGCTTTTACCATGCAGGCGTTCTTCGGTTGGCCGTCGATCAGGGTCAGACAGCAGCCGCACAAGCCTTGCGGCGAGCATGCATCCTTGACCGAGGTCAGCCTGAACGTCTGTCGCAACAGGTCAAGCACAGTCTGTTCTGGCTGGACCTCGGCTTGCCGTGGCGTCCCGTTGAGCTTGAAAGTGACTGACGTCATCGCGCAACTTTCTCGTCAGCGCTCGAGATCGCTGAGTTCGTCATGCAGCGACTCTATACGATGTAGGCGCTCCTGCGCCCGCGCGCCAAGCGCCAACGCGACACCCGAGCCGAGGTAGTTCACGAGGCTCATGGCAGCGACGTAGGAATCGAACAGGCGCGCCCCGCGGTTGAAACAACGGAGCACGATATTGGCCGATTTGCCGAACTTGCCGATCGAGGAATCGCCCAGCAGCACGGTGCGTGTATTGGCGGCGGCGGCTATGCGGAGAATTCGTCCCAGCACCGGCGGACGTCGGCGGAAACCAAAAGCCAGGATGGCATCGCCCCGCCCAAGGTCGGACAATTCCTCCGACAAGGTTTGCCCAGAGACCGGCAGAAGAACTACGTCGGGTCGCACCTGCACCAGCAACTCGCGGGCGTAAAAGGCCGGCGCATAACTGTTTCGAAAACCGACCACGATCACGCGCCGCGCGCGGGCAAGGATGCCCACCGCGGTTTGCACGTCATCGGCAGGGATCGTCTCCATGGTGCGCGTAAGACCGGCGACGTCGTGCGCCAGGTGCTGGGCGAGCGTCGCCTCCAGACCCATCGTAGTGGACAGTTCGGCGAGCGGCGAGCCGTTGTGATATTGATTGCGCGCCTGCTGGCGCATTTCGTGGAAATCCGCATAGCCGAGACGGCGCACCAGTCTTGCGGCGGTGGCCTTCGACACCCCGGAGCGGGCCGCCAATTCGGTAGCGGAGTAGGCCGCAAGGTCTCCCCGCATCTCAAGAATCAGCTCTGCCAGCTTCCGCTCGCCGAGCGGAAGCGCCTCGTATGTCTCGCGGATTCGGTGAACCAGCGGGTCCATGACAGGGAAGAAACACATGTTTCATAGATATGCAATAAGGAAATATACGTTTCATTCCTTATTGACCCGCCATTTTCGCTCTGATTTTGTGCACGCGCCATTCTGCTTTTACTGGAGAATTTCATGTCCAACCTCGATGCGCGCGTGGCCGAACTGGCCGCCAAATATCACCCGCTGGCGGTCGAAATACTAAAGGAGGCCATCCGCATCCCGGCCGATTACGTCGACCGTCCGGCCGACAAGGGCGGCGACCCTCGCTGCGGCACCTCCAATCACGAGTTCCCTCGGCTCGACTACCTTCGCAAGAAGATCATCGAGATCAAGGCGGTACGCCGTCCCGAGGATGTCGACTTCGACGCGTTCGGAAATCTCGTTTGGATGGTAGCCGATCCGAACGACGGTATCCCGGCGGACCAGAAAAAGGTCATATATCTCGACGGCCACACCGATACGGTGAAGCCCCTGCGGCCGGTGTGGCTCGAAAAGACCAATGGCGGCGTCGACGTCTACAACGGCCTGATTAATCGGACCAAGATCGACAAGGCCATGCTCGAAAAGGAACTCGGCTGGGTGCCGCCGGAGTCCGAGTGGGAGCATCTGCTGTTTGGACGCGGCTCGGCTGACCAACTCGGCGGCGTTATCTCCCAGATCGTCGCCTCGAAGATTCTGCTCGAACTTGCGCCGGAAGGCGCGCTGAAGGGCGTGATCGTGCGCTCCTACGCCACCGTATGCGAGGAGGACAATGACGGCGCCGGCCCGATGTACGTCATGCGTAACGTGCTACCTGGCGCAAAAGCCGAGCTCATTCCCGATGTCGTCATCCTCACCGACTCAACCGGCGACGCCAAGAAAGGCGCGCTCGGCATCTATCGCGGCCAGCGCGGCCGCATGCAGATCGAGGTGACGGTAACCGGCCGCTCGTCCCACGGCTCGATGCCGTGGGAAGGCCTCAACCCACTCGAGTTCGGCGGCGCCATCATCAAGGAGGCGGCTGAGAAATACGAGAAGCGCGAGGGGTTCCTCGACAACGCCTTCCTGGGTCATGGCACGCGGACGGCGTCCTGGTCTAACCTCGATACGCCCAGCGACTGCGCGGTGCCGGCCCGCTTCGTATTCCGTTTCGACCGGCGGCTCACCATTGGCGAGACGCCCGAGCAGGCGGTGGCCGATGTTGAGAACTTGTCCTCGGTCGCCAAGGCGCGCGCCGCGGGCCTCAAGGTCGAGGTCGGCGTGCCGATCTATCCGGATGCCAGTTGGAAGGGCTACGTTCTGAACAATCCGCAGATCTATTTGGGCTGGGTCACGCCGGAGGAGCATCCCGCGATCCTGGCGGCGGTGACGGCCTACAAGAGTGTCGTCAGCCCGCATGTTAACGGCAAGAGCGGCACAGGCGGCGGCATCCCGAAGGAGCCGCGCGTCGATCGCTGGATTTTCTCGACCGACGGCGTCGGCTATCCGGTGCCGAAGAACGACACCAGCATTCCGGTCGGCAAGACCAAGCAGTGGGTGGTTTCCGGTGCTTACACGCACCCCGCTATGTTCGGCTTCGCGCCCGGCATCGAGCAGAACACGCACAAGATCGCCGAATGCGTCGATGTTCGCGAGGTCCGACACGCCATCGCGTTCCTGGCGCGCTTCCCCAGCGTGTTCGCTGGCGTGCGCTGACCAGAACCTCACCTATTACGCAAGGAGCCATTCATGCCCAGTGCCGCCGTCGAGAAGCACCTCGCCGCGTTTAACGCCCTGAAAACGAACCTCTTCCACAAGGACTTCCTGCTGACGTGGGAGCACTCGACCGATGAAATCAAGGCCATCCTGACGCTGGCCGAGGCGCTCAAGCTGTTCCACCAGGAAGGCATTTCATACCGCGCCTTCGACTCAGGCCTCGCCATCTCGATCTTCCGCGATAATTCCACCCGCACGCGCTTTTCCTTCGCCGCAGCGGCGAGCGCGCTCGGGTTCGCGCTGTCGGATCTCGACGAGGAGAAAAGCCAGATCGCGCACGGCGAGACCGTGCGCGAAACCGCCAATATGATCAGCTTCCTCGCGGAGATTATCGGCATCCGCGACGACATGTTCCTAGGCGAAGGCAACAAGTACATGCGCGAGGTCGGCGACGCCCTCACCGAAGGCACGCAGCAAGGCGTGCTACATCGCCGGCCCAGCATCGTCAATCTTCAGTGCGACGTCGATCACCCGACGCAATCGCTCGCCGACCTTGCTTGGCTGAAGAAGCACTTCGGCAGCCTCGACAATCTGCGCGGCAAGAAGCTCGCCATGACCTGGGCCTACAGCCCGAGCTACGGCAAGCCGCTCTCGGTCCCCCAGGGCATCATCGGCCTGATGACCCGCTTCGGCATGGAAGTGAGTCTGGCGCACCCGGAGGGCTACGGACTAATTCCGGAGGTGATCGAGGTCGCCCGCAAGAACGCGGCGCAGAGCGGCGGCAAGTTCGAAGTCGTGAATAGCATGGAGCAGGCCTTCCAGGGCGCCCACATCGTCTATCCCAAGTCCTGGGCGCCATATCACGTCATGCAGCGCCGCACCGAGCTGTTCAAGACATCGGACAAAGACGGGCTCAAGGCACTGGAGAAGGAGTGCCTCGCCAACAATGCCCGGTTCTCGAGCTGGGAGTGCGACCGGGCCAAGATGAACCTGACCCATGATCGCTCCGCGCTGTACATGCATTGCCTGCCTGCCGACATCACGGATGTGAGTTGCAAGGCCGGCGAGGTCAGCGCCGAGGTCTTCGAGCAGTACCGCATTCCGACCTATCACGAAGCAAGCTACAAGCCGTTCGTCATCAGCGCCCTTATGTTCCTCACGCGCCTGCGTAAACCGGGCGCGAAGTTGGAGCAGATCATCCGCCGCGCCAAGGAACTGAGTATCTGACCATCGGCGTGGTCTCCCCTCGTCGGAGGCTGTCATGAAGAAGACGGTGATCGTGGCCCTGGGCGGGAACCTGTTCGTCTCGGACGAGACGCATCAGTCGGTGCCCGATCAGTACCGCGCTGCGGAGCGGGCCTGCGGTCACATCGTGCCGCTGCTTCGCGATCCGGATCTGCGCCTCGTTGTGACGCACGGAAACGGTCCGCAGGTTGGGTTCATCTTGCGCCGATCCGAGATCGCCGCCCCGGAGCTGCACCAAGTGCCGCTCGACGCCTGTGTGGCCGACACACAGGGCGCACTCGGCTACCAGTTAGAGCGCGCGCTGCGCAACGAGCTGCGGCGCCATCGGCTGGCCAGGTCGCCTGCTGCCGTGGTCACGCTTGTGCTGGTCGATCGGGACGACCCTGCCTTCCGCCACCCGACAAAGCCCATCGGCGCCTTCCTTTCGAAAGAGCGCGCCGAGGAGCACCGGCAGAAGGACGGCTGGGACGTGGCCGAGGATGCCGGGCGCGGCTGGCGTCGTGTCGTGGCCTCTCCCACCCCCAAGGCTATCCTCGACCTCGACGCGGTCCGCAGTTTGCTCGATGCCGGCTTCGTCGTGGTCGCCGGCGGCGGCGGCGGCATCGCCGTGATCGAGGACCCGAACGGCGATATCTATGGTGCGTCCGCTGTCGTGGACAAAGACCTCACCTCAAGCCTCCTTGCGCGCCAACTGAACGCCGATGCGCTCGTCATCACGACACATGTGGAGAAGGTCTATCTCGACTACGGCAAGCCTGGGCAAAAGGCCATTGACGTCATGTCGGTGACGGAGGCGAAACGATACATCGCAGAAGGGCAATTCGAGCCCGGCAGCATGCTGCCCAAAGTGCAGGCGGTCATCGAATTCCTGGAAGGCGGCGGCAAACAAGCCGTCATCACGGACCCGGAGAACATCGCCGCTGCGCTGGAGGGCCGCGGGGGCACACACGTATCGCCGTGATCCGGCGAACTGGGCCCTGTGCTTGAGGCCGGCGATGTTAGCCGACGTTAGATTTTTTTCCCGTAGGCAGCGCCGAACGGCGTGCGCGGAAGATATTGCCCCGTCCCCACTTCGGCACGCAGATCGCCATCCGCCCAGACATGGCGGCCGCGCGCGAACGTATGGGTAACAACGCCCTTGATCTGCATTCCTTCCCAAATCGAGAAGTCGGTATTCTGACGCTGGGTCGCCGCCGAGAGGGTCTTCGTCCGCTCCGGATCGAGCACGATAAGGTCGGCATCGGCGCCGATCTCGATCGAGCCTTTGCGTGGCCACAGATTGAACGCCTTGGCCGCGTTTGCCGATGTCAGCGCAACGAATCTTTCAGGCGTGATCCGCTTGCTGTTGACGCCAAGATGCCACAAGACATGCAACCGCTCCTCGACGCCGCCACAACCATTTGGTATCTTGGTGAAATCGTCGCGGCCGAGACGCTTCTGCTCCTTGGTAAAACTGCAGTGGTCGGTACCCGTTGTGCTCAGCACCCCTGTCTCGATCGCTCGCCAGATCGCATCCTGATGCTGCTTGGGCCGGTAAGGCGGGCTCATGACATGGCCGGCCGCGATGTCGAAATTCTCCGCGCGGTAGACCGAATCGTCGATCGCGAGAAATCCCGGCAGGGTCTCGCCGATCACCTTTGCGCCGCGCTGGCGGGCGCTGCCGATCGCCGCGGCCGCTTCCGCCGCCGAGACGTGCACGACATAGAGTGGCACGTCGAGAATTTCCGCCATGGTGATGGCGCGCAGCGTCGCTTCACCCTCGCACTGCGACGGGCGCGAGAGCGCATGGCCGAGCGGCGAGGTAATCCCGTCCGCCAGTACTTTTTGCTGTAGATAGGCAATCAGTTCGCCGTTCTCCGCGTGCACCTGCACCAGCGCGCCGAGTTCGCGGCAGCGGCGAAAGCCAGCGATGAGCTCTTCGTCGGGCAGCATCAGGCGGCCCTTGTAGGCGAGGAAGAACTTGAAGCTGACGATGCCGTGGTCATTGACCAGCGTCGCCATTGCCGCGGAGAAAGCTTCGCTCCACCACGACACGGTCATGTGGAAGCCGTAGTCCACCGTCGCCTTGGCCGCCCGGTTCCGCCAGATTGCCAGCGCCTCTAATGGCGATTGCCCCGGTTCGGGGCCGACAAAATCGAGGATCGTGGTGGTGCCGCCCGTCGCTGCCGCTGCCGTGCCGGTGAAGAAATCATCCGCCACGACGGTTCCCATCATCGGCAATTGCATGTGGGTGTGCGGGTCGATCCCGCCAGGCATCACGTAGCAGCCGCCGGCGTCGATGATCTCGGCCCCGGCCGGCGCCGCGATGGCATCCTCCACCGCGGCGATGTGCCCTTCACGGCAAAGCACGTCGGCGCGGCGGCGTCCAAGCTCCGTTACCACGGTACCGCCGCGGAACAACGTCGATGCCATGAATCCTCCGTCGGATGCTTGTACACACGCCGTGTCGCGCAACCAAATCTTGCCGACCTCGGCGTCCTGTCACCGCAATGCGACACATGATGGACTGCACCGCGCCACCGGCAAACCCGTATCGGGGCACTGCCCGCCCAAACAATGGGCGCATTGGCGGGTTGCCTATGTATTAATACTGGTTGCTGAGGCGCTAGGGGGTGCAATACCTTCGGCCAATCTGCGGGCGGGCACGCACGGTAAAATGGGGGCTCAATATGCCATCTGAGGTAGCGGCGACAGTTGCGCCGGTCGATGAAATCTTGCCGGCGCCAAAACTTGCGGCGCTCGGTTTTCAACACGTTCTGGTGATGTATGCAGGCGCCGTCGCGGTGCCGCTAATTATCGGCCGCGCACTCAAGCTCGCACCTGAACAGGTCGCACTGCTGATCAATGCCGACCTCTTCGCCTGCGGCGTCGTCAGCCTGATCCAGTCGTTCGGAGTCACTCAATGGTTCGGCATTCGGCTGCCGGTCATGATGGGCGTCACGTTTGCGGCCGTCGGCCCGATGCTCGCCATGGGCGCCGATCCGAATGTAGGCATCCTCGGCATCTTCGGCGCCGTCATGGCCGCCGGTGTGTTCACCATGATCGTGGCGCCGGCAATCGGCTATTTCCTGCCCCTATTTCCGCCGGTCGTCACCGGCTCGATCATCCTGATGATCGGCATCTCGCTGATGCGCATCGGCGTGAACTGGGCAGCCGGCGCCGCGGTGCCGACGCTGCCCGGCTACGGTGATCCGTTCAACCTCGGCATGGCCGCTTTTGTATTGATTTGCGTGCTTGTTTTCACGCGCTTCGGAACCGGCTTCATCCGCAATGTCGCCGTTCTGATTGCCGTCATCATCGGCTGCATCGCCGCTTGGGCGCTCGGCCATATGAGCTTCGCCAAGGTCGCCGCCGCGCCGTGGTTCTCGCTCATCTATCCGTTCCAGTTCGGCGTTCCGACGTTCAAGGTCGTTCCGATCATCACGATGTGCATCGTCATGATCGTGGTCATGATCGAATCCGCCGGCATGTTCCTCGCCCTCGGTGAAATGACCGGGAAGAAGATCGAGCCCGCCGATATGGTCCGCGGCCTACGCACCGACGGTCTCGGCACCTTGATCGGCGGCCTGTTCAATACCTTCCCGTATACATCGTTCTCACAGAACGTCGGCCTTGTCGGCATCACCGGAATCAAGAGCCGGTTCGTCTGCGTCGCCGGTGGTATCATCCTGATCGTTATGGGACTTGTGCCGAAGCTCGGTGCGCTGGTCGAGGCGGTGCCGCTGTTCGTGCTGGGCGGTGCAGGAATCGTGATGTTCGGCATGGTCGCCGCCACCGGTATCCGCATCCTCTCCGGCGTCGAGTACCAGACCAGCCGCAACAATCTCTACGTAGTGGCGATCTCGCTCGGCTTCGGCATGATCCCGCTAGTGGCACCGACCTTCTTCGCGAAGATGCCCGCCGAGCTCGGCCCGTTGCTCAATTCGGGCATTCTGCTGACGGCGATCGTCTCCGTTGTGCTCAATCTCTACTTCAACGGCGCGAGCACCGTGGGGAATGCGCCGGCCAAGGTAAAGTGACGCATAAAAATTGGATGTTGCCGAGTTTTAAGCTCGGCAGCATCCGGATTTGCCAAAATCATCCGTTCAATTGACCGGCGCACCGGCCGCAAGCCAGGCGCCGAGCGTTTCGCGTTCCTCGGCCGTGATCTCCGTGATATTGCCCGGCGGCATTGCGTGCGAACGCACTGCGTTGAGCCCGATCAACCTGGCGTAGCGCTTGATTTCGCCCGCCTCGTCCAGGCGGATGCCGTTCGGCGCGGTAGGGATTCCGGCCCAAACCGGCTCGGCGGCGTGACACATGCTGCAGCGGGACACGACGATTTCCTGCACCGCGGCGAATTTCGGCGCTGGCAGAACTGAGCCGGTCTTTGCGCCGGATGGGCCCGCCGCCGACAGCCACGCGATCGCCGCCATACCCGCAGCCGCCGCTATCCAGGTCCACCAGGGACTGCCCAAGCCTGCGTGGCGCGAATTGTAGAAATGGCGAATGACCGGCCCGATGAGCAGCACAATGGCGACGATCAGCCAGTTGAAGCGCGTGGCGAAGAAAAGCGGATAGTGATTGCTTAGCATCAGGAAGATGACCGGCAAGGTCAGGTAATTGTTGTGCACCGACCGCTGCTTGCCGTAACCGCCCCAGCGCGGATCGGGCGTCTCGCCCTTGAGCAAACAGGCAACGGTCTTCTTCTGATAGGGAATGATGATGACGAAGACGTTGGCCACCATGACCGTACCGATCAGCGCGCCGATCTGCGTGAACGCGCCGCGGCCGCTGAACACGTGTGTAAAGCCGTAGGTCATCGCGACCAGGAAGATATAGCCGATCAGCGCGAGCGCTACTTCGTGATTGCCGAGCGGCGACCGGCACATGGCTTCATAGGCGAGCCAAGCTGCCAGCAAGCTAAAGAAGGCGATCGCCGCAGCCATTGACGGGGCGACGTCGAGCGCCGCGCGGTCGATCAGAAACAAATCCGCGTTCAAATAATAGACCAGCACCAGCAGCGCGAATCCGGAAAGCCACGTGGTATATGCCTCCCACATGAACCAGGTCAGTTCGTCGGGCATGCGCGCGGGCGCGACCAGGAACTTGATCATCTGATAGAAGCCGCCGCCATGCACCTGCCAGGCCTCGCCTTTGACGCCGTCCGGCTGGCCGGCACGCGCCTTCAGGCTGAGATCGAGATGGATGAAATAGAATGAACTGCCGATCCAGGCCATGGCCGCGATGACGTGAAGCCAGCGGACGATCGCGCTCAGCCATTCGGTCAGGATATCCAAGACAGGCAACCCCATTCGCGTCGGCGCGGTCAGACGGCTTCGATGCAGACCGTCTTGGCGCCTTCATAGAGGACCGCACGGCCTAGCTCGTAGAGCCTGTCGAAACCCGATGTTATCGTGACGAAATGGTTGCCAGCGAGCTGGCCGACCTTGCTGGCAAAATGCACGCTGCCGTAGGCGAGCAGGATTTCGGTTTCGCTGATACCGCCCGGATAGACGATCATCTGCCCCGGCGCCGGATAGCTTGTGTGGTTTTCGTAAGTGAGACCCAGATTAAGCTCACCGAGCGGGATCCAGACTCCCTCGCCACTCCAGCGCACATGGATGATCTTGTTCTCATAAGGCAAGAGCTTGCGAAAGACCGCGCAGGTCTTCGGCGCCGCCGTGGTCTCGAAGCGCGCGTCGAATGTAAATGACCCTGCAGTAATACGAAGCTTCTCCGTCGGCGTGCTCATGCTTTACATGCCCCATTCGTGTGCTGGAATTGGTTGAGGGTGCAACCTCCATGCCACACTAGATTCCGGGCGCGATCCGGCCAAGAGGCCGGACGTCAATTCCGCCAAATAATGTCCACACCACAGTTGAGCCCGCCGCCGCCTTGACGCATGCTCACAAAACACTTGGTGAATGAAAGCCCCGCATCTCGTGATGTCCTGTCCCGCCTATCCCCGTGATCTCATCGGCTACGGCCGCAACCCGCCCGACCCGCGCTGGCCCGGCGGGGCACGGATCGCAGTCCAATTCGTGGTCAATTACGAGGAAGGCGGCGAACGATCGATCCTGCACGGCGATCCCGAATCGGAAGCTTTCCTGTCCGACGTGATGGGGGCGGCGCCCTGGCCGGGCCAGCGCCATATGAACGTCGAGTCGATGTTCGAATACGGCTCGCGCGCCGGATTCTGGCGGCTTTGGCGCATATTCATTGAACGCGGCATCGCGGTCACCGTCTTTGGCATTGCCACTGCGCTTGCCCGCAATCCACAGATCGTGGTCGCCATGCGCGAGGCGGAATGGGAGATCGCCAGCCACGGCCTGAAATGGATCGACTACAAAGAGATTGCCGAGGCGGACGAGCGCGCCCACATGGCACAGGCGATCCGCATCCACACCGAGGCGACCGGCGAACGCCCGTTCGGCTGGTACACAGGACGCAGCTCAGCTAATACGCTAAAGGCGGTGCTCGACGAGGGAGGCTTCCTCTATTCGTCCGATTCCTATGCCGACGATCTGCCCTATTGGGTGAAAGGCCCCAAGGGGCCGCATCTGATCGTCCCATATACGCTCGATGCCAATGATATGCGTTTTATCAATCCCCAGGGATTTAGCTCAGGCGACGAGTTCTACGCCTACTTGCGCGATACATTTGATGTGCTTTACGCGGAGGGCGTGACGGCGCCCAAAATGATGTCAGTGGGCCTGCATTGCCGTCTGGCCGGCCGGCCGGGCCGGGCCGCGGCCGTGAAGCGGTTTCTCGATTACATTGCCGACCACGACCG
>CAVZVP010000020.1:0-71203 GCA_963778745.1 uncultured Alphaproteobacteria bacterium | reverse complement strand
TGGGCACAAGTCCGCGCAAATATCTCTGCCGGGAGATATGATTAAATAAGCAAAGCACTGGCATTAATTGCTAGCCTCTGCAGGAACGGAAAACCCGCTGAGTGATGTTCAAGAAAATGCCAGCTAGTAGAACCGAAGGGACCCGGGAGTAGTCTTAACGATGTCTCAGCGGAGCTAAACCACATCGACCTATTAACGTGGCACAATCAAATCCCTCCGAAATGGAGCATTTGCAATGCCGCTGCAGCAAGGAGAGGTTCGGGGTTACGACTTCAATCGGTCGGTCGTTGAGTTCACTTTGCTCAATCAGGGCAAAGTAATTCTGTGCGCTATCAGCACCGCAGCGATGGACGATCTTGAAGGTAGGCGTGACGTGAAGGCAGATCAGCGCGTAGATCAGTTTATGCGGCTGCGGGAAGTCATTGAAGAGCGAGCATCGCGTAAGTTCTTCGAAGAACAAGCACCGTCCAACCAACCCGTGGTGTTGCGAGCACATGATTTTTCTAAATAAAACACCCATGACCCTCGGCAACATGCGAGGCAGTTCAAATCGGGCAAAAATAGAAATAAGTGCAGGCAAGCGAGTAGTTCCCCACTACTTTGCTGCCAGCCGCAATCTCCAGCGCTTCATCGGAGACTTCGTAAGTCAAGATTTCTTCTTCAGACCGGTCGCGTCCGATGGTGGTGGTGTCGCTCATCGATGGCTCCCCAGGTGTTTCGGCGGCTAAGTCTCTCACCATTACAGCGATTGTAGTCGAGTTTCGCTCTGTCAGGTGTGAGCCAGTTCACGCAGCGGAGATGAATTGCCAACTGATTTGTTGAGCATTGGGCGATTAGTCGAGCGCTTCCGCCGCGCGGCACTCGTTTTCGCGCTGTGACCTTTCGCACTTCATAATCGTAGGCTTTGAGCGCACCTTCATTTTATGATGGCGTAATCAAACGAGGTCACAAATGATGTCACGCAAAACGGAGCTTCTCTCGGCCGCCGTTGGTCTAGCAGCTCTAATCGCGACGCCCGCGTTTGCTCAGTCCGGCACCGGTAATGTCATCTCAAATGCGATCAGCCAAAGCAGTGCTACCTCTGCGTTCGCAAAGGCGAATCCAATTGCGCGTTCATCTTCGCGCGACCGGATCAGAGTTCAGCACCAAAGAGGCATCTTTGACGGAGTCCCAGCGGGTGTTGACCCATACCAGTACCATAATGATTTGATGGCGAAGGAAGCTAACTAACTGTTGCCATCATAACTAAACGAGGAAGGCCCCGAATACATTTGGGCGTTCCTGAACGATCACCATGCGCGTGCCGCAGTACCCGCATGAACGCGGCTATGCTGCGACGCTGATGCAAACGATGGCGGATTTCAAGGCGGCGTGGGAGCGCGAGCCGTGATTCTCCATTAAATACGTTCGCACGTCCTTCGTTGTTTCCACCAGCCGCTCGGCAGCTGAACCAATTGAGCAATACAGCGCGTGTGTGGACCGTATGAAACGATAGGCCAAAAAGCTCCGTAAGGCGGAGGACCTGAGCCTCGACCGGTGCGATAGGTCCAGTCAGCACGCGCTTGAGAGGATGAGACCGTTATCAAAGCACCGACGAACACCAATACTACCGCCACAAGCTTTGTCATGGGCTGCTCCTTGTTCGTAAAAGTCGAATGGCACATATTGCTGGCATGGCCAGTTTGGAGAGAATTGCCGGGCAAATAGTGCGGGTTAGTGTCGCTGCACCCGGAATGGGCAAGCAAGCACATATTCCTTATATTGTTGCTGAGGGTGATCCAGCCAAAGCTGAGAAGCTCATTGGAGCTTTAATGACGCCCAATGAGAGGATAACCGCTGTTTTTCCACTCCCACGGTCTGTGATCGACGCATTCGGATTGAAACCAGGCCAATTTACTCACTTTCGTTTCATGCCATAATGCCCTGCAATATCAGCCAAATCGCCAAGTTAGTGATGACGTCTGCGGGTCGTTTTTCGCCTTTGGGACCTCGGGACATTACGACCGTCTCTTTTTTTCATAACGAAACCTGAGCCACGCAAATAGGCCCATCAGCGCAATTGCGGCAGCGAAAACGATCAGAAAGGTAGTGGTGTTGAGGGCCATTGGGCGACCTTTTTCTGCACCCGTACCATGCGCCCATTCGAGCTATTCGCCCAGAGCGCAATTCAAACTGAGACACGACCCCCCTACAGGGTGCCTTGGGTGCCGATGCTGATCCTGAAACGCGCCTCAAAATCCCACCCGAGCGGCACGTGGTCGGACGACGACTACGACGTGTTCGACGGCGGCCAGCCAATCGGGCGGATCATGTGGACGCACGCGGCGTCGAGAGAGACGCCGTGGTTTTGGACAATCGCCGCGCGCGTCCCTCAGTACCCGCATGATCGCGGTTACGCCGCGAGCCGTGAGGAAGCGATGGTGGCGTTTAAGGCGGCGTGGGGACGGAAGCCTGCTGCCTGATTAAAAATACAAGATTTTTATGCGACGGGGTCGTTATATCCGTCGGGCACACAAGAGGCTGAGCCATGAATTTTACTGGCGGGATTATTTTGCTTGCGGTTGGAATCGCTATGATCTTTTTCGGGAGAGCAAGAGGGGGAGAGGAACTGCCAATTTTTCGCCGCGCTTGGATCATTGGGCAAGCCTATGTAATGACCGCGATGACAATAGGCGTCATGGGGGTTTCGGCAATTATCGCAAATTGGCCTCTTGATCCTCCCAAATTCAAATCAGTGTGGTGACCAATGGACTTCGGCTGGACGGGCAAAGCGGTCTGGATAATCGCTGTCGTCATCATTCTGGCTTGGATTTGGTATTCCAAACGGCACCGAGGGCGACCTAACTAACTCGGCGGGCAAGCCAGACCGTGCGTCCACCAGCTTGTGCGTCTTCCACCGTGTGATCAACCAGTTCGAACCCGGACTCCGCAAGCAAGTGTTCGTACTCTGCGGCACTAAGGCTAGCGTGATAAAGCGGCTCGCCTCGATAAGAGCCGATGCTCTCTCCGTAGGTTGGGCCGGTGTTGAACATTAATATGGCCGTAGTCGCGGAATGGTGGGCAAACACGGCAAACATTCCGCGTTGGTCCTCCGGCTTTAGGTGAAAAAGCTGTCCCATGCCAGCACTCCGTCAAACGTTCGCCCAAGCAACAGAGAGCGCATGTCCGCGATCATCCATTGCTGGTCTGGCAACCGACTGCGCGATAAAGAGATCAATGTTGGCGAACTGTCGATTCCGGTCACGCGCAGCGCGTGATTGACCAAATTCGCTGCGACTGGAATCCCTCCGCCGCATCCTAAGTCTAGAACAGATGCGCCTTCTGGCAGCATTTCGACAAAGCGGTCGTGCCATTGCCTATCAGTCCAGCCACTCCTACGACGGTCGGCATCCCATTCGGTCGCGTGGCGCTCGTAGTGGCTGACAATCCTGTCGGCAAGGTCGCTCATGGACCTAGAAATGCGTATTATTGATGAGGTGCGCAACGGGTCAAAAGCGAACATCCGACGCTGCATAGGGCCTACCGGCAGCATTGACCTGACCGAAATGCCGGTTGCCTAACGTGCCGGGGCCGGGTGCGAGAGATCGGCCCCGGCGAGGTGCGCGGCCTTGCAGAGATCGCCGCGCTATGCATGACCTGCATCGCCGTTCACGTTCAGGGATACCCATCCATCGCTGCAACCGCCTCTGTATGGCTATTCTTTGGGCAGCCTTGATTCTTGGTAGTTTCGCCGTGTTGTTTGTCATGCTGTTATTTGGCTACAAAATATAGCTAGAACAGGACAGAGGTCGACACGCACGGCACGCGAGTGGAAGCCGACCAAGCAGCCGCCTCGATAGACCACAGTGCTAATTCTAAAAACATGTTCGACGGCGAGCCGTGAGCAGGCGATGGCGGATTTCAGGGCGCGGTGGATGAAATGAAAGAGGCCGCTAACTGGGGCGCTCTAGCTAGATGGCTTATCCTCAAATTCCAGGAGCACCTTCATCGCCTCAAGATCGGAAGCGAGTTTTGTCCAGGTGGCGGCTAGATCGAGAAACTTAGCTTGCGTCTGTGGCGAGGTGGCCCGATTTCGGTATTCTTCCGCTATTGTCCTCGGGGACAATTGGAACAACCATTGCGGCGCACGATGTCCGGATTTGGTGAGGCGTTACAATGCGGAAAATATACAGTGATAAAAGCGACGTCGTAGTAGGACTGGTAATGCTGGGTTTTACCGTAAGCGGTCTAGTGGGCCTTGCGCTCTGGATTTATCTTCTCTGGTTCGGTATTAGCCCTTAGCCCCGGTTATGCTTACCCTCAAACCGACCGATCTCGGCAGCGGCAAACTCAAAGACGATTTTGTGGTTTTCGACGCGGATCGAAAGACGGTCGGGCGTATCTTGTGGACGAACGCGGCGTCGAGAGAGACGCTGTGGTTCTGGACGATCACCGCGCGCGTGCCGCAGTACCCGCATGATCGTGCAGCGAGCCGCGAGAGGACGCGATGGCGGCGTTCAAGGCGCGGTGGATGAAATGAAAGAGGCCGCCAACTAAGGCGGCCTCGCGCATTGCCCAATCAGCCCCGAAACTGCGGTCACGGTGTCGGTTCAGTAGTAGTGCCACGCAGCGCAAGCGCTTCCAGTCCATCGTGCACACCTGCGAGCTTGACGTCTGTGGTGTCTGGACACGCAGACACCATTAACTCGTGTCCTGAACATTCCGCATCCGGCCACGACTTGCGTGATCATGCTTTCCGGTTGCTGGATAGGCGTAAGCGGCATCGCCTGTGCTGATGACGACGCGAGGGCCAGAACAAAGGCAACGCTGATTATTCTGATCATATGACGAACCTCCATAATAATTTTTGGAGGGTGCTGCCGAAGCCGATTGTCTGGCTATTGGCCTTTGGGGCAATAATGTCTGTTTTTGGGTCATTCGCGACCGAGCCAATTGGGACCAATGTCCGCTATGCCCCCAATAGCGACCTTCCGGCACTGCATAGGGCCTACCGGCAGCCTTGAGCAAGCGATGGCTGATTTTAAGGCGGCGTGGGAACGCGAGCCGTGATCCGACGGCTGCCTTCCTGAGAAACGTCATCATCATTTTGGCTTAGCCGCCCGCAACCGCCGCGGCTTATCGTCGAGTTCCAACAGATAATCCGCCGATACGTTCAACGCTCTTGCCAGCCTTCTTATGATATCAGCTCTGGGCTGAATCGCGGTTAGTTCAATACGCGCCATTCGCGCCCCACTCATAGAGCATCGTTTCGCCAACGCAATGGCACTCATGCCCAGCGCTTTTCTGTGGGTGCGCACACGGTCCCCAATAGTCATGGCAGCTACGGCCAGATTGTTAATCTCCCTTACGCTCCGCCATTGGACGCACGGGGCGCTATTGTCCCAAGGGACAATATCTTGACCGGAAATTTTCGGTCTAAACTTAAACAAGTAAGACGATAAGGGATCCCCGTCCCCCAAGCCCGTGGCCCTTATCAGAGCGCGAGACCGCCAGCGCCCCCGCAACGGCGGTCTCGTTTTTTTGTGTTCTTGCCTTCCCGCCAAAACAGAATGACCGCCTCGCGGCGGTCTCTCCGAAATCCGATCAGGCGGCCCGCTTCTCGATTGCGTCAATCAGTGCGTGGGGCGAGAACGGTTTGTGCAGGTATGTGTTGCAGCCTGCTTCAATCGCTTCTTTCCTGTTCTGTTGAATATCAACCCCGGTCATTACAATAACATTGTGATACTGGCCTAATGCCTTCAAGTGTTTGCAAAGTTCGATGCCTGATAGGCCGCTGCCGAGGTTAATATCAACAAGCACGCAGTTCGCGTTGCTAGTCGCCAAGCTCTTCAAGAATTCCTCTGCTGACCCGCAGACTTCACAACCATATCCGTGCGCTCGCAAAAGACGCGCTAGCGAAGTCCGCAAGCTGGGATCGTCCTCAATTACTGCCACGACTCGCTTAGTCATCAAATCTTCAAATAATATGCGGTGTTTCGTGAAGCGGTGCCATACGAATGGTAACCTATTACGGACCGGTTTCTATCATTCGAGTAAAGGACGAAGAAACCTGCCCCTAAGGACAATAGGCAAGCTCGCCAATATCTGCATTGCCACGACTGCGGCGGTCTCTCCGAAATCCGATCAGGTGGTTTGATTAGGCGTTGGGGGCAAAGCGGACATCACGCGAACTTGTCAGTAGGTCCGCGTAATTGAACCGTCATCAACGCTATCAATCGATGCGTTCGACCACGACTGTGTCGGCAGCCGGTTCGTAGAGCCAATGGGAGAGATAGCCTGCTACAACTGCTCCAAGAATGGGAGCGAGCCAGAAAAGCCAAAGCTGAACGATGTAATCAGTGCCCGCAAAGAGCGCTGGGCCGGTGCTCCGCGCCGGATTGACGGACGTGTTCGTGACGGGGATCGAAATAAGGTGAATGAGGACCAAGGCAAAACCGATTGGAATACCGGCGAAGCCCACGGCTGCTCCCTTGGACGTCGTTCCGATGATGATAAATAGAAAGAAGAACGTTGTGAGAAATTCAATCACGAAACAGGAAGGAAGTGCATATTTCCCTGGGCTGAGGTCACCGTAGCCGTTTGAAGCAAAGCCATTCGGCACCCAGCCAGCCTTGCCTGAAGCAATAAAATATAAAACGGCCGCGCCAGCGATGGCACCAGCGACCTGGGCGACAACGTACGGAACGACATGATGGTTGGCGCAGCGGCCCGCGGACCATAGCCCTAGCGTCACGGCTGGATTAAAGTGGCCGCCGGAGATATGTCCGACGGCATAGGCCATGGTCAGTACAGTCAACCCGAAGGCAAACGCGACGCCCAAAAAGCCAATGCCGAGGTTTGGGAAGGCCGCTGCAAGAACGGCAGCGCCGCAGCCCCCAAACGTCAACCAGAATGTGCCGAAGAATTCCGCAGCCGTGCGCTGCGCGATATCGCGACCCATCTCGTCCTCCGTGGGGGTTTACGGGCATTCCCCAGATGGTTCCCAACCTTATAAACTAAAATCGTAATCTCGTCATTCAACTGATGGCTAAACTCGCGATGCTTCATTTTGAGAACTCCCATATTGGAAGCCACGCAGTCGCAATAAATGATAGCAGACTGTGGCGCTACGTAGGGCAGCGGCGTTAACCTAACCGAGACGTCTGTGTGCTCTTGAAACAGAAAGACCGCCTCGCGGCGGTCTCTCCGAAATCCGATCAGGTGTTTTGATCAGTATTGACCTTTGCCTGCCTAGCGATGTGTTGTGGATGAGTTAGGAGTTCTTGCTCCGGGCAATTCAATCCAATCCTTGTGTTTTTCGTTGAGTGTGGCCGACGATTTGTCGGTTTTTTTTGTAACAGAAATGTCTTTCACGTTTACTTTGCCTTTTTTGGCAGCGGTCGCATTCGTCCCGTCCGGCTTTTGTGGCTTATAGGTCAACTCAACTTTATTATAGTTCAGGCTCGTGCTGGACTTAGGTGCCTCAGTAGAAGTGTGGCCGCTGCCGCCGCCACCGCCCTTTCCACCTGCGAAGGCAGGAGCGGAGGCTGCGAGAGCGACTACTACTCCAATGGTCAGTGCGCGCATGATGGCCATCCTCTTTGTCGCCCCCGCAGGCGAAAGCTACCATCGGATCTGTGCTGGATGGGTCAGTGACTCTGACTAGATTTCCATCTCGGGCGGGGGCGCGACGACTGCTGCGCTGTGCACGTGAAACAGAAAGACCGCCTCGCGGTCACCGACGCGTCGGATATGGCATTGGGATCGGTCCGCCAGGAGGGGGTCCTGGCAAGCATGTGCCACCAGAACCGCTAACGCGATTACAGGATGATCCGTTCGAACGCTCGGTTGATGCTTTGTCGCTTCGCTTTGTAACGGTGATTTGTGAGATGGAAGATTTGGCGGATACACAGGTTGGTGCGAGGACAAGCAGTCCAATCGCAGCACCGCAAAGCCCGTAGCTGAGAGATTTGCTCATGTCGCCCTCGTCACGCAATGTGCAACATTTATAATATGCCCTGCCTTGTAGTATGCCCTGCCTTGCAATTGTGCGGCAATATGACAGGAGGATTGTCCCAAATTGACGCTGCATCGAGCTTACCGGCAGCATTGACCTGGAGCGAGACGCCTGTTTGCGATCATATCGTCGCGTGCGCTTTCCGCTTAAATTCGACGGTTTGAATCCTTGCGTGCGAACAGTTCAAGCATTCAATCGTTTGCTGTTCGTATTTGAAGCCGCCGCTTCTCCGGTCAGGCGTCCGATGTATGACGTACATGCCGCCGCCGCACTTGGGGCATACGATCCCACGCTGCTCACTTTGATAAGACACCGGACGCTCATTCATGCTTTTGAAAGACTATCCGTGGCGCAACTGTGACATCGGGCCGGGCCTACCGGCAGCATTGACCTGACCGAGATGCGCGACAGGCAGCGCCATCATATCGATTGTGAAATCGTCAACCAGAGCACGAGGGCCGCCAATGCGATCAGCGGAACACTCATCCAAAGCACCTCCCACATCGCCTCGTAATCGATGTCATGGGATTGATGATCGCTGTGCGTAGTCATCGGGCTTCTCTAAGACAACATTCGGCGATGTGTTGGTTGGAGGTCTTTAGACCCCGTCAATACGTGCACACCTCAGTAATCTTCTGTGACGCTAGCGGATGATCGAACCACTGCGGTCGGTGACGACCACGGGCGCACCAGCCTTGATCACTGTCGGACCGTGTGCGGTCATAATATCGACGCCGAGATTGAGGTGTTGCACCGCGATGCCGATTACGGCGATCACTAGCGCGGCGGCAAGGCCGGTCACTACAATCTTCAGGTGGGTAGCGCGATCTGCCGTGTACATCGACCAGTTCATGGCATTCTCCAATGCCACGATTACGCCCGGTAATCTCATACAGTACTATTGTACCTAGGTGCATTGAGCCAAAGGGCCTACCGGCAGCATTGACCTGACCGAGAAGCCGATTGGCAGTTGGCCGCACAAAAAGAAAGACCGCCTCGCGGCGGTCTCTCCGAAATCCGATCAGGTGTTTTGGTCGTTACCAGCAGCGCCAGACGCGACGCGATAGCCTGCTTCACTGACTCAACGTAGCGGCTTGGACGATCAGGAAGTCTTCGAGCTTCTTGCCTTCCATCAATGCCCTGGTTAGCCATCGGGGCTTCACCCCTCGCCCCGTCCATGTCTTGCCATCTGGTCCTCGGTATTTTGGGGCAGCCTTTTTACGCGCCGCTTTGGACCCATTTCCCCCGCCACAAGCATCTCCACCATTGGCGACCGCTCCGCCGGTTAGCCGGTCAAGCTCCCCGCGCATTCCGGCGCAGCCATCGTTCGCATAAGTCTGATTGGTGTAAGCAGGAATGTCGGCGGGTTTCTTGGCTGACTTACAGTGGCCCTGCCATTTGCCCAGGGAATCTAGGCCGAGGCCGCGCACGAACGCACGAGCATTCTTGAAGAATCGATATCGAGACATGTACGTGGCAAATGCGCTTGCCCCAAGCCAGTCGCCCCAACCGGCCCAGCCATCATTCACATAAATATTATGCGGGGCAAGCGGTATGTCGTTGGGTCTCATGCCCGATTTATTATAGTCGTGCCATTCGCCTACAGATTTCAACCCGAGGCCGCGCACAAATGCGCGAGCCTTCTTGAAAGATTGATATCGAGACTTCGTACCTGAACGTCGATTTACACCGGACCGACGTTCTCCCTGCAAGAAGCTTTCTTCTTCTGATCGGGTATCGAGTCCAGATCGACGATCACGGCCGGATCGCCGGTTATGGTCAGTGCGCTTGTCGTCAGTGTCTTCTTTCAAACCTTTACCGTCCATGGCAGCATCTCCATTGACGGCTGAAATGTTATTTGTATTCTCTACGCGAAAACTAAACCGCCGATTTTTATGCAGGAATTTTTCTACGTCGCGACCCATGGCAGCATCTCCACTAACGGTTGAAATGCTATTCATGTTCTTTTAACGAAATCTGAACGGCGCGAGCGCAACTTCGGAGCCGAACGACGAAAACGCATCATTTTAAAGGGTTGTGCCAATCGGCCTTTTCCGACGACGTGCCGGTGCCGTCATTTGGTCCGAGGCTGCGGTGCGAGGTCTGTGCCCGCAACTGGTTAGTCGATCGTTAAAGGGGCCCCCCCGATTTGAATCAACCACTTAAACCCACGGAAATCTCCACTCGGCTATCAACACCGAGCGATGATGGATCGTTCTCGCGGCAAAGGATCGCGCGTAATGCGAAAACTTGTCGGCTGTTTTTTGAAAGACAACTCTGGGGCGACTGCCATCGAGTATGCCCTAATCGCGTCTGTTATCTCGATCGTAATTCTCGTGGCCGTCAACAGCATCGGCACCACACTTAACACGACTTTCACGAATGTTTCGACCGCGCTTAAGTAAGAGCCGAAACCAATTCACACGTGGCAACAAATTCGGACACTGCGAACATGCGCGAACGCCGAAAGAGCTTTCGTGTCGAATGGTACTCGGAAGCCAAAATCTATGATCTCGACAGGCCGTTTCGCCCGGCGATGTATCGTTTGTAACTTTTCAAATGGTGGCGCCAAGATTATTGGTCTGAAACCCAGCACAATTCCGGACGAGTTCATTCTCCGTATTTCATCTCGCTGCCGCACGCAGAAATGCCATGTCATTCGGCGTTCAAAGGACGGTTTAGCCGTGGAATTTACTGCCGACGCCAAAGGTACCAGCGAGCTAGCACTAGGTCGGCGGCAAAAATCGTTCTGTTAACGAGGCGAGAGAGACCCAGCCATCTCGCGCCAACATCCACCAATAACCGCTACTCTTGAAAAGTGGACCTCCGGCACTGCATAGGGCCTACCGGCAGCATTGACCTGACCGAGAGGCTGCTATTGCATTGGCGGCGGCCAGCGCACGTTTTCCGCCGCGTGTCCGCAAATGTCGAATAGCGCATCAGTCGGCTCCGTAGGCTTGCCTCGTGTTTTTCTCATCACCATGCCAAGTTGGTGCGTGGCCCGGCCCAGTGAAACGTCCAGCGCGGCTTTCCGCGATAGCCTGTGCAAGGGCGTTTTCTTCGGCTGTCGCCAGCGGATCGTGGGCGTAGATGCCATGCGATTGTAGGCGTTGCGTCGGCACCCCCACGCCACGCTGCCTCGCCATCACCAGCGCGCCGCAAGCCGCATTCGCAATGTCATCATGTCCCCGGTCGGGATGCGTCACACGCTCGCGGCCAGAAGCAATGATGCTGCGCTCCAACTGGCACAACTGGTCAATCAAGACGGCATGATCGAGTAGCCGAACGCTGCGGCTGTTGATCATCGGCACCGCCTCTAAATACAGTTCCGAAGCGGCCATCTTGGCTTCGGCATCCTTGCGGCGCGGCGGCTCATAAGAAATCCCATACGCACGGAAGGCCTCGACCACCCATTGTTTTCCGTAATCGTCGCCAAAGACCGTGAACACCCCGTACCGCGCCAGCGTCCGCGCAAAGCGCTCCATCAAATGTCGTGGCCGTCGATGGTGGCAACCGGCTTGTCGCGCCAGCTATCGGCCAAGCCGCCCTTGATGATTTTCGGTTCGAAGGTCGCGGGGTCGGCGTTGATTGGGTATTGCAGCCCTAGCAAGGCGGCATCCTCGCGCCAGCGGCGCGGGCGCTGCTTATGCTTAGTCCGGTATTCGGCAAAGAATTCGCGTCGCGCAGCCGCCGAAGGTATTGGTCGCGCGGTCAAGCGCGGCTGCCTGCTGCGATGGCGCTGGCGATCTATGTTCTTCGACCACGTCAAGGCCCCGCGCGCGCTGGCTGGCGATCTTGGCCGCCAGCTTGCGCGCCTCCCGACAGCGTCAGCGCGCCCCGATCACCGGGTCGTCTGTTGTTTCGCGGTCGGACAGATCAACCCGGCCCGATGTCATCTTGGCCGGGCGGCCATCCGGTCGCCGGAAGCGCAGCGCCCATGACCTGGCGCCGCTAGGCCTCGGCTGGATGACCAAGTACAGCCTTGGCGCCTTGGCGTCTGGCATTTCGCGGCGAATGGCTCCCGGCTTGTACTTGGCAATGCCGGCACGGTGAGCCTCCTCGATCATTTTGTTTCTCCCTCCGGTTTCCATACCGGGAAAACGCCCCGGGTAACGCAGGGGTAACAAACCGAGGCTGTTAGGACCTGTTACCCTACGTTGTCAACATGGGGCTACTTAGGCCGGAAAACCATGGGTTTATGTGGGAACGTGAAAAATAATTGTTAGGCGTGTCGTGCGGCCTCGTTGGGCGCTCGGGCCGGTGTCAGAAACCGGGCGGGACCATGACGCGGCTAAATTTTTCGTAATAAATGGGACTAGCCCCCGATCACGAATTGTTTTTTCCATACCGAACGATTCGCCATATTCTAAAGGCCGAGCCCCTTAGCAGGAGAGGTTCCCTATGACCCTGACCCAAGCGCTTCGCACCATCGGCATCTTCGCCGCCGCCGGCTTGCTCGTGACCGCCCTAAGCCTGAAGCCAGTGGTGCTGTACGCCATGGGCACCGACACGCCGTACCCAACGACCGATGACGACGGCAAGAAGAAGAAAAAGAAGAACAACATGATCGAGCAGCAGGAGCAGCAGCTAGCGCAGGAGAAATTCCTGCGCGACTACCGCGCTGCCCGCCAGTTGATCCTGGCCGGCAATTACCAGGCCGGCATCGCCGCCATGCACGCGCTCGGTCATGACGAGCATCCCGACGTCGCCAATTATATCGGCTACGCCAACCGCAAAATGGGCAATTACGAGCAATCGAAGATTTGGTACGAGGCCGCGCTCAAGGCCGATCCTAACCACACCCGCACCTGGTCTTATTACGGCATGTGGCAGATGGAACAGGGCAACCGGCTCAAGGCCGAAGATTTTCTTCAGAAGGTGAACGTCCTCTGCGGCACCACCGCCTGCGAGGAGTACCGCCAGCTCAAGGCCGTGATCGACGGCACCGGCAGCTACTAACGAATTCCTGTCCCGGACGCGGTGCGGCACGCAAGCGGTGTGCCGCAGATCCGGGACCGTTCCAAATTCGGAAGTCGCTAAGGTCCCGGGTCTGCAGCGCATCACGAAGACGTGCTGCGCTGCGCCCGGGACAATTGTTTTAGGCGCTAGTCTCCTGCACGATCCACCGGTGATAGTCCGGGTCGAGGCTTTCGACCGCCAAGACCATCATCGCCGGCGTCGTATAGGTATGCAGCTCCTTGACCGCCGCGCGGACCGGCTCGGCTAGTGCGGCGCGGGTCTTGACCAGCATCACGACTTCCTCGGCCCGCTCGATTTTGCCCTCCCACCAAAAGTGCGAAATCATCCCCGGCAGGATATTGACGCAAGAAGCTAGCCGCCGCTCGACGATTTTGCGCCCGGCCGCCTCCGCCTCGACAATTGAGGGCCAAGTCGTATAGACGAGCACCGCGCGTTCCATAGTGTAGTCCCCAAATGGCCCCCATCAGCCGCCCGATCAAGCATTTCAAGCATATCGCCTTCGTCGCCGGCACCACGCCGGAGGCGCGCGAGGCCTATGAGCGGCTACAAGGGCGCTACGGCAATGCTGAGCCGAAGGACGCCGACGTGATCGTGGCGCTCGGCGGCGACGGCCTGATGCTGCAAACCTTGCACAAGTTCATGAACTCCGGCAAGCCGATCTACGGCATGCACCGCGGCACCGTCGGCTTCTTGATGAACGAATTCTCGATAGAAAATCTCCCCGAGCGGCTCGCCGCCGCACAAAACACCGTCATCCACCCGCTAGTGATGCGGGCGCGCGATTCCGCCGGGCGCATGCACGAGCACCGCGCCATCAACGAGGTGTCTCTGTTCCGCCAGAACGCGCAGGCCGCGCTATTGCGCATCCTGATCGACGGCCAGGAGCGGCTCGCCGACCTGATCGCCGATGGCCTGCTGGTGGCAACGCCCGCCGGCTCCACCGCCTATAACCTGTCAGTGCAGGGTCCGATTATCCCGATCAACGCGCCGCTGCTCGCGCTCACGCCGATCAGTCCGTTCCGGCCGCGGCGCTGGCGCGGCGCGCTGCTGCCCGATAAGGCGAGGGTCACCGTCGAGGTGCAGGACGGCGACAAACGGCCGGTGGCCGCGGTCGCCGATTCCGACGAGGTGCGCTCTGTGCGCAGCGTCGACATCGAGATGGACCGTGGCGTATCGCTCAACATGCTGTTCGATCCCGGCCATAGTCTCGACGAACGTATCTTGCGCGAGCAATTCGGTTTTTGATTTCGTCTCCTGTATGGATATGAGCCGCAAATGACTCAAAATTTCGACTTTCATGTCAATGGAAAGCCGGTTAGCATTTCGCTCGACAACGAAGAAACGCCGCTGCTCAATGTCTTACGAAATCAACTCGGTTTGATGGGCACGCGTTTCGGTTGCGGGCTCGAGCAATGCGGCTGCTGTATGGTACTAATCGACGGCCGGCCTGTGAAATGCTGCGCCAAGCCGGTATGGAGCGTCGTTGGCAAGAACATCACCACCATTGAGGGACTGGGGAACCCTGAGCGCCCTCACCCGCTGCAACAAGCATTCATCGACGAGCAGGCCGGTCAATGCGGGTATTGTCTTTCCGGCATCCTGATCACGGCCAAGGCGCTGCTCGACAATAATCCGTCGCCGACGCGCTCCGAAATCGCTGTCGCGCTCGACGACAATCTCTGCCGCTGCGGCTCGCATAACCGCATCATCCGCGCGGTCGCCAAGGCAGCGGCACATATCCGTGCGGGAGGTCCCGCATGAACGCCCCCCTTCCCGGACCGCTCAATGACAATCCGAGCCTCGATCGCTGGGTATCGTTCCCTGCGCCCGGCAAGGTCATCGTCAATACCGGCCGCGTCGAACTCGGCCAGGGCGTACTCACCGCCATGGCGCAGATCGCCGCCGACGAACTCGATGTAGCGATGGCGAGCATCACCATCTGTTCTGGCGACACCGAATTGACGCCGAACGAAGGCTACACCGCCGGCAGCCAGTCGATTCAATTCGGCGGCGTCGCCATGCGACAGGCCTGCGCCGATGTGCGCGCGTTGTTTCTCGACCAGGCGGCCAAAATCATTGGCTGCGCGCCAACCGAGCTTTCGATCCGCGACGGCAGCATCCTGTGCAATGGCGCATCGACCGGCCAGGATTACTGGACACTCGCCGGCGCGGTGAACCTGACGGTCAAAGCGACCGGCGGCGGGACAAGCAAATCCATCACCGACATGAAGCAGATCGGCCAGAGCAGCGAGCGCCTCGATCTGCCGGACAAGATTTTCGGCAAGGCCACCTTCATCCACGACATGCAAATCGACGGCATGGTGCATGCCCGCGTGGTGCGCCAGCCCAACCGCGGTGCCACCATCGATAAGATCGATGAGGCGGCGATCAAGCGCGCCGCCAAGACGCCGGTCCAATTCGTGCGCCATGGCAATTTCCTCGCTATCGTCGGCGATGACGAGACGGCTGTTGACCTCGCCGCTATCGCGGCGGTCAGCCATGTCACTTGGCAAAACGTCGAGGCGCCGACGGCGACCCAGCAGGAAGCCAATTGGCTGCTGCAGCGGCCGGCGATCGATCGCGTCTTTGGCGCACCGGATCAGGGCAATCCGCAAGGCAAGCAACGCTATGAGGCGACCTTCACGCGCGGCTATCTCGCGCACGCATCGATCTCGCCATCATGCGGGCTGGGGGAATTCCGCGACGGCCGTCTGACCGTGTGGACGCATTGCCAGGGCGTGTTCCCTCTGCGTGCGGCGCTGGTGAAGACTCTCGGCCTCGACGCTTCCACTATCACCGTGCACCACGTGCAAGGTTCCGGCTGCTACGGCCACAACGGTGCCGACGACGCCGCCGCCGATGCCGCCATCATCGCGATGCAGATGCCGGGCAAGCCGATCCGCGTGCGCTGGCGGCGCGAGGAAGAATTCGTTTACGAGCCGAAGACGCCGGCGATGGTGGTGAAAGTGTGCGCCTTGGTCGACGACGCCGGCAAGCCGATCGATTGGACGCAAGAAATCTGGAGCCCGACCCACAATCTTCGCCCGGGAGCGGGCGGCAATCTATTGGGCGCGCTCGCGCTGCCCAATCCGCCGCCCGAGCCGCCGCCGAACGACGTGCCGGAGTCCAATGGCGGCGGCGCCACCCGCAACGCCGAGCCGCTCTACGATATCGCGGCCAAGCGCCACATTCATCACCTCGTCACGGAAACGCCGGTCCGCCCTTCGGCATTGCGCAGCCTCGGTGCCATGCCGAACGTGTTTGCGCTCGAATGCTGCATTGACGAGCTGGCCGAGCGCGCCGGCAAGGACCCGGTCGAATATCGGCTGTCGATCACCGCCGACCAACGCGCGCGTGCGGTGATCGAGAAAGTCGCCGCCATGGCGCGCTGGAATCCCAAAGAACAAGGCGGCGCCGGCCATGGCCGCGGCATCGCCTTTGCGCGCTACAAAAATCGCGCCGCCTACTCCGCCGTTGTGGTCGAACTCGACGCCGCCGAGGAAATCCGCCTGGCGCACGTTTGGTGTGCGACCGACGCCGGGCTGGTCATCAATCCGGACGGCGCAATCAATCAGCTCGAAGGCGGCATCATCCAGTCGGCGAGCTGGGTGCTTAAGGAGCAAGTGCGCTTCGACAACGGCGTTGCCTCGTTCGACTGGGAGACCTATCCGGTGCTGAAATTCAGCGAGGTGCCGGATATCGATATCGAATTGATCAATACCAAGGACGAGGCGCCGCTTGGTGTTGGCGAGGTCACCGCCGGTCCGACCGCCGCCGCCATCGGCAATGCGGTGTCGCACGCGCTCGGCGCCCGCATCCGCGATCTGCCGCTGACGCGCGACCGCATCATGGCGACGCTGCTGAAGGCCTGAGGGTACATTGCGCGCTTTGGCTTCCGATGTAAGATCGGGTCACGCAGGAGAGATCACAATAAATCGGATCCGGACAGTAACGCTCGTGCTGGCGAGTGGCTGGAGCCTGCAGGCTTCCGCCGATCTTTGGTGGGACGGCGTTAGGGGCAACGACACGGGCGGCATCATCTCGTGGTCGCCTGACCACGAGCTCATAGCGCCGCAGTGGGCGGCGGAGCATTGCGCCCGCTACAAAAAGTTCGCGCGCATTACCAGCATGCAACGGCAATACGGCGATTACATCGCCTTTGACTGCGATTGGCGGCAGCCTCCAGGACATTCGACACGCCGCTCGGACTGAGCAACCGTCACACTCAAATCCGCCGCAGCGGATTGGTGAGCGCGAGGAAAAAGCCGCCGGTCGTGAACGCCGCCATGGTCAGAAAGGCGGCGCGAAATGCTTCCTGGATATCGGCTTGGATTGCGGCCCGCTGATCGGGCGCCAGCGTGGGTCCGGCGGGCACGTGCTTGACCATGGTCGCGAAGATACGGGCGGCTTCCGGATTCCTGAAGGCGAGGTAGGCGAACAATACGGTCGCCACCAGCGCGGTGCCGAAAGCGGCACCGATCGAACGCGAAAATTGCACCGAGGCGGCCGCTTCGCCGAGGCGCAATTGGCCGGCGGCGCTCTGCACACTGACCTGCACGACGCCCATCACCGTTCCCATGCACAACCCAATGCATAGCAGCAGGCCTGCCAGCGCGGGCGTGCCGAGCCCGGACGCCCAAAAGGCGAGAACCACGAAAATCGCGGTGGCCAGCGAAAGCCCGACGATTGGATAAACCGTGGTCAATCCGGTCTTGTTCATCAGCCGGCCGGTCACTAGCGATCCGGTCCCGATGCCGATGGTAAGCGGAACCAGCAAAAAGCCGGTTTCCGACGGCGAAGCCCCGCGCACCACTTGCAGATAAACCGGCAGGAACGTGATCAAAGACACCAGGGCGCCGCCGTGGCAGGCAGCCAAGGCATCGCTGTGCCAGATCGCCGGTTGCCGCAATAGCCCAAGCGGGATGAGCGGTGATAGCGTCCGGTTCTCATGCTTTACCAGCAGCACCAGCGCGACGATCCCCGCGGCCAGCAGGCCGCCGCCCAGAGGGACGACACTGAGATCGACGTGCTGCACCTGCTCCAATGAGAGCAATGTCGTTGCAACAAACACCGTGAACAGGATGAGGCCGCCTGGGTCGGCCCGCCAAGCCAGCCGCTCCAGCTTCGGACTGGGCAACCGCCAGGTCAGCGCGACCGCGCCCAAGCCGATCGGCAGATTGACCAGGAAGATCGACTGCCAGCCGAATTGCTCGGTCAGATAGCCGCCGGCGATCGGTCCGAACGTGTTGGCACAGACCGCGACCGCAGCGAGGTAGCCTTGATAGCGCGCCCGCTCGCGTGGCGGGATCGCCTCCCCGACCAACGCCTGCGACAGCGTCATCAGCCCGCCGCCGCCCAGCCCCTGCAGCACGCGGGCGAGCGTCAGCAGTTCGATGCTGGACGAGGCCGCACACAGCAGCGACGCGATAATGAAAACTGCAAGCGCCGCGAACATCAGCCGGCGGCGGCCGAAGGCGTCGCCCAGCCGGCCGTAAATCGGCGCCGCGATCGTCGAAGCGATCAGGTAAGAGACAACGATCCACGATGCGCGCTCGAATTGGCCGGTGGAGGCTGCGATCGCCGGCAACGCGGTGGCGACGATAGTCTGATCCACCACCGCCAGGAACATCGGCAGCATGATCGAAGGGAATACGGTCAGGAAAGCCGGATATTTCGCTGCCGCAGGCCCGCTAGGGTGTTTGCTTTGGTCGGGCCCGTTCGACAAATGACTGAGGTCCTGATTTCGTGCGGCCGACCTGCTTATCAGTGCGCCATGAAGACCGGCAAGGTCGCTTTGGCAAGAATGTGACGGGTCGCGCCGCCGAAGATCATCTGGCGCAGCCGGCTCTGCGTGAAGGCGCTCTTGACGAGCAGGTCGCAGCCAAGTGAGGTCGCATGCTCGAGCGTGATTTCACCGGTCTCTACTCCGCCGGTGCGGGCTCCAGGCTTGACGGTCAACGCCGTTGCTTTGATGCCATTCCGGCGCAGGTGAAGTGCGGCTTCCTCGCCCGACGGTCCGGTTGTGCTGCCGCCTTCCACGGTGAACACCGTCACCTTGTCTGCGAGGCGCAGCAGCGGCAGCGCGAAGGCGTTGGTGTGCGCCTGTTCGGTGCTCCGGTTCCATGAAATGAGTACGTTGCGTCCGATTGTCTTTGGCGCGGTCGGCGGCACGATCAATACCGGCCTGCCGCTTTCGAACAGCGCGGCTTCCAATGGCGGCATGCGTGGATTTTGCGGCTCGGGTCCCGGCCGGCCGAGCACGACCAAATCGAAGACGCGGCCGTAGCTACCGATGAAGGCATCGTCCGCAAGCTCCTCCCGCGGCCAGCCATAGGAAAAGACCGCCGGCTCGCACGCGCCGGGCGGCACGCCGTGGGCCTGCATGAAGGTTTCGAACTCGGCGCGTGCCTGCGGCGCGCTGTCGGCGTCGAATGCGCCCGAGATCGCCAGGCTGCTGACGGGCTCGACCGTCACGTAGGTGCCAGGCGAAGGGCGGACCGCGAAGCCTTCCATGTAACTGCCGAATTCGCGGGCCACCAGCCGGGCGGCCTCGAAAACCGCCGCCATGGCGTCGTGATCTTCGGTGGGTATCAATATGGTCTTCATACCGTGGCCGTCTGAGAGCAGCCCCTTCCCCGACAAGGCCGGTCCTTGGCGAGGGGGCCAGGGGAAACGATGGTTTTACGTCATCCGGCGCCGTGCCGTTATACTAAACCCTTCCTTATCGGGCCCAAAGCCCGAGGCCTGGGGCATCATGGTCCGCATCGAATTCAACCGCCTGCGTTTCCTCGTCATCGACGACAACGCCCATATGCGCCGGATGCTGCGCACCCTTCTGCACGGCTTCGGCGCACGCGAGGTGCATGAGGCGGAAGATGGCTCGGCGGGCCTGGAAGCCTTCACCCATCACACCCCGGATATCCTTATCACCGATTGGGCAATGCCGATTTTCGATGGGCTCGAACTCACCCAGATGATTCGCCAGCCCGGCGCTAACTCCAATCCTTACGTCCCTATCATCATGCTCACCGGGCATTCCGAAAAGAAACGCGTGGTTTCCGCCCGCGATGCCGGGGTCACCGAATTCCTCGCCAAGCCGATTTCGGCCAAGGGCCTCTATCAGCGTATCGTCAACGTGGTCGCTAATCCGCGCCCATTCATCAAGACCAAGACCTATTTCGGTCCCGACCGCCGCCGGAACGTCAACCCGAACTACGTCGGCACCGAGCGCCGCAAAGGCGGCAAAGCCGATTTCATCAAGCAGACTCCCTTGTTTGAAAAAATCCGCTCCCCCGGCTGACAAGGCGGCGCACCATGGCTCCACCAAAAAAGAACTCGACGGCGGTCGCGACTTTCGGCGATCACGAGGTCATTACGCCGGAAAACAAACTTCGCAAGGTGGTCAACGCCAAGCCGCCGCGGCCGGGCGAGGATGATCCGGTCGCGCGCGCGGAAAAGGCGCTTGCCGACTTGTCGCCCGAATTCTCATCTTGGATGGACACCGAATGTGAGCGGCTGGACCAAGCCCGGCGCAATATTGTCGCCGGCGGATT
This sequence comes from uncultured Alphaproteobacteria bacterium, assembly GCA_963778745.1. Lineage (GTDB taxonomy): Bacteria > Pseudomonadota > Alphaproteobacteria > Rhizobiales > Xanthobacteraceae > Pseudolabrys. Next base: position 50,674 of record CAVZVP010000020.1, on the reverse strand, counting down.
CACCGCGGAAAACAAGGACGCCGTCTTCCGCGCCGCCCATGACATCAAAGGCGAAGCCGCGACCTTCGGATTTCCGCTCGTGGCATTGGCCGCCAACAGCCTGTGCCGGCTGATCGAACACACGCCCGACGCCACCCGCATTCCGGTTAGGCTGGTGGACCAGCATGTCGATGCGGTGCGCGCGATCCACCGCGAATACTCCCGGTCCGACGCCAAGGATCTGGCCGCCATACTGACCAAGAAATTGCGCGCGGTGACCGACGAGTTTCTCATTCACGAGAATCGAGGCCGGCCGGACGTGCTCGAACAGATTGAGGGCCCGTCGATCGCGCCGGAGTGAAACGCTGTCATGCCCCGCGAAAGCGGGGATCCAGTATTAGCGATCGCTGACAGAATTCTCTATAGCCTGGAATTAGTGGATCATCCGCTTTCGCGGATGATAACGGCCGAAGCGACTATGCCACCAGCCGCGCTTCGTCGATCAGCAGACCGATGTCAATCGCATGATCGTTGGCGACCAGATCATCGCAGAACATGCGCGCTTCCTCGCGCGCAGCTTCGACCGCAAACTGCCGCAGCAACGCCAGCAGCGCCGTCAGATCCCGGCCGCGCTCGGCCGCGCAAGCGGCAAGCACCCGCTCGACCAAGCGCCGTTTAAGCTGCCCTGCCCCGCCCCGCTCGCCGACGAGCACGCCCTCGCGCATCGCCGCGATCGCTTCGCGGAACGCCGGATAAGCCTGATTCGGCAGTCCGGCCTTGCGATAGAGTGCGCTGAGGCCGGAAATATTTCGGTCGTGGACATAACTGGTGACGCGATCGATCGGCACGCCGGACAATTCCGACAGCGCTTCCTCGAACAGCACCACGTTGCCGCAGAGTAGACCGCGCAGAAGCATGCCGGCCGTGAGTTGCCCGCTCTGGCGCAAATGCTGCACCAGTTGGCCGACTTCGTCGTAAGGCATGTCGGCGACGAGCGCGACGGTTGCCTTCTCGCAGGCCTCACGTGCCGCGTATTCCGCATGTTCCGAGCCCAGCCATTGTCGCCCGGCGACGAAGCCGGCGAGCGTCTGCGACAGCTTGCTGAGCAGCGATTGGCGGGTAACCATCGGCAGATCGGGGCGCGTCATTAGCGGTTCGCGGATCGCCGCCAGATGGCCGAAGCGATCGACGATGCGGTCGATCGAAAACGAGACGATATCGGCGTCGGAATTCTCAAGCAGCGCGAGACAAGCCTGCGCCGATCCAACTTCGGCGATGGCCGCGGCGAGCGAGCGCGGCAACATGGCGCGACTGGCGATGGCAGCCTGCGCCGATGGCTGCGCGGTGGCCACCAGATCGACCAGGTCGGCTTCCTGCAACAGCGGCGACAGCGCGAGGATCGACATCGCGATCTCCGGCTGATCGTTGGCGAGCGCGTGCACCACCACCAGCGGCGCCTTCTGCGAGGTGGCGAATACGTCGGCGAGCGCGCGCCGCACCAAGGGCGAGGGATCGTCCAGCAGCATGATCATCGCGCCTTCGGCGGCGGCGATATCGTCGGACGACAGTTCTGAATAGAGATAGGCGCGTGCCAGCGCCGATGTGGCCTCAGCCCTTTCGCCGGGCGGAGCGTGGCGGATCCACTGCAAGAACTGACGTACAATCATTGGCACTACCTGACGCGACCAACCGCCATCGTGCACATCGACGGCACGACCAAGCTAACTGACGACGCTTAACAAAACGTTCACCATAGAAATTATGGCGCCGTTAACGATACGGTAAGCCCGCGCGCGCTGCCTCAAATCTTCCCGCCGGCCGGCTTGCGGCCATTGGCGGGCGGATCGCTGAACAGATTGAGCATGAGCGAGCGCTCGCTCTCGGCCGGCGCGTCGGACTTTGGCGGCGTCCACAGATTGCTCACGGTTTGCGTCACCGGCCCGTTGCCGCGATCAGTGAACATGCTCTGGAAGAACGGTCTCGCCTCCGGCGCTACCGCGGGGACCGGCACCGGCATCGCGGGCGGCACGGCATTGGCTTCCGCGAAGGCCTGCGTCACCCCGGCGGTGTCGGGTGAAAGGGTTGGCTCCGCTGCCGCGCAGGCCGGGTGCAAACGCAATGGCGCGCGCGATCTCAAAGCGGCCGGTCAACGTGGCATAGACTTTGCTCACGCTCCGCGGCTGGCCGGATTTGCTCAGGAATATGCCCGGGTTCGCCGCCGCCGCTTGCGGAAACAGCTCGGTCGCGTTGGCGCGCGACTTGCTTGCCGCGGCGCCGATAAGTTTCGCGGCTCCGTCCGGGCCGAGGAAATGCGCGATGTAGAGTTCGCCTTCGGACGGCTGGCGGCCGAGTGCGGTAGTCAGTTGGGCGGCATTGGTCTTGGTGAAAGCACCCGCCATGGTCGCGCTAGCCGCTGGATCGTTGCGCAAGCGCATGATCGCCGCGTGCTGGTTTGGATCGGCCACCTCGAAGCGGCCGTCCCCATTCAGCGTAATGGCGTCCGCATATTGGCCGTAGCCGTGCGTCGGCCCGGCATTTTTGAGGGTCGCGAGCCAGGTCTGATCGATGAACTGGTAGAGTCCCCTAGCCGATGAGGTCGTTGCCAGCGCGGCCGGGTTGAGATTGGATTCCATACGCGCGGCAGTCAGCAAGTATTCGAAGCTGGCGCCGGTCGAACGCGCTGCGTCACGGATCGCGCCCGCGACCCGCGCCGACGCATTGGCTAAGATGGAATCGATCGCCATGTCTGGCCTTGAAAAAACGGGCCTTGTGATCGCGGGCCGAACCTTTGGCCATACGGGACACCGACATTCGCGAACCCTGTCGATCCTGTGTAATTATGGTAAATGAACGATTAACGGCGGCAGAAATGCTCGCCTAAGAAGGAGGACGGCAATGGCGGACACGATCCAGCGGCATAAGCGCGGCGGGCTCTATTTCGAGGATTTCGAGGTCGGCAAGACCTACGAACACCGCTACACGCGCACCGTCACGCAGATGGACAACATGTTGTTCTCCAACATGACGCTCAACCCACAGCCGCTGCACATCGATCGGCATTTCTGCGAACAAGAGACCGAGTGGGGCCAGCCGCTGATGAATTCGCTGTTCACGCTCGGCCTGATGATCGGCATCCAGGTTTCCGACATGACGGTCGGCACCACCATCGCCAATCTCGGCATGACCGACGTGAAATTCCCCAACCCGCTGTTCGAGGGCGACACCGTCCACTGCAGCACGCAGGTCGTGAGCAAACGGGAAGCGAAATCGCGGACGGGCGCCGGCATCGTCGAGTTCCACCACAAGGCGTTTAAGCAGGACGGCACGCTGGTGGCCGAATGCCACCGCAATGCCTTCATCAACATGCGGCCGAAGTGACGTAGCGCATGATGCGTTCACTTCTTTTCGTTCCCGCCGACGGCGGCGCCAAGCTCGACAAGGCGATGGCGAGCGGCGCCGACGCCGTGATCCTCGATCTCGAGGATTCGATTGCACCCGAGCGCAAGGATCAGGCGCGCGAATTGGCGCTCGATTTCCTGAAAAGCGCGCACGCCAAGAAGGAGCGCCCTCGTCTGCTGGTGCGCATCAACGGCCTCGACACCGGCATGACCGACGTCGATCTTGACGCCGTGGTGGCGGGAAAGCCCGACGCCATTCTGTTTCCGAAGGCGGAAGGCGGCGCGAGCGTGACCCATCTTGACGCCAAGCTGACCGCCCGCGAGGCTATCGCGGGCCTGCCCGAGGGCGCTATCAAAATTCTGGCACAGTCGGTGGAATCGGCCGCCGGATTTTTTCTCGCTGGCACATTTCGCGATGCGAGCCCGCGCCTGATCGGGCTGACCTGGGGCCCGGAGGATCTCTCCTCGGAGCTCGGCGCCGAAGCCAATCGTCATGCGGACGGCACGCTCACCGAGCCCTATCGGCTGGCGCGCTCGATCTGCCTGTTCGGCGCGGCGGCGGCGAAGGTACCGGCAATCGAGACCATCCACGTCAACTTCCGCGACTCAGACGTCTTGCGCCGCGACACCGAACTCGCGCGCCGCGATGGGTTCACGGGTCGGCTCGCCATTCATCCGGCGCAAGTGGCGGTCATCAACGAGGTATTCACACCGAGCCCCGAGCAAATCGCAAAGGCAAAGGCAGTGGTTGCCGCGTTCGCGGCAAAGCCCGGCGCCGGCACGGTCGGCATTGACGGCAAGATGTACGACCAGCCGCATCTCAAGCGCGCGCAGGCCTTGCTAGCGCGCATTGGCTGACGTCTATTTGGCGGCTTCTGCCGGCATCACTTCGTGCGCATGGGCATGCTGCGCATCTTTGACGTGCTGGACGCGCGCGATGAACGCGCGCGCTGCGTCGGTTCCGAACAATTCGTGCGTCTCAGCTTCATCGGCGGCAACCGCGGTCATGGCCATGTCCGTGTAGGCGTAACGCTGAGGATCGTGCTTGACGCGCAGATAGATACGGCGGAGCCGGAAATAGAGGGCCGCCAGCTTGACTATTTTGCCGGCCGTTTCGGCAAGATACTTCGGATAGAACGACCAGACCGGCGCGATCGGAAGTCCCGGCCGCCGGTCGCGGCGATACTTGAGGCGCAGCAGGCCGCTTTCGAGCGGATGGATGTGCTCGATATTGATGCTGCCCATGAACCAAGTGAGCAGAAACAGCGCGTTGCTCGGGCTTGCCTTGGTCGATGCCACCCGCCGCAAAATCGTCTCGACGTGTTCGATGGTGAAAAAGCGCTGCCACGCCATCTTGTAGGCACGATCCCAATCCGCGCGCGACATCTTCGGATGTGTCGTGCAAATGTGGTTGAGGTCGTACTTGTTCATGGCCGGATCGAGTGGCGCGCCAGCCTTAAACAGCTTGAGATGGTCCTCCAAGCCTGGCAGTGGCGTCAGATAGAAAAAACTCCAAGAGATCGACCGGCAGCTCGCGCTTGATCACGTCGAAGTCGTGCAAGATCGACTCATAGGTATCGTTCGGAAACCCAAAGATATAGCCAGCATAGGTGAGAACGCCGGCGCTCTTCCAGGCCAGCAGCATCTGCCGGTATTCGGTGATCTTCTTTTGCCGCTTTTTGGCGCCGAGCAGATTGGCTGGGTTGATGTTCTCGAGCCCGATGAACACGCGCTTGATGCCGGCACGCGCGCATTTCTCGATAAAATTCGGCAGCTTGTGGCAAAGCGTGGCGACTTGGATAATCAAACTGGTATTGAATTTCTCCACCTCGCGCAGATAAATCAGGTGATCGAGGATCGGTTCCCAATCCTTGTTGCGGGCGATATACCCGCTACTACAATCCGAACGGGCAACATCAAGTGTACAGGCAATCGTCTGGAAGTAAAACCGGTATCGCCGGCGCCCCAACGAGGCGGGACCGCCCGATAGGCCCCTAGCGCCGCCGTTTCAGGAAGGCATTCATCATTCGCCTGGGTTCGTCGCCTTCGAAGCTGCGCACAAAGGCGTCGATGCCAGCCGCAATTGCGCGGTCAGCCGGAAGCTGCTCCCACTCGCGAATGAGCCGCTTCTGGCGGCGCACCGCCTGCGGGCCGGCGGCGAGCAGCGCACGCACGATGGTGTCGACCTCGCGATCGAGCGCCTCCGGTTCCACCAGGCGCTCGACTAGGCCCCAGCGCAGCGCGGTTGCCGCGTCGATGATCTCGCCGAGCAACAGGAGTTCGCGCGTGCGGCCCCATCCGATCAGGTGCGGAATAAGCGCGGCCTCGACCACCGAGGGAATGCCGACCTTGACCTCCGGCATGCCGAACTTGGCGCGCGTCGTGGCGACGCGCAGGTCGCAGGACACCGCCACTTCCAGACCAGCGCCCAGCGCATAACCGTCAATCCGGGCAATGACCGGCACCGGCAGTTGCCGCAGGCAGTCGCACGTGTTGTGAACCAGCTTAATGTAGCTTTCGGCGCTGGCGCGATCGAGCGCCGCCATCTCGTCGATATTGGCGCCGCCAATGAAGGCCGCCTCACCGGCGCCGGTGAGCACCAGTGAGCGCAAGTCGTCGCGCCCGGCCAGCGCCCGGACTTTCGCGACGAAATCGGTCATCAGCGCGCGGTCGAGAATGTTAAGCTTTTTACGGTTGTCGAGCGTGACATAGGCGACGACACCTTCGGCATCCGGCACGAGCCGGACGTCGATCCCGGGCGCGGCGGCGGCGGCCATGGTTCAGCGCGACCTGTCGTAAACGGCGTTCGGGTCGAATGTCTTGTCGGCGTCACGGAATTCCAGAGTGACCGCGCCGCGCTTGCCGAGCGGAACCGCGCGGTAGAAGCATGAGTGCCGTCCGGTGTGGCAGGCGCCGGGGCCCGCCTGCTCGACCTTGAGCCAGATTGCGTCCTGGTCGCAATCGACGCGCAATTCGACCACGCGCTGAACGTGGCCGGAACTTTCGCCTTTTTTCCACAGCGCTTTGCGCGAGCGGCTGTAATACCAGGCCTCGCCGCTCTCGATGGTCAAGCGAAGCGCGTCCGCGTTCATATGCGCGACCATCAGCACGTCGCCCGACTTGGCGTCGGTGGCGACCGCCGTGATCAGGCCGTCGGCGTCGAATTTGGGCGCGAAGGTCAAGCCTTCCTCGACCTCGACGGTCGAGCCACGCGGCGCAAATGCAGGTTCATCAGTCAAGTTAGGCCTCGCGTGTTGACGCGGGGCTTAGCGTTGCGCCCCACGCAGCATGGTCATGAAACGGACTTGCTCGTTGGCATCCTCGCGGAATGCACCGGTGAAGTGGGTCGTCACCGTTAGCGCGCCGGGTTTCTCCACCCCACGCAACGACATGCACATATGTTCGGCCTCGATCATCACTGCGACGCCGCGCGGTTTCAATATCTCGTCAATCGCGGTCGCCACCTGCGAGTTCAGATGCTCTTGTGTCTGCAGGCGGCGGGCGTAGACGTCGACCAAGCGCGCCAGCTTCGACAGACCCACGACCCGCTCCACCGGCATATAGGCGACATGCGCCTTGCCGTAGAACGGCATCATGTGGTGCTCGCAATGCGAATTGAACGAGATGTCCTTGACCAGCACGAAGTCGTCATAGCCGCCGGTCTCGCTGAAGGTGCGGTCGAGCACCTCCACCGGGCATTCGCGGTAGCCCTGGTAGAGTTCTTCATAAGCGCCGATCACGCGCTTCGGCGTTTCCAGCAGACCTTCGCGGTCGGGATCGTCGCCAGCATAGGCGATCAGCGTGCGCACGGCGGCTTCCGCCTGCTCGCGCGAGGGGCGCGGCTCGACCGGCGCCGGCGCCGCCCGCACATGTTCGGAAAGACCTTGCTTGGGCCACGGCTTAATGATCGTGTTCTTGGCGTCCATAACGGTCTCTCCGTTCGACCGGCACGCACCCGTCTGGGCTGCACCGGGAGTGTCACCGGGGTGGCCGCGTCAGTAACCCGCTTGACCGCTTCGGTCCAATGCGGGGCGCCAGGACGCCGCATTCCCATTCGGCATGGCCCTTAAAACCATGCCCCGGCGCCAAGAACCCCTTCTCGCGCCATCGCGTCAGCACCTATATATTCGTTTGCGCGGCAGAGGCAATCCGCAGCAACGGGCAAATCGGTAATACTTCAATGCTTAACGAGGTTTACAACGCAAAAATCCTCGACTTGGCGGGCAATATCCCCCGTCTGGGACGTCTCGATTCGCCCGATGCCAGCGCCACCGCCCACTCCAAGCTGTGCGGTTCCACCGTCACCGTCGACCTCAAGATGAACGGCCCGGTGGTCGGCGATTTCGCCCACGACGTGAAGGCCTGCGCTTTGGGCCAAGCCTCATCCTCGATCATGGCCCGCTATGTGGTCGGCGCGATGCCTGCGGAACTGCGAGAATTGCGCGAGGCCGTGCGCAAGATGCTGAAGGAGAACGGCCCGCCGCCTTCCGGCAAATGGGCTGACATCGCGGTGCTCGAGCCGGTGCGCGACTACAAGGCGCGCCACGCTTCCACCATGCTGACTTTCGATGCCGTAGTGCAGGCGCTCGATAAGATCGACGCCAATCGAAGCCGAAAGTAAAAGGCGCAGTAAATTATTTCGCTGCCGCTAACCCGCCGATTTTGCGCGCCGACAAGTCAGCACGGTCGCCGATCGGCTTCACACAACGCGAAACTAGCTGCGGCAGGTTCTGCTGCGCTCCGGAGTTGCCGAGGCGGATGCCGGTGACCATGCCGTCGCTCTTGGTCTTGATCGTCATCGAGTGGTTGCCGGCGGCAGCAAAGGCGCCGACCAGCGCAGCCGGCACCGTGCCGGCGGCATAAGTCACGAGTTCGTCGGGCTGCGTGCGGCGTTCCGAGGATACCACTTTGAGCGAGGCCGACATGCCCCCGACCGTCATGGTCACCGCATCGAGTTCGGCCGGCATCTGAATGCGGTCGCCATTATAGCGCCGCTCGATGTAGCGCACGTCGTAGCTGTCGCCGCCGGCGCCACAGCCGAGCATGAGATCGAAGCTGCCAATGTCCTCGCCTTCAACAGTGAGCGGCTGGCGTCGCGCCAAGGACACGCCGCTGGCGAGATCGACCACCTCCCATTGCCGCTCGCTGATCCTGGTCGCGCGGGCGCCATCGGTCGTGCGCGGAACTGGCGGCGCAGCAGATGGCGCCGGAGACGCTTCGACTGTGGCGGCCGCCACCGGTGCGGCCGGCACATCGGTCACAAGCCGCGTGCGACGCGCCTCGTCCGCCGTCAAGGCGTGCATCGGCTCCCAGGGCGGGATGCGCAGCGCGAGATTGAGGAGATCGATCGAGCCGCCCATGTCGATGGTGTATCTCGCCAGCCGCCCGATGTCGCGCTGCACCAGCACGAGGTCCTCGGCCGTGTAGTTTGCGGCGGTCGGATCGTCGCGACGGTCGCCGAGCCAAATCTGATGCACCAACACGCGCGCTTCGGCCGGCACAGCGCGGTGCACGCCGCCCAGCAGCACAAACCCGCACATGGATTCGCAATCGGCGCGCGGCACGTATCGCCCGCGCGGCCTCTCCTGGCCACTTGGGACATCGATGATGCGGCCAACCGCGGTGTCGAGGCCGGAGCGGCGGATGGTGCGCCCGAGCGCGATGGCACCGAGCACCGAGCCGCCATCGGAATCGAGCACGACTGTTGCGCCGGTGAGATCGCGACCTTGCGCAAATGATTCGAAGTCGCGCGGCGTCTCCGCCGTGATGGCGCCGCTCGCCGAAATCCAAAGTTGGCATTTGGTGCCGCAGCTCTCGGCGGGACCTTGCAGGCGCAGATCGAAGCGCATCGGCAGCGTGCGATCGGCGATTTGCGCCGATGCCGGCAACGGCTTGACCAGCGCCGCCGAAGCAAGCGCCATAGCAAGCACAAATGAGCGAGCCATGCTTCCCCTTCTTGCCGTCGAGCCCTTATTGTTGGCGCGGTTGTCCGCGTTCTTATTGGGCTTTGGCGGCCTCTGAGACCCCCGGTCAGGTCGTTTCTAATGGGCCGGCGGATTCGGGTCTAGTGTAAAAAAGTCGCTATCGACATTGTCTTACATCAAGACCGGCGGTTCCATCGCGATGGAACTTCCAAGGGAACTTTATGGCGGAAATGAGCGGACGACGAACGTTCTCCTCCGGCATCGCGCGCGTGCCACGGCTCGTCGGGCGCGGATTGGTGGCGGTCTATCGCTATACGCTGGCGCCGCTAATCGGCCCACGCTGCCGGCATTTGCCAGGCTGTTCCGACTATGCCGACGAGGCGATCGGCCGTTTCGGACTTTGGGCGGGCGGCTGGATGGCACTCGCGCGCATCTTGCGCTGCCAGCCCTGGGGAACGCACGGGCTCGATTTCGTGCCGGCCGAGTTGCCGGCGGGCGCGCATTGGTGGCTGCCCTGCCGCTATGGACGCTGGCGCGGGACCAACGAAGTGCCGCCGAAATGAGCCACCGCCGCAGCCGAGTTCTCCTCGCGGTGATCGTGCTGAGCGCGCTTGCGTCGATCTTGTTCGGCTTGCGCAGTTACGGCTCGTTCCTGTTGTTGCGATCGGCCTATGAGGCCGGCCGCCCGCAGGTGAGCAGTCTGCGGGCCTGGATGACGCTCGATCATGTGGCGGCGACCTATCGCCTGCCGATGAATGATTTGATCCCCCGCCTGGGCCTGCCACCCGAGACTAACGGCATTGAAAGTCTCAAGGACATTGCCGACCAGCGCGGCGTACCGCGCTTTGATTTCTTACGGCAGGTCCAGCGCGTGCTCGGTCAATCGGCGCCAGAGCCCGAGAGCGGTCAAAGCTCCGGCGGCCTGACCGACCGAATTTTGTCGGCGCTGCTGATCTACGGCTACCCGGCGCTGGCGTTGACGCTGCTGCTCGGGGCGATCGGCTTGCCGCTGCCGATCGGGGTTGCGGCCGTGCTCGCCGGCTCGCTCGCCGCGCTCGGCAATTTGCGTTGGGAATGGGCCTGGCTCATCGCCGTCGCGGCCTCGTTCGCCGGCGACATGATCGCCTATGGAATCGGCCGCGCCGCCAGTGACAGCTTCCTCGCCCGCCACGGGCGCAGGATCGGCTATAGCCCGCAGCGCCGCGACTGCATTCAAGGGTTGTTGCAAAAGTGGGGCGGCCTCACGGTGGTCATCTCGCGCACACTGACCTCGTCATTGAGTTCGGTAGTCAGCATCTTCGCCGGTGTCAGCCGCTATCGCTTGTCGCACTTTCTGGGTTTCGCTTTGTTCGGGCGGCTGATCTGGACCTCGGCCTATCTGGGCTTGGGCTACAGCATCGGCGGAAATATCGACGCCGCCAGCCAGTTCCTAGGTAATTTGAGCGGGCTCATTATCGCGCTCGGCGTACTGGTCGTGGCGAGCGTTTATCGGGCGGGCATCATGCCGTCCGAGGCAGGCTAAAACCTGTTGCAACGCCGTAATCGGCTGTTATATCCCTGACGAATTCAAATCACGCTTACCTGCATTCGTAGGCAGCGAGTGAGCAAGGAGACGAGACATGGTCGCGATGACCTTTCCCGACGGCGCACGCCGGGACTACCCCCAAGGCACCACCGGGCTCGATATCGCCAAGGGCATTTCGCCCTCGTTGGCCAAACGCACCGTGGCGATGGCGCTCGACGGCACTGTGGCCGATCTTGCCGACCCGATCGAGCGCGACGCCAAGATCGAATTCATCAATCGCGAGGACCCGCGCGCGCTCGAGCTGATCCGGCACGACGCCGCGCACATCATGGCGGAAGCCGTGCAGTCGCTGTGGCCGGGCACGCAGGTCACCATCGGGCCGGTGATCGAGAATGGATTCTATTACGACTTCTTCCGCAACCAGCCGTTTACACTGGAAGATCTGCCCGTCATCGAAAAGAAGATGAAGGAGATCGTCGTGCGCGACAAACCGTTCACGAAAGAAATCTGGTCTCGCGAGCAGGCCAAGAAAGTTTTCGCCGACAAAGGCGAGAACTTTAAAGTCGAGCTGGTCGACGCCATTCCAGAAGACCAGCAACTAAAAATCTACAAGCAGGGCGACTGGTTCGATCTGTGCCGCGGCCCGCATATGACCTCCACGGCTAAGGTCGGCAACGCCTTCAAGCTGATGAAGGTGGCGGGCGCCTATTGGCGCGGCGATTCCAAAAACCCGATGCTCACCCGCATCTACGGCACCGCCTTCGCCAAGCAGGAGGAGCTCGACGCTTACCTGAAGCAGATCGAGGAAGCCGAAAAGCGCGACCACCGCCGGCTGGGACGCGAGATGGACCTGTTCCACTTCCAGGAAGAGGCGCCCGGCTCGGTGTTCTGGCATTCGAAAGGCTGGACGCTGTTTCAGGCGCTGGAGAACTACATCCGCCGCCGCCAGCAGGACACCGGCTTCATCGAGGTGAATTCGCCGCAGATGATGGACCGCGAGATGTGGGTCACCACCGGCCACATCCCGACTTACAACGACATGATGTTCCTGACCGCCAAGCGCGAGGAGGACGAGCGCGTTTACGCCATCAAGCCGATGAACTGCCCCGGCCACGTGCAGATTTTCAAGAACGGCCTGAAGTCGTATCGCGACCTGCCGCTCAAGATCGCCGAATTCGGCAAGGTGCACCGCTTCGAGCCCTCGGGCGCGTTGCACGGGCTGCTGCGGGTGCGCGCCTTTACGCAAGATGACGCGCATATCTTCATCATGGAAAGCCAGATCGCCGAGGAGGTGCTCAAGGTCAACAACCAGATTTTGTCGATCTACGCCGATTTCGGCTTCGACGACGTGCGCATCAAGTTCTCCGACCGTCCCGACAAGCGCATCGGCGACGATGCGATCTGGGACAAGGCCGAGGCCGCGCTGATGGCGGCGCTCAAAGCCTCCGGCCGGCCGTGGACGCTCAACAAGGGCGAAGGCGCCTTCTACGGCCCGAAGCTCGAATACGTGCTGCGCGACGCCATCGGCCGCGAATGGCAATGCGGCACCGTGCAGGTCGATCTCAATCTGCCCGGAAGGCTCGGCGCCTTCTACATCGACGAGCACTCCAACAAGGTGACGCCGGTGATGCTGCACCGCGCCATGTTCGGCTCGATGGAACGCTTCACCGGCATTTTGATCGAACACAATGCGGGGCATCTGCCGCTCTGGCTGTCGCCACTGCAGGCCGTCGTCGCCACCATCACGCTCGACGCCGACGACTACGCGCGCGAGACGATCGCGGCAGCGCGTCAGCTAGGCCTGCGCGTCGAAGGGGATCTGCGCAACGAGAAGATCAACTACAAAGTGCGCGAGCACTCGCTCGCCAAGGTCCCTGCTCTGCTGGTGGTCGGCAAGAAGGAAGCCGCCGAGCGGCTGGTCTCGATCCGCCGCCTCGGCCACGACAAGCAGGACGTCATGCCGCTCGATGCCGCGCTGAAAGCGCTCGCCGATGAGGCCGTGCCGCCGGATGTGAAGCGCGTCAAGGCGGCGTAAACAGGCGCGGCTCGCCTCTTAGTCTTGCTTGGGCAACATCAAGGTCGACCCCGCCGCCACGCCGAAGCTGTCGAGATGCGCGGTCGTGGTGCGTTGCTCGTCGACGTAATGGGAGTGGAAGTAGTCGCCCATATGCGTGATGACGCCCTGCAAAGGCGGCGGCGCATAAAACCCGACCACGGAGCCGGCCAGCCGCGGCCCCTTGGCCAGGCCGGTGACCGCCATCTCGTCGAACGATCCGTGGCCCTTGAAGCGCGGATTGGGCGCGGCATTCACATGCATGACGAAATCGGTGATCGCGCCGTTGATGCGAAACGGGAACGGTTTGTTTTCATCCAGATCGCTGGCATTGGCCTGCGAGCGGATAAAGGCCTCCACGGCTTTGGCGTCGAGGTCCTTGTCGATCGCAACGGCATGCCAGTGCTGTGCCGACGCAATTGCCAGCAAGGTCGCAGTCTCAGAAGCAGCCGCCGGGCACGCTGCGCCGCAGTCGACGCCGTAGCTGACGATTAGGCGCCCCTCGATCATTGAAATCTCGCCGCGCAGGCCGGACACTGCTCCCACCGCATCGGTGGCGCGAGCGTCGGTCGCCTCCTTCAGCGCAACGACGGGCAGGTAGTTGCGCTGCGTTATCATGCGGCTGAATACGCCATAGGCTTTGAAGCCGAATGGGTATTCCGCCGTTGTCGCGCCGGCGGCCGGCGCCTGATGCGTTTGCGCCTGGGCCTGCATCGTGCCTCCCAACGAAACCAGCCATGTCGCCACGATGGCCAAGGCTACTGGCGCTAATCGTCTGGGCGCGTGATCGATCATCGACCGCATAGTTTTTATTATTATCGGTAGCCGCACCGCATCGCTATGATCCAAATCATATCGTGGTCATGAGCCGGCTTGCGCCTGCGGGACGTCAAGCGCGCGTCAGCGGGTGTCCTGCGTCGCCTGCTTGAGGGCGCGCATCACGTCGCCGCGCGAGATCATGCCCAGCAATTCGCGATCGGGGCCGAGCACCGGAAAGCTGCGAAGCTTGAGGCTCACCATCAACTGCAACACACGCGTCAACGGCGTTGCCGGTTCGACGTTAACGACGCCCTCGGTCATCACCTCTCCGACCGTGCGCTTCATCAGCTCATCGTAACTGGGAACCAGTTGCCCGGTGGTGAAGCCGAAGGCGCTTAGGAAATCGAATTTGGTGACGATGCCCATCAGCTTGCCGCCTTCCACGACCGGCAGCGCATCGAAATCGTATTGCGCGAACATTGTTTCCAATTCGGCCAGCTTGCGCTGGCGCGTCACGCTTTTGACGTCGCGCGTCATGTATTGCGCGGCCGTCGATTTAAGAAAGCGGAACATTTTCATCGATCCTTATTCGATAGTGCGGATTTCAGCCCCGGCCTGCGGCGCGCCAATTATTAGAGCATGATCCGCCCGAATGAAATCGGATCATGCTCCCGTTTTTCGCGCCTTCGGCCGCGCTATGGCCGCACCTTTCCGGCCATGGTGACGCCAGCCTTGCCGCTCGCCGCCAGGCTATCGAGCGAATCGTAGAGCAGTTGCAGGACGTAACGGCCGTTGTGGTAGGCGGCGCCAGGATCGCGCACCGAGTAGGTGTAGTTGAACACCGCCTGCATCAGGCGCGGCGTGTAGGCAACGTATTTGTTGGCCATCTTCATCTCTTCCAGATCGATGCGGCCATTGCCGTTCGTGTCGGCATACCAATAGGGGAACGCCGCCTTGGTGAAGGCGATGGGCGTGCCGCCGACGTTCTTCGAGTAGGTCAGGATCGCGGCGTAAAGCTGGCTTTGCAGGCCGGCGATCTCGCGCGCGAGACCCTCCTCCTTGCCGTTGCCGTCGAAGTCGCCCTTCGTCGACATGCGGATGTTGGCGAGGTCGGCGACCGTCTTGATGCTGTCGTGGCAGCCGCCGCAGCGATCGATCTTGACTTCACCGCCGTGGGGCAGGTGACAATCGGTGCAGGCGCTCACGTTCGACATATGGGCGAAGCGGCCGACATATTTCTTGCCGTCATACTCGTAACCCACTTTTGCCTCGGTGCCGTAGATTGTCGCACCGGCCGGAAAATAGTGCACGTGCAGGAAGCTGAGCTTGGGTTCCAGCGCATCGGGCGCAAGCCCAGCAATCGCCTTGTTTACGCTCGCGGTCGATTCACGGCCCTGGTGGCAGGTCATGCACAGATTGGAGTCGTTCTTGCCGCTGTCGACAGTCACCCCGCTGGGAAAGGTGATCTTGGCGACGGTGTGGCGCGCATAGGTCAGCAGGTCGGCGTGACAGTTGGTGCAGGCAAAGCCGTTCTTGACGTGCTGCGCCGGCGTATTCTTGCCTTCCTTCAGGTATTCCGGAAGGCTGTTGGCGCCATGGCAGCGCGCGCAGACCGCCGGTACTTCTTGTACCTTGTCCCAGTCGTGGAAGGCCTCTGCACCGCGGTCGAAATGGCCCTTCCAAAATTCGAGCCGGATGCCTTCCTCGGTCTTCTCGTCCGACCAGGCGATCGCGCCAGCGAGCAGCGTCGTCGCGGCCACAGCAATTACAAATGTCGGGAATTTTTGCAGATGGTGATGTGTACGCATGGCTTGCTCCGTCTCGCCTGGCGGCAAGTTCAATGAGCCTCCGACCGATTGTCGCCAACCGATCGCTACAAGCGGCGCTTTCTTACCCCGATTTACTCCGAGCCTTTTAATTAGTACTCGTGAGCGGTCCGCGCGCGGACGCATTGATCTTCGTCAACGCCGCCGTGATGATTGCCGAAAGCGGTAACGGGCTAGCGGTCCTGGCGCACGATATAGGCCGTGAGGTCGGCGGCCTCGCTGCGCGTGAGGTTCATGTCCGGCATCTTCGGATGCGGCAACAGAAGGTAGAGCGCGAGCTTGGCGGTATCGAAACCCGGCTCTTTGGCGATGGCCGAGAATGGCGCCACCTGCGTATTACCGCTTTTTTGGTCTGCACTCACCACGTGACAGGCTGCGCACCAGCGCTTGGCGAGCTTTTCGCCATTCGCCGCATCGGCCGCGAGCGCTGTCTGCGGCAGTGCCGTGACGGTGATGAGCAACAATAGTCCGGGGATTATTCGACGCATGAGTGGCGGCCTCGTTGATGGGAATACATCTTAGCGGTGCAAGCTACCGCCAATGTGACCTAGATCAAGTGCGAAGTCAGCTGCCGGTCGCGGCGCGGACCTGCGGACGCTCGTCACCTGCATTCGGCGATCGTTCGAGCATGGCCATAAAGCGCTCCGCCCAATGGGAGAGGTCGTTTGCGATCAGCACCTTGTAATTGGCCGCATGGCGCTGGCGCCGTTCCTCCAGCGGCATCGCCAGCGCGCGATTGATGGCAATCGCAACGCCTTCCTGATCGTAGGGGTTGACCAGCAACGCAGCGGCGCATTCGTGCGCCGCGCCAGCAAAGCGCGACAAGATCAGCACGCCGGGATCGTCCGGGTTCTGCGCCGCGACGAATTCCTTGGCCACCAGGTTCATGCCGTCGCGCAGCGGCGTGACCAGGCCCGCGCGCGCGGCCCGGTAAAGCCCGGCCAGCGCCGTACGGCTGTGTGCTTTGTTGATGTAGCGCAGCGGAGTCCATGACGCCTCGCCGTATGTGCCGTTGATGCGGCCGACCGCCTCGCCTACCAGCCGCCCGATATCGGCATATTCCTGAATGTCGGTGCGGCTGCGCGGGGTGATCTGCAAATAGGTGACTTTGCCACGCCAGTCCGGAAAATTGGCGAGGAAGCGCTCGAACGCGCTCATCCGCTCGGGGATGCCCTTCGAATAATCGAGCCGGTCGACGCCGATGATCATGGCGCGGCCGGATAGACTCTCGAGCACTTCGCGCACGAATTCCGTCTCGATGGCGCGCCGCGCCAGCCGAGCGAAGGCTTCCGTCTCGACGCCGACCGGGAAGGTACCGATCTGCACGACGCGACTTCCGAAATGAAAGCTGTTGCCGCCGCC
The DNA here is from genome assembly GCA_963778745.1 of uncultured Alphaproteobacteria bacterium. Lineage (GTDB taxonomy): Bacteria > Pseudomonadota > Alphaproteobacteria > Rhizobiales > Xanthobacteraceae > Pseudolabrys. The sequence goes on along the minus strand of CAVZVP010000020.1, from coordinate 33,848 downwards.
CCAGGCCAGGCCGCATTCATTGGCGATGTAGCGGGAGAAATTCGCGGCATCGACCTCGGTTTGAAATCCGATGAGATCGTAGTGACCCAAAGCCGGAATTAGCTGGTCGTGGTTCGGCAATGCCGTGATGATTTCCGGCGGAGGAAAAGGAATATGGATAAAAAATCCGATCTTGTTGACGTGGCCTCGCTCGCGCAGCGCTTTCGCCAGAGGCATCAGATGATAGTCATGCACCCAGATCACATCGTCGGGCCTGAGCAGCGTCTCCAGACGTCTGGCGAAGAATTCATTGACGCGAAAATAGCCGCCGAGATCGCGGCGCGTGAATTCGGCCAGGTCGAGCCGGTAATGCAGGATCGGCCACAACACGCGGTTAGCGAAGCCGTTGTAAAATTCCTGGTAATCGTCCTTGCGCAGATCGATGGTGGCGTAGGTGATGTTGTCGGTCTCGATGATCTTGGCGGGCTCCGGATCGTTGTCCGCGACACGCCCGCTCCAGCCGAACCAAAGTCCGCCGCGCCGGCGCAGCGTTGGCCGGATTGCGACCTCGAGCCCGCCGGCGCGCGCGCTGCGATCGGGAACGCCAACTCTGTTCGATACTACGACGAGCCGCGCCAATACCGGTCTCCCCAACTCCGCGACAGCTTGATCGCGGTAAATATCAATCCCGACATCGAATAGGTCTGTGGAAAATTACCCCACAGTTTACCAGTCACCGGGTGCACGTCTTCCGACAGCAGCCCGTAGTGGTTTCGCAATTTGAGAGCGTCGACGAACATTTCGCGGGCCTCGTCGCGCCGCCCAGTTTCCCACATTGCATCGATCAGCCAGAATCGGCAAATCAAAAAGGCCGTTTCCGGCAAGCCGAAATCATCTGCGGCGACATACCGCATAACGTTGTGACCGCGCCGAAGTTCACGGTCGATCGCCTCCACGGTGGACACGAAACGCGGATCGTCAGGCGCGATCAACCCGAGGTCGGCCAGCAGCAGGCAACTGGCGTCGAGGTCGTCGCTGTCGAATGCCGCCGCAAAGGCCTTGCGCTTCGGATTCCAGGCACGCTTGAGCACCTCTTCGCCAATCCCCTTGGCGATGTCGCCCCAATAGGCCGCGCGCTCCGGCAAGCCGAGATGGGCCGCGATCGCCGCCAGCCGCTGACAACCAGCCCAGCACATCGCTGCCGAATAAGTGTGCACGCGTTTGCGCCCGCGATATTCCCATATGCCGGCGTCCGGCTTGAGCGCGAGCCGCGCTGCCTGTTCGCCGAGCGGCTCGATCACCTTGAACAGTTCGATGTCGCCTGGCTTTGGCAGCCGACGGTCGAAGAACATCGGCGTCGCCGCCATGATGATGCTGCCGTAGACGTCGTGCTGATCCTGATGGACCGCGGCATTGCCAATGCGCACCGGTCCGTCGCCGTTGAAGCCGGCGAGTGCTTCCGCGGTACGTTCTTCGAGCGTATCGGTGTGCACCACGCCGTAAAGCGGCTTGAGTTGGTCGGCGCGGCCGGCCGCGATGCTCAGGATATAGGAGATGAACTCCTCCATCGTGCGTGTCGCGCCGATGCGGTTGAGCGCGCGCACGACGAAAAAAGCGTCGCGCATCCAGCAATAGCGGTAGTCCCAGTTGCGCCCCGATCCCGGCCCTTCCGGAATCGAAGTGGTGAGCGCCGCTACGATCGCGCCGGTCTCCTCGAAATTGCAAAGCTTGAGCGTGATGCCGGCGCGAATGATCTCATCCTGCCAGTCGATCGAGAAGGCGAGCCGCCGCACCCATTCCATCCAATAGTCGCGGGTGCGGTCGCAGAATTCCCGGCAGGTGCTCTCGAGCGCGCCTTCGAACGGCTCGTCCACGCCCATCACCATGTGCACGGGGCGCGTAAGCACGAAGGAGGCCTCGTTCTCGACATAAGAGAGCGGTGCATTGGTGGTCAGCCGCACCGGCACGTCGTCGCGCCAGTACCGGATACTGTTGCTGCTGGAAGAATGTGAGGTTAGCGGTACGCCATAGCGATGGGTGGCGCGGAAGCGGATGGTGATGCGCGGCATGCCGGCAATCGGCTCGACGATGCGCACGAGCTGCGGCGGCCGGAAGATGCGGCCATAGTGATGGAAGCGCGGCGCGAAATCGGTGATGCGCACCGTGCCGCCATTGCGGTCGACCAATTCGGTCACCACGATGGCGGTGTTGCGCATATATTCCGAGCGGATTTCGACTTGACCGTCGAGCACTACATCGGTGAAACCTTTTTCCTCAGTCCCGGCCATCAACCGACAGAACACTGGATCGCCGTCATAGCGCGGCAGGCACCACCAAACGATGCGCCCGGACGGTTCGACCAGCGCCGCGGTGCGACCGTTGCCGATGACTGCCAAATCGAGCGTGGACTTGGTCATGACGGCCGAGCCCGTCGGCTGGACGCCAGCCGCTGCAAGGCGTTGCGCACGTCGACCGGAGAATGGAAAATCCCCGCCAGCCCGGCGAATTGCCGGCCGACCGAAAAGCCCTTGCCGCCCAACTCGGGCAATAGCGCGAAAACCGATTCATCGGTGACGTCGTCGCCGATGAACACCGGCTTGCGGCCGACGAATGGCGGATGGCTCATCAATTCGCGTACCCCGTCGCCCTTGTTGACGTTCAGCCGCTTCACTTCGAGCATCGCCTTGCCGGGCAGCACTTCGGTCGCCTCGGCGGGAAATGCCGCGCGGCCCGCCGCAATGTGCAACCGCACGCGGTCTTCGTGCTGCGGAACCTTGCGGTAGTGCAGCGCGAGCGAATAGCCTTTGTCTTCGACGATGATGCCGGAACCCGGCGTTGCCGCCGCGGCGAGGCGCCGCCGCAATTCCTGCGGAAGCGGCGGCGCCGAATTGATCGCGTCGCCGCCACGCACGCGCAGCTCGGCCCCATGGCCGCCGATTGCGGGCAGCTTAAGCGGAGCAAACAGCCGATCGAGATCGGCGATCGGGCGGCCGCTCACCAAGGCGACCGCGCCGCCGGTTGCGCGAGACAGGCGCGCGAGCGAGTCACGCAAATCATCGGCGACATGCACTTCGTTCGGCGACGGCCCGATATCGATCAACGTGCCGTCCACGTCAAGCAGCAGCGCAATCGATTTGGCATCGAGCTCGGCGAAAATGTCCGTGGCTGCGTCGTTCGCAATCGGTTGCGTCACCATTATCTATTCCAACGGCTGAATTCGCGGGTTGGTTCTAGACGCTAACGGGATCGTGCGCTATTGCGCCTGCACCTCGACGTCGCCGTCGACGCCAGTGACGACCTTGAATTCGCGCTCGTAGACTCGGCCCTCGTTGCGCGCGATGGCGCGATATTCGCCCTCGGCCAGGATCACGCGCGGAAACGCGCCGATCGATTCTTTGATCACGTCGCCACCGGGCGTAAGCACCGACCAGGCGGTATTGGCGAGCGCCTCGCCACCCTTCTCGCCCACCAGCTTAAGCGTGATCGCGGCAGCGCGGTGCGTGACGGTGATGTCGGTGAGTTTGGCGGCTGCGACGCGGATGTCGGAGCGCACCACCGAGTTGGCGTCGCCGTAGTTCGACACGATGTAATAGGTGCCTTCCGGAACCACCACCACATTGCCGGTCATCACGTGTTCGGCAATCGGCCGGCGGTCGCCGGGCTCGAACTGGCTGCCTTTGTAAACGTCGAACGAAACCTGCCCGGCCGGAATGCGCACGTCGCCGACGCGGCCTTCCAGGCGTAGCGCGCCGGCCGGAAGTTCGAAGCTTTCGTGCAGGTTCGGCCCGTTCAAAGTCACCGGCTTGACCGCGGTGGCGAGCCCGAAGCCGACATGCACGATGTAGGCGCCGGCCGGCAGCACCAGCGTGGGCGCAGGCGATTTGTCTTCCTTGACCAGCCGGTAATTTCCGGCGGTGTCGCGCTTTGCCGAATAGACCCGCCACGTCAATCCGCCGCCGATAGGCGGCAATTGCTTGCCGAAGTGCGCCGAGAGCGCGAGCGCCACCTGCCCGGCAGGCACGATCGGCATCCCGGTCGGCGCGCCCGGAGGCGGCGCGTTCGGTGGCCATTCCGATTGCGGCGCCAGCACGCCGCCAGGGCCGAACGGCGCGCCGCGCGTGGCCGGGCCAGGCGCGAGCTGCCCGCCGCTGGGCGCTGCCGACAATAAAGAATTCTGCCCGCCCGCTTGCGCCGCCGCTGCCTGCGATACCAGCAAAGGCAGCACGATCACGAGCGCCGGCCACAGCCGGCCGCGGGTAGCGAATTCAGATGCAGTTCTCATGACGAAGCCGTTTTCGGCCCAAATCGCGGCGATTTCAAGCCAGTAGCCCGGTTTGTCACCCCGGAAGCCCCGTGCTAGTCGCAACCACTGTTATTTTGAGGTCGCAATGCCCGACGCCTTGCAACTGCTCAAGACCCGCCGTTCGGTCAAGCCGTTGGAATTGACGGGCCCCGGCCCAAGCAAGCCGGAAATCGACACTATGCTCGCCATTGCCTCGCGCGTGCCCGACCACGGCAAACTCGCACCGTGGCGTTTCATCGTATTCGAGGGCGATGCCCGCAAAGCGGCAGGTGACGCGATCGCCGCCGCCTTTGCCGCCGATCGCGCCGACGCCACGGCCGAGCAGATCGAGTTTGAGCGGGCGCGGCTGGCGCGCGCGCCGCTGGTGATCGCGGTGGTCAGCCGCGCCGGCCCGCACGTCAAGATTCCGGAATGGGAGCAGCAACTCTCGGCCGGCGCCTCGGCCATGAGCCTGGTGCTTGCCGCCCACGCCACGGGCTTCGCGGCGAGTTGGATCACCGAGTGGTACGCCTACGATCGGCGCGTGCTGTGCAAATTGGGCGTCGCACCCAATGAGCGCGTGGCCGGCTTCGTCCATATCGGGCGCGCCGCCAAGCCGCCCGAGGATCGCGATCGGCCGCCACTCGATGCGATCGTCAGCTACTACAGAGGCTGAGCAATTCATGTTCTACGAGCCTGACAAGCGCGATAAGCGGCTCCTGCCGCACGACCCGTTCAAGGCGATCGTGGCGCCGCGCCCGATCGGCTGGATCACCTCGATGAGCGCCAACGGCGAAATCACTCTGGCGCCCTATTCCTATTTCAATGGCGTCAACAGCCGCGCCAATCTGGTGATGTTCGCCAGCGAAGAGCGCAAGGATTCGGTGAGCTTCATCGAAGAGACCGGCGAGTTCGTCTGCAATCTCGCGACCTGGGATTTGCGCGAGGCGATGAACTTAACCTCGGCGCCGCTACCGCGCGGCGTCAACGAAATGGAGCGCGCCGGCCTTGAACCGGCGCCGTCGCGGCTGGTGAAGCCGCCGCGGGTGGAGGTCTCGCCTTGCGCGCTCGAACGCAAGCTCGTCAAGATCGTCACCCTGGAGACGGCCGACGGCAAAGCGGTCGACTGTCACGTGGTGTTCGGCCAGGTCGTCGGCGTGCATATCGACGACCGCTTTATCGTCGACGGCCGGCTCGACACCGCGGCCATGCGGCCGATCGCCCGTTGCGGCTATGACGGATATGCTGTAGTCGAAAGTGTGTTTGCGATGCAGCGGCCGGTGAACTAATCCCGCGCTGCCGTATTTAACCTTTATGTAATCACGTAAGCGCACGCTCCCTGTCACGTTTCGGTCACATGACTCCGCCAACAGTTTTCACCGTATCGGGGTGAAACGCTTGTCCGGTGGCTGGCCCGATCCGAACATCGGGGGACGGGAGAATAGTTTGGTATTTGAGGGTCTATTCGCGCGCGTGCGCAACGGCGACCGCTCCGCGGAAGCCACTACCACGCCGTTGCATCCGGCCGCCACGCGCCCGAGCATCGGGCTCGCGCTCGGCGGCGGTGCCGCGCGCGGTTTTGCCCATATCGGCGTGATGCGCACGCTTGCCACTCACGGCATCGTGCCGGACGTCATCGTCGGCACTTCGATCGGCGCGGTGGTCGGCGGCTGCTATGCCGCCCGTCAGCTCGACAGCTTGGAAGAATGGGCGCGCGAACTGACGGTGCGCGGCATTTTGAGCTATCTCGACATCAGCCTATCCGGGTCCGGACTCATCCGCGGCGGCCACCTCGCAACAAAGCTGGAGACCACGCTCACCGACAGCCGTATCGACGATTTGCCGATCCGCTTTGCCGCCATCGCCACCGAATTCAATACCGGCCATGAAATCTGGCTCACCCGCGGCCGGCTGGCCGAGGCACTGCGCGCTTCCTATGCGCTGCCGGGAATTTTCCCGCCGGTGCTGATCGGCGGGCGCTGGCTGGTGGACGGCGCGCTGGTCAACCCGGTGCCGGTGTCGGCGGCGCGCGCGCTCGGCGCCCGATTGGTGATCGCGGTCAATCTCAATTCCGATCTGTTCGGGCGCGGCACCATCATCGCCGATCACGGCTCCGACGACGGCGAACCGCCGGCCCTAGAGCCGGCCAAATCGAACGGACTGCGCGGACTGTTCGGCGGCGAACGCTCGCTGCGCCGGCAATTCCTCGGGCGGCGCGGCCGCCCCGGCATTCCGACCGTAATGGTGGAAGCGTTCAACGTGATGCAGGACCGCATCACCCGCGCGCGCCTGGCCGGCGATCCGCCCGACGTGCTGATCAGCCCGCGGCTGGGCCCGGTCGGCTGGTTCGATTTCCATCGCGCCGCCGAAGCGATCAAGATCGGCGCCGAGGCGACCGAAAAGGCCATGGACGCGGTGACCGAGGCGGTCACCGCGCTGTCGCAGCCCTACGGCGGCAATGAGGTCGCTAAATAATAAGATTTACGCGGTGCGGATATAATCCCGCATCGCCTCGGACTCCTGCTCGATTTCCCCGACGCGTTGCTTGACCACGTCGCCGATCGAAACCAAGCCGATCGGTTCGCCTTTGGCCAACACCGGCATATGACGGAATTTTCCTTCCGTCATCCGCTCCATGATGCGAGCAATGCTGTCCTCTTCGCCGCAGGTGGCGACGTTGCGAGTCATCACCTGCCCGACGGACGACATAAGCGCGGCTGCGCCCTGTTCGGCGATTGCGCGCACGATGTCGCGCTCCGACAATATGCCGGCGAGGCGCCCTCCCGCGCCGCGGATCAGAACTGCGCCAATGCGGTGCGCGCTCAACAGTTTAGCTGCCGCCGCAAGGTCTGCCGTCGGCTCAATGCTAACGATGTCGCCGCCCTTGGCGGCCAGAATTGCTTTGACGTTCATGGCAGACTCCCTAGACCCGGCTGCGGGGAGACCCGCGACTCCGAGTGAATGATAACGATCCTGCCGGCCTGCCGGTTCCGTCAAGCGCACTCGCGACAATGTGACTAATGCCGCGTTGCACCAATATCGTCATATTGTGGCTCTTGTGGCTCCTTCGGCGCGGGATCGAACCATGAAAATAAAATCAGCCCGGCGAGAAAGCCGCCCATATGCGCCTGCCAAGCGACCACTTGGTTTGGTGAAATGCCGGGCATCGCCAGCGAGCCAACCCCGAACAGAATATTGATCCCGAACCACACCGCCAGAAAGGCCAACACGCGCGGGTCGCGCAGCACACCGCTTAGCGGGATCGCCGGCACGTGATAGTCGGTGTCGTCGCCACTGCGGCGGAAGCTGAGCGGACCGCCCCGCTGGAACGCAAATCGCATCGCCGCCGCCATGGTACCGGAGATCGCCGCGGAAGCTCCGATCACCGGCATCTGCTCGCCGGCATGGGTTACGAGATGCAGTGCCGCGCCGGCCGCTGCGGTCGCCGCGAAGAACGCGAGGAACCGCGCCGCGCCGAACCGTCGCGCCACCGCGCTACCGAACGGCAGCAGCCACACCGCATTGACGGCGTAATGCGTCCAGTCGGCGTGGATCAGCGCATAGCTCACGAAGGTCCATAGTTGCGCGCCGAGGCCGCCCGGCAGCGCGCCGCCGAGCACGATGGATGTATCGTAGCGCGACGGAATGAATGCGAAGGTGAGCAGGAATTCCATGTCCTGGTCGTCGGTGAGCAGGTAAGCGCGCACGGCATGAATGAGTGCCAGCACGGCCAGGACCGCGACGATGACCGGAGGGATGTTGAAAAGAGGTTGGCGCTTCACAAGAATCCAAAGGCTTGCGTGACAGGCTTGAGTTACGCCGGTTGGCCGCCCGACCGCAAGCATGCACGCGAAGAAAAAAGGAGGGCTTTCGCCCTCCAGTAAGCCGTGTGGATAGTTCGACGGCGACCCTAGCAGCGATTGCGCCGCCGGCAATGCGATTGCCGTTTTAACGCTAACGCGCGACGCCCCGTTGGCGGATGCGTCCACGGCACGGCGCCTGCTCCGCCAATGACGTCGCGGCGAAAAGCCGACGCAGATGTCCCAATCGGGGACATTGAAAGCCGGCGCCGTCTCGCGACGGAACAGGTGGGCGTCCATGAAACATCAATCCACGCGGGCTGTGTTCGAATACTGGAACAAGAAACGGGGAACCCGTCTCGCCCCTGCGCGCGCCGAATTCGATCCAACCGAAATCCGTTATGCGCTCAGCGACACTTTTATGCTGGCGGCGGATTTCGTCGACTGCCTCCGGTTCCGGCTTGCCGGCACACGCGTCTGCGCGCTGTTCGGCCGCGAGATCAAAGGCGAGGCGTTTACCGAGTTGTGGAGCGATGCCAGCCGCCAATCGATCGACGACCTGCTCGCCATCGTCAACAAAGAGGCAATCGGCGCGGTCGCCGGACTGACCGCGCGCACGCAGGATGGCGCCGAGACGGATCTCGAACTACTCCTACTGCCGCTCGCCCATGTCGGGCATGCCCGCATCCGCGCGATCGGTGTACTGGCGCCGACAGATACGCCCTACTGGATCGGCGCCAAGCCGGTGACCGAGCTCACGCTTGGCACGCTGCGCCATGTCGGGCCGGATGCTGACAGCAGCATCGTGCCACGTTTATTGCCGGCGGCGGCCGGCAGCCGGGTGCAGCACGGCTTCGTGGTCTATAGCGGGGGCCGCGAACCTCCGTCCGGCGACCGGACCGGCTAACGCCCCGTTAACGATAGACACATAGGCTCACTGGCTGGGGGAATTTGCCCCCAAAAAAACCCAGACCGGTCATGGCCGTCCCCCTGCCCAAGCCGAGATCGCTGCCGCTGGCCGAGGAGCGCCGACGCCACCAGCGCGTCAAGGTTAATCTGCTCGGGCGCTACATGCTGGCCGACCGGCGCGAATTTCCGTGCCAGGTCGTCAACATGTCGCCCGGCGGCATCGCCATTGTCGCGCCTGTCATCGGCAACCCCGGCGAACGCGTCATCGCCTACGTGGACCATCTCGGCCGGCTTGAGGGCAAGATCGCGCGCACGCTCGACAACGGTTTCGCGATGACAATCGAGGCGACCTTACGCAAGCGCGACAAGCTCGCTGCCCAGCTCACCTGGCTCGCCAACCGGCATATCCTCAACCTGCCCGAGGACCGCCGTCACGGCCGATTCACCCCGAAAAAGGCCATGGCGCGGTTGATCCTGCCGAACGGCAATAATGTCACCTGTCGTGTGATCGATTTGTCGGAGTTGGGCGCCGCGGTCTCCGTCGCGCCGGAATTGCGGCCTGCTGTCGGCAGCATGGTTACCATCGGCAAGGCGCAGGGCCGGGTGGTCCGTCACATCGAGGACGGATTCGCCATTGAATTTACCCGCTTGCAGCACTCCGACTTCATCGAACAAAACGTCACCGGCGAGTAGCGTCAGCCGCTGGTAAACGCCGCGCGTAAAATTGCGCGCATCGCCGGGGGCGATTTTGCGTCCGCCGCGCAAGTCCGCCGGTATTCCAAAGCCTCAATCCAGGAACCGCTTACGGTAAACGCTGAGCGCGCGGAACCGCGCGCGAGCGCGTCATCGCTGGGTTTTGTCTATTAATGTATAAAATTTTAGCCAAATCGTATTTTGTAAGATTTTAATCGACTTCTATTCTTAGTTTAATTGTATTCGTCTCTTTGTTTATTCTGGTTGTCTTCAAAGTTACTTACTAGACTTAGCGGCGATGCAAAAACTTTGTGCGAATTGTGGTCCCAACAAGACGGGAAGGGGCCACTACAATGGGCTGGCGTTTCAAACGAGGTGCGATCGGCGGCCTATCGCTGATCGCCGGCATGGCGGTGCTGGCCGCAGCGGCCGGCACCACCGCCGCGGACGAGCGGCTCGCCTATGGCGGGCCGGTCACCGCACACGAGCGGCCTGCCTATATCACGGTCGGTGAGCCGACCCGCGCCCCGATCGGCTGGGTCGAGTTCTGCGTCGAATACAAGACCGAGTGCGACACCAAGCCGTCAGCGGCGCGCGACGTGGTGCTCACGCAGAGGGCCTGGTCCGACATGGTCAAGGTCAACGCCTGGGTGAATCAGAATATCCAGCCGGTCACCGACCTCGAACATTGGGGCGTGGTTGAGCGTTGGAACTATCCCGACGACGGCAAAGGCGACTGCGAGGACTATGTGCTGCTCAAGCGGCGCATGTTGATGCAGGCCGGCTGGCCGCGCGAGGCTTTGCTGATCACCGTGGTGCGCGACAAGAAGGGCGACGGCCATGCCGTGCTCACGGTCAAAACCAATCACGGCGAATTCATTCTCGATAACCAGGAAGCGCAAATCCTGCCTTGGAACCAGACCGGCTACCGCTTCGTGAAGCGGCAGTCACAAACCGATCCGAATACCTGGCTCGCGCTCGGCGAACTGCACGCGCCAGCCACCGTGTCCGCACGCTGACTTAACGATCTCGTTGTCTGAACTGCCTGAGCTGTCTGAACTGCCTGAGCTGTCTGAGCTGAACTAACTCCAACAAGGAATTCGCGCTCCCGGTCACGTCCCCACCCCTCCCCGTCCCCAGACCGGGTTCGCGAGCGGTCGGCCCTCCCCCAAGGGCCGGCCGCACCCTGCTTAGGGGTGCGCGGAACTCCTGACGCTGCGAACTTCACGTGATCGTCATTGGGCGGCCAGACTCCTGACTTTTTTTCGCGCATTCCTTGCTGAGGGAGCGACAAGCCAAGCAAGGGAGCTTCCCATGCAACAGCGAATTGACGCCACCAGTGTAAATCCTGCCGCCTATAAGGCTGTCGCCGCACTGCAGACTTACGTCGATCAATCAGGACTCGACGCGAAGCTGCGCGAACTCATCAAGATCCGCGCCTCACAAATCAACGGCTGCGCTTTTTGCCTTGCCATGCACACGCGCGATGCCCGCAAACTCGGCGAAACCGACGAACGCATGCACCTGCTCAACGCCTGGCGTGAAGCGCCGATCTACAGCGCGCCCGAGCAGGCCGCGTTGGCCTGGACCGAGGCGATCACGCGCATCACGGACGGGCACGTTCCCGATCACATCTACGAACAAGTGAAACGGCAATTCTCCGAGAAGGAAATCATCGATCTCACCGCCGCCGCGGTCGCCATCAACACCTGGAACCGGATCGCGATCGCATTCCGGTCCACGCCGCAGCTGACGCCTGCGAAAATCGCCGCCTAACATCAGCCGATCCGTTTCAGGCCTTTCGCGTATTGCTGCAAGCGCCGCACGTAGATGTCGGCGCCGCCGCGGATCATACTGATCAGCTTTTCATCGATGGTGCGGATCGCGCGCGCCGGCGAACCCACGATCAGTGAATTGTCGGGAAAGCTCTTGCCTTCGGGCACCACGCTGCCGGCGCCCACCAGCGAATTGTTCCCGATCTTGACGCCGTTGAGCATGATCGCGCCCATGCCGATCAGGCTATTATCGCCAACGGTGCAGCCATGCATGATGACGTTGTGGCCGATCACGCAATTGCTGCCGATCACCATGGGGAAGCCTGGATCGGTATGCAGCGTGGAATTGTCCTGGATCTGCGAGCGTTCACCGAGCTCGATCCACTCGTTGTCGCCGCGCAGCACGGCGCCGAACCAGACGCTGGTTTCGCGCTTGAGCCGTACGCGGCCGATCAACGTCGCGGTCTCCGCCACCCAAAATTCGCCCGCGCCGGGAAATTCCGGCGCCTGTCCGTCGAGTTCATAGATTGGCATTCGTGTCTCCTTATGAGACGCACATTCGCAATGAATTTGGAAAATTGGAAGTAGCTAGGCGATTAGAATACCGCAGGCCCGCAAGGTCATTACCAGCACCAGGCCCGACATCAGGCTCCAGAAGCCGGCAATGAGGGTCGCCAGGAACACGAATTCGAAGCGGCGGCCTTCTTGCCAGCGGCCGAGCAGAGTGTTGCGCATGATCAGGAACGGCGCCGCCAGCATCAACACGGGCACCGCCGCGAAGGTCGACGGGCTGGGGCCGGCGCTGAGCAGGCCGAAAGTCGGCAGCCGGCTGGTGACGAGCTGGTAGGCCGAACTGCATAAGCCCGCTGCGGCAAAGCCAAGCGCAAGGGCCATTAGATTTTGCAGGGATTCCGGCGACATTTCGGCCTCAACGCAATACAGGAGGTCATATTTCGCAAAGCCGGCCGGCCCACGCCAGCGAATCCTTAACAAATGGTAAACGCGGGAAACCGGGGCTGTCGCGGCCGCCGTGGCATAATCGCGCGCGATTCGAATTCAGGACGTGGAATGACCACCCTTACGCACGCTCCCGCCAAGGCGGCAAAGCCACGCCGGCGACGCCATGCCGGCCGCAGCCCGCTCGCCGCGCCGCTCTTGCTACTCGCCGCCGTCACGTTGTTTGCCGTCGTCTACGTAGCCTATGTGCTGTGGCCGCGGTGGCCGGACGCACCCACAACACTCAGCGCACCGTTTATACCTATCATCGTGGCGGGCGTTCCCTTCAACATCGAGCCGGCGGCGATCCGCATGCCGGTCCTGCGCCGCCCCGGCACACAGGAGCGCATCGACCTCGCCTATCTGTGGCCATCGCTGACGCCGCCCGATCCAACGCTTCGTCGTACTTTGGGCGCACCGGTCGATCCCAACGAGCGGCTGTTCGTGACCATCGCGTCGGGCGATGGGACGCTACCGCTGATCGAACGCGTGCAGACGATCTATCCGCGCTATCTGGTGCCAGAGCCGACCGCCGGGCCGAACGGGCTCACGCTGCGCGGCTTCCGCGACGGCACGCCCTATCAGGGCGAGGAGCTGGTGTTCGAGCAGGCCGCGCCCGCGCATTTCCTGGCGCGCTGCTCGCGCAAGGGCGTCACCAATTCCGGTACCTGTTTGCTGGAACGGAGCATCGGCAATGCCGACATCACGTTGCGTTTTCCGCGCGACTGGCTCGGCGACTGGAAAGGCGTCGCCGCCGGCATCGACCGGCTGATTGCGAGGTTGCATCAGGGCTAAGCAACCTTCCGCTCCTCCCCGCGAAAGCGGGGACCCAGGGCAAACCTTTGACGCAGTAAAGGCTGGATTCCCGCTTGCGCGGGAACGAGCCGAGGAAAAACTAGATACCCGAGTCGACCAAATCGACGTCCAAAATCGGCAGCTCGAAAATATACGACTTGCGGCCTTTTTCGACTTCGAGAAACAACACGCCGAGAAATTCCTCGCCGATATAGACTTCCAGCGAATCCATCTTCTTCGGCCGCGTCACCACGCGGATATTCTCGTTGTCGAATTTGCGCCGCAGATAGGCGTTGAGCGTCGGCACCGGCTGGATCGAGGGATCGCTGCCGACCTGGATCACCATGCGGAAATTATACGAGCGGTCGCCGTCCTCGTCGTCCAGCGTCAGCTCGCCGAGATCGTCCTCGCCGACGAAAACTTCGGCGAGATCGCCCCCCTTCGGTACCACGCGAATGAACGCGTTGCCGAACAGCTTCTTGAGATAGGCGTCGAGTTTCCTGACTTCCGATACGTCCACCGGGCCGCTCCTTGCTGAATGCGACGTCTAGTTGCCCGATTGAACGGGTCGGCGCAAGCGCATGATCCCAAAAAGTCGAAACCGGTTTTCGGACAAGATCATGCGCAAACAAAAAGTTCTCAACCGTCGAGCATGATGCCGTAAAGCATCTGGTCCATGGCACGCGAGGGTTCCGGGCAGCCGGCCTCGCCGACCACCTTGGCCGGCACGCCAGCGACGGTGACGTTGTTCGGCACCTGCTTGATGACGACCGAGCCGGCGGCGATGCGCGCGCAATGGCCGATCTCGATATTGCCGAGGATTTTGGCGCCGGCGCCGATCATCACGCCGTGGCGGATTTTCGGATGGCGGTCCTCGTGCTCCTTGCCGGTGCCGCCGAGCGTGACGTCATGCAGGATCGAGACGTCGTCCTCGATCACCGCGGTCTCGCCCACCACCAAGCCGGTGGCATGGTCGAGGAAGATGCCGCGGCCGATTTTCGCGGCCGGATTGATATCGCACTGGAACACTGCCGAGGAGCGACTTTGCAGATAAAGGGCGAAGTCCTTGCGGCCTTTGCGCAGCAGCCAATGCGCCAGCCGGTGCGTCTGGATGGCGTGGAAGCCTTTGTAATAGAGCACCGGCTCGACGAAGCGGCTGGTCGCCGGATCGCGGTCGACGGTAGCGACGATGTCGGCGCGGAAGATTTCGCCGAGCACCGGCTCATCGTCCAGCGCGTCGCCATAGGCCTGGCGGATCAGGTCGCCGGAAATATCGGCATTGCCGAGCCGTTCGCTGACGCGGTGGATGACGGCGGCTTCCAGCGTGTCGTGGTGGAGGATGTTTTCATAGATGAAGGTGGCGAGCTCCGGCTCGCGGCGCGCGACGTCCTCCGCCTCGCTGCGGATGCGCGCCCAGACCGGATCGACCTTGTCGAGAGCCCTTGCAGGCCGCGTGTGAAACTGAGCCATGGATAACTTCTCCAGCGCCTCTCGAACCCCTAGATAGCTCTTTTAGCACATTTTTCGAGACGCCAAGAGGGGCGAAAAGAACGCCCGGCGCATAGCTCATGCGCGTTGGTTAAGGAAGTCGAGCACAGCCGTTTTGAAGACTTTATCGCCGACCGCCAGCATGTGATCGCGGTTCGGTATATCGAGCGAGCGCGCACCCGGTATGAGGGCGGCTAATTTTTGCGCAGAACCCGCCACTTTGTCTTCGGTCCCGATCGCAACCAGCACCGGCACGCGGATACCGGCAACCTGCTCGCGGCCGAGCGTCTGGCGGTTGCCGCGAATGCAGGCGGCGAGCGCCTTGAGATCGGATTTGGTCTGTTCGGCGAAACTTCGGAACATGCGGCCGCTCGGATCGCTGATGTCGGCAAGCGACGGCGCCTCCAGCGCGGCGGCCACTTTGTCCGGCAACCCGACCTCCTCCACCATGCGGCTGCCCATCCCGCCAATGACGACGGAACGCACGCGTGCCGGATGATCGATGGTGAGGAACGTCACAATGCGCGCGCCCATCGAATAGCCAATCACGTCGGCGCGCTCGATCCCGAGATGATCGAGCAGCGCGCGCACATCCTCCGCCATCGTGGCGCTGTGATAGGCGGCGGGATCGTAAAGCTTGCTCGATGCCCCATGGCCGCGATTGTCGAGCGCGATCGCCCGCCGTCCGGCGCCCGTGATCGTCTTCACCCAGCCCGGATTGACCCAGTTCACTTGCCTGTTTGAGGCAAAGCCGTGCACCAGGACGATCGGTTCGCCCGCACCTTCGTCGAGATAAGCGATCTCGACCTCGTCATGGTGGAAGCTCGGCATTGATGGTGAAGCTCGTGCAGTCAGGGCATAAGCTAGCGATGATACCACGGCGCCAGCCAGTGCCGGAATCGGATCATCAGCGCCCGCACGCCGACCGCAAAGATCGCCAGGCACAGCACATAAACAAGCGAGGCGTTCTCGTTGAGCTCGTTCGATTTCGTGAACACCGACATGCCCATGCCGTTGACGCTCGCCAGAATCTCGACCGCGATGGCGTTGGTGATGCCGCGCGCGAAACCGAGCTCGATGCCGGCCACGATGAAGGGCGTGGCGGACGGCAGCGCGATGCCGAACCAGACATTGTGCGTGCGCGCGCCGAACATCTTTCCGACGTCGAGATAGTCCTTGGAGATCGCCCGCGTGCCGTCGGCCGTGGTGACGGCGACCGGCAGGAACACCGAGATCACCACGATCACCAGGCGCGCCGCCGGCTGGTAGCCGACCCACAGGATGACGATCGGCACCAGCGCGATCAGCGGTAGCGCATAAAGCGCGCGGATATAGGTGGAGAGGAACCAATCGATCTCGCGCACGCGGCCCATGGCGACGCCGATCAGGACCCCCGCCGCGCTACCAATCGCCACGCCCTCCAGGATCGCGCCAAGAGTTGCCCCGACGTCGACCCAAAATTCCCCGGTCGCGATGGTGGACGGAATCGCCATGACGATCCCGCTCGGCCGCGCCACGAAGTCGGGCAGCGTTGCGCGCACCCATATTTCCCAGATGACGAGCAGCACGGCGCCTGCCACCACCGGCGCGATGCGTTCGCGCGTGAGCAAGCCGCTGCCCCAGGTCCAGCGTGCCGCCGGCACTGCGTCTATCCGACTGCTGTATGTCGCCATTGCACCAGATATCGTTCGATCAGTTCGCCGACGCCGACCAGCACCACCGCGATCGCGCAGATGAAGGTCGTGACGGCGAGCACCCAGCCTGAGTCGACGACGGTGGTGCCTTGCAGCAGCACCGCGGCCACGCCGTCGGGATTGAGGAAAAATTCGGCGACCAGCGTGCCGACCATCGACAACGCGATCGACTGCTTGATGCCGCTCATCGCGTAGGGCGTGACATAGGGCACGATCACGTCGCGCCAAAGCTGTCGCTCGTTCGAGCCGAAAATCGCAGCCACGTCGAGATGCTGGCGCGAAATGCTGCGCGCGCCTTCGGTCACGCCGATCAGAATCGGGAAGATCGAGATCAGCACCGACACCAGCACGCGCGAGCCGAACTCGAAGCCGAACATCACCGACACGAACGGCACCAGCGAAATCGTCGGCGTCGCGTACAAAATATAGATATACGGCTCGAACGCCGCCGAAATCAGCTTGCTGCGAGCGAGCAAAAGCCCAACGGTCACCCCGAGCACGATATTGATGGCGAGCGTGACAGCGTAGAGTTTTCCCGAAACGACCAAGCCCGGCAACAGGGGACCGCTCTGCAGCATCTCCCACAGCCGGCTCATGGTGGTCGTGAACGGAACGAACAGGATGCCGAAGCTGTTGCCGAACGCCTGCCACGCGCCGAGCAAAACTACGATGCTCAGCGCGTAGCAGGCGAGCCTTATCCACCACGCATTGACGATGCGAAAGCGCGCGAGCCGCATTCCGAAGGATTCTTCGGCTGCGGCCGTTGTCATTTCAGTTCCCGCACTTGCGGTCGTCATCGCATGGCTACTTCTTCATCGCGCCCATTTTCTCGACGCGCTTCATCGCTTCGGCATAGAGCGTCTTGTCCACGAGCTTGTCGTAGGTCGGCTTGGCTTCGGGCTTCAGCAAGCCGTTCTTCACCATTTCGTCGGCCTGACCCATCATCTGCTTTTCGTTCAGACCGTCATTGTTGACCCAGTAATAAATCTTGTGGAACGCATCGATAGCGCCATTGGCCACGCCGACGTCGAATGAGCCGGCCTTGGCCGCGATCTTGGCGAACGTCTCTTGATCGGCCGGCTTGCTGCTGCTCATCAGCCTCTGGGTGAGAATCCAGCCCTCGAGGAACCGAATGACGCCCTCGCGATTTTCCGCGATGGCCTTCTTGCTGGCCAGCACCGAGCCGTAGTGCAGCCCTTCCTTGATCGATGGCGGGATCGCGATCAGATGCCATTTCTTTTTGGTGTTGAATTCGATCTGCGCCAGTTCGTCGATATGGAACACCGCGGTGTGGACTTGCCCGGCAATCCCCGCCTTAACCAGCGGCGCATTGGCGAGGTCGATCGGCGTCATATCGGTCAGGGCAAGCTTGCAGGATTCGGCGACCGACTTCAAAAACAGCCAGCGCGCATTATTGATGCCGTCGGCCGCGACGGTCTGCGCCTTGAGGTCTTTGCAGTCTTTCACGCTCGGCGTATCCGATCCGATGATCCAGTCCTGGTTGGGCATGCCGGCGATCACCACGATGGGCGCGCCCGCCGAGATCAGATTGACCGCGACCGGCGTCGCCGTATAGCCGACCTGCACGTCGCCGGTGACCACCGACTTGGCGGTGTCGGTGCCGCGCTGGAACCAGCGGAAGCTCATGTCGAGGCCGACTTTCTTCCAAATGCCTTGGTCCTCGCCGACATCGACGAAGGTATTCGAGAAGATCGGTGGGCGCCCGATCGCCGACGATGACAGCTTGATATCTTCGGCGCTTCCACTGCTGGGAATGCAAAACGTCATCGCCGACAGCGCGAGCATGGCGCTGAACAGCGATTTTGAACCGGTCATTTTACTCATGGTTAGTCTCCTCCCTGTTTGTTGAATGCTGACGTCCTTTTTGGACGTTTCTTGTCGAACTTCTATTGCAGGCGCGCTCCGTTCGCGCCCGGCTGGTCGAACAGATCGTGCCAGACTTGCTCACGAAGGTTGATGAAAGTCGAACTCGATACCACGCTGCGGTCGCGCGGCCGCGGCAGGTCCACTTTGCGCACCGCCCGCACATGCGCCGGACGGCCGGCCAGCACAACGACCCGGTCGCCCATCAGCACCGCTTCGTCGATCGCATGGGTGACGAACATCATGGCCGTCGGCCGGCGGTCCCAGATGCGTAACAGCTCGAACTGAAGCTGCTCGCGCGTCTGCGCGTCGATCGCGCTGAATGGTTCGTCCATTAATAGAAGTTTCGGCTCCATCACCAGCGCACGTGCGAGGCCGGCGCGCTGCTGCATGCCGCCGGAAAGCTGGTGCGGATAGGATTTCTCGAAGCCCTGCAAGCCGACAAGATCGATCGCGTCGGCGACGCGCTGCTCGACCTCTTCCTTCGGCGTGTGACGAAGTTTCAGCCCGTAGGCGATATTGCTCCAGAGGTTCTTCCACGGGAACAGCCCGAAGTGCTGGAACACCATCGACACGATCGGCAGCGGCTTTTCGACCCGCTGGCCGTCGATGCGGATCTCGCCGCCATTGAGCTGGTTCAAGCCGCCGACGCAGCGTAACAGCGTGGTCTTGCCGCATCCGGACGGGCCGACGATGCTGACAACCTCCGAACTTCCGACGCTTAGGCTGAGATCGTTGAGCACCTCGAGCTGCCCGTAGCGCAAGCACGCGTTCTCGACCACCAGCCGTGCGTCGCCGGGGCCTTTCATGGCTGGGCAATCCGTCGCGCGCGGTTCACATGTTCCTCCCAAACCATCCGGCGCTCGATGAATGCCGGATCGCGATGCCCCACATCATTGTCGCTTCTATTTTTTCGGCAGCCTATCGGCTCGATCCGGCAAGAGCAATGCAAACGGTATGGACATAAGGTCTCGGGCGCCGCGCGTTTTACGATTTCCGCCTGGCCGAAATGACCCTAGGCACGGCGCGGCCGCCTCGCTATGGTGCCGCAGAAATCGTCACGATTCCGGTAACGAAAAGGGTTCCCCATGGCGGAGCATGTCGTCCCCCATTTCCACAACGACCCGGGCGTGCCGGTGATCGAAATCGGCGCCAAGGAATTCCAGTGCGTGGGCGCCACGCCGCCTTACGATCACCCGCACGTCTTCCTCGACATGGGCGAGGATAACGAGATCATCTGCCCCTATTGCTCGACGCTGTACCGGTTCGATCCCGCGCTCAATTCACACGCGGCGCGACCCGCGGAATGCGCATTGCGGGTCATCGCAGCCGCCTGATTCAAAACCGGAGCTTTGAGCCTTGGCGTCCGCGCGTCATGTCATCGTCGCCGGCGCCGGCATCGCGGGGCTGACGGCGGCGCTGGCGCTGGCGCGCGCCGGTTTGCGTACGACGGTGCTCGAGCAGGCCGCCAAGCTCGAAGAAACCGGCGCCGGCATCCAACTCTCGCCTAATGCGACCCGCGTGCTGATCGCGCTCGGCTTGCGCGAAAAGCTGGCGCCATCGGTCATGACGCCGGAAGCGATCCGCGTGATGGCGGGCGGCTCGGGCCGCGAGATCGTGCGCATTCCGCTCGGCGCGGCCGCCGAGCGACGCTATGGCGCGCCCTATTGGACGATCCATCGCGGCGACCTGCAATCGGCGCTGGCCGCCGCCGCGCGGAGCACGCGGGACATCGCGCTCAAGCTCGCCACCCGAGTCGAGGACTTCGCCGTCCACGGCAACGGCATTACTGTGCAGGGCGGCGGCGGCCAGCGCGTGGTGGAAGAACGCGGGCTGGCGCTGATCGGCGCCGACGGCGTGTGGTCGACGCTGAGCGAACGGATACAGCACCGGCGCCCGCCAAGCTTCCGCCACCGCACTGCCTGGCGCACGCTGGTGCCGGCCAATGCGGTGCCGGAGCAATTCCGCGAGCGGCTGGTGCATCTGTGGCTCGGGTCCGACGCCCATCTCGTGCATTATCCGGTGAAAGCGGGCCGCCTCATCAACATCGTCGGCATCGTGCACGACGAATGGAAGGAGACCGGCTGGTCGGCCGCCGGCGACCGCGCCGAAATCCTGCGCCATTTCGCGCGCTTTGCCTGGGCCGAAGAGGCGCGCACACTGCTCGCGATCCCCGACCAATGGCTGAAGTGGGCGCTCTACGACCGCAACGCACCGTTCTGCGGCGGCAGCGGCCCGGTGACGCTGATCGGGGACGCCGCCCACCCGATGCTGCCGTTTCTCGCGCAAGGCGCCGGCATGGCGATCGAAGATGCCGCGGTGGTCGCCGACATGCTGGGGAAATATCTCGATGACCCGTCCGACGCGCTACGCGCCTATGAAGGCGCCCGCCACCACCGCACGGTGCGTGCCCAACAGATGTCCCGCCGTCAGGGCCGCATCTATGGGCTGAGCGGTCCGGAAGCGTACGTCCGCAATCTCGCCATGCGTGCGATGGGCGGAGAAAAACTGCTCAGCCGCTACGACTGGCTCTATACTTGGCGGCCACCCGAAAGATTCCAGAGTGCATGATCCCGAAAAGTGGGAACCGGTTTTCGGATAAGATCATGCACAAATGAAAACCGCGAGCTGACGAATATGCTTTTTCCCTCAACCGTCGCCGGCAGCCTGCCGAAGCCGTCTTGGCTCGCCGAGCCGAACAAACTGTGGCCGCAGTGGCGCCTGCAAGGCGACGATCTCGCGGCGGCCAAGCTCGACGCCACGTTGCTGGCGGTGAAACTCCAGGAAGACGCCGGCATCGACATCGTCGGCGACGGCGAAATGTCACGCCAACATTTTGTGCACGGCTTTTTGGAATTCGCCGACGGCATCGATTTCGCCCACAAGGTCGAGATGGGCATCCGCGCCAACCGCTACAAAGCCATGGTGCCGGTGGTGCGCGGCAAACTCACGCTCAGGGGCCGCGTGCATCAAGCCGAAGCGCGCCACGCCCGCGCCCATACCAAGCGGCAATTGAAGATCACGCTGCCGGGACCGATGACCATCGCCGACACCGTTGCTGACGCGCACTATGGCGACAAAGTGAAGATGGCGATGGCCTTTGCCGGCTTGCTCAATCAGGAGGCGCGTGCGCTGCAAGCCGAAGGCGTCGACGTCATCCAGTTCGACGAGCCGGCCTTCAACGTGTTCATGGGCGAGGTGCCCGGCTGGGGCATCGAGGCGCTGCATCGCGCCATCGACGGGCTGACCTGCATCACGGCCGTGCACATCTGCTACGGCTACGGAATTCAGGCCAATATCGACTGGAAAAATTCGCTCGGCGGCGAGTGGACGCAATACGAAAAGATTTTACCGGCGCTTGCCAAAAGCCGCATCAAGCAGGTGTCGCTGGAAGCGATTAATTCGCGCGTGCCGTTGAAGCTGCTGTCGCTGCTCGTCGGCAAGGATGTGCTGGTCGGCGTTATCGACGTAGCGACCGACGAGATCGAAACGCCCGAACAGGTCGCGCAAGTGATCGGTGAAGTTTTGAAATTCGTGCCGAAGCAACGCATCGTCGCCTGCACCAATTGCGGCATGGCGCCCATGCGGCGCAATATCGCCGAGGCCAAGTTGATGGCACTCGGTGCGGGGGTGAAGTTGGCGCGCGAAAAATACGCGTAGCGCGCTACCGCCCCGCCCGCCCCATCACGTCCATCAGCTCGGCAACCTTGCGGCGCTGATCGGCTTTGTCGCCGCTCGTAATCGCGTGCGCGACGCAATGCGCAACGTGGCCGCGCAGAATTTCCTCTTCCACGCGGCGCAGCGCGGCGCGCACCGCGCCGATCTGCGTCACGATGTCGATGCAGTAGCGCTGGTCCTCGACCATGCGGGCGAGCCCGCGCACCTGGCCCTCGATGCGTTTGAGCCGTCCGAGCGTCGATACCTTGCTGTTCTTGGCCATCGGGACTATATACCCCCCAGGGGTATGAAAGACAAGAGGCCCCGGATACCGCTAAGGCAAAACCTAAATCGAAAGTTGTCCGCCATGAGCATGACGGCCGAGCATAATCATCATCACGAAGCCCCCGCCCAAGGCGGCGTCATCGATCCGGTCTGCGGCATGACGGTCGATCCGCATAGCGCCAAGTACCGTACCGACTATCGCGGCCACACCTATTATTTTTGTAATCCAGGCTGCCGCACCAAGTTCATCGCCGATCCGCAGAAATATCTGGGCGCGCGCGAACCCGAGCCGGTGGTCGAGGGCGCCACTTACACCTGTCCGATGCATCCCGAGATCCGTCAGATCGGTCCCGGCGCCTGCCCGATCTGCGGCATGGCGCTTGAACCTGAGATCGCCACAGCCGACAGCGGCCCCAATCCCGAACTCGCAGACATGACGTGGCGCTTCCGGATTGGGCTGACGCTCGCTTTGCCGGTCATGGTGCTGGAAATGGGCGGGCACTTCGTCGGGCCGCACAACTGGGTCAATCCGACGCTGTTGAATTATATCCAGTTCGCCTTCGCCACCCCGGTGGTGCTGTGGGCTGGCTGGCCGTTCTTCGAGCGCGGCGCGCAGTCGCTGATCACGCGCAACCTCAACATGTTCACGCTAATCGGCATGGGCACCGGCGTCGCTTACGTCTACAGCGTGATCGCGACCTTCGCGCCCGGCATTTTCCCCGACGCGTTCCGCGGCCACGGCGGAGCGCCGGCGGTTTATTTCGAAGCAGCCAGCATGATCACCGTGCTGGTACTGATCGGTCAGGTGCTTGAATTGCGCGCGCGCGAGGCTACCTCCGGCGCGATCAAGGCACTGCTCGATCTCGCGCCCAAGACCGCGCGCCGCGTGAAATATGACGGCAGCGACGAGGAAGTCTCGCTCGACGCCGTCGCGGCCGGCGATAATTTGCGGGTGCGCCCCGGCGACAAGGTGCCGGTCGACGGCATCGTGCTCGAAGGCCATTCCGCGCTCGATGAATCCATGGTGACCGGCGAGTCCATGCCGGTGACCAAAGACAAAGACGCTCGTGTGATCGGCGGCACCATCAATCTTAGCGGCAGCTTCGTGATGCGCGCCGACAAAGTCGGCCGCGACACGCTGCTGGCGCAAATCGTGCAGATGGTCGCGAGCGCGCAGCGTAGCCGCGCGCCAATCCAGCGGCTGGCGGATCAGGTCGCCGGATGGTTTGTGCCGGCGGTGATTGCTATCGCGCTTCTGGCTTTCGCCGCCTGGGCCACGTTCGGCCCCGAGCCGCGCTTCGCCTTCGGGCTGGTCGCTGCCGTGAGCGTGCTGATCATCGCCTGCCCCTGCGCCCTGGGCTTAGCCACCCCCATGTCGATCATGGTCGGCGTCGGCCGCGGCGCGCAACTCGGCGTGCTGATCAAGAATGCCGAGGCGCTGGAACGCATGGAGAAGGTGGACACGCTAGTCGTGGACAAGACCGGCACGCTGACCGAAGGCAAGCCGAAGGTGGTGGAAGTGGTCGCCCTGCCCGGCTTCGACGAGGCGCAGGTGCTGCGATACGCGGCTAGCGTCGAGCGTGGCAGCGAGCATCCCTTAGCGGCGGCGATCGTTGCGGCCGCCGCCGAGCGCAAAATTGAATTGAGCACGGTGCGCGGCTTCGACGCGCCGGCCGGCAAAGGCGTGATCGGAATGGTCGAGGGCAAACGGCTCGCGCTCGGCAGCGCGAAGTTCCTCGCCGAGTTGAACATCGATACCGCGCCGCTCAGCAATGCCGCCGAACGGCTGCGGCAAGACGGCGCCACGGCGATCTTCCTCGCCCTCAACGGCAAGGCTGCGGGCGTTATCGCCATCGCCGATCCGGTCAAAGCCAACACGCCGAAAGCGCTCAAGGCGCTCGTGGCCTCCGGCGTGCGCGTGGTGATGCTCACCGGCGATAACCGCACCACCGCGCTTGCGGTTGCCAAGCGCTTAGGCATCACCGAAATCGAGGCCGACGTGCTGCCCGATCAGAAGTGCGCCGTGATCGAGAAGCTCACCCGCGAGGGCCGCGTCGTGGCCATGGCCGGCGACGGCGTCAACGACGCGCCGGCGCTGGCCGCGGCAGCGGTCGGTATCGCCATGGGCACCGGAACCGACGTGGCGATCGAAAGCGCCGGCATCACGCTGCTCAAGGGCGACCTCACCGGCATCGTCAAGGCGCGCGCGCTGTCGGCCGCGGTGATGAGCAATATCCGGCAGAATTTGTTCTTCGCCTTCATCTACAATTCCGCCGGCGTGCCGATCGCGGCCGGCGTGCTCTATCCGGTGTTCGGACTGCTGCTGTCCCCGATCATCGCCGCGGCGGCGATGGCGCTGTCGTCGGTGAGCGTGGTCGGCAACGCCTTGCGGCTGCGCCGCGCGGTGTTGTAGACCCCCTTATGCATCGCATCCTGTTGGCTATCTGCTTCGTGGCTTGGGCCACCGCCGCTCACGCCGCCGAATGGCGCGTGATCCGCGTCAACACGCCGGCCCGAGTGACGGCAATCGAGACCGTCGATGGGCAAGCCCAGATCAACGCCGGCGGGCTCTGGTACAGAATCGTACTTGCCGGCGAAAAGATTACCCTCACCTACATCGACACGCCGGCCGAGCCGCAGCTACCGGATGGCGCGCTGCCCGACGGCAAGGTCGCCACCGGCAAAGGCGAGATCGCCCGCGCTTGGCTCGCCGAGCCGACAACGCGATACGACCACGGCATCCTCGGCGACAAGATCGAGGCCGGCGCTTTGGTGATCGAAACCCGCGACGGCAAGCGCCAGACCGTGCGGCTCAAGGACGACGCCGTGTTCGAGGACCTACGGCCGCGGCTCGCCGATCTCGGCCGCGACGGGCATGACGCGATCGTCGTGGTGAAGTCCACGCTCAAGCGCGGCTCCAGCCTGGCGGTGATCGCCGAGCGGCGCGGCAAGTATGAAATCGTCGCCGAGACGCCGCCGCTCGGCGCCGCCCATCGCTGGCTCGATCCCGCCGGGATCGGCGACTTCAGCGGCGACGGCAAAACCGGCATCGCGCTGGTGCGCCAGCCGCATGTGATCGGCGCGCTCGAATTGTGGAACTGGCGCGGCGGCGAGCTGCGCAAAACCGCCGAGCTTCCGAATATCGCAAATCACATCGCCGGCACGCGCGCGATCGACATGGCGGACGCTGCCGACTTCGACGGCGACGGCGTCTCTGACATCGCCGCGCCTTCGTTCGACCGCAGCCGCCTGCGCATCGTCAGCTTCACGCCGAAAGGGCGCGACATTGCCGACGTGCCGCTGGCGGAGAAGGCGCTCACCAATCTCGCGCTGATTGCGGAGGCTTCGGGCCCACCGGCCATCGCGGTCGGCCTCGCCGACGGATCGCTCGCTGTGATCCGGCGCGTTCCGTAAATCGGCTCAGCGGATGACACCGTCGCTCGCCTTCGCGGCGGGTTTGCCGCCGCCCGGCACGCCATCGCAATTCTTCTCGGCGGCGGTGGCTCGCAAACTATTCAGCTGACCGCGGGTCTGGGCGTATTCGGTCCCATAGGTGGCATTGGCGATGATCCGCCCTCCCGTGTCGGCGCTGTCCTTCGCAATCAACTTCTCCAGGTCTTTGTGGCGCGCCTCTATACCTTTCGCGGTCCGCGCGATGTCGTCGCAGCTGAACAGGACGTAATTGCCCGGCGCGACCAGGAACGAGGCGAAAGTGTCTTCCGAACTGGCGCAGCCGCACAACAGCGCGGCCAGGGCGGCGCAGAAAGATAAGGCGACAGGTAAGCGCATGGGCATGATTGTTAGCTAAGCACGGCAAAAACGGCTAAAAGCTGGTGCGGACGCCGGGAGACGACACGCACACGCGTAAGCACATGAAGTTGCAAACAAAACTTTCAGGCACAATCGCTTTGTGTAGCGCGTAGTGTAGCGGCGTTCACTGTTGATAACAGCCCCGCAGGGTGTCATTGGCACCACACGATGCTGGCACCATCACAGCGAGGCGCTCTCAGGGTCCCCCAAGGCCCTCATCAGGGACCATCACGCCACCGTTGTTGTGCCCACCATTTGCCCCGCAGTATGCGTCCACTTACCTCTGCCCATGCGGCCTTGGATCACCACAAGGCTCAAGGGTGAGGTCACGAAAGGTGGTTCCGAGGATTACGCGGCACGTAAACTCTTGGGGTGTTGACCCTTACGCAAAGTTTCCCATTGCGATGTCCCTGGCCGCGGTTGAATTGTCGGCTAAGTGCCATAATCGGCTAAAGCTGACATCGCGCTAGAGTTTTTGATTACGTTATTTGTTGCAAGCCGCAGAGGAGCTCATACACGCGGCTATCCAATCTCGGTATTTCGAAATACGCATATATACGCCATACGCCAGTGGCTCTCCGCAATTTTCCCGGCCCCAACTTGCAACGCCGACGAGGGTCGGATTTAACTTTCCAGCGAAAAGAGGGCCGCCACTATCGCCTTGGCACGCATCAGCGCCTGTATTTCCTGCGCAGATCATCAGATCGGATACTTGATGATCGAATGCGAGTGGATCATTGCAATCTGAGTAGCTCACATATTTCACCTCGGCGTATCTAAGCTCGCGGGCCCGGGTGCCGTCGTGTGAAATTTCTCCCCAACCGGAAATGGTGAGTATCGAAGAGGAAATGATGGTCTCTTCCGACAATGGATCCACGAGCGGAATTGCGTTCGTTTGGACATCAAAGTGAAGCTCATTATTAAGCTCCAGGAGAGCCAAGTCGTTCGTTTGGACTCCGGTGGCGCTCTCTTCGTAGCCTTTGTGAATAATGACCTGCTTAACGGTATAACGCGGCGAATTGCCGGTGAGAGTTGTAAGCCCTGTTCTTACGACAAAATCTCCCGGCCGCGTCCTCACGCAGTGAGCTGCTGTCAGGAGCCATCGCGGGCTAATTATGGAAGCCCCGCAGTAATGTGCAGCAACGTTGTCCTTGTCGAGCAGCCATGCGACACTTAACGACGCTTGCCATGGGATACTTCCGAGAGTCGCCGGTCGGCCCGCAAAAATCTTGCTCTGCTCATGGCGCAAGAACCTTAGCACAGCATCATCGAACTCCGGCACGCCTCGGCGCACATAATTGAATTCCGACAGCTGGTCTAAGTCCTCCGAGTGTCCAACGGTCGAGACTGCAAAAGCAGAACAAGTCATCAGAATTGACAGCCATACAGCACGCATTTTCAACCGCCGTTCTTCTCAATCGTTCGGATACGTATAAGCTCTCCACTAAACCGGACATGACGGACCATCCCGATAATCCCGCGTATCTTTCGGCCAGCTTTTTCGCAACTCTCGAGTCAGCACAAAAGCTGCGTTAGACGCCCGGAGATCAAGGACCCTTTGCTTATCCGGGTCTTCAGCATAGGGAACTGCAATGCTGGCCCAGGTCAGCTTCGCACAGGAGGCAGCGACGCGTTCTATTGGAGCCGGATCGGCTAATGTAGCCAACCCTCCGGGCCGAGGACCAACGAACACTTCCTGGGCCGGGCGCCCGACTGCCTTAACCGTGGCTTTTACGTCAGAAGGTAGATTTACGTAGCTTCTCTCTCCCGTCTCACTCGTCACATAGAGCCAAACTCCATCGTCATTCTCTACGACACTCGACACACTCAGTCTGTCCCCAAGGCCAAAGTATGCTGAAGGCCTTTCCGCCAAGGTCGCATTTGCGTGTGCGGGTAAGAGTTTTGCGGCCACAAAAACCTGGCCCGATCGACGCATTATCTCCCATGAAGGCATTTCTGGCTTAAACAGCTGGCCCGTCAATCTGACAGGAGCTTCGGTCTTTATCACTCGGTCGAAGAAAAAGGAGCCAGTTATCCGCGGAACGAGTAGATCCGATCCTGATGCATGGGCGCTCTGCCATCCATCTTCAATCATGATAGGAGAGTACTGCGTGAAGTAACTCGAATGACGATTGGCATTCTGGCGGAGCCACTGTCGTGCCGAGTATTCATAATCGCTGCCGCGATATTGATTTGCGAAATGAGTAACTTCTCCAACGGTCGCCCTTCTGAGGGTCGAAGCCCAAGCTTCTTTGAATTGTTTCTTGAGAGTTGTGGAGTCATTGAGATAGACGTTGCCTGTCAGCGTTCTGGATGAGATCGGCAATTGACGGTCTTCGGAATTTAATTTGACCCATTCGATGACATTCTGTTCGATCTCATGGATTTCAGTGTCTTTCGCCGCCAGGAAGAAGCTCATTGCCTCACTAAAATAGCTAAGTTTTTCTCTTGAGACGGCCTCCTTCCCGCTTCGAGCGGCAGACCAAATCAAACCATTAGCCTCAATTTTCACCTCTTCGGCGCCGCCTAAGGTAAGCACCGTTCCGTGAGAGTTGAGCGCTTGGGTGTATCCTGATGGACTTCGACAAGCGTCGAGAGCAAAAAAGACAAAGGCAGGATTCTGTTTCTGGATTGCCGTCTTGATCGCGTCGACGGAAACAAAGTTTTTGTTTACCAGAATCTAGATCAGCCGCGGCAGCCTTGGTCGGCACGAGGTAGCTCGATCCATTGAAAATAAATCCGTGGCCAGAATAGAAGAATACGACGACCGCACCCTCTGGCACCCTGCGGAGAATTCTCCGTTAATCGCGAACTGAACTCACCAGCCGTTTCGATATCGTTCCAGCGGATCACGTTAAATTGCGATTTCGACAGGGACTCCGCGCAACTGCTGTGGCGTCGTCTCCTGAGCTTGGTAGTGGGGCGGCATTTGTATAGGAAGCATTCGCAATCACTATTGCGATCTTAACCGGCGGCCGTTCGACCAAGTATTTGCTCCGCATCTGGGCAGATGCAGAAAGAAAAGCTGCTGACCCAGGCAATACTCAGCCCCAGACCTAGGGCGAGCAATCCATCGCGAAGCCAGAGCATCAAAGCGCAGAGATTATCAAGTCGACGGATGCCTTGATCTTGTCCCGATTGTCTTTGGAGAATACTTTTTCTCGTAGTCCTGCGCAATACCAACTAGCTGGCTCCCAAGGGCCAGTATTTCTTGAAGACTAAAGCTTGAATTGGGCGCTCTGATCGCAACAAAAGCTTTATGGATGGCCGTGTCCGCTCGCACCTTAAATGCCACACCGGCGTCTGCTAGCGCATCGTAAGCTGCTGCGGTCGTGAGAACATTCTTGCTTGCGTCCTGAACACCCTTTGACCAAATTGAGTTCCAGCAAGCCCAAAAATCAGCACTACCTAGTTCCTTACTGGTTGAGAACAATTCACACTCTTTCTTCGCCGAATTCATCGAAGCGCTAATAGCAAAATCAAGCGCGGCTGCGGCACTAAGATAATTTCCAGCTGCGTTAGTTCTATCAAGATTAATTGAATGCGTGACTTCGGAGAGCAAATTCGTCGCTGCGTTCTCGATTGATGTCGCGGTCGTTTCATTGGAAAGATACTGCTGAATGACCTGCTTGCGCCGCTGGGTTGCAACTAGTTTTGCGCTATCTACAACTGCGGTTTGCACAATGCCGCTGATCAATGTGAAAAGCGACACCAGAGAATCAATCGCACCGGCCCGCGGCACCTCTTCCTGCCCGACAAAAAACTTTGGCGCATTTTTTAAATCAGACGAGCACGCGTCAATAGTGGCCTTCTTGATATCGGATGTTTTCACCTCTTTTACCGGGTCGATTTTTGGATCGTCAGCGAGGGATTGGAACGCAGCAAGCAAGCCATTGATCTCGACGGTCGCCGTTTTCGTAACTACTCCGCTGACTTGGAGCAAATAGCCCCTAGTCGCAACTGCGGCCGCATGGTTTCCGCGCGGATCACACATCAAGGAGCTGATATTGAGCTTCTCAGATCCGTCGTGGGCACCTAACATTCTGCGGTAGATGACTGCGCGAATGTCTTTCGCTCGCTCCGAAGTGCGACTCTGAGAGAGCGAAGTTTGGGCTGCATCAGTGAGCCCCTTCATCGCATCCAATAAAGGCGCCGCTGCCTTGGGAAGCGCTTCGTCCGCTGCCAAAGCTTGCTTGGTGAAGAAACAAATACAAAAAAGAGCAAGAGCAACTGCCAACTTGCGCATGTTCGCCCCCTACGCCTTCTATGATTTGCAACTCAGGCTAGTCCTCCAAATAAGGGTCGGCATACAACGCGAATTGTCTGCGCGGCGAATTTTACAAGCCGAAAAGTGACAATACGAAGTGGGAAGAGCTCAAGTATCGTGAAGTCTTGCCGTCTGGGCGCTTTGCGAGTTTGAGCGCCTATACCGATAAGTCACGCCATGATGGCTCGCGATCTTAGCGGCGCTCTCGATCCTGCACTGCACCGGACCCGTGGCAAGCCGAACTGCTACGGACGCGCCCTCGCCGCTCGCTGCTGCTGTGCTCAAGGCAGGCGGGCAAATAGCACAGTCACCGCGTTAACGGCGCTCGACACCGCGATCTATCAAGCGCCTGCGCTGGTGTTGTTGGTGTCACCATCGCAACGGCAATCGGCCGAACTATTTCGCACGGTGATGATTTTTCATTCCAAACTTGAGGGCGCGCCCGCGCTCACGATGGAAAGCGTCTTGCAGGCCGAGATGACGAACGGCTCGCGCATTCTGGCGCTGCCCGGTACTGAGCGGACTATTCGAGGCTACGCCGCCGCTGATCTTGTGGTGATCGACGAAGCGGCGAGGGTCGAGGATCAGTTATTGGCAGCGGTGCGGCCGATGCTGGCGACCAGCACGGGCGGCGGGCGATTGATCGCGCTCACAACTCCGGCAGGAAAGCGCGGTTGGTTCTTTGATGCGTGGACGGGCGGCGACGATTGGCACCGGACGCGGGTTGCGGCGAGCGATTGCCCGAAGATCACGCAAGCGTTTCTCGATGAGGAATTACGCGAACTTGGCGCGCAACGGTTTTCAGAGGAATACGGTTTGGAATTTCTCGATCCAGACGAGTGCGTTTTTCCGACAGCCATCATTGATGCAGGCGTTCACGCCCGAGGTTGTGCCGCTATGGAATTGACGCGCGAATTGAGCATGACGCCCACGCCAGTATTTTTGCCGCGCCGGACACGCTAGGTTGTCGGCGTCGACTTGGGCCAGTCAACCGATCCAACTGCAATTTGCGTGATCGAGCACATTACGGGCGTGATCAATTCCTGCTCCGACTACGAGCGCCACACCGGCTTGCCGACAAAGCAGACGCCAGCGGAGCGCGCGAACGTGCGGCACTTGCAACGGTTGCCCTTGGGCCTGTCATATCCCGCGCAAGTGCAGCACGTTGCCGATCTGCTCGCACGACCGCCGTTATGCGGCGATGAAAACCAAGCGCCGGCCGAGCTTGATTATTGACGAAACAGGAGTTGGCCGCGCGGTTGGCGATATTTTTATAGACGCGGGCCTGAAGCCAAAGCGCGTCAGTATCACCGCTGGCAGCGAGGTGAGTTGGGCGGGCCCTGCGCGCGTCCACGTTCCCAAGACAATCTTAATCTCGACCGTCGATGCGATGTTGCATCGGGGCGTCCTGCGCTTTGCCGCTGCTCTGAGCGAAGCCGGGGCGATGAAAGATGAGTTGCAAGATTTTCGCCGCAAGTTGAGTGACGCTGGCAGAGCGACTTATGCGGCGCGGACGGGCGCACATGATGACCTCGTTTTGGCCTGCGCCATTGCGTGCTGGTGGATTTCGCGCCCGCCGCCCGCATACGCCAGCTTCGGAGGCTCTTACGGAACAAGTCCGAAACATCACTACTGAGGAAGACTGAACAATGGCTGGCAAGGCAGCGCACATTCCCGGGGTCGATCTCGCAAACCCGGCCTCGGCACGTTGAGCGACGCATCTCGGTCAGGTCAATGCTGCCGGTAGGCCCTATGCAGCGCCGGTGAAAGAGGACGACCCGCGCTAGCGGATTTTCGCCCGATCTAATAATTGGTTGGGCTCAGTTGCATAAACATCACGCTTGAAAATCATATGTGCAGATATGCCAAGCATGGCTCCGCTTATCTACGTTTGTTTGCTAATAATAAAGGCCGGATTGCAAATTCTGCGTCCACGTGGGGGGCTGATTATGCGTCGCTTTCATTGTGCAGCGCTCGCCGCTGTTGCTGTTGTCGGCTTTGCTTCAGTGGCTACCGCCGCAGACGTGCCGTCCAAGGGCGTGTGGTCCACCAAGGTGCCGATAGCGGCACTGGAAGTTAACTGGACCGGTTTCTACGTCGGTGGTGATCTCGGCGGTTTGTGGAGCAGCAACACCGGGACGTGGACTCCATTTCCGTCGCCGGTCGCTTTCGGAGTATTTGGTCAATCCGGGAGCAACGGCGGATCAAGTTTTGTCGGCGGTTTACACGCTGGCTATAATTGGCAATTTGCTCCGACCTGGGTTGCCGGAATTGAAGGCGATTGGTCGTGGACCAAGGCCAGTGGCTCTTCCTCTCAGATCTGGGCTTTTGATCCCCCGCCGGGAACTTTAACCGGCTCCGTTACTAATATGAGTTCGAGCCTTGATTGGGTGTCGTCGCTACGTGCACGCCTCGGCTATCTCTTCTTTCACAACCTCTTGGCCTACGGTACAGGCGGCGTGGCATGGAGCAAGATCGACTACGCCGCGAATAACAGCAGTGGCGGCTTCTATACTACGAGTGCGGCGGTTTCCAGCACCCAGGCGGGCTATACGGTGGGTGGCGGTCTCGAATGGGCAATAACCAACAATTGGCTGTTGAGAGGTGAGTACCTCTACTATCATTTCAATAGTGGTCCGAGCGTTGTTGCTCAATCCATTAACTTCCCAACCTTCCCGTCGGGCTATTCGTGGAGCAGCACTAATGTAAGCGTGGCTCGGGTGGGAATGAGCTATAAATTCTAATCTCCTGAAACGACAGCAGCAAAAAGCCCTGGGCTGCAGTATCCGGTCAATGTCTGAATGAGCAGCCGACGCCGGTCAGGTCAATGCTGCCGGTAGGCCCTATGCAGCGCCGGTGAGGCTTTTGTCCATAAAATAGCGTCTGACCGCACCTATGCAGAGCCCTCAATAAAGCCCACGGTGACCAAGTGGCGTGAGATGCTGACCTGCTTCAATAAGCGGCCAGCATTTTTTATTAAGCTTGCGGGAAGCGTCGCATTTGCGATTGCTTTGGTGGCGGGTGCAGCCATTATAGCTGTTCCTGCGAATGCCTCGACCATCGACTGGACGCTCTCGGGCGTCACCTTCGATGACACCGGCACGGCTAGCGGAACGTTTCGACGGATTCCACGACCGGTAACCTCATCGCCTATAACATTACAACGACGCTGGGCACGACACTGTCCGGATACGTTTATGATTCGACCACGAGCGGCATCTATGGCAACAATGTCTTTGATCCCACTAGCTTCTTGATCACGGGTAATAATAGCTTCGTTCCCGTATATTAACCTCGCGTTTGTCAATCCACTGACCAGCCCCGGGAGTCGATCCACTAGTTCCCTTTGATTTTAATGTTTTTGTTGGTTCGTATGAATGCGATAATTGCTTTCAGATCCGCTACGTCGTGAGCGGAGAGGCCGTGAGCAGTGTTCCGCTCCCCCGCCGCTCTGCCTCTCTTCGCTACTGGCCTCGGCGCATTAGGTCTGCTCGGCTGGCGCAGGAAGCGGAAGGCCGCCGCTGCCATCGCAGC
>CAVZVP010000019.1:0-217627 GCA_963778745.1 uncultured Alphaproteobacteria bacterium | reverse complement strand
CAGTTCCCGCCGCTGGCGCTCCGACGCGTCGGAATAGCGCCGCAGCGCATGCGCCTCGCTGAGCAGACCGATCACCTGCCGGCGCTCGGCCGAATCGACCACTGGGAGCGCTTCCGCCTCGAAGCGATCGAAGGCCGCGATCGCTTCCTGCGCCGTTAATTGCGGCAGCAGCATATGATCGCCGTGGTGCAGGATGTCGCGCACCGAGGCAGTGGCGGGGAGTTCCGCCGCATGTGCTTCCGCCACGATCACCATCCCGGCGTATCGGCCGTCCTCGTCCACCGCGACCACCTGGTTGGTCGAGCCGAGCGGAAAGGCCTCGCGAAAGGCCGCGATCGCCGTTTCAATCGGCGTCGTGCGCACGTCCGAGCGCATCATCTGGCCGACCGTCAGATCCCTGATCCAGCCGACGTCAGCCGCGCTGCGGATGGTCTCGCCGCGCAGATGGAAGCGCCAGGTGGTGAAGGAGTAACCGAAGAATTCGCGCGTCACCTGCATCGAGATGATCACCGCGACCAGCACCGCCGTCGTCAACCACAAATCGCCGGTGGTCTCCAGCGCAATGAAAGTCATGGTTAGCGGCCCGCCGATCACCGAGACTGACAGCGCGCCCATGCCGATGATGGCATAGGCGTCCGGATTGGCGTGCAAGCCCGGCACCACCACGTTAAGCCCGACCGCGAACAGTTGCCCGCCGAGCGCGCCGAGCAGGAGCGAAGCGAAGAACAAGCCGCCGCGAAAACCGCTGCCGAGCGACACGATCGAGGCCAGCGCCTTGAGCACAAAGATCAGCGCGATGGTCGCGAGCGGCAGTTTGAAAATTCCGGTCAGATGCAAGGCGCCGTGGCCGGACGACATCACCTGCGGCGACACCATCGCCAGCAGGCCGACCAGCGCGCCGCCAATCATCGGCCGCAAAGCCGGCTTCACCCGCAACTGCGAGAACAGCACCTCGCAGGCGGCGACGCCGCGCATCAGCGCAATCCCGAATATCGCCGCCAGCAAGCCGACGCCGCCGGCGATCACCACGTCATGCACTGCCAGGCTGGAGACTGCGCCGGCTTCGATGCCGAGCCGGTCGGGCGCGAAGACTTGCGCGGTCAGATAGCCGAGCAAGGCCGCCATGCCGACCGGCGCCAGCGAGGCGGCCGAATAGCTGCCGATGATCAGCTCGAAGCCGTAGAAGGCGCCGCCCAAAGGCGCGCCGAAGGCGCCGGCAATAGCACCGGCGGCGCCGCAGCCGACCAGAATGCGCATGTCGCTGCGGCGCAGGCGAAAGGCCTGCCCGATCTTGGAGGCAATCCCGCTGGCGAGCTGGGTATAGCCGGCCTCCAGGCCGACCGAGGCGCCGACGCCGCTCGACCATACGGTCTGGGCTGCCACGATCAGGCTACCGCGCAGCGACATGCGTCCGCCGTGCAGCGCATTGGCTTCTACCGGATCGACCTCGGTGCCGCGCCGGCGGGTGATATAGGCGGTGACGAGGCCAAACAGCAGCCCGCCGAGGCAGGGGGTGAGAAAGGCGTAAAGCGGGTTGAGAGAGACTCGGGCTGAAAGGCGCTCGCCGGGATCGAGCCCGAAAAACATCACGTGCATAAGGCCGACCAATTGGCCCATGGCGGAAACCGCCAGGCCGGCGATGGCGCCGACCATGATCGCCAACACGATCACGCTCGATTCTCGCGCGCGCACGATGGCGCGCAAGCGATGCGGAACTTCGAGCCGAGTGTTGAGCCAGTGCATAAGAAGTGAAATCAAGTCGGGAAGACGCGCCAATGCTTAGAGGCCAAGTCCTTAGAGGCCAAGTGCTTAGAAGCCAAGCCGCGTCCCCGTGCAAGCAAAGCGGAATTGGACGCAAGGCATGGCCGTTCCAAGGCTGCTAAAAGGCGGGTTTGCAGAATCGGTTTTGGCGGACCCGAATCGGCGTCCGGGCGGCCTCAAAAAACGGCTGCTTTTTGCGCCGACAGCCTTTTAAAAAGTCATTTTGAATCAACATATTAACTGCTGTGACTTTGCTCTGTACGGGGCGCAAAATTCGTGTCACACCAAACAACAAATCCGACTCATTTTTCCGCCCGTTTCGAGGCACTCGCCGATGGCTGAACCGGCCCTGAACATCCCATCCGAATACGGCGACTATGACGCGGAATCGATCAAGGTCCTCAAGGGCCTCGACGCCGTGCGCAAGCGGCCGGGCATGTATATCGGCGACACCGACGACGGCTCCGGCCTGCATCACATGGTCTACGAGGTGGTCGACAACGCCATCGACGAGGCGCTCGCGGGTTTCGCCGACCAGGTGACGGTTACGCTCAACGCGGACGGCTCGGTGACGGTGATCGACAACGGCCGCGGCATCCCGACTGACATCCACAAAGGCGAAGGCGTCTCGGCGGCCGAGGTCATCATGACCCAGCTGCACGCCGGCGGAAAATTCGACCAGAATTCCTACAAGGTGTCCGGCGGCCTGCACGGCGTCGGCGTCTCGGTGGTCAACGCGCTGTCGAGCTGGCTCAAGCTCAAGATCTGGCGCGACGGCAAAGAAAATTTCATGGAATTCGCCGACGGCGTCGCGGTGGCGCCGCTGAAAGTTACCGGCGAGAGCGGCGGCAAACGGGGAACGGAAGTGACGTTCTTTCCCTCGCCCAAAACCTTCACCATGGTGGAGTTCGACTTCGCCACGCTCGAGCACCGCCTGCGCGAGCTGGCGTTCCTCAATTCTGGCGTCAACATCGTGCTCTCCGACATGCGCCACGCGGTCGAGAAGCGCGAGGAGATGAAATACGAAGGCGGCGTCGAAGCCTTCGTGAAATTCCTCGACCGCAACAAGACGCCGCTGATCCCCTCACCGATCATGATCAAGGCCGAGCGCGAAGGCATCACGGTGGAAGCGGCGCTGTGGTGGAACGACGGCTATCACGAGAGCGTGCTCTGCTTCACCAACAACATCCCGCAACGCGACGGCGGCACGCATCTCGCCGGCTTCCGCGGCGCGCTCACCCGCCAGGTCACGCAATACGCCGAGACGCTGGGCACCACGCGCAAGGAAAAGGTGGCGCTCACCGGCGACGATTGCCGCGAGGGCCTGACCTCGGTGCTCTCGGTCAAGGTGCCGGACCCGAAATTCTCCTCGCAAACTAAGGACAAACTGGTGTCCTCGGAAGTCCGCCCGGTGGTGGAGAACGTGATCAACCAGGCGCTGCAGGACTGGTTCGAGATTCATCCGGCGGAAGCCCGCGTCATTGTCGGCAAGGTGGTGGAAGCCGCCGCCGCGCGCGAGGCCGCGCGCAAGGCGCGCGATCTGACCCGCCGCAAGGGCGCGCTCGACATCTCGTCATTGCCCGGCAAGCTCGCCGACTGCCAGGAGCGCGATCCGGCCAAGTCCGAACTGTTCATCGTCGAGGGCGACTCGGCCGGCGGCTCCGCCAAGCAAGGCCGCAACCGCGAATTCCAGGCCGTGCTGCCGCTGCGCGGCAAGATCCTCAACGTGGAGCGCGCGCGCTTCGACAAGATGCTGGGCAGCCAGGAGATCGGCACGCTGATCACCGCGCTCGGCACCGGCATCGGGCGCGACGAGTTCAACCCGGAAAAGCTGCGCTACCACAAGATCATCATCATGACCGACGCCGACGTGGACGGTAGTCATATCCGCACGCTGCTGCTCACCTTCTTCTTCCGGCAGATGGAGGAGTTGATCAAGCGCGGCCATATCTACATCGCGCAGCCACCGCTCTATAAGGTCAATCGCGGCAAGTCCGAGCAATATCTCAAGGACGAGCGCGCGCTCGAGGATTATCTGATCGCGACCGGGCTGGAAGATTCGGTGCTGCGCCTCGCCTCGGGCGAAGAGCGCGCCGGCGAGGACCTGCACAAGTTGGTCGAAGAAGCCCGCGCCATCCGCAACATCCTCACCGGGTTGCACAGCCGCTATAACCGCAAGGTGATCGAGCAGGCGGCAATTGCCGGCGTGCTAACGCCCAAGGTCACCGATGATCTCAAGACCGGGACCGCCGCCGCCGACTACATCGCCAAGCGGCTCGACGCGCTCGAGGAAGAGACCGAGCGCGGCTGGAAGGGTTCGTTCGATGAGAACGGCTTCCATTTCGAGCGCACCGTGCGCGGCGTCAAGGAAGTCGCGATCATCGACCAGGCACTACTCGGCTCGGCCGACGCCCGCAAGCTCGACGAATTTGCCGCCACTTTGCAGCAGGCTTATCCGCGCCCGACCCCGCCGGCCATGCTGCGCCGCAAGGACGAGACCATCGCGATCCATGGCCCGGTCGGCCTGTTCGAAGCGCTCACCAATGCCGGCCGCAAGGGCATCGCCATGCAGCGCTACAAAGGCCTGGGCGAGATGAACCCCGAGCAATTGTGGGAGACCACGCTCGACGTCAACGCGCGCTCGCTGTTGCAGGTCCGCATCAAGGAAGTGGACGAGGCCAATGTCCTGTTCGACCAATTGATGGGAGATCTAGTCGAGCCGCGCCGGCAGTTCATCCAGGACAACGCGCTGTCAGCGAGTGTGGACGTCTGATTTTCTTGCTCCGGACGCAGCGCTGCGCCCGGGACACGCCGTCTCACGAGATCAGCTCGTGACCAAGCCACAGCCCGATCGCCAGCGCGCCGACAAACAGCACCAGGAAAATGCCGAACAGCCACTGCGCGATGGTGGCCGCGGCTTGTTCAACGCCGGTGAAGCCGAATAGGCCGGCGACGACGGCGATCAGCAGAAAGATAAAGGCCCATTTCAGCATCGGCGGCTCCCGCGCTGGTGTTGCCGCCTTTAAATAGGTTTGCCCGCATTGCGGTTCCAGGGCGGGTTAAGGCTTCGGATGGATCGTGCGCGAATCGCGTGGCGGCCAGCGGCCGGCGTCGACGCGGGTCAGAAAATCGCCGACCACGCGGTTGAACAAATCGGGCTCCTCCAGGTTCACCAGATGCCCGGTCTTCGGGAACATGACCAACCCGGACGCCGCGATGGTGGATTTCAGGAACAGGCTCGGCTCGATGCAACGGTCATCTTCGTCGCCGACCACGATCAGCGCCGGAATATTTAGTTTCCGAATCTCCTTCTCGAAATCGTAAAGCGAGGGCCGTGCGCCCTGGAAGCCGCGCGACATATGGGCCGAGCCCTGCGCGTCGTGCTCGGCCAGGCGCTTGGCGAATTCCGCAAAGCCGCGCGGATCCTTGAGCAAGAACGGCACGCGGGCCGGACCGTTGCCGTAGGTCTTTGCCACCGCGGCCGAACCTTCGCGCTCGAACACCAGGGCGAGATCGCGCGAATTTTTGTGAAACGGCTCGGTGTAGGCCCGCTCACTGCCCGAGCCGGTGCCGGCGAGCGTCATCGAGCGCACACGCGCCGGATGGTTGAGCGCGACCTGCAGCGTGGTGTAGCCGCCCATCGACAGGCCGACGAGGTGCGCAGCGTCGATCTTGAGATGATCGAGCACGGCGACGGCGTCGCGCATCACGTGCAGGTAGCTGTAGGCCTCGCCCGAGGCCGGGACGTCGGACGGCGTGTAACCGCGAAAGGCATACGCGATGCAGCGACAGCGCTTGCCGAATTCGCGCAACTGCGGCTCCCAGCTGCGGTGATCGCCGGCGAATTCGTGCACGAACAAAATGGGCGTGCCCTGACCCACTTCTTCGTAATGCAGTCGCACTTTGTCGGACGTGACAGCGAAAGGCATGGCTGAGCGCTCCGTTAAGGCCGCGGCACTCTAACCGGATATCGCGCCCGGCCGAAGCCACCGGAGATTGACGCACAAAACGAAACGGCCGGCGATGGCCGGCTGCAGTCTTGAATTCTTGACGCGAGATTCAGCTCGGATGGCGGGCGGCCCAGCCCAGGTCCATGCGCCGGCGCCAGGCGGTCTGCCGCAGGCCGAGCAGCCGTTTTGCAGCGGTCTTGGCTTCGGCGCGGCTGGCCGCCGCGCAGGTGCGGTATTCGAGGTCGGCAATGCGGGATACCAGCGGCGGCTTGCGAAAAAAATTGACGATCGGGCCGCCGTCGCCGTCGAACTTCAACCCGGCGATCGTATGCGCCACATCGCCGGAATACCCGAACGCTATCACCCGGCCCGTCAACATATGGCGAACCTCGTAAACCCCCGGGCCCGCCGCCGCTTCGACGACATCGCCGCTTTTTACGTCGGGAAACCGCTTCCAACCGCCCCAGGTTTGCATCATGTAGAAAACCTCGAATTGCCTCCAAATAGCGCTGCGTGAACGCAACACCAAAGCTTTGGTTCCGCGCGGCCAGTGCCGTCTATTGATAATTCGCCGTGGCCGCGCGCGAAAGCGGGCGGCCACCCTCGTTAAGTATAGTTGAATTTGTATATATCCAGGGCACGTCCAGCTTCAACGGCCGGGCAGCACCAGGACTTTCGGCTTGGCCGGCAGGCTGGTCTTGGACACCACCGTCGAGGGCACTTCGGCAATCTCCACCTCCCATTCCTGACGGACGCGCGTCAGGAAGCGGTCGAGCGTAAAGGCGCTGAAATAATGCATCGGGATCATCAGCGGCGCCTTCAGCGCGTGCAGCACCTCGACCATGCCGTCGAGATCGAGCGTAAAATTGCCGTCCACCGGCACCATTACCACGTCGACGCGGCCGATTTCGTTGAGCTGCTGTTGCGTCAGCGTGTGGTGCAGATGGCCGAGATGGGCGATGCACAGATTGGCCACCTCGAAGATGAAGATCGAATTGCCGTGCCGCTCGGTGCCGCCGTCCCAGCTGCGGATATTGGTCGGCACGTTGCGCACGCGCACGTCCTTGAAGGTGAGGTCGACGCGCGCCGGCTTTTCATCTTCCGTCCAGCCGCGCAGCACGTGCTTGACGCTCGGATCGGGACGATCGGTATAATGCGTCGTGTGGGCGTGGTTCATGGTCACGATATCGGGTGTGACCGGCGGCCGCACATAATCATTGTAGTCTGTGGCGATGCGCACCAGCTGCGGGCTTTCGATCAGGAAGGTGGAGTGGCCGATATAGCTGATACGTACCTGATCGCGCTCAAGCGCGGCGAGCCGAAACGCGACCGGCTGCACGAAGGGCGCCCGGCTCGCCACCAAGCCCGGGCAGCTTGCGGTCATTTCCGGCTTGGCCGCGGGCGGCGCCGCGCCTTGCGCCAGACCTTGCGCCAAGGCCTGGTCCCACGCGGCCAGGATGCCGAAACCTGCCGTAAGAATTCTCAGCAACGCGCCGCGCATGACCTCACCCGTACCGATCCGACGAAGCGAATCTGACACGGTTTTGGCGCAATCGCCACTGGGCTCCCGTACAAATGAAAAGCGGTTACCCGCGCCGCCTTTCAAATCCAGCTTAGTCTCGTATTCAGAATTCTTCGAAATAGCGGCGGTCGCGCATGGACACGATGATGCCCTTCGGCGTCAGCACCATCCAGCGGCCGTCCTGCCGCTTGACCGATTGCACCGGGCCGAGGCCGGGCAGTGGGGCGCCGAGCGCGACTTGATAAATTTCACCGTGATTTTCCACAAGAACGTAACCATTGCGGACGTCGTGAATGGTCCAGCCCAGCACCACCGGCACGCGCGACGCGGGTTCCACCGCGGCGATGCGCGGCGTCGGCCGTGGCGCCGGCAGTGGCGTCAGCACCGGCGCCGTGGTCTGCGGCGCCGCTATCGAGCCGGTGATCTCCGCGGTCGTATGGTCGAGGCGGTCGGAAATCTTGGCGAGCTGCACGTGCGCCGACTTGTTGGCCTGCTCGAGGCCCGCTTTCAGCGTGGTGATTTCCTTGCCGAGCAGGGCGATCGATTGCTGCATCGCCTGGTTCTGTTCGATCGCGATCAAATCGGGCTTGGCCGGCACAGGCGTGGAGAAGCCGCCGCTCGCCAGTGCGCCGACCACCGCGCCGAGCGCGGCCGCGAAAGTCACCGAGGCGGCGACCAGAGCATAGCGCCGGTGGCGAGGCCGCAAGACAAAGCGCGGCCGCGTCGCGGACGCTGCCACGGAAATCGGTTCGACTGCGGGCGCGGTTGCCATGATCGGCCCGATGGCAGGCGCAGGCGTGTCAGTTACAATCGCGGACGTTTCAGTGCCCGGCGATATTGACGGCGATTCGACGGTCGGCAATTCGTCCTTGGCCGGGCTTGCCTCGGGCGCGCCATCCGGTTTGGGTGCCGCTTCCATGACGGGTCCTCGCAATTTGTTGTTCAACAATCGCTAACCATGTTTGGTTACCAATTGGTTACCAATTGCGCCCGCCGCGGGTTCGCGCCAGCACCGCTTCGCCCGGAATTTTCAGATGCTTTAGAGCGGCAGGCCGTTCTCGGCCGCCAAAGCTTTGAGCGAGACCGCCGGCCGCGCACCGATATGCTGGATCACTTCAGCGGCCGCCAGCGCGCCGAGCCGGGCGGCGGTACGATTGTCCTTGCCGCGCGCGAGACCGACCAGAAACCCGGCGGCGAACAGATCGCCGGCGCCGGTGACATCGACCACGCGGTCGATCGGCATCGCCTGCACCGCTTCGACCTCCTTGCGGGTGACCACCACGCAGCCTTTTTCGCTGCGCGTGATCACCGCGAGCTTGGCGTCATGGCGCAGCGCCTTGACCGCGGTATCGAAGTCGGCGGTTTCATACAGGCTGTGCAGCTCGTGCTCATTGGCAAAAATAATATCCACGGTGCCCTTACGGATCAGCGCCAGGAATTCTGCGCGGTAGCGATCGACGCAGAACGCATCCGACAGCGTGAGCGCCACGCGCCGCCCGGCTTTGTGCGCGATCGCCGCCGCCTTGACGAAGGCTTCCTTGGCTTGCGGCGGGTCCCACAAATAGCCTTCGAGATAAACCAGCGCGGCGCTGGCGATCTTGGCCTCGTCGATGTCAGCGGGCTTCAAGTCCTGCGCAGCGCCGAGAAACGTGTTCATGGTGCGCTCGCCGTCCGGCGTCACCATGATGTAGCAGCGCGCGGTCGAGGGGCCGTCGCCGGCCGGCCGACTGTCGAAGGCGACGCGGGCGGCGCGGATGTCGTGGACGAAGGCGCGGCCGAGCTCGTCGTCCTTGACCTTGCCGACAAAGGCGGCGCGGCCGCCGAAGCTCGCCACCCCGACGATGGTATTGGCGGCCGAACCGCCCGAGCTTTCCACCGCCGGCCCCATCGCCTGATAGATCGTCTCGGCGCGCGCCTGGTCGATCAGCGCCATGGCGCCCTTGTGCATGCCCTGCGCGACCAGGAAATCGTCCTCGGCGCGGGCGATCACGTCGACGATGGCGTTGCCGATGCCGAGCACGTCGTAGCGGGGGGCAATCATGCGTTACCTCGTGAATACGCGGCGCACTATAGCGGCGACCGACGGGCTGGCAACGCTCACCGATCGCGCGTGTCTAGTGAAGGGGCGGAAGTCTTTTCAGCACTTCCAGACTCCACCAGAGAAAGTAGCCCCCGATCAGGATGCCGAGCGCCACTTTCACCAATTGGATGATCAGTTCGTCTTTGCTCATCTAAATCCCACCCGCCACTCGCCACCCCGCGGGATTCCCGATTGTCTTGACTCTCCTATAACGGAAAGGCACGGCCTTTAATAATGTTATCCCGTGT
Organism: uncultured Alphaproteobacteria bacterium; assembly: GCA_963778745.1. GTDB lineage: Bacteria > Pseudomonadota > Alphaproteobacteria > Rhizobiales > Xanthobacteraceae > Pseudolabrys. The sequence continues at coordinate 208,066 of CAVZVP010000019.1, read as the reverse complement.
CGGGGCAAAGCCTTTGTTGCGGCCCCCAACAGGGGTTGCGCGCCAAACGGCGTCATGCGATGTGGCCCACCACAATCCCGGAGTAAGGCTATGGCGTTCAAGGAACGCGTATTTTCCGGCGTGCAGCCGACCGGCAACCTGCACCTCGGCAATTATCTTGGCGCGATCACCAAATTCGTCGCGCTGCAGGAGCGCTATGACTGCATCTATTGCGTGGTCGACCTGCACGCCATCACGGTGTGGCAGGACCCGAGCGAATTGCCGCGCGCCACGCGCGAGGTGACCGCGGCGTTTTTGGCCTGCGGCATCGACGCCAAGAAGCAGATCATCTTCAACCAGAGCCAGGTCGCTGAGCACGCCGAACTCGCCTGGGTGTTCAACTGCGTCGCCCGCCTCGGCTGGCTCAACCGCATGACCCATTTCAAGGAAAAGGCCGGTAAGGACCGCGAGAATGTCTCGGTCGGCCTTTACGCCTATCCGAACTTGATGGCGGCCGACATTCTGGTCTACCGCGCCACCCATGTGCCGGTCGGCGAGGATCAGAAGCAACATCTGGAGCTGTCGCGTGACATCGCGCAGAAATTCAACGTCGACTTCGCCGCATCGATCCACGCGCATGGTTACGGCGAGGCGTTCTTTCCGTTGCCGGAGCCGATCATTCAGGGTCCGGCGACGCGGGTGATGTCGCTGCGTGACGGCTCGAAAAAAATGTCGAAATCGGAGCCGTCCGATTATTCGCGCATTAATCTCACCGACGATGCCGACGCCATCGCGCAGAAAATTCGTAAGGCCAAAACCGATCCCGAGCCGCTGCCGAGCGAAGAGAAGGGCCTCGAGCCGCGCCCCGAAGCCGACAATTTGGTCGGCATCTACGCGGCGCTCAAGGGGTCGAGCAAAGCCGACGTGCTCCGCGAATTCGGCGGCGGGCAATTCTCCACATTCAAGAGCGCGCTCGCCGATCTCTCGGTCGCCAAGCTCGGGCCAATCGGCGCGGAAATGAAAAAGCTGATGCAGGACCCGGTCTATATCGATGCCGTGCTGGCCGACGGGTCCGAGCGTGCGCAGGTGCTCGCCGCCGAAACCATGAAGGCGGTCAAGGACATTGTCGGCTTCGTACGCCGCTAACGCCAGGTTTTTACTAAGAATTTATCCGGCCTTATCCGGCTTGTGGCGACCGCGCCCGGCGTGCCACCATCCACAGCTTGTGCGTTCGCAAATGAGCGCATGAACGGGAGCGACGATGAGCACCAAGCGCCGCAGCTTCGAGGCCGGCCACAAGCGCAAATATTTGGTCGTCATCGACGACACCGAGGAATGCGACCGCGCGGTCTATTGGGCGGCCAAGCGCGCCGGCCGCACCGGTTCGCAACTCGTGATGCTGCGGGTGATCGACACCGGCGAGCACAATCAGCAATGGCTGGGCGTCGCCGACCTCATGAAGGCCGAGGCAACGGAAGATGCCAATACCGCGTTCGACAAGTTCGCGGCACGCGCCAAAGATATCGCCGACATCGTGCCGGATCGCGTGATCCGCGAAGGCGCCCCGGCCGAGGAGATCGTCAAGCTGATCGACGAGGATACCGATATCGGCATCCTGGTACTGGCCGCCGGCATCGCCAATGAGGGCCCCGGGCCGCTGGTCTCCAGCCTCGCTAAGACCGCCGGCACCTTCCCGATCCCGATTGCCATCGTGCCGGGACATCTGAGCGACGAAGATATCGACGCTAGTTCCTAGGATTTGCGGGTCAATTCGGGCATTTCGCGACAGTTGACCTTGGTCAACGCAAGCGCCATCTATCAGCTATAGTGCATGCCACCCACGGGCCTTGAACCCGCAAGGAGCAGAAAATGTTCATCCAGACCGAAGCCACGCCCAATCCGGCGACTTTGAAATTCCTGCCCGGGCGAGCCGTACTCGAGACCGGCACCCTCGACATGCCGAACCAGGCCGCCGCCGCGCAATCGCCGCTGGCCGCGGCGCTATTTGAAATTCCCAACGTCGGCGGCGTCTTCTTTGGCTCCGACTTCATCTCCATCACCAAGCGCGACGGCGACTGGCAGCAGATCAAGCCGGCGATCCTCGGCGCCATAATGGAGCATTTCATCAGCGGCGTGCCGCTGCTGGCGAGCGGGGCCGCGCCGGCGTCGGCCGACGCCGATGAATTCTTCGACGCCAAGGACGCCGACACTGTCGCCACCATCAAGGATTTGATCGAGACCCGCGTGCGCCCGGCGGTCGCCGGCGACGGCGGCGACATCACCTTCAAGGGCTACAAAGGAGGCGTCGTGTTCCTGGAAATGAAAGGCGCCTGCTCAGGCTGCCCGTCCTCGACCGCCACGCTGCAACACGGCATCCAGAACCTGCTCAAGCATTTTTTGCCCGACGTGGTCGAAGTGCGGCCGATGTAAATTTGCCGTCGTCCCGGCCGAGCGCCAGCGAGAGCCGGGACCCATACTCCGCAGCCTATCGGTGATCGGGTGGCTATGGGTCCCCGCTTTCGCGGGGACGACAGCCGAGGGCGTTCGTTCGCCTCGGAATAATGCTAAACTCAAAATATGCGCATTCTCGCCATCGATACCGCGCTCGAGGCCTGCTCGGCTGCCGTGCTCGACACCGAGCAGGCGGCGACGTCCGTGCATGAGTCGCAGCCGATGGTGCGTGGCCACGCGGAAGGGCTGATGCCGCTGATCGCGCGGGTGATGGAGCGCGCCGAGCTCGACTTCGCCGCGCTCGACCGCATCGCCGTCACCACAGGGCCGGGCAGTTTCACCGGCCTGCGCGTCGGTATCGCGGCCGCGCGCGGTATCGCGCTCGCCGCCGGCAAACCGGTGGTCGGTCTGACGACCCTCGCCGCCTATGCCGCGCGCTTGGTGGCCGCCGACGACACGCTGCCGGTGGTCGTGGCGATCGATGCGCGCCACGATCACGTCTACCTGCAAGTGTTCGGACCGGGCGGCCGCACCATTGTGGCGCCGCGGCTCGCGCCCTTGCGCGAGGCCTTGCGCATAGCAGCAACCGGCGCGCCGCGCCTCACCGGCACCGCGGCGGCGATGCTGGCGGCGGCCTGGCCGGCCGGCGAACGCGCGCCGAGCCTGGTCGATGCGCGCCGCGCGCCCGACATCGACTGGGTGGCGCGGCTCGGCGCCGCAGCGCCCGATACAGGCGCACCGCCGAAGCCGCTTTACCTGCGCGCGCCCGACGCCCAGCCGCAGAACGCCGCGCAATTGGCGAGACGGTGATGGGTTTTCTTTCAAATTTGTTCGCGCGCGGCGAGCCGGCATTGTCGGAAGCGGCGAGCCGCGACGCCGCGCCGATCGCCGCGCTGCATGCCGCCTCATTTCGGCGCGGCTGGAGCGAACAGGAAGTCGAGGGCCTGCTGACCGACCGCCACGTCATCGCCCACCGCGCCGTGACCGGACGGACCATTGCCGGCTTCATCATGTCGCGGCTGGTCGAAGACGAGGCGGAAATCCTCTCGGTCGCGGTCGCAGGGAGCCGGCGCGGCCGCGGTCTGGCGCGCAATCTGCTCAATCTGCATATGCGCCGGCTGGTGGCCTTGGGCACGCGCACGGTATTCCTGGAGGTCGACGAGTACAATGCCGCGGCGATCCGGCTTTACGATCGCGCCGGTTTTCACGAGATATCTCGCCGCCCCAATTACTATCCGGGCCCCGGCGGCAAGGCGGTCGCCGCGCTGGTGTTGCGGCGCGATTTGGTTTAATCGCCCGATGGACCGCCCTGGATGCGCTCAATATGCTATGAAAGCTAGACCGCAGAGACGACGAGAAAGCCAATCTTGACCACGCCCGACCAAAGCATCTCCGACCGGAGAAACATCGAGGCCCTGTGCGCCGCCAAAGGCATGCGCATGACCGAGCAGCGCCGCACCATCGCGCGCGTCTTGGCTGGGTCGGACGATCATCCCGACGTCGAGGAACTGTATCGGCGTTGCGCCAAGGTCGACGACCGGATTTCCATTTCTACGGTCTACCGCACCGTGCGCCTGTTCGAAGATGCCGGCATCATCGAGCGGCACGATTTCCGCGAGGGGCGCGCGCGCTACGAAACCGCCACCGAATCCCATCACGACCATCTGATCAATCTGCGCAGCGGCGAGGTGATCGAATTTCGCTCGGATGAAATCGACCGTCTGCAGGCGGAAGTCGCGCGCAAACTCGGCTACAAATTGGTCGATCACCGGCTCGAGCTCTACGCCGTCCCACTCGACAACGACAAGAGTAGTTGATGGCCAGAGCGGTTTTGGTCGCGGCCTTCTTCTTCACCATGACGCCGCTGCTGATCTCGGTGCAGTGGCTGCTCGACAAGCTCCACCTGCCGGGCGCGGACGCGATCGGCGTCCACTACTACCGCATGCTCTGCGCTGTCCTGCGCCTTCGCATCCGCGTGGTGGGCGAGCCGGTGCACGACCGCGCGGTGCTGTTCGTGTCCAATCACGTGTCCTGGGCCGATATCCTGGTGATCGGCTCGATCGCACCGGTGGCCTTCGTCGCCAAACGCGAAGTCGCCGATTGGCCGATCGTCGGTGTCGCGGCCCGCCTGCAGCGCACGGTGTTCGTCGACCGCACGCGCCGCCACCAGACCGGCGAAGCCGTCGGCGAGATCGTCAAGCGCTTGGCCTCCGGCATTTCGGTCGTGCTGTTCGCGGAAGGCACCTCGAGCGACGGCGACCGCGTGTTGCCGTTCCGCTCCGCTTTAGTTGGCGCGGTGAAGGAGGCAAGCGCGCTCGCCGGGCGCGGCATCCTGATTCAGCCAATGTCGATCGGCTACACCGGCCAGCATGGCATTCCGATGGGACGCCAGTATCGCCCGCTGGTCGCCTGGTACGGCGATCTCGACTTCATGCCGCATATCAAGGACTTCATCGCACGCGGCGCGATCGACGCCGTGGTCAGCTACGGCGCTCCGGTCGAGGTCGACGGCGCTGCCGACCGCAAAGCCATGGCGAAATCGCTCGCAGTCGCGGTGTGGGCGCTCAACACGGCGACGCTACGCGAGCGGCCGCGCAAAGCGCATGTCCCCGCGTCTTAAAAGTGTCATGAAATCAAAGGCATGGGAGTGGCAGGACAAACCCTGTCCCGACAGGTTAGATTAGCCCCCCGGTTCGAACGCGAGCGGCATGAGCAGAACCCGTAAAGTCCACGTCAAGTCCTTCGGCTGCCAGATGAACGTCTACGATTCCCATCGTATGGCGGACAATTTGGCTCCCGCCGGCTACAGCGAGACCGCGGAAGCCGCCGACGCCGACTTGGTGATCCTCAACACCTGTAACATCCGCGAAAAGGCAGTCGATAAACTCTATTCCGAGATCGGCCGCATCCACCAGATGAAGGAGGAGGCCGCCGCACAAGGCCGCCACATGCTGATTGCGGTCGCCGGCTGCGTGGCGCAGGCGGAAGGGCAAGAAATCATCCGCCGCGCCGGCGCGGTCGATTTGGTGGTCGGTTCGCAGAATTATCACCTGCTGCCCGGACTGCTCGACCGCGCGGAACGCGGCGAGCAGATCGTCGACACCGAATTCCCGGTGGACGACAAGTTCGATGCGCTCGCCGCGCCACGACCTGAAGCCATTGCCAAGCGCGGCATTTCCTCTTTCGTCACCGTGCAGGAAGGCTGCGACAAGTTCTGCACGTTTTGCGTCGTGCCTTACACGCGCGGCGCCGATGTCTCGCGCCCGGTCGAGAAGATCGCCGCCGAAGTCGAACGCCTGGCAAAAGCCGGCGTGCGCGAGGTGACGCTGATCGGGCAGAACGTAAATGCCTATCATGGGCTTGGCGCCGACGGCTCGCCCTCGACACTCGGCAAATTATTGCGCCGTCTCGCCAAGGTGCCCGGCATCGTTCGCCTGCGCTATATGACCAGCCATCCGCGCGACATGGACGATGACCTGATCGCCGCGCACAGCGACCTGCCGGCGCTGATGCCCTATGTGCACCTGCCGGTGCAGTCCGGTTCAGACCGCATTCTGGCGGCGATGAACCGCCGGCATACGCGGCAAGATTATCTCGACGTGATCGCCGCCTTGCGCGCGCGCCGCGCCGATCTCGCTTTGAGCTCCGATTTCATCGTCGGCTTTCCGGGCGAGACCGAAGACGATTTCCGCGAGACACTGACGCTGGTGGAAGAAGTCGGCTTCGCTACCGCTTACAGCTTCATGTATTCGCCGCGCGCCGGCACGCCGGCAGCCGAGATGGCGGCCCAGGTTGCGCCGGACGAGCAGACCGAACGCCTGCAGCGGCTGCAGGCGGTCATCACTCGCCAGTGGCGGGCCTTCAACGCACAATCCCTCGGCCGCACTGTGGAAGTGTTGCTGGAGAAGCCGGGCAAGCTCCCTGGGCAATTGGTCGGCCGCACCCCATATTTGCAGGCGGTGCATGTGATGGCGCCGTGCGCCATGATCGGTTCGCTCGTTAATGTCGCTATCACCAAAATCGGCAGCAATACGCTGTTCGGCGCGCTCACAGAGCCGGTGCAGGCGCCGATCCTCGCCGCAGCAGGAGCTTGAGAAACCACTTGCGCACATCCGATCCCGTGATCCCGGCCGCCGCAGCTTCCGAGGAAACTGCCACCACGCAGATCGTGCTCGCCTTCGACGATAACCGGCTGGCATCCATCCTGTTCGGGCAATACGGACAAAATCTCGCGCTGATCGAGCGCCGCCTCGGCGTGGTGGCCGAGCAGCGCGGCAATCACGTCACCATCGATGGCTCGCGCGGCGGCTGCGAGCAGGCCCGCCGCGTGCTGGAGGGGCTCTACGAGCACATCAAGCGTGGCCACGAGCTCGCCCAAGGCGACGTCGAGGGCGCCATAAGGCAGGCGATCGCGCAAGGCTCGCTGTTCGACTACGACCCGGCGAGCGCGCGGCCGGTCTTCGAGGAAATCAATCTGCGCAAGCGCCCAGTGCGCGCGCGCACCGCCGCGCAGGACGCCTATATCCGCGCGCTCAAGCGCCATCATCTTGTGTTCGGCACCGGACCTGCCGGCACCGGCAAGACCTGGCTCGCGGTCGCGCAAGCGATTCAGATGTTCGAGCGCAAGGAAGTTGACCGCATCATCCTGTCGCGGCCGGCGGTGGAAGCCGGCGAACGGCTCGGCTTCCTGCCCGGCGACATGCGCGAGAAGGTCGACCCCTATTTGCGCCCGATCTACGACGCGCTCTACGACCTGATGGACGCCCGCATCGTCGAACGCGCGCTGCAGGCCGGCGAAATCGAGATCGCGCCGCTCGCCTTCATGCGCGGGCGCACGCTGTCGAACGCGGCGGTCATTCTCGACGAGGCGCAAAACACCACCTCGATGCAGATGAAGATGTTCCTGACCCGGCTGGGCGAGAACAGCCGCATGATCGTCACCGGCGATCCGAGCCAGGTCGACCTGCCGAGCGGCCAGACCTCCGGTCTCGCCGAAGCGGTGCGCCTGCTCGATGGCATCGAGGGCATCGGCCATGTCGCCTTCACGCATGAAGACGTGATCCGCCACGAGCTGGTGGGACGCATCGTGGAAGCCTATGACCGCAAGTCCGCGCGCGAGGACAAGAAATGACCAGCGTGCCGGGCCGGCGCGCGGCAGCGCCGACGATCGACATCCAAATCCAATCGCCGCTGTGGGACGCGCAGCCTTTAGCCGCGCAGACCGTGCGCGAGGCCATTGCCGCCGCGGCGGCGACGCTGGCAATGCCGGGCGGCGAAGTGAGCGTCGTTCTGACCGACGATAAGGCGATCCAAGAGCTCAATCGCGATTGGCGCCGCATCGACAAGCCGACCAATGTGCTGTCGTTTCCGGCTGCAAAATCCGGCGGCGCGGCATTCCTCGGCGACATCGTGATTGCTTATGAAACGCTCGCCCGCGAATGCGCCGATGAGAACCGGGTATTTCTCCACCATCTGGCCCATCTCGCGATGCATGGTTTTCTCCACCTCATAGGCTACGATCACCAGAATGATTCTGATGCCGACGCGATGGAAGGCCTCGAACGCAAGATCATGCTGTTCATGAAATTGCCGGACCCCTATCTCGCGCGCGATCTGGGCGATTCTTGACCGCCATGCCTGACAACGATCCATTAAGTTCCAGCTCCACCGACGCCGCAGCTCCCTACGAGCCGCGCCTTCTGCCGGTGCCGGTGCCAGCGCCGCGCGAAGGCGGGGAAAGCTGGGTGGTTCGCGTGTTTCGCGCGATTTTCGGCCGCAAGCCGAACTCGCGCGCCGATCTCAAGGACGTGCTCGACGCTATGCCGCCCGGCGAATCCGGCTTCTCGCCGGAGGAAAGCCGGATGCTCAAGAACATCCTGGGCCTGCGCGAGCGGCGGGTGGGGGACGTGATGATCCCGCGCGCCGACATCGTCGCCGTGCAACAGGACATCACGCTCGGCGAACTGGTGCGCACCTTCGAGGGCGCCGCGCATTCGCGCCTGGTGGTCTATAACGACACGCTCGACGATCCGATCGGCATGGTGCACATCCGCGACCTGATCGGATTTATGACCGCGCGCGCGGCGGTCGACCCGGTAGAAAACGCCAAGCGCAAGAAGCCGCTGCCGGCCGGACTCGATCTCAAGGCGATCAATCTTTCAATGCCGTTGTCGGCGGCCAAGATCGTGCGCGAAATCCTGTTCGTGCCGCCATCGTCGCGGGTGATCGACCTGCTCGCGCGCATGCAGGCGACGCGCATTCACCTGGCGCTGGTGGTCGACGAATATGGCGGCAGCGACGGCCTGGTTTCGATCGAGGACATCGTCGAGCAGATCGTCGGCGAGATCGCCGACGAGCATGACGAAGACGAGACGCCGCACGTGGTGCGGCAAGCCGACGATTCATTCATCGCCGACGCCCGCGCCCATCTCGAGGACGTGGCGGCAACCATCGGCAACGATTTCGACCCCGGCGACGTGGTCAAGGAGGTCGATACACTCGGCGGCTATCTGGTGACGCGCGCCGGCCGCTTGCCGGTGCGCGGCGAACTGATTCCCGGACCCGGGCTGTTCGAATTCGAGGTCCTGGACGCCGATCCGCGCCGCATCAAGCGCGTGCGCATCACTCGGCTGAAGGAAAAGCGCGAACGGCCGCGCGAACAACGCAAGCGCGGCGAACCGGATGCGGTGCTCGCCGGCACCACGCCGCCGGTCTTGGCCGTCGACGATGCGCCGGCGCAGAAGGATGCCGGGTCCTTCCCCGGTTCTTCCACTGGCGCGCACCGCCCGTGATTGTCACCCGCCTCGCCTATGCGGTGGTGCTCGCCTTCGGCTGGCGGCGCGCCATCATCGCCTTCCTCGCCGGTGTCGCATCGGCGCTGGCGCTGACTCCGATCAATGCCTGGCCGATCTTGTTCCTGACTTTTCCGGTGCTGATTTGGCTGGTGGACGGCTCGGCCGCCGGACGCTGGAACGGCGCCATGACGGCGGCGGCCGCCGGCTGGTGTTTCGGTTTCGGCTATTTCCTGGCCGGACTTTATTGGGTCGGTTACGCCTTCCTGGTCGATGCCAAAACCTTCGGCTGGCTGTTGCCGGTCGCGGTCGCAGGCCTGCCGGCCTATCTCGCGCTCTACACGGCGTTGGGGCTCGCCGCGGCGCGGCTGATCTGGGTGCGCGGAGCGACGCGCATTTTGGCGCTCGCCGCTACTCTGACCGGCGCGGAGTGGCTACGCGGCCATCTGCTCAGCGGATTTCCTTGGAACACGTTCGGCTACGCACTGACCGAGCCGCTGGCGCTGGCGCAAAGCGTTTCGCTCACCGGCATCTGGGGCCTCACCTTCCTGTGCATCGCGATCTGCGCCAGCCCCGCCGTGCTCGCGGACGACTTGACGGACACACTGCATCCGCGGCGCGCGCCGCTTTTCGGCATCCTCGTTCTCGTGGCGCTCGCCAGCTATGGCGTCGTGCGGCTGTGGCAGCAGCCGACCGAATATGTGAACGGCGTGAAACTGCGCATCATGCAGCCCAATCTGCAACAGGACGAGAAATTCAATTACGCCGCCAAGTCGCAGATCATGGAGCGCTATCTACGCCTGTCCGACCGCACCACCGGACCGAACTCGAACGGCGTGCACGACGTCACGCATTTGATCTGGCCGGAATCGGCGTTCCCGTTCTTCCTCGCGCGCGAGCCGGACGCGCTGGCGCAAATCGCGGCCCTGCTGAAACCTTCCACCGAATTGATCACCGGCGCCGTGCGCGCCGCGCCGAGCGCCAGCGCCGGCAATGTGCGCGCCTATAATTCGGTCTACGTGATCGATCCCGACGGCTCGTTCCGCGGCATCTACGACAAGGTGCATCTGGTACCGTTCGGCGAATACCTGCCGTTCCAGCGCGTGCTCGAACGGCTCGGCTTGCGACAACTCACCAAGCAGGTCGGCGGATTCCTATCGGGCGACCGCCGGCGCGCCATGGATGTGCCGGGCGCGCCGAAAATGCTGCCACTGATTTGCTACGAAGTGATTTTTCCAGGCGCCGCGGTGCCGAGCGGCGAGCGGCCGGGCTGGCTGATCAATGTGACCAATGACGGCTGGTTCGGAATTAGTTCCGGCCCCTATCAGCATTTCCAGCAGGCGCGCGTGCTTGCGATCACCGAAGGCTTGCCGCTGGTGCGCGCCGCCAACACCGGGATTTCCGCGGTGGTCGATCCGGTCGGCCGCGTCGTCAATTCATTGCCGCTGGGCGCCGAAGGCGTGCTCGACGCGCGCCTGCCTCGCGCGATCGAGCCGACGCCCTATGTGCGTTTTGGTGACGACGTTGTGATTCTATTTTTGCTCGTGAGTTTGGTATTGATCGCCCGGCGGCGAATGCATCCTTAAATTGAACCTAATTCAGCTCTGGATTGCAAAACGGCTAATATCTTGTTCGAGTTGTCCGGCGACGAGATGGATTTGCCGATTAAACATATCCGATTACCGACATGTGAAAAACAGCCGAAAAATATGGACAACTTTTATTCCCCTATGACGTGGACAATCGACATAAAGGAATTCACGAGTTGCATAGATGCGGTCATTTGTGACATTACGCTTCAGAATAGTCGCATAGGAGACCTTTATGGCCAAGAAGACCCCTAATCCGATCGACAAGCACGTTGGATCGCGCGTGCGCATGCGTCGGATGATGTTGAGCATGTCGCAGGAGAAGCTTGGGGACGCGCTTGGCCTTACCTTTCAGCAGGTGCAAAAATACGAGAAGGGCACCAACCGCATCGGCGCCAGCCGCCTGCAGCAGATTTCCAATATCCTGCAAGTGCCGGTTTCGTTTTTCTTCGAAGGCGCGCCGAATATGCCGGGGCATTCCGGCATGGGCGAAGCGCCGTCGCCAGCCTATGTGTCGGACTTTCTCGCCACCTCCGACGGCCTCTCGCTGACTAAGTCGTTCATGAAGATCAAGAACAGCAAATTGCGCCGGCGCATTGTCGATTTGGTCGAGCAGATCGCCGGCGAGGACAAATAGGCCCGAGCCCATCGTCCGCGAACGGGCTGCCCACCGCTGCCCGCATCTTGACCTCGTCCACCGGCACTGCAAGAACCACCCCGGAAATGACGCCCCCGTGAAGGCGCGTCACAGAAGGAGTTTAGCGGTGTCTCACAACAATTTTCTATTCACCAGCGAATCGGTTTCCGAAGGTCATCCGGACAAGGTCTGCGACCAGATTTCCGACGCAGTGCTCGACGCGTTTCTGGAAAACGACATCAAGCTCGGCATCGCCGACGACAGCCAAGTGAACACGCGGCTCGGCTGCGAGACGCTTGCCACCACCAACAAGATCATTATCGCCGGCGAGGGCCGCGGCCAGGCGCCGTACTTCCACAAGCACGGCGACAAGACGGTGGTGAACCGCGAACTGATCGCTCAGATCGCACGCGATGTGGTCAAGGACATCGGATACGACCAGGACGGCTTCTCCTACTACGGCGCCGACATTGAGGTGCTGCTGCACGGCCAGTCGCCGGACATCGCGATGGGCGTGAACGCCAAGAAGAAAAAAGGCGGCGAACAGGAAGGCGCCGGCGACCAGGGCATGATGTTCGGCTTCGCCTGCACCGAGAGCGAAGTCTACGAGAAGAACTCGTTCATGCCGGCGCCGATTTATTTCGCGCACAAGATCCTGAAGGTTCTGTCCGACAAACGCCGCGCCGGCCAGTTGTTCGATCTGCAGCCCGACGCCAAGAGCCAGGTCACGGTGCGCTACGCCGACGGCAAGCCAGTCGACTGCACCAAGGTGGTGGTGTCGACCCAGCACAATGAGAAGAACCGCAACGGCAAGAAATACACCCCCGGCATGGTCAAGGAATTGATCGGCAGCGCAGTCGAGTCGGCGCTGCCGAAAGGCTGGATGCCGGCGCGCCCGTCCGACTTCCTGGTCAACCCGACCGGCAATTTTGTGGTCGGCGGCCCGGACGGCGACTGCGGCCTGACAGGCCGCAAGATCATCGTCGACACCTACGGCGGCTACGCGCCGCACGGCGGCGGCGCCTTCTCCGGCAAGGACCCGACCAAGGTGGATCGTTCGGCCGCCTATGCCGCGCGCTATCTCGCCAAGAACGTGGTCGCCGCGGGCATCGCCGAAAGCTGCACCATCCAGGTCGCCTACGCGATCGGCGTCGCCGACCCGATGTCGGTGCTGGTCGATACCCACGGCACCGGCAAGGTGGCGGAAAAGAAGCTCGAAAAGATTTTGCCCGAGTTGTTCCGTCTCACCCCGACCAATATCCGCCGCACCCTCAAGCTCAACCGCCCGATCTACCGGCGCACCGCGGCCTACGGCCATTTCGGCCGCGCGCCCGAGAAGGATGGCGGTTTCTCCTGGGAAAAGACCGACCTCGCCGCCGCGATCAAGAGCGCGGTGAAATAGGGTTCTTTCGAATAATGTTGCATCGTCGATGCAATGGCCGGCCTTGTGCCGGCCATCCGCGTCTCTGATAGTCGGCCTATGGAGCCGGATTCACCAACGCAACGCGCCTTCTTCGGACGGCGCAAGGGTCATGCCCTAAAGCCGCGGCAGGTCGCGCTGTTCGACACGCTGTTGCCGCGCATCGCGCTCGACCTCGCCAAGCCCGCGCCCGCGGATTTGTGCGCGTTGTTCGACAAGCCGCTCGATGCTGTGCGCCTCGAAATCGGCTTTGGCGGCGCCGAACATCTTATCGCGCAGGCGCAAGCGCATCCGCAGACCGGTTTCATCGGCAGCGACGCTTTCCTCAACGCCACGGCCAAGGCGCTCGCCGCGATCGAGGCCCATGCGCTCGGCAATATCCGGCTGCATGTCGGCGACGCCAGCGAACTGCTCGACTGGTTGCCCGGCGCGGCGCTCACGCGCATCGACCTGCTCTATCCCGATCCGTGGCCGAAACGGCGGCACTGGAAGCGGCGCTTCATCCAGGATGACAGCCTGAAGCGGCTGGCGCGCATTCTCAAAAGCGGTGGCGAGCTGCGCTTTGCCACCGACATCGCCGACTACGCGGCTTATGCGCTGGCACGCGTGCTGAGCTCGCCGGATTTCGTCTGGATGGCCGAGCGCGCCGACGATTGGCGCAAGCCCTGGGCGGATTTTTCCGAAACGCGATATGAAGCCAAGGCCAAGCGCGAAGGGCGCGCGTCGGCGTATTTTATTTTCTGGCGGGTCTAACTATTCCCCGGTCCCCTGGCGCACTTGCCAGAAGCGCACCACGCGCAGGGCGGTGGCCGCCGTGAGCCGCTCGAAATTCTCGCGCGCGGCTTCGAGCGTCTCTCGCGACCGCTTGGGGCCGGGCCGCGAGTTCATGATTTCCCGCACCGTCTTCCAGCCGAAGCCGGCCGCGCGCGCCAGGATCAGCACCGGATCGGCGCGCTCGCCGCTCATCAGCCGGTCCACCACCTCGACTGGCACCGCGCTCATCGTCGCCAGCGCCGCGATGGTTTCTTCGTATTGGCAGTTCCTGGCATAGTCGGCGACGTCGCCCTCGGTGAGCTTGCGCTCCTTGTGCAGCGCCTGCACCGCCGCTAGCGCCGCCGTGTAATTGCGCGGCGCCGCCTTGACAGCGACCTCGTCGGTCACTTTCGCCAGTACGCGCCGGATTTCGGCCTGGATATCGGGCTTGGCCCGCGCCAGCAGACGCTTTTGCACCACCCCGCTCGCCTGCATCAGCAACTGACGGAACAGGCGCGGCGGAATATCGGTGCGCAGACCGACTTTCTCGGCCAGCACACCGTCGCGTTCGGCGCGCTTGACCAAACTAGTGAACGCGTTGTCCGACAAGCGCGCCTTTTGATTGGTGGCGACGCTGCGCACCACCATGCCGTCGCCGCGCCGCACCAGCACATCCGACAGCGTCTCGCTGATCCCCAAACGCGTGGAGAGCGCCAGCAGATGCGCCTGGCTCTTGGTCTCGGCGATATATTTGAGATCCGGGTCGTCGATGCGGGCCTGCTTGAGCACCGGGCCGGCGACCGCGATATTGTCGTTTCTGGCCAGCGTGGTCACCACGCCATGCGGCGCGTTCGGTACCGGCGCTATCCGCCGCGCGAGTTCCGCCAGCGCCTTGACCTCGATTGCCTCGATCAGGCAGCCGATGACGTCGTCGAACAGCGCGACGTGTTCATCATTGAAGTTCGGCGCGCCGTCCAAAAACAGGCCGGTGATGCGGCGCAGGGTTTCGGCCCGCTTTTCCGCCGAGCCGTGGTGCACGACCTCTTCCAGCTCTGGCAGCAGCGAGGCGGGAACGCTCATGACAAATACCTGCCAAACCGCCTTAAGGAACTCGCGCGATCCGTGATTTACCCAAATTTAAGGGCAGACTCTGAAGGAAGGGTTAGCTGCAAAATAACGCCTCCACCCTTGCACGAAGCTAGAAAATCGCTATATTTTCGCTTGTTAAGACACCCTCATAACCAACCGGGTTTTGAGAGTGGGTCCCCTGGGGCCCGCTCTTTTTTGTTACCAAAATGGCCGTAAGCGAGGCACGACAGGCGGTTGCAACCGCCACCCAGAGCGAAACGGAACCACGGCTCATCGTCGAGCCGGGGCTGTCCGCCCGTGTCGCGGCCATTGCCGAGCCGGTGATCGAGCAGCTCGGCTACCGGCTGGTGCGGGTCAAGGTCTCGGCCGCCGACGGCTGCACCGTGCAGATCATGGCGGAACGTCCGGACGGAACTATGGTGGTCGAGGATTGCGAGACGGTGTCGCGCGCGCTTTCGCCGGTGCTTGATATGGCCGACCCCATCGATAAAGCCTACCGGTTGGAAATCTCCTCGCCTGGCATCGACCGCCCGCTGGTGCGCAAATCCGATTTCGATCGCTACGCCGGCCATCTGGTCAAGATCGAGACGGAAATCCCGATCGACGGGCGCAAGCGTTTTCGCGGCCTGTTGCTCGGCACCGAGGGCGAAGCCGCGCGCATTCGCGGCGATGAAGAGGATGCGGGATCGGAAATTCTGCTTCCGATCGACGAGATGAGCGACGCCAAGCTGGTGCTCACCGATGAACTGGTGACGCAAGCTTTGCGGCGCGAGAAGACCGCCAAGCGCGACACGCGCGCCGCCCGCAAGGAAGAACGACGTAAAGAGAGACATTTACGGCATCGGCCGCATCAAACGGCCGCCAACCAAGGAGACTGAGCTATGGCAGTCAGCGCCAACCGGCTCGAACTATTGCAAATCGCCGACGCGGTGGCCCGCGAGAAGGCGATCGACCGCGGCATCGTCATCGCCGCCATGGAAGACGCCATCGCCAAGGCGGCGCGCTCACGCTACGGCGCGGAAACCGACGTGCATGCCGAGATCGAGCCGAAAACCGGCGATCTCCGCCTCACCCGCCACATGCTGGTGGTGGAAGCCGTCGAGAACCCGTCCAACCAGATCACGCTCGAAGGCGCGCGCAAGCATCACCCGGCCGCGCAAGTCGGCGACACCATCGCCGATCCGTTGCCGCCTTTGGAATACGGCCGCATCGCCGCGCAATCGGCCAAGCAGGTGATTGTGCAGAAAGTGCGCGAGGCCGAGCGTGACCGGCAATATGCCGAGTACAAGGACCGCATCGGCGACATCGTCAACGGCATCGTCAAGCGCGTCGAATACGGCAACGTGGTGGTCGATCTCGGCCGCGGCGAGGCCATCGTGCGGCGCGACGAGATGCTGCCGCGTGAAGTGTTCCGCAACGGCGACCGCATCCGCGCCTATATCTACGACGTGCGGCGCGAGCCGCGCGGCCCGCAGATTTTTCTCTCGCGCACACATCCGCAATTCACCGCGAAACTCTTCGCGCAAGAAGTGCCGGAAATCTATGACGGCATCGTCGAGGTCAAGGCGGTCGCCCGCGACCCCGGCTCGCGCGCCAAGATCGCGGTGATCTCGCGCGATTCGTCTGTGGACCCGGTCGGCGCCTGCGTCGGCATGCGCGGCTCGCGCGTGCAGGCGGTGGTGAACGAACTGCAGGGCGAGAAAATCGACATCATCCCCTGGTCGCCGGATATCGCCACC
Source organism: uncultured Alphaproteobacteria bacterium (assembly GCA_963778745.1). Lineage (GTDB taxonomy): Bacteria > Pseudomonadota > Alphaproteobacteria > Rhizobiales > Xanthobacteraceae > Pseudolabrys. The sequence goes on along the minus strand of CAVZVP010000019.1, from coordinate 191,618 downwards.
TTTGTGGTCAACGCGCTGGCGCCGGCGGAAGTCGCCAAGGTCGTGCTCGACGAAGACAAAGAGCGCATCGAGGTGGTGGTGCCCGATCAACAATTGTCGTTGGCCATCGGCCGGCGCGGGCAGAACGTGCGTCTGGCCTCGCAACTCACCGGCTGGGACATCGACATTTTGACAGAGCAAGAAGAGTCCGAACGCCGTCACGCCGAGTTCGAGAGCCGCACCAAGATTTTTGTCGAGGCGCTCAATCTCGACGAAGTGGTCGGGCAACTGCTCGCCTCGGAGGGCTTCGGCTCGATCGAGGAACTCGCGCTGGTTGATCAGAAGGAAATCGCCGGCATCGAAGGCTTCGACGAGGATACAGCGCGCGAGCTGCAAGAGCGCGCCAAAGAATATCTCGACAAACTGGAAGGCGAACTCGACGCCAAGCGCATCGAGCTGGGCGTCGAGGACGCGGTCAAGGAAGTGCCCGGCGTCACCTCCAAGATCCTGGTCGCCTTGGGCGAGAACGGTGTGAAGACCGTCGAGGACCTCGCCGGCTGCGCCACCGACGATCTCACCGGCTGGACCGAGCGCAAGGACGGCGAGTCGAAGCACGAGTCCGGCTTCCTCGACGGCCTCGACGTGTCGCGCGAGGACGCCGAAGCCATGATCATGCAGGCCCGCGTCAAGGCCGGCTGGGTGACCGAGGCAGAGCTCGCCCCGCCGCCCGCGCCGGAAGCCGAAGCGGCACCGGCCGAAGCGGCGGAACCGCAAGCGTAAAGAGCACGACAGCGAACATGTTGACGATCGCGCAAGACAATGAGCTCGACTCCGGAGTGACCCGTGTCGCTCCGGAGATGCAGCGGCATTGCGCGCTCACCCGCACGCTCAAGCCGGTCGACGAGATGGTCCGCTTCGTCATCGGGCCGGGCAGCCACACCGTGCCCGATATCAACCGCAAACTGCCCGGCCGCGGCCTTTGGATCACCGGCACGCGCGCCGCGATCGAGGACGCGATCAAAGGCAATGTGTTTGCCCGCTCCTTCAAGCAGAACGTGCGGGTCGCCGCCGATCTGGCGGCAACCACCGAGCGGCTGCTGGAGCGCAGCGCGCTCGACGCGCTGGCGATCGTCGGCAAAGCCGGCCAGGTAGTCGCCGGATTCGCCAAGGTGGAAGCGGCGATTGGCCGCGACGACCTCAAGGCGCTGATCCATGCCGCCGATGCCTCGGCTGGCGGAAAGCGCAAGCTGGACGCCGCCTTGCAAGGCAAAATGCCCGAAAAATCGGGTGAAATCGCGATCGTCGAGGCATTAACCGGCGCACAATTGGATTTGGCATTGAACCGCCCAAATGTGGTACATGCAGCCCTGCTTGCCGGACCCGTGAGCGATACTTTTCTCGCTCGCGTCAGGCGCTTAGAGCGCTTTCGGACCGGACAATCGCCCGAACTGGTTAGCGCACATGCGCCGACGCAAGGCGCACGAGGACAGAATACGTAATGAGCGAAACGAAGAACCCTGGCGAAAAGAAACTGAGCGTCTCCAAGCTGACGCTTAAGCCGCGCACCGAGACGGGCGTGGTGCGCCAGAGCTTCAGCCATGGCCGCAGCAAGCAGGTCGTCGTCGAGAAGGTCAAACGCCGCAGCATCGGCGCAGCGCCCGAGGCCAAGGCCGAGCCGGCCCCGATTGAGCCGGTACGCAAGCCGGTCGCCGCGGGCAAAGCCGCGCCGGCGCCGGTATCCGCCGAGTCGCCCAAGGCGTCCGGCGTCGTGTTGCGCACCCTCACCGAGGAGGAGCGCGTCGCGCGCGCCCATGCGCTGGCGGATTCGCGCGTGCGCGAAGCCGAAGAGCGCAAGATCGCCGAGGAAGAGGCGCGCCGCCGGCAAAGCCGCGAAGTGGTCGACAAGACCGAGCGCGAAGCCGCCGAAACGCGCAAGCGCGAGGAGGAAGAGCGCCGCAAGCACGACGAGGAAACCAAGCGCAAGGCCGGCGAAGTCGCCAAAAAGCGTCTTGGCGAGGATGAAGTCAGGAAGCCGGGCCCGCCGGGCCGCATGGCGCTCGAAGCCGAAGACGATGACGGGCCGCCGAAGTCGCGCCGTCCCGGCGCCGCGCGTCCGGCCGCCGCACGTCCCGCCGCGCCGCGTGGCGCGCCTGCGAAAGAGCGCGGCCGCCTCACGCTGGTAACCGCGCTGCGCGCCGACGAAGTGCGCGAGCGTTCGGTCGCTTCATTCCGCCGCCGCACCCAGCGGCTCAAGGGCCATGCCTCCGCCGAGCCGAAGGAAAAGCTCGTGCGCGAGGTCGTCATTCCCGATGCGATCACGATTTCGGATCTCGCTAACCGCATGTCTGAACGCGCGGTCGACGTCATTCGCCTGCTGATGCAGCAGGGACAGATGTTGCAGATCAACGACGTGATCGACGCCGACACCGCGCAGTTGATCGCCGAGGAAATGGGTCACAGCGTGCGCCGAGTGTCGGAAGCCGATGTCGAGGAAGGCCTGTTCAGCGTCGCCAACGATCCGGGCGAGACCGTGCCGCGCGCGCCGGTAGTCACCGTCATGGGCCACGTTGACCACGGCAAGACCTCGTTGCTCGATTCCATCCGCTCGACCAATGTGACGGCCGGCGAAGCCGGTGGCATCACCCAACACATCGGCGCCTATCAGGTTATCGCGCCGAGCGGTGCCACGATCACCTTCATCGACACGCCCGGCCACGCCGCCTTCACCGCCATGCGCGCACGCGGCGCCAAGGTCACCGACATCGTCGTGCTGGTGGTCGCCGCCGACGACGGCGTGATGCCGCAGACGGTGGAAGCCATTCATCACGCCAAGGCGGCGAAGGTGCCGATCATCGTCGCCATCAACAAGATCGACAAACCCGACTCCAAGCCGGAGCGCGTGCGCACCGAACTGCTGCAGCACGAAATCCAGGTCGAATCTTTGGGCGGCGAGGTGGTGGATGTGGAAGTCTCCGCCACCAAGAAAACCAATATCGACAAGCTTTTGGAGATGATCGGGCTGCAGGCCGAAATCCTCGACCTCAAGTCCAATCCGGGGCGACCGGCCGAAGGCACCGTGATCGAAGCCAAGCTCGACCGCGGCCGCGGCCCGGTGGCGACCGTACTGGTGCAGCGCGGCACGCTGCGGGTTGGCGACCTAGTTGTGGCCGGCGCCGAATGGGGCCGTGTGCGCGCCCTGGTGTCCGACACCGGCGATCCGATCGACAGCGCCGGGCCATCAACGCCGGTCGAAGTACTCGGATTCTCCGGCACGCCCGATGCAGGCGACCGTCTGGCGGTGGTCGAGAACGAAGGCCGCGCCCGCGAAGTGGCCGATTACCGGGCCCGCCAGAAGCGCGAAAAATCGTCTGCGCGCGCCACCGGCATGCGCGGCTCGCTCGAGCAGATGATGGCGCAGGCCAAGACGTCCGGCCGCAAGGAATTTCCGCTGGTGATCAAGGCCGACGTGCAGGGTTCGCTGGAGGCGGTCATCGGCTCGCTCGACAAGCTCGGCACCGATGAGGTTGCGGCACGCGTGCTGCATGCCGGCGTCGGCGGCATTTCCGAATCCGACGTGACGCTGGCGGAGGCCTCCGGCGTTCCGATCATCGCCTTCAACGTGCGCGCCAACAAAGAAGCGCGCGAGGCGGCCGAACGCGCCGGCATCGAAATCCGCTACTACAACATCATCTACGACCTCGTCGACGACGTGAAAAAGGCGATGTCCGGCCTGCTGGCGCCGACGCTGCGCGAGACCATGCTGGGCAACGCGCAAATCCTGGAAATCTTCAAGGTTTCCAAGGTCGGCAACATCGCCGGCTGCCGCGTCACCGACGGCACCGTCGAGCGCGGCGCCAACGTGCGGCTGATCCGCGACAACGTGGTGATCCACGAAGGCAAGCTCAGCCAGCTCAAACGCTTCAAGGACGACGCCAAGGAAGTCAGCGCCGGCATGGAATGCGGCATGGCTTTCGAGAACTACCAGGACATGAAGCAAGGCGACGTGATCGAATGCTACCGGGTGGAGACGATTCAACGCAGCCTGTGAGTCCAATTCTCACGGCTACGGTTTAAGAAACGCCCCACCATCTCCATTGTCATGGCCGGGCTTGACCCGGGCAGCCCGCTTAGGGACGCAATGCCCTTCCGATCAGGATGGCTGGGACAAGCCCGGCCATGACAAATGCACTTTTTGGATAGTTATGACGCGCAAGAAATCACACCGCGACAACATCACGCCCGGAGGCTCGCAACGCCAACTGCGCGTCGGCGAGCTGGTGCGTCACGCCATGGCCGACATGCTCACGCGCGGCGACGTGCACGATCCGGTCATCGAGGGCCATCTTATCACCGTACCGGAGGTGCGCATGACCGCGGATCTGCGGCTCGCCACCATCTACATCATGCCGCTGGCCGGCCGCGACGCCGACGAAGTCGTCGCCGCCTTCGAGCGCCACAAGAAATTTCTGCGCGGCGAAATCGCCCACCGCGTCAATCTGAAATTCGCGCCTGATATCCGCTTCCGGGCCGACGAGCGCTTCGCGGAAGCCGAGCGCATCGACAAACTGCTGCGCTCGCCGGCGGTCAAGCGCGATCTCGAACATGAGGACGACGAGTGAACCAAGAAGATTTGAAAGACCTAGTTCTGCCGCATGCCGAGGAGCCGCCGCCGGCGTCCGCTGCGCGCCATGAAGGCGGCGGACGCCCTAAGCAAAAGCAATTCCGTCGCGAAAAGCGCGACGTGCATGGCTGGCTGATGCTCGACAAACCGATCGGCATGACCTCCACCCACGCGGTCAGCGTGGTGAAGCGCCTGTTCTCGGCCAAGCGCGCCGGCCACGCCGGCACGCTCGACCCGCTCGCTTCCGGCTGCCTGCCGATCGCGCTCGGCGAAGCGACCAAGACGGTCCCCTTCGTAATGGACGGCCGCAAGCTCTACCAATTTACCATTCAATGGGGCGAGGAACGCGACACCGACGACGCCGAAGGCCGCGTCATCGCCACAAGCGAGCAACGCCCCTCACCGGAGGCCATCCGCGCTCTGCTGCCGGCCTATATCGGCACCATCCAGCAGGTGCCGCCGCGTTATTCCGCCATCAAGATCGAGGGCGAGCGCGCCTATGACCTCGCCCGCGACGGCGAAACGGTGGAACTTCAAGCCCGCCCGGTCGAGATCAGCCGGCTGGAGCTGATCGCCACCCCCGACCCCGAACATACGGTTCTGCACGCCGAATGCGGCAAGGGGACCTATGTCCGCTCGCTCGCCCGCGACATGGGCCGCGCTTTGGGCTGTTTCGGCCATGTCAGCGCGCTCAGAAGGGTCGCCGTAGGCCCGTTTGGCGCAGAAACCATGATTTTACTGGAACAACTGGAGGCACTGTGCCATAGAGCCGCGGCCGGCGAGGCTAGCCTCGCCGACGGTCTCATGCCCGTTGAGACCGCGCTGGACGACATCCCGGCGCTGGCCGTCAGTCGGGCGGATGCGGCAAGGCTGGCAAGGGGCCAAGCCGTTTTGTTGCGCGGACGGGACGCTCCCAATTTCCGTGGACCAGTCTATGCGACGGTTTCGGGCCAACTGGTGGCTCTTGCCGACCTGGATCACGGCGAAATCGTCCCCAAGCGCGTATTCAACCTGGCTGGGCTGGTGGGCAGCGCCGCGCCGAAGAAAGGATGACCGATGTCGGTAACCGCCGGCCGCAAGGCCGAAGTAATCAAGAGCTATGCGAAAAAGGCCGGAGATACCGGTTCGCCCGAAGTGCAGGTGGCGATCCTGTCCGAGCGCATCAATAATCTCACCGAGCATTTCAAGACCCACGTCAAGGACAACCATTCCCGCCGTGGCTTGCTCAAGATGGTGAGCCAGCGCCGCACGCTGCTCGATTACCTGCGACGCAGCAACGAAGCTGGCTACAAAACTTTGATCGAGAAGCTCGGCATCCGCCGATGATTTTGTACCCGCGCCGGGCTTCAAGCCCCGCGCGATTTGAGTGCAGCAAATGCGCGAGACGCATTCGCTGATTTGATCCGGCGGCGATAGCGCTGCCGGCGACAAGCAAGAGCCGACAAAGGGTCGCCTCTTGCGACAAGGCAAGGTTCGAAACGCCATGGCAGGATCGCCAGACGCTGTCCGCTTCACGACTGTGACGCGCCGCAGTTTCTCGCCGTCTTGCTCATGGCTTTCGGAGCTTAGCCAAAAAACCATGAGAGAAAAATACAATGTTCGATATGCATCGAGTTGAACTCGATTGGGGCGGGCGCAAGCTCGTCCTCGAGACCGGCCGGGTAGCGCGCCAAGCTGACGGCGCCGTGCTCGCCACCTACGGCGAAACTACCGTGCTCGCCACCGCTGTCGCGGCCAAGCAGCCGCGCGAAGGCGTCGACTTCCTGCCGCTGACCGTTGACTACCAGGAAAAATATTACGCCGCGGGCCGCATTCCCGGCGGCTACTTCAAGCGCGAAGGCCGGCCGACCGAAAAGGAGACGCTGGTCTCCCGCCTGATCGACCGCCCGATCCGTCCGCTGTTCGCGGACGGCTGGCGCTGCGAAACGCAGGTGATCGTCACCACGCTATCGCACGATCTGGAAAACGATCCCGACATCCTGGCATTGATTGCGTCCTCGGCGGCGCTTACGCTGTCCGGCGCGCCCTTCATGGGCCCGATCGGCGCCGCGCGCGTTGGCTTCATCAACAACGAATACGTGCTTAATCCGCAGCTCGACGAGATGACCGAGAGCCAGCTCGATCTGGTCGTGGCCGGCACCGCCGACGCGGTGCTGATGGTGGAGTCTGAAGCCAAGGAGCTCAGCGAAGAAATCATGCTGGGCGCGGTGATGTTCGGCCACCGGCATTTCCAGCCAGTGATCGACGCCATTATCAAGCTCGCGGAAAAGGCGGCGAAGGAGCCGCGCGATCATCAGGTCGCCGACGACAAGGCGCTGGAAAAGGAAATTCTCGGCATCGCCGAGAAGGAATTGCGCACCGCCTATGCCATCCCGGCCAAACAGGAACGGCAGAATGCCGTCGCCGCAGTCAAGGCCAAGGTACTGGAACACTATTTCCCCGGCGGCGTGGACAATCCGGCCTACACCAAGCTGCGCATCGGCGGCGTGTTCAAGGAACTGGAAGCCAAGATCGTGCGCTGGAACATTCTGGACACCGGCAAGCGCATCGACGGCCGCGATCTCAAGACCGTGCGTAACATCGTGACCGAAGTCGGCTTGCTGCCGCGCACCCATGGATCGGCGTTGTTCACCCGCGGCGAAACCCAGGCGCTGGTGGTGGCCACGCTCGGCACCGGCGAGGACGAGCAGTGGATCGACGCCCTGCAGGGCAGTTACAAGGAATCCTTCCTGCTGCACTATAATTTCCCGCCTTATTCGGTCGGCGAGACCGGCCGCATGGGCGGCACCAAGCGGCGTGAAATAGGCCACGGCAAGCTTGCCTGGCGCGCGATTCATCCTCTGCTGCCGAAGGCGGAGGAATTTCCCTACACCATCCGTCTGGTCTCCGAGATCACCGAGTTCGAACGGCTCGTCCTCGATGGCCACCGTGTGCGGCTCTTCGCTGGCGCTGATGGATGCCGGCGTGCCGATCAAGCGGCCGGCCGCGGGCATCGCCATGGGCCTCATCCTCGAGGACCAGCGTTTCGCCGTGCTGTCCGATATTCTCGGCGACGAGGATCATCTCGGCGACATGGACTTCAAGGTGGCCGGCACCGATCAGGGCGTCACATCGCTGCAGATGGACATCAAGATCGCCGGCATCACCGAGGAGATCATGAAGGTTGCGCTTGGCCAAGCCAAAGACGGCCGCATGCACATCCTCGGCGAAATGGCCAAGGCGCTCACCAGCGCGCGCGCGGAGCTCGGCGAATATGCCCCGCGCATCGAAATGTTCAAGATCCCGACCGACAAGATCCGCGAAGTGATCGGCACCGGCGGCAAGGTGATCCGCGAGATCGTCGAAAAGACCGGCGCCAAGATCAACATCGAGGACGACGGTTCGGTGAAGGTGGCGTCCGCCGACGGCGAGTTGATCAAGGCGGCGATCAAATGGATCAAGTCGATCGCGTCCGATCCCGAGCCCGGCACGATCTACGACGGCACCGTGGTCAAGGTGATGGACTTCGGCGCCTTCGTAAACTTCTTCGGAGCCAAAGACGGCCTCGTCCACATCAGCCAGCTCGCGCAGAGCCGGGTGAACAAGGTCACCGACGTGGTCAAGGAAGGCGACAAGGTGAAGGTCAAGCTGCTCGGCATGGACGAGCGCGGCAAAGTGCGGCTGTCCATGAAGGCGGTCGACCAGACCACCGGCGAGGACCTCGAGGCCAAGCACAAGGCCGAAGGCGCGCCGCAACAGGCCGCCGGCGGCGCTGCAGAGTAAACCCCGCTAATCTCTAAACGAAAGGGCGGCCTTCACGGCCGCCTTTTTTATTGCGGGGCGCGGTTAAAAGCCCGGCGTCATCCCCTTTTCCTGCCCTCATATGGTGACAAAGGGTGTGGGCATATGAAATATTCCATTAGGCGCTCGCACAAGAAGCGCTCGGTAACGAGAAATTTCGGGGGAGGACGGCGATGCTGAAAATTCGCACGATGCACGCAACTGCCGCAAGGTGATCATTCCGATAAAATAATCTTATCGCTAGCGCGAAGCAATACGATTAGGCCTTATGGTCGCAGGCCCCTAACAAGCGCGGCAAGCGCGCACTACGTGCGCGGACAGACGCACATCGGAGGGACGAAATATGGACGACAAAACCGCACTGACCACCAGCGCAGGCAAGTGCCCTGTCATGCACACCAACCGCGACTGGTGGCCGAACCAGCTGGACCTTCAGGTACTCCACCAGCACTCCACCCTGTCCAATCCGATGGGCGAGGCGTTCGACTACGCCAAGGAATTCAAAAGCCTCGACCTGAATGCCGTGATCAAGGACCTGCAGGCCTTGATGACGGACTCGCAGCCTTGGTGGCCGGCCGACTTCGGTCACTACGGTGGTTTGTTCATCCGCTTGGCATGGCACGCAGCGGGCACCTACCGCATCACCGACGGCCGCGGCGGCGCCGGCGCCGGCCAGCAGCGCTTCGCGCCGCTGAACAGCTGGCCGGACAACGCGAACCTCGACAAAGCGCGTCGGCTGCTCTGGCCGATCAAGCAGAAATACGGCCGAACAATTTCCTGGGCCGACCTGATGGTCCTCGTCGGCAACGCCGCCCTCGACTCGATGGGCTTCAAAACGTTCGGTTTCGCCGGCGGCCGCGCCGACGTCTGGGAGCCTGAAGAACTCTTCTGGGGTCCTGAAGGAACGTGGCTCGGCGACGAACGCTACAGCGGCGAACGCCAGCTCGCCGAGCCGCTCGGCGCGGTGCAGATGGGCCTGATCTACGTCAATCCGGAAGGGCCGAACGGCAATCCCGACCCGGTCGCAGCGGCCAAGGATATCCGTGAAACGTTCTTCCGCATGGCGATGAACGACGAAGAGACCGTCGCGCTGATCGCCGGCGGTCACACCTTCGGCAAAACCCACGGCGCGGGCGATCCGTCGCTGATCGGCCCCGAGCCGGAAGGCGCGGCAATCGAGGATCAAGGCCTCGGCTGGAAGAGCAAGCACGGTACCGGCATGGGCGCCGACGCCATCACCGGCGGTCCGGAAGTCACCTGGACGCAGACGCCGACGAAGTGGAGCAACTTCTTTTTCAAGAACCTTTTCGAGAACGAATGGGAACTGACGAAGAGCCCGGCCGGTGCGAAACAGTGGAAAGCGAAAGGCGCGGAAGCCACCATCCCGGATGCCTTCGACAAGTCGAAGAAGCATGTGCCGACCATGCTGACCACCGACCTCTCGCTGCGCTTTGACCCGGCCTACGAAAAGATCTCGCGGCGCTTCTACGAGCATCCGGACCAATTCGCGGACGCGTTTGCCCGTGCCTGGTTCAAGCTCACGCACCGCGACATGGGTCCGATCGCGCGCTACCTCGGCCCGCTCGTTCCCAAGGAGACACTGATCTGGCAGGACCCGATCCCGGCTGTGGATCATCCGCTGATCGCGGAGCAGGACATCGCCGCGTTGAAGGCCAAGATCCTCCCGTCCGACCTGTCCGTCTCGCAACTGGTTTCGACCGCCTGGGCGTCGGCGTCGACGTTCCGCGGCTCCGACAAGCGCGGCGGTGCGAACGGGGCGCGCATTCGCCTTAGCCCCCAGAAGGACTGGGACGTCAACCAGCCGGCTCAGCTCAAGACGGTGTTGCAGAAGCTCGAAGCGATCCAAAAGGAGTTCGGCAAGAAGGTTTCGCTTGCCGACCTGATCGTTCTCGGCGGCTGCGCGGCGGTTGAAAAAGCCGCGAAGGATGCCGGCGTCGACGTGAAGGTCCCCTTCACGCCGGGACGCATGGACGCGTCGCAAGAGCAGACCGACGTCGAGTCCTTCGCGCCGCTCGAACCACGTGCCGACGGTTTCCGCAACTATCTCAGCGGCAAGCGGCAGTTCATGGCGCCTGAGGAGGCGTTGGTGGACCGGGCGCAACTGCTGACGCTGACGGCGCCCGAGATGACGGTGCTCGTCGGCGGCTTGCGTGTACTCGGTGTTAACGCCGGGCAGTCCAAGCACGGCGTCTTCACCAAGAAGCCCGAGACGCTGACGAACGACTTCTTCGTCAACCTGCTCGACATGAGCACGCAATGGCAGGCGTCTGCCGGGTCCGAAGGCGTGTTCGAAGGACGCGACCGGAAGACAAACGAACTCAAATGGACCGGCACGCGCGTCGACCTGATCTTCGGGTCGCACTCGCAGCTGCGGGCGCTGGCGGAAGTCTATGCCTGCGCGGACTCGAAGGAGAAGTTTGTGAAAGACTTCGTGGCGGCCTGGACCAAGGTGATGAACGCCGATCGCTTCGACATTGCCTGATCTCGGCTGCGCCTCACCGTCGAGACGAATATGTAACGGCCGGGGAAATCTCCGGCCGTTATTTAATTCTGCCGAGACGCTATTTCCCGTCGCCGTTGCCATCCACCGCGCCATGCGCGGCTTTGAGCGCGTCGGGCTGCGGCATGGCGATGGTGTTGTAGCCAGAATCGACGAAGTGCACCTCGCCGGTGACGCCGGTCGACAGATCGGACAATAAATAGAGCCCGGCACCGCCCAATTCCTCCAGCGTCACGCCGCGGCCGAGCGGCGAATATTTCTGCTGGAAAGCGAACATATAGCGCGCGTCGGTGATACCCGCTCCCGCCAGCGTGCGGATCGGACCGGCCGAGATCGCGTTGACGCGGATTTTCTGCGGCCCGAAATCGACCGCCAGATAGCGCACCGAAGCCTCCAGCCCAGCCTTGGCGACGCCCATCACGTTGTAATTCGGCATGGCTCGGAGGCCGCCGTTATAGGTCAGCGTCACCATCGAACCGCCGTTCGGCATTAGCGCGGCCGCGCGTTTGGCGGCTTCCGTAAAGGCGTAGCAGGAGATCACCATGGTGCGAATGAAATTCTCGCGCGTCGAATCCGCGTAGCGGCCCTTGAGCTCGTCTTTATTGGAATAGGCGACCGCGTGCACGAGGAAATCCATCGTGCCCCATTGCTGCTTGATTTCGTTAAACACCGCGTCGACCGAGGCGATGTCCTCGACGTCGCACGGCATCACGAATGTCGAGCCGGCCTGCGCGGCGAGCGGCTTCACGCGTTTCGCCAGCGCGTCGCCCTGATAGGTGAAAGCGAGCTTGGCGCCATGCTCGCTCAGCGTCTTGGCGATGCCCCAGGCGATCGAGTGGTCATTGGCGACCCCCATCACCAGCCCGCGCTTACCGTTCATTAGCATGTTCATCCCGTAACACTCTCCCGACAATGTCGAATTGTCTCCACCATGGGAAATAGCCGCAGCAGCATGGCGAAGCACCGCCACTTTGTTTTCATCTCGAAAGCCCGCGCGATAGTAAAGCTGCTCGTGGCACCAGGCGGCGAGGCCGTGGGCTGCCGCGTAGGTTGGCTCAAGGCGGAGCGCCTGATCGAGCAGCCGCAGCGCCTCACGGGCATCAGAACGTAGCGCACGCCAAGATCGCGGCCGACCTTCTTCACGTCGACCGCGTGGCCCTTGTAGACGAAAGTGCTGTTGCGGGCGATCACGAACAACCATTTGATCCGGGACAGGCCGGTGATGATGTCCTCGACCACGCCGTCGGCAAAATAATCCTGCTCCGGATCGCCGCTGATGTTCTGGAACGGCAGCACCGCGATCGACGGCTTGTCGGACAAGGCAGGTGAGGTCACCTGGGCCGTCGTGCTACCGAGCAGCGCCCGGTAGACCTTTACCGGTCGCGCGATATTTTTCAGCTCGTGCTCGCCGGCGTCCTCGAATTCGACGTCGACCTTGCCGCGCACATGCCGGTAGGCGTTGACCGAAATGCAGATGCCGCCAGGCTCCGCGATGCCTTCAAGTCGCGCGGCAATGTTCACGCCGTCGCCGAATATGTCGTCGTCTTCGATTATGATGTCGCCGACATGAATGCCCATGCGCAGCTCGATACGCTGGTCCTGCGGCAGCGCCCCGTTGCGCGCGACCATGCCGCGCTGAATTTCCACGGCGAGTTGCGCAGCGTCGACCGCGCTGCCGAATTCGATCAGGATGCCGTCGCCGGTCCGCTTGACGATGCGGCCGCGATGTTCGGCGATCTTGGGCTCGAAAAACTCACGGCAATGGCCATTGAGCCTCGCCAGGGTGCCTTCTTCGTCGGCCCCCATCAGCCGGCTGTAGCCGATGACGTCGCCCGCCAGGATAGCCGTCAGCCGCCGCTGTACTCGTTTGGTCGCCACCGGTGCCCCCTTGGGAGGCAAGCTAAGCGTCCAGCCGCTTGAACACGACCGAGGCATTGGTGCCGCCGAAGCCGAACGAGTTCGACAGCACCGCGCCAAGCGTCACGTTGTCCTTGCGTTCGCGCATGATCGGCATGTCGGCGAAGGCCGGATCGAGGTTTTCGATATTGGCGCTCTCGCAGATGAAGCCGTTGTTCATCATCAGCAGCGAATAGATCGCCTCCTGCACCCCGGCCGCGCCGAGCGAATGGCCGGTCAGCGACTTGGTAGCGGAGATCGGCGGACACTTCGCGCCGAATACACCGCGGAGTGCTTCGATCTCCTTGAGATCGCCGACCGGCGTCGCGGTGGCGTGCGGATTGATATAGTCGATCGGCGCCTTGCAGGTGGCGAGCGCCATGTTCATGCAGCGCACCGCGCCCTCGCCCGAGGGCGCCACCATGTCGTAACCGTCGGAGGTCGCGCCATAGCCGGCGACCTCGGCGTAGATCTTGGCGCCGCGTGCCTTGGCGTGCTCGAGCTCTTCCAGCACCAAAACGCCGGCGCCGCCGGCGATCACGAAGCCGTCGCGGTCCACGTCGTAGGCGCGCGAGGCCTTGGCCGGCGTGTCGTTGTACTTGGACGACATGGCGCCCATGGCGTCGAACAGAACCGAGAGCGTCCAGTCCAGCTCTTCGCAGCCGCCGGCGAAGATCATGTCCTGTTTGCCCCACTGAATGATTTCCGAGGCGTTGCCGATGCAGTGATTGGAGGTCGCGCAGGCCGACGAGATCGAATAGTTCACACCCTTGATCTTGAACCAGGTGGCGAGCGTCGCCGAGGCGGTGGACGACATCGCTTTGGGCACCGCGAATGGGCCAACGCGCTTAGGGCCCTTGCTGCGCGTGGTGTCGGCGGCCTCGACGATCGCGCGCGCGGAAGGCCCGCCCGAGCCCATCACGATGCCGGTGCGCTCGTTGGAAATGTCTTTCTCTTCGACCCCGGAATTGCGGATCGCCTGCTCCATGGCGACATGGTTCCAGGCGGCGCCGCCGCCGAGGAAGCGCATGGCCCGGCGATCGACCGACGTGGACGGATCGAGCGTCGGCGCGCCCTGCACCTGGCAGCGGAAGCCGAGCCGGACGTAGTCCTCCGCGCGCGAAATACCCGATTTGGCTTCGCGCAGGCTGGCCAGAACTTCCTGCGTGTTATTGCCGATGGATGAGACGATTCCCATCCCGGTGACGACGACCCGTCTCATTGCCGCATACCCTCATTCATGCCGGGAATTGCCGATGATCGGTCGAACCACGATTGCTTACACTTGTGCCTAGACTTGGGCCGCCTCGGGCACCCGTGCAAGTCCGTGGATCCTGCTCAAGCGCCGCTCGGCTGCAGCGCGTCGTCCTGCTTGAACAGGCCGACTTTGAGGTCGAAGGCCCGATAGATCACGTTGCCATCCGCCGAAAGCCAGCCGTCGGCGATGCCGAGCACCAGCTTCGAGCGCATCACCCGCTTGAAGTCGACGCCGTAGACGACCTTTTTCACCGTCGGCAGCACTTGCCCGGAAAACTTGACCTCGCCCAGACCGAGCGCGCGGCCCTTGCCCGGCGAACCGAGCCAGCCGAGGAAAAAGCCGACCATTTGCCACAGCGCGTCGAGGCCGAGACAACCTGGCATCACCGGATCGCCCTTGAAGTGACAGAGAAAAAACCAGAGGTCCGGTTTCACGTCGAGTTCGGCGCGGATCATGCCCTTGCCGTGCTCGCCACCCTGCTCGGCGATTTCCGAAATGCGATCGAACATCAACATCGGCGGCAGCGGCAGCTGAGGGTTGCCCGGCCCGAACAGCTCTCCTCGCCCACAGGCAAGCAGGTCTTCGTACTCGAAGCTGTGACGCTTGGCGTCCATTAGCGCTATATCGCCGCTCGGCGGGCTTGCTGTTTGAAATCCCATGCGCGGATTCGTAACACACCGAAGCAAGCGGGCAAAGATGGCGGAACCGCGCGGCTTGGACAACTTTCCTGCCGGAATACCGCGATTTTGCGGCAGTTCCGACAATTGCGAGAGAGTTGCATCTAGGCCTGCTAATGCGTATATGTCGCAACTGAAACGGTTTTTCCGCCCGCCGGGTGTGGGCCCTGACTCAATCGATGAGCCAAGCGAGTACCATGGTATTCCCTTCCGCCAGACCCAACGCAGCGCTAGTAGCGGCAGCCGACCGCTCCGAGTTTACGGGCTGCCCGTGGCACGACGTGAAAGCGATGCTGCGCCAGGTCGGCTTGCGGCCGACGCGCCAGCGCATGGCGCTCGGCTGGCTGCTGTTCGGCAAGGGCGACCGCCACCTCACCGCCGAGATGCTTTACGAAGAGGCGACCCGCGCCAAGGTGCCGGTGTCGCTGGCCACCATCTACAACACGCTGCACCAATTTACCGAGGTCGGCCTGTTGCGCCAGTTGGCGGTTGACGGCTCGAAGGCTTACTTCGATACCAACACGACTACCCATCATCACTTCTTCATCGAAGGCCGAGACGAATTGGTCGATATCTCTGCCGCCGACGTGGTGGTCGGCAAGACCCCGGCCGCGCCGGAAGGCTTTGAAATCGCGCGCGTGGACGTGGTGGTACGCTTGCGGCGGAAGAGCTAGTTCTGTTTGTCATGCCCGCGAAAGCGGGCATCCAGTAATCACTGAAATTTATGAGGGAACTGGATCATCCGCCTTCGCGTATGATGACGGCGGAGTTTGCTACTCCACCTTCTCATTCGGATAGGCGCCCCACAGCCGTTCCTGGTGGATCCAGCCGTCGAAATTCTTGCCGACAAATTGGCACCAGGTGCCGTTGCAGGACTTGAGCTGGCCGAGCACGCCGGATTGCAGGCGGGCGGTCTCCGCGGATTTGTCATCCGGACTCGCATAAAGCGGCACTAGATCGTCCTTCAAGGTCGGCACCACCACCGCGGAGCGCTTGCCGGACAAGAGCGAGTGGTAGACCCATCCTTCTGCCCCTTCCCAGTCGCGGATACGCCGCCAGTTCTCGAACTCGGCGGTGATCTCCACCGGCATGCTGACGCGGGTATAGACCCAGCGCACCTCCTGGTCCTTATTGGGGCCGGAGCGCACATTGACCCGGTCCGACTTAAGGCTGACGAAGCGCGGGACCGGCAGGCCGCTGGCCGAGCCGGTAGCCAGATCGCCCGCCGCATGGCCAGCCGGCATTTGCGTCGCCAATATGCCGGCGCTAAGCGCCACGCGGCAAACAAGGCGGAACACGCCTGCAAAGCTTTGTGTTGTCACTGCCATCTGATAGGAAAAAGAACGGATTTAGACCCCACCACGAGTGCCGGGAGTGTGGGCCGAGCACGGTTAAAGAGGGCTGAACGGCGCCCAAACGGCCGTAAGATGGGCCGCCGGAAGCCGCGGTAACAGGACATGCCGAAGAGCAAAAAACCGCTGGTGATCGTCACCCGCAAGCTGCCCGACAGCATCGAGCTGCGCATGCGGGAACTTTTCGATGCCCGCTTCAATCCCGACGACACGCCGATGACGCACGCTCAGCTGCAGGACGCCGTGCGCACGGCCGACGTGCTGGTACCGACCGTCACCGACCGCATCGACGCCTCGGTGCTCGGCAAATCGGGCGAGCAGCTCAAGCTGATCGCCAATTTCGGCAACGGCGTCGACAATATCGACGTCGCCACCGCCGTGCAGCGCGGGATTACCGTCACCAACACGCCGGGGGTGCTCACCGAGGACACGGCCGACATGACCATGGCGCTGGTGCTGGCGGTGCCGCGCCGGCTGGTGGAAGGCTCCAGCGTGCTGACCTCCGACAAGGACTGGACCGGCTGGACGCCGACCTGGATGCTGGGCAAGCGCATCTGGGGCAAGCGCCTCGGCATCATCGGCATGGGGCGCATCGGCCAGGCGGTGGCGCGCCGCGCGCGCGCCTTCGGTCTGCAGATCCACTATCACAACCGCCGCAAGGTGGCGCCCAAGATCGAGGAAGATCTTGACTCCACCTATTGGGAGAGCCTCGACCAGATGCTCGCCCGCATGGACATCGTCTCGGTCAACTGCCCGCACACGCCGGCGACCTATCATTTGTTATCCGCGCGCCGGCTCAAGCTGCTGCGGCCGGAGGCCTATATCGTCAACACCTCGCGCGGCGAAGTGATCGACGAGAATGCGCTCGCGCGGATGATCGAGGCAGGCGAGATCGCGGGCGCCGGCCTCGACGTGTTCGAGCACGAGCCAGCGGTCAACCCGAAGCTGGTCAAGCTCGCGCGCGAGGGCAAGGTGGTGCTGCTGCCGCATATGGGCTCGGCGACGCTCGAAGGCCGCGTCGACATGGGCGAGAAGGTCATCATCAACATCAAGACCTTCATGGACGGGCATCGGCCGCCCGATCGCGTGCTGCCTTCAATGTTGTGACAAATCCTTGATCGTCGGCTTGTCGCCGCTCAAAGGATTGCCCGGGTCCCAGTCGTAGCTCAGCGTCTCGAAACGCATCGAGCGCGCGTCGATCATCAGCAGGCGTCCGACCAGGCCTTCGCCGAAGCCGACAATCTCGCGAATCACCTCCAGCGCCATCATCGAGCCGAGCACGCCCGGCAGCGCGCCGAGAATGCCGGCTTCCGCACAGGCCGGCACGGTACCGGCCGGCGGCGGCTCGGGAAACAAGCAGCGATAGGTCGGATTGCGCTTGCCGTCGGCGCGCGTCTCATAAGGGCGAAGGGTGGTGAGCGATCCGTCGAAGGTGCCGACCGCGGCGGTGACCAGCGGCTTTTTCGCAAAATAGCAGGCGTCGGAGACGAGATAGCGCGTGGCGAAATTGTCGGAGCCGTCGGCGACGATGTCGTACTTCGCGATAAGGTCGAGCGCGTTGCTGGCATCGACACGCATCATATGCGTCTCGACGGTCACATGCGGATTGAGCCGCGCGATCACCGCTTCGGCGCCATCGACCTTGCGCGTGCCGATATCGTCGGTCGAGAAAATCACTTGCCGCTGCAAATTCGACAACGACACCATGTCGTCGTCCACCACCCCGATCGTGCCACAGCCTGCGGCGGCAAGATAAAGCAGCACCGGCGCGCCTAAGCCCCCGGCACCGATCACCAGCACGCGCGCGGCCTTGAGCTTGGCCTGCCCCGGCCCGCCGACCTCGCGCAGCACGATGTGGCGCGCATAACGTTCGAGTTCCTTGGCGTCGAGCATGACGTTAAACCTATGGCCTAGAACCGATTTCGGCCAGCCTCTTGATGCCTTGCACCATGGTCTCGATCGGCTAAGGTGCCGCAAAACCCTCGTCAGGGTGGCGTAAAAGCAATGCGTAGCGGTCCGTTTCTCGTGGTGCTCGCGCTGCTCGTCGGTGCCGGTCCGGCGCTGGCGCAGGAGTCGCCCGGTATCATGCCGGCGCAGAAGCAGTCAGACGCCGCGCCGGTCAAGAAGCACGTCAAGCGGAAAGCTACCGTGGCCAAAACCAAACCGGCCGAAACCAAGCCCGCCAAAGCCAAGACCGCTAAAGCCAAGACCGCTAAAACCAAGACCGCTAAAACCAAGACCGTCCCGCCCAAACCTGCCGCTGGCAAACCTGCCGCTGGCACACCGGCCGTTGCAAAAACCGCTGCCGTCGCGGCAAAGACTGAGGCGCCCAAAGTCGCCGAAGCCAAGGCCGAGCCGGCGCCCGATGTATCCGCCGGCATCTCGCGCGGCGAGCGCCAGAAAATCCAGGCGGCGCTGCTGTGGGCGGGCGACTATAGCGGCGCCTCCGGCGGCGACGGTCCGATGCTCGCGGCGATCAGAAATTTCCAGAAGCGCCACAAGGCCAAGGTCACCGGCGTACTCACGCCGTCCGAACGCGCGGACTTGGTGGCCGCCGCCAAGGCGCACGAAGATGAATTCGGCTGGAACGTGGTGGTGGATCCGGCCACCGGCATCCGCATCGGCCTGCCGAGCAAGCTGGTGCCGCAGGCGCGCGAGGCCGCGCGCGGCACGCGATGGTCCTCGGCGCATGGCGAGGTGCAGGTCGAGACCTTCCGCATCAAGGATGCAAATCTCAAGCTCGCCGCGCTGTTCGAGCAGCAGAAGAAAGAGCCGGCCACGCGCCGCATCGAGTCCAGCGTGTTGAATGACGACAATTTCTTCGTCAGCGGCCAGCAGGGCCTTAAGCGATTTTCCGTGCGTGCCAAATTACGCGACGACGAGGTGCGCGGTTATACTTTACTGTACGACCAGATGATGGAGACCATCGTCGAGCCGGTGATGGGCGCGATGGCGAGCGCGTTCTCGCCGTTTCCCGAGCGAAGCGCGCCCTTTGCCGCGCTGGCGAAACCGGTGGAATACGGCAACGGACTGGTGGTGAGCGCGCAAGGCCACATCGTCACCGACCTGAAGCTCACGCAAGGCTGCCAGGTGATCGTCGCCTCCGGACTGGGCGACGCCGATCGCGTTGCCGAGGACAAGGACAACGGTCTCGCGCTGCTGCGCATCTACGGACCGCGCAAGATATCGCCGCTGGTGCTCGCGCCGGGTACGCCCAAGTCCGGCGAGTTGACGCTGGTCGGCATTCCGGATCCAAAGGAGCAGGACGGCAGCCGCAAGCTGACCGAGATCAAGGCGCGGCTGGCGGGCGACAACGCGATCGAACTGCGCCAACCGGTGCTGATGGCGGGATTTTCCGGCGCCGCCGCGCTCGATGCGCAGGGCCAAGTCCTCGGCATGATGGAAATGGGCCAGGCGGTGCTCGCCAGCGTCGAGGCCTCGGCAGCGCCGGTGCGGCTGATCAGCGCCGCGACCATCCGCGGGTTTCTCGCCGCGCACCACATTGAGACGGCGCAAACGCAAACCGGCGACGCTAAGGCGTCGGTGGTCAGAATTATTTGCGTGAGGAAGTAGTTTTCTTCCCCTCTCCCCGTGCGGGAGAGAGGAAACGAGTGCGCTGCACCGTTATTATTTATTCTTCCACACCGCCTTCCGCTTCTCCACGAAGGCCTTCATGCCTTCCTTCTGATCTTCCGTGGCAAAGAGCGCATGGAAGATGCGCCGCTCGAACACCACGCCCTCCGCGAGCCCGCCTTCGAAAGCGCGGTTGATCGCCTCCTTGCCCGCCAGCACCGAGGGCAGCGAGAAATTGGCGATGGTCTCGGCCACCTTCATCGCCTCGTCCATCAGGCTCGCCGCCGGCACCACGCGCGCCACCAGCCCCGAGCGTTCCGCTTCCGCCGCATCCATCATGCGGCCCGTCAGGATCATATCCATCGCCTTGGCCTTGCCGATCGCGCGCGTGAGCCGCTGCGTGCCGCCGATGCCGGGAATGACGCCGAGCTTGATTTCGGGTTGACCGAATTTGGCGGTGTCGGCGGCGACGATGATGTCGCAATGCATGGCGAGCTCGCAGCCGCCGCCGAGCGCAAAGCCCGCGACCGCCGCGACGATCGGCTTGCGGGTCCGCGTGGCATGGTCCCAGTCGGCGGCGAAGTTGCCGAGATAGGCTTCGATGAAGGTTTTGTCGGCCATCTCCTTGATGTCGGCGCCGGCGGCGAAGGCCTTGTCGCCGCCGGTGATCAGCAAGCAGCCGATATTGTCGTCGGCCTCAAAGCCGTCAATTGCCTGGACGAGATCGCAAATGAGGTCTCGGTTGAGCGCATTGAGCGCCTGCGGACGGTTGAGCTGGATGATGCCGACCCGGCCTTTGGTCTCGACGATGATGTTCTGGTAGCTCATGGCTTGCCCTTGCGGTTTGAAATCATTCGAGCTTGACGCCCGCGCGCTTGATGAAATCCGCCCATTTGGCGGAATCCGTTCTTATGGTCTCGGCAAATTCTTCCGGCGTGCCGCCGGCCGGCTCGTCGCCGATCTTGGCGAACTTCTCCTTGAAGGCGTCCGACACCAGCGCATTGTTGATCGCGGCATTGAGCTTGTCGACGATCGGGCGCGGAACGCCGGCCGGCGCGATCACGCCGGTCCAGGTCGGCGCCAGATAGCCGGCCACGCTTTCGCCAATCGTCGGCAGTTCGGGGAACGCCGGCGAACGCTTGGCGCCGCTCACGCCGAGCGCGTGCACCTTGCCGGCGTGGGCAAGCGGCGCGATCGATTGCAGGCTTTCGAACATCAGGTCGACATGGCCGGCAATCAGATCGGTGAGCGCCGCCGCGCCGCCGCGATAGGGCACGTGCACGATTTCCGTGCCGGTCATAAATTTGAACAGCTCGGCGCCGACATGGCCGGGCGAGCCGTTGCTGGACGAGGCGTTGGTCAGCTTGCCAGGGTTGGCCTTGGCATACGCGATTAGCTCCGCGACCGATTTGACCGGCAGCTGCGGCGAGACCGCGAGCAAAAGATGGCCGCGCGCCACCAGCGCGATCGGCTGGAAATCGCGCTCGATGACGTAGGGCAGTTTCGCCACCATGTGGCGGGTGATGGCGAGCGCGCCGATCGGCCCCATGCCGATGGTGTAGCCGTCGGGCGCCGATTTCGCGACCAGATCGAGCCCGAGCGTGAGCGCGCCGCCGGGACGATCGTCGACGATGACGGGCTGGCCCAGCTCCGGACCGATCACCGAAGCCAAAATGCGCGCGACGTTGTCGGTGGCGCTGCCGGCCGCTTGCGGAACGATGAATCGGATGGGGTGGTCGGGATATTCGGCCGACGCGGCGCCTGTCACGCAGGCGAACATGAAAGGAATGAGGGCAAGTTTGCGCATGTCACCGGTCCCAGCGGTCAAGGCGCATAGCTTGGCCTACTTCTGACAGCTCGGGCAATAGAAGGTCGAGCGGCCGGTCTGCACGATGCGTCTGATCGTTATTTTCTTCTTGCCCTTGCAGTTGGGGCATGGCTTGCCCTCGCGATCATAGACGCTGAAATTGTGCTGGAAATCACCGAGCGCGCCGTCGGTGCGGCGATGGTCGCGCAGCGAAGAGCCACCGGCTTCGATCGCATCCTTGAGCACCGCCTTGATGGCATCGACCAGCGCCACCGCGCGTTCGTTTGGCTTGCCGGTGCGGTCTGCAATGGTGGACGCCTGCCGCTTGGGCGACAGCTCGGCGCGGAACAGCGCCTCGCAGACATAGATATTGCCAAGACCAGCGACCACGCGCTGATCACTGAGCGCGGCTTTGAGCGAGGTCTTTTTACCGGCGCAGGCTTTGGCGAGCATCGCGGCATCGAACTCATTGCCGAGCGGTTCCAGCCCGAGCGAGCGCAACAGCGGTTCCTGTTCGATCTTGCTGCGCGCCACCAGCTTCATGGAGCCGAAGCGGCGCGGATCGTTGAAAGTCACGGTCGCGCCGTTCGACATGTGAAACACCACGTGGTCGTGCGCGGTGCTCTTCGAGCGCTCGTGATAATAGACGCCGGGCTTGGCATCCTTGCCGACGCGAAACGAGCCCGACATGCCGAGATGCATGATCAGCACGTCGCCCGACGAGAGATCGGCGAGCAGATATTTCGCCCGCCGGCCGAGCCCCTCCACCGTTTTCCCGGTCAGCCGCCTTTCGAAGTCCTTGGCAAGCGGCCAACGCAGGCGGCGATCGCGTACCTCGACCTTGAGAAGCCGCGCGCCTTCCATGGCGGGCGCCAGGCCGCGGCGCACGGTTTCGACTTCGGGAAGCTCGGGCATGGTTAACTCTGGTTCCGTTCACACATAGCGCCCCCCGGCCTGCCGCGCTATGGTCCTGCCCGCAAAGGATTATTGCCTATGGGCAAGGCCCAAAAAGACAGCAAAGAAGACACCCATTTCGGCGAGAAAACCGTGCCGCTGGCCGACAAGCAGGGGCTGGTGGACGACGTGTTCCATTCGGTCGCCCGCCGCTACGACCTGATGAACGACCTGATGTCGGGTGGGCTGCACCGGGCCTGGAAGGACGCGCTGCTGAGCGCCGTCCATCCGCCCAAATCGGACCGCGACTTCGCTTTGCTCGATCTCGCCGGCGGCACCGGCGACGTGGCGTTCCGTGTGGTGGAAGCCGGCGGCGCCGGCACGCGCGTCACCGTCTGCGACATCAATACCGACATGCTGGCCGTCGGCCGCGAGCGCGCGCGCCAACGCGGGCACGACGAGGCGGTGACCTTCGAGCAAGGCAATGCCGAAGAACTGCCTTATCAAGACCGCAGCTTCGACTGCGTCACCGTCGCCTTCGGCATCCGCAACGTGCCGCGCATCGAACACGCGCTTTCCGAAGCTTTTCGGGTGCTCAAGATCGGCGGGCGTTTCCTGTGCCTGGAGTTTTCTTCCGTCGACCTGCCGGGCTTAAGCTCGCTCTACGACGTCTATTCCTACAACGTGATCCCGCGCATCGGCGAAGCGGTGACCGGAGACCGCGAGGCCTATCAATATCTGGTTGAATCGATCCGCAAATTTCCCAAGCCGCCGGTATTCGCCAAGATGATCGAGGAGGCCGGCTTCCGCCGCGTCTCGTTTACGACCATGACCGCCGGCGTGGTGGCGCTGCATTCGGGTTGGAAGTTGTGATCTCCGCGCTCTCCCATCTCACCCGCCTCGCGCGCGCCGGTTTCGTGTTCGCGCGCGAAGGCGTGTTCGCGCTGGTCGACACGCGGCCGCTGCCGCTGCCGACCAAGACCGCCATCGCATTCGCCCGCTTGCTCGAACGCCCGAGCGCGAAAGACGGCTCCAGCCGGCTCGCCGCTGCATTGACCAAGCTCGGGCCGACTTACGTCAAGCTCGGCCAGTTCATGGCCACCCGCCCCGACGTGGTCGGCAAGGCGATCGCCCGCGATCTCGAAAGCCTGCAGGACAAGATGGCGCCGTTTCCGCAAAGCGAGGCGGAAGCGGTCGTCGCGGCCGCGTTCGAAAAGCCGGTGAAAGAAGCCTATGCCAGCTTCGGACCCGCCGTCGCCGCCGCCTCGATCGCGCAAGTGCATCGGGCGGAAGTGGCGCAAGAAGGCGGCAACAAGCCGGTGGCGGTGAAAATTCTGCGGCCCGGCATCGAGCGCCGCTTCAAGTCCGATCTCGACGCCTTCTTCTATGTGGCGCGCAAGGCGGAAAGCCTGTCGCTCGAAGCGCAAAGATTGCGTCCGGTCGAGGCCGTGGCGACGCTTGCCCGCTCGGTGGCGATGGAGATGGATTTCCGCCTCGAAGCCGCTGCGCTCTCCGAGATGGCGGAGAACACGCGCGAAGACGCTGATTTTCGCGTGCCGACGGTCGACTGGGACCGCACTGCGCGCGCGGTGCTCACGCTGGAATGGATCGACGGCACCCCGCTCAACGACCGCGCCGCGCTCGAGGCCAAGGGCCTCGATCTGCCGGCGCTCGGCCATAAAGTGATCCAGAGCTTCCTGCGACACGCGCTGCGCGACGGCTTCTTCCACGCCGACATGCATCCGGGCAATCTGTTCGTCGACGCCAACGGCCGGCTGGTGGCGGTCGATTTCGGCATCATGGGCCGGCTCGGCCCGAAGGAGCGCCGCTTCCTTGCGGAAATTTTGTTCGGCTTCATCACCCGCGACTATCAGCGCACCGCGCAGATCCATTTCGACGCCGGCTACGTGCCGCGCCACCATTCGGTCGAGAGCTTCGCGCAAGCGATCCGCGCCATCGGCGAGCCGATCCACAACCGCACCGCCGAAGACATCTCGATGGCCAAGCTCTTGATGCTGCTGTTCGAGGTGACCGGCCTGTTCGACATGCGCACGCGGCCCGAACTGCTCCTGTTGCAGAAGACGATGGTGGTGGTGGAAGGCGTCGCGCGCACGCTCGATCCCAAACTCGACATGTGGAGTGTGGCCGATCCGGTCGTGCGCGAATGGATCGAGCGCAATCTCGGCCCGGCCGGCCGGCTGGAGGGCGCCGCCGAAGGCGCCGGCGAAATCGGCCGAT
The DNA here is from genome assembly GCA_963778745.1 of uncultured Alphaproteobacteria bacterium. Taxonomy (GTDB): domain Bacteria; phylum Pseudomonadota; class Alphaproteobacteria; order Rhizobiales; family Xanthobacteraceae; genus Pseudolabrys. Next base: position 167,022 of record CAVZVP010000019.1, on the reverse strand, counting down.
TCGTCGGCCAGGTGCCGGCACTGCTAGGCCGCTCGGCTGAGCTGCTTGACCAGATCGACGACATCACCCGCCACGGCTTGGTGCTGTCGCCGGAAACGGTGGAGGCGATCGGCCGCGCCGAGCAGCGCCGCAACCGCTGGACGGCGGTCGCGCTCTGGGCGATCGCCGCGCTTTTGGCTTTGGTGGTGTGGCGGCTGGTGTGAAGCGATCAGCTGCGCGCCACCAGTGCTTCCAGCTTGTCGATACTCTGCGTCCAGCCCGCTTCCATGCCGGCGAGCATCTGCGGCGCGACCGGCACCAGGCCGACCATATGCGACTTCATCGTCAGCGTGGTCTTGCCGCCCTGCTCTTCCAGGATCACCGTGGTCTCGCCTTCCAGCAGATGATGGCCGTCCTTGTCGATGGCAATATTGCTGAACACCAGCCGCTCTGGCGGCACTATTTCGCGGAATACGCCCTTCATCGGGTAATCGTTGCCGTCCGGCCCGTGCATGACGATGCGCAAGGCGCCGCCCACGCGCAGGTCCAGCTCGGGAACCGAACTGGTGAAGCCGCGCGGGCCGAACCATTCGCCAAGCATTTTCGGATCGGTCCACGCCTGCCACACCAGCGCGCGCGGCGCGTCGAACACGCGGGTGATGACGACGGTGCCCTCGCCGTATTGGGCGGTTTTTGTTGCCGCCCCGCTCATGCGCTTTGCCCTGCATAGGCGCGCGTGATCGTTTCGAGATCGAGTTTTTTCATTTTCATGAAGGAGTTCATGACGCGCGCCGATTTCCTGGCGTCGGGGTCGGTCATCATTTTCGGGATTACGCTCGGCACCACCTGCCAGGACAGGCCGAACTTGTCCTTGAGCCAGCCGCAGGGTCCCTCCTGGCCGTCCTTGGCCAGCGCGTTCCAGTAGTAGTCGATTTCGGCTTGGGTATCGCACATGACCTGGAAAGAGATCGCTTCGTCGAATTTGAATTGTGGGCCGCCGTTGAGCGCCGTGAAGGATTGCCCGTCGATTTCGAAGGCGACGACCATCACCGATCCCGCCGGCTTGTGGTGCACATCTTGCCCGGCGTCGGGAAAACGGCTGATCGAGGTGATCTTGGAATTCTCGAACACCGAGACGTAGAACTTCGCCGCCTCCTCGGCCTGCGTGTCGAACCACAGGCAGGGCGCAATTTTGTGTTTAGCGATCGGCATTGTGCGCATCTCCTTTTTTATTTCGCAGCTGCCAAATACGCGGCGAGCTGATCCAGGGTGCCGCCCCAGCCTTGCGTCATGCTGGCGTGGCCGGCATCGAAGGTCTGTTGCTCTTCGACGGTCGCGTTGTGCGGCGACCAGCGGATAGTGAACTTGGTCTTGCCGCCGGGCCGCTCCTCGAACGTGAACACCGACAGCATTTCCAGCGGCCAGCTCGCGCTCATCGGATGGCGCGTCAGGCCGCCGGCCGCGTCGGAAAACGAATTGATGAGCATTAGTTTTTCCGGCGGCACGATTTGGCGATAGACGAACTTGCCCCACATAACTTTTTTGTCGGGCGTTTCCATGCCGTAGAGGTAGGTGCCGCCGGGCCGCAAATCCATTTTTGCCTTGACCACCTTCACGCCCTTAGGACCCCACCACTGCTTCATGCGCTCCGGATCGGTGAAGCACTTCCACAGCAGATCGCGCGGCGCGTCGAATACGCGCGAGATGACGAAATCGGCGGCCATGTTTTTCCTCCACCTATTGGCGCGGGCGCTCACTTCGCCTTGAGCACCATCCAGTGCACGCCGAAGCGATCCCGCACCATGCCGAAGCTGGTCGCGAAGAAGGTCGGACCGAGCGGCATCGCCACCTCTCCGCCATCCGACAGAGCCTTAAATCGTGTCTGCGCCTCGGCGTCGGTCTTGACGTCGAGCGAGAGTGCGAAGCCGTCGAACTTCGGCTTGCCGCTGTTGCGGCCGTCGGACGCCATGACGTTGGTGTCTCCGATCTTGAGACAGGAATGCATCACCTTGTTCTCGTTGGACTGCGTGCACATCGACTTGTCGGGTGAGTCCTTCCAACGCATCAGCATTGCGACTTCGGCGCCGATCGCCTTCTTGTAGAACTCGATCGCCTCGTCGCAGCGGCCGTCGAAGAACAGATAGGGCTGGATAAACATGGTTTTTCCTCCACAGGTTGGCCTTGACAATATAGGTTGATATCAACATAATATATCCATGTCAACCCAGAAAAATCGGCGCGGGAACTTCCGTTCGCCGTCACCCATGTGGTGCGCGACGCTTGTTTGTGCCTGCATGTGCAGCGGGCGGCGCGCGCGCTGGCGCGCCGTTTCGACGAGGTGTTGCGCCCAATCGATCTGACGCAAGGGCAGTTCTCGCTGCTGACCTCGCTCAACCGGCCGGAACCGCCGAGCATCGGCGGCGTCGCCGCGCTGCTCGCCATGGACCGAACGACGCTGACCGCCAATCTCAAGCCGCTGGAACGGCGGCATCTGGTGAAGGTTGCGGTCGACAAAGAGGACAAGCGCGGCCGCCGCCTGATCATCACCGCGGCCGGCCGCGCGCTGCTCGCCAAGGCCTTCCCGCTGTGGCAGCAGGCGCATGCCGAGACCGAACGCCTGATCACCGAGATTAGCGCGGACAATATGCGCAGCGCTCTGCGCGCGTTGTCGTGATTTAGTCCTCGCTCGTCCCCGTGACATAATCACTTTGCCTTGGCCGCCACGTATTCGGCGAGCCGCGCCATGGTCTGCGCCAGGCCCTTGTCGGCGCCGTAGTCCTTGATGACGCGATCGCGTTCTTCCGCCGACGGGAATGTGCCGTGCCAGGTGAGCTTGGTCTTGCCGCCGAGATCCTCGAAGGTGAGCGTCTGTTTGAATTGCACCGGCTCGACGTCGTCGCCGCCGCTATGCCGATAGACGATGCGCTCGGGTGCAATAATCTCATCAAAGGTGATGCGGTTCTGATAGTCGCGGCCGTCCGGTCCGTGCATCACGAAGCGCCAGATGCCGCCAGCGCGGAACTCGAATTTGCTGGTCGTGGTGGTGAAACCGTCCGGTCCCCACCATTGCGCCAAATGCTCCGGATCGGTGAAAGCCGCAAACACCAGTTCGCGCGGCGCGTCGAACACGCGCGTCCCGATGATGGAACGCGGGTCGCGGTCGAGGTCAATGCTATTTCTTGCGCTCACGCTTCACCCCTTTCGCTTGCAGCGTTTTGAGATAATCGTCGAGACGGTCGAGACGTTCCTCCCAAAGCCTTCGATATTCGCCGAGCCAGTCATCGACCGGCTTGAGCGCGGCGGCTTCGATCCGGCACGGGCGCCATTGCGCGGCGCGCGAGCGCGCGATCAGCCCAGCATGTTCCAACACCTTGAGATGCTTGGAGACGGCGGGCCCGCTCATCTTGAACGGCTTGGCGAGTTCGCTCACCGTGGTCTCGCCGAGCGCGAGCCGCGCCAGGATGGCGCGCCGCGTCGGATCGGCGAGAGCGGAAAAAGTAGCGCTGAGGCGGTCGCTGGTCATGGTGTATTGAACCATCTAGTTATATAACCCAGCGGTTAAATACACAAAAGCCTTCACCCGGTCAAGCGGCGCCATATTAACTATATTAGATGTTGGCGCCAGATTTGATTGCATTGATTGCAGTGCCATCAATGCTATGCTAAGTCTCTAAGATAACGCTGGATTTACCATGGCATCGCTCACTGTCCGGCAGCTCGACGAAGCGCTCAAGAAGCAGCTCCGATTGCGCGCGGCGCGCAACGGCCGCTCGGTCGAGGACGAGGTGCGCACCATCTTGCGCGGCGCCGCCGCCGAAATCGAAATCCCGGCCGCCAGCAGCACAAGCAAAAGCGGCACACAATTTTCCCGGCGCGCCGCGCCCGCCGTCGGAACAAAACGCGTGCTGCTGATCATCGGCGGCGGCATCGCCGCCTACAAATCGCTCGATCTCATCCGCCGCCTGAAAGAGCGCGGGATCGCCGTGCGCTGCATTCTCACCAAGGCGGCCGAGCATTTCGTCACGCCGCTGTCGGCCGGCGCCATCGTCGGCGAACGCGTCTTCACCGACCTGTTCGATGCCGGCGAGCGAATTCGATGTCGGCCATATTCGTCTGGCGCGCGAAACCGATCTGGTTGTCGTGGCGCCGGCCACCGCCGACCTGATGGCCAAGATGGCCGGCGGACAAGCCAATGATCTCGCCACCGCCGTGCTGCTGGCCGCGGGTACGAAAATTCTGCTGGCTCCGGCGATGAATCCGCACATGTGGGCGAAAAAGGCGACGCAACGCAATCTCGCGCAACTGGTCGCCGACGGCGCAGCGCTCATCGGACCCAACGAAGGCGAGATGGCGGAATCAGGTGAGCGCGGCCTCGGGCGCATGGCCGAGCCGCTGGAGATCGCCGCCGCGGTGGAGAAATTGCTCGCGAGCGAAACGGCGCAGCCACTCCTGGGCAAGCGCGTGCTCATCACCTCCGGGCCGACGCATGAGCCGATCGATCCGGTGCGCTATATCGCCAACCGTTCCTCCGGCAAGCAGGGCCACGCCATTGCCGCTGCGGCTGCGCGCGCCGGCGCTGCGGTGACGCTCATCAGCGGGCCGGTGAATTTGCCCGATCCGCCGGGCGTCGCCGTCGTGCATGTCGAGAGCGCGCGCGACATGCTGCAAGCGGCGGAACGCGCGCTGCCCGCCGATGTGGCGATCTTTGCCGCCGCGGTCGCCGACTGGCGCGTCGCCAATGCCGGCGAACAGAAGATCAAGAAGAAGGCCAGCCAGGCCACGCCCGAACTGTCCCTGATCGAAAACCCCGACATCCTCTCGACCATCGCGCATCGCAAGTCGCAGCGTCCGGCGCTGGTGATCGGCTTTGCCGCCGAAACCGAAAACGTCGTCGCCAATGCAAAAGCAAAACTCGCGAGCAAAGGCTGCGATTGGATCTTGGCCAACGATGTCTCGCCGCAAACCGGCATCATGGGCGGCAACCGCAATACGATTCAATTGGTCACGGCGCAGGTCATCGAACCTTGGCCGCCGCAATCGAAAGAAGCCGTGGCGGCGATGCTGATCGCGCGCATTGCCGACGAACTGGCCAAATAAGCAGCTGGGAAATCGCAAATTACACACAGATGAATCGCGGTTGAGCGTTTAGGATTTCAACCAGCCACGCTAGGCTCTTTTCAGTAAGTCGAAGAGCCGGCGGTGATGGCCACAAATCCATTCAAGAAAATTGCGACCGCGGCCTCGACCGAGGTCCGCATCATGCGCCTCCCGCACGGCAAAGACCTGCCGCTACCGTCCTACCAGAGCGCGCTCGCCGCCGGCCTCGATCTGATCGCCGCAGTGCTGGCCAACGCGCCGCTCACGCTTGCGCCCGGGGCGCGCGCGCTCGTTCCCACCGGCGTCGCTATCGCGCTGCCGCCCGGCACCGAAGCGCAGGTCCGGCCGCGCTCCGGCCTCGCCGTGAAACACGGCCTCACCGTGCTCAACGCGCCCGGCACCATCGATGCGGATTACCGCGGTGAATTACAGGTTCTGCTTGTGAATCTCGGCGCCGATGCGGTCGTAATTACGCGCGGTATGCGAATTGCCCAGTTAGTCTTTGCAACCGTAGCGCGTGCACAAATGCGCGAGGTCGACTTTCTCGACGAAACCACACGCGGAGGTGGTGGATTTGGCTCTACCGGTGGTTGAGGGATTCAAAATAAGTTTCCACTAGACGGATATTGGGCTGTAACCTAGTACCTTTCAAATAGTTCAATTAGTTGAAACGAGTGCAAATCCAAACATGCCACTGGTTTCCTGTAAGGGTATTCTTGCGATTGCCGCTGTGCTCGATGTTGCACTCCACGCCCGCAGCCGGCCGGTCTCGGCCAAGTCGCTGGCGGCGCGCCATAAGCTCCCCCCTCGCCATCTCGAACCGGTTCTGCAAGCGCTGGTGCGCGACGGCATCCTGCGCGGCGTGCGCGGACCGCACGGCGGCTACGAGCTCGCACGCGAGCACCGCCGCATCAGCGCCGAGGACATCCTGCGCGCCGCCAGCGCCGCCGAGGACGCTGTCGATCCGCCGGCCACTGACGTCGTGAAACCGGCGCTGGTCGAAGCCGTGCGCGCGTTTTCGTTGGCGCTCGGCCGCATCAGTGTCGAGGATATGGCGAAGCGGGCCGCCGCGCTCAAGTAGCGTGCGACCCCGAAAAGCGGGGACCGGTTTTCGGATACGGTCATACGCAAGCAAAAACTATTGCCGCGCGGCCACTTCCTGCACCCGTTCACGATCTGGACTCTTTCGGCATGAGTCCTCACGGGGGTAAAGTCCTGCGATTCGCGAACGGCGCGGCGGACGTCGCTCGCATTCCTGGGGCAGGTCTGAATGCCGGAGACAATCCGGACGGCGAACGAGAGGCTGCGTTCTCGTGCGAGGCGGGGTGGATTCCTCGCCGCCTTCGTTTTTGCAACGCTTTGCAGCGTGCTCAGCACGCCGGCTCACGCCGGGGTGGGCGCGGCCTTTAGCCTCGTCGAAGACATGATCCGCGGCGGCGCGGCGGACGGCCGCCAGCAGCTCGCCACTCTGACGCTGACGCTCGTGCTGATCTGCTTCGCGGTGCTCGCCACCATTGCGCTGCTGCGCACGCGCAAGTCTGTCACCACAAAAGAAAGCTCGGCGCACGACGAGGCCATGGCGCTGCGCGCCGAAATCGACCGGCTCAAGACGCTGCTGCTGTCGCAGCCGCAGGTGCTGGTGGCCTGGGCGGCGGGCAGCGACGAGGCGGAAATTTTCGGCGACATAACCATCGTCGTGGTGGGCTCCGTGCCGGAACGCGTGCTCGCCTTCGGCGCTTGGCTGGAACCGGCGGCCGCGCAACGCATGCAGCACGCGGTCGACGCGCTGCGCAGCGACGGCCGCGGCTTCGTGATGACACTCACCACCAAGGCCGGCCGTCCGCTCGAGGCGGAAGGGCGCGCGGTCGCCGGGCGCGCGGTGCTCCGGCTGCGCGACGTCAGCGGCATCGAAAGCGAGCTGATGGATCTGGCGGCGCGCCATGACGGGTTGATGGGCGACGTCGACACCTTGAAGGCGCTGCTCAATTCGCTGCCCGCCCCGGTCTGGGCGCGCGACCAAGACGGCCGGCTGATCTTCGTGAATTCCGCCTACGCCCGCGCCGTGGAGGCCGAGGATGCAACCGACGCCGTGACGCGCGAACTGGAATTGCTCGACTGCGCCGCCCTCGACAAGCTCAGCCAGGCGCGCGCCGGCGGCAGCCCGCACTCCGAACGGCTGCCGGCCATCGCCGCCGGCCAGCGCCGCATCTTCGACGTAGTGGACGCGCCGAGCGGCGCCGGCTCAGCCGGCATGGCGATCGACGCCACCGAAGTGGAGGCCATGCGCGCGGATCTTGCGCGCATGATCGAGGCGCACCGCCGCGTGCTCGACCAGCTCGCCACCGGCGTCGCCATCTTCAACGTCGACCGCAAGCTGATCTTCTACAACGCCGCCTTCCGCTCGCTGTTCGAACTCGAAGTCGGCCTACTCGACCAGACGCCGACCGACTCGGCCGTGCTCGATACGCTGCGCGCCGAGCGCAAGCTGCCCGAGGAGCAGGACTTCCGGCTGTGGAAGCAGCAGCTTTACGAGGCCTATCGCGCGGTTGAGCCGCAGGAGCACATGTGGCATTTGCCGGACGGCCGCACGCTGCGCGTGGTCACCGCGCCCAACCCGGAGGGCGGCGTCACCTACTTATACGACGACGTCACCGAGCGCCTCGCGTTGTACCGCCGCTACGACGCGCTGATCAAAGTGCAGAGCGAAACGCTCGATCACCTGGCCGAAGCGGTCGCGGTGTTCGGCTCGGACGGCCGCGTGCGGCTGCACAATCCGGTGTTCCAGCGCATGTGGAAGCTTCCCCCCGAGGCGCTCGATCAGCATCCGCACGTGGAAGCGGTAACCGCCTGGGCGCAGGCGATGCACGACGACAATAATGTTTGGCGAAACCTGCGCGCTGCGGTGACGGCGATCGACGACCGCGAACCGATCGTCGCGCGCATCGAGCGGCGCGACGGCATGATGATCGACATGACCACCATGCCGCTACCCGACGGCGCCACGCTCGTCACCTTCCAGGACGTCAGCGACACCGTGAATGTCGAGCGCGCGCTGATCGAGAAGAACGAGGCGCTGGAAACCGCCGATGCCATCAAAATCGATTTCGTCCACCACGTGTCCTACGAATTGCGCTCGCCGCTCACCAACATCATCGGCTTCGCCAATCTGCTGAGCGACCCGACCTTCGGCCCGCTCACCGACAAGCAGCACGAATATCTCGGCTACATCACCACCTCGACCAATGCACTGCTCGCGCTCATCAACAACATCCTCGACCTCGCCACCATCGACGCGGGCGCCATGTCGCTCAACCTCTCCGATGTCGATATCCGCGCCAGCATGGAGCAGGCCGCCGAGGGCGTTCAGGACCGGCTCAAGAAGGATGGCATCGCACTCGACATCCGCGCCGCGCCCGGCATCGGCAGCTTCACCGCCGACGAAAGGCGGCTGCGGCAGATTCTGTTCGACCTGTTGTCGAACGCGGTCGGCTTTTCGCCGCCGAGCGAGACCGTCACGCTGTCGGCCGAGCGGCGCAGCGACGCGGTGGTGTTCACGGTCACCGACCGCGGCCCCGGCATTCCGCCGGAGGCCAAGGACCGCGTGTTCGAATGGTTCGAGACCGACTCGATGGGTTCGCAGCACCGTGGCAGCGGGTTGGGGCTTTCCCTGGTGCGCTCGTTCGTCGAGCTGCACGGCGGCACGGTGAAAATCGACTCCACGCTCGGCCAGGGCACCATCGTGACTTGCATTTTCCCAACCGTGCACGAAGCCGAGCGGACAGCGGCCTGATGACCTCTCGGCTATCCCCGATAAGCAAGCCGCCGCCGCATTTAAGATGCGACCCTGCAACGTCTGAACGCACCTGAGGGAGCGATGAGACACGCGACAGGAATTGCGACGACCGCGCCTGGCGTCTTGGTCTTGTTGACCGCGAGTGGTCCGGCGCGGGCTCAATGCTCTTTCGGTTGCAATAAATATGTGCAGGGGCAATGCGTCGAGTACCGGACTTGTTCGCCGGACTCATCCACCCCATCCCACCCGTCCGCCAGCGATGGCGCCATCGCCTTTGGGCGCACCAGCAAGGCCTGGGGCGACTCCTTCCGTTGGGGCAGCCGGGCGAAAGCGGAACGCGTCGCCATGCAGAAGTGCGGCGAGCACGGCAACGACTGCGAAGTGATGGTTTGGTTCAGTCGCAAATGCGGAGCGGTGGTCTCGGGCGAAGGCACGAACGCCTTTTGGGGCCTTGGCAACAACGATCGCCAGGCGCGCGCCGACGCCCAGAGTAAGTGCGAGAACGGCGACGACAAAAATTGCGAGGTGAAGGTCTCGCGCTGTTCGTACTGCCGGCGGGAAAAGCCGTCAGGCGTGCCTGGCGCTGCCGCCGGGCGAACGCAGCGCGGCGGGATTGAGTCGCGGCTCGGCGCCGATCCAGAATAACACATTGGCCAGGATGCAAAGACCGGTCGCGGCGAACCAGATCATGGCGGCGCCGACGAAGCCAGTGAACAGGCCCCACCACGGGCTGTGCAGCAAAAACAATATCGAGCCGAGCGTGATGTTGACGCCGACCGTCACATAGATGCGGCGCTCGAGATACCAGCTGTCGGTCTGCAGGAAATAAAGCTTGCCGTGGTTGGGCGCCGCCAGCGCCGGCTTGAAACCGAGCGCAAGCAGCACATTGCCGATCGGGCAGAAACCGGTGAACGCGACATTGATCGAGACAAGCCCGGTCGCGATCACGCCGAAAATCCACAGCGGGTTCACCAGCACCGCCATGAGCGTGCAGCTCAGCAGAACCACGCCAGCGACGAGCCACACCGTCCGCTCGATATACCAGCGGTCGGTCGGAACGATGTAAATGCCTTTGCCCACTATCATGGGTTCAATCCATTCCGCTCACGGAGACCCCTAGTCCCGTATATTTTAAATATAGCGAATTGGCGCCCGATTGCATTGATCTACATCACAGGACCAATCCGAGACCGAGCAGCAGGCTGAACGCCAACTGGATCTGCACGGTCCGCACCAGGATCCGGTTGAAGCCGCGACCGGGCGGCTCACACACGAAACGGTAAATCAGGGCGATCGTCGCCGGCAATGCGATAAGCGCGGGCCAGACATGACCGTGCGGCAGAGCGCGGTCGATCAGCAGCAACAGCGCGTAGGGCAGCAACATCAGCCCGGCAAGAATAATGGTCGTGCCGCGCGGCCCCGCCACGATGGCGAGCGTGCGGCGCCCCACCCGCGCATCGGCTTCGACGTCGCGGAAATTATTGACCAGCAGCACGGCCCCGGTCAGCAAGCCGAGCGCCAGCCCGGCATCGAGCGCCGGCGCGCCGAATTCGCCGGTGCACAGCCAAAAAGTGCCGCCCACCGCGCCGACGCCGAAGAAGGCGATCACGAATAATTCGCCGAGCGGCGTATAGGCGATCGGCAGCGGGCCGCCGGTATAGGCCCAGCCCGCCAGGATCGACAGCAGGCCGAGCAGCAAAATCGGCCAGCCGCCGACCGCGATCAGATAAAGCCCCATCAGCGCTGCCGTGCCGAAACACACCGCCGCGCCGCGTTTGACGTCTGCCGCGTCGAGCAGGCCCAAGGCCGTCACGCGCGGCGGGCCGACGCGATCGGGCCCGTCGCCGCCGCGCTCGCTGTCGACCGCGTCGTTGTGCAGATTGGTGCCGATCTGAATGCACATGCTGCCGAGCAGCGCCGCCAGCACGGCGGGCCAATGAACATGCCGCGCCACTGCCCAGGCCAGCGCGGTGCCGACCGCCACCGGCGCGATCGACAGACTGAGCGTGCGCGGCCGCGCCGCCATGAGCCAGGACGACAGTTTCATAACTTCATATCGAAACGTGTGTGCAACCTTATTCGCTTGGTCTCAGGAACTATACTCAGCTCCGGCCGTTGGCTCTCCAGATTGGAGTGCGCGTCATGCTTAAAAAGTTGTGCGCTATCGCTTCATTCATCGCAATCATAGCTCCGCTCCCAGCCCTCGCCTACACGCAACAGGATGCGGATGCCTGCACGCCGGATGTGATGCGGCTCTGCCAGAACGCCATCCCCGATGTAGGGCGGGTGGCGCGCTGCCTTGCCGGGAACAAACAACAGCTCAGCCCCGCCTGCAAGATCGTGTTCAATCGGCCTGCGACGGCGGGTCGAGCGCCGGCAGCCGAGCGTCCGTCCTATCGTCGTGCGGATTACTGACTGTGAGCCGAAGGCGTAGCCAGCCCGCTCGGCCATCCTATTGATCTCAAAACGAAGCGACGCTCTTCCCGCCTTTAGCGGGGTGCCGCTATACTTTCCCGCTCGACCGGACTGAAACATGCTGCCCGGATAACGACATCGCATCGTCGACCGTATCGATGGGGGAAACAAAATGAAACGTCTGGCGATGGGTCTTTGCGCGGCCGCACTCTTGCTGGCGGCGCCGGCTTTTGCCGAAACCGTCAAGATCGTGGTGCCGTTCGCGGCCGGCGGCCCGGTCGATCAACTGGCGCGCATTCTCGCGCATGAACTGGGCCCGCTGCTCGGCGCTGATGTCATCGTCGAGGACAAAGGCGGCGCCGGCGGAGCCATCGGTTCGGAAACGGTGGCGCGCGCGACGCCGGACGGCCACACCATGCTGCTGGCGAGCCTCGGTTCGCAGGTGATCAGCCCAGCGCTGCGGCCGCCCGGCGGCTACGACCCGGTGAAAAGCTTCGAGCCGGTGATGCTGGTTGGCTCGGTGCCGACGCTGCTGGTTATCGGCCCGAAATCCGGCGCCTCGGATCTCAAGGAGCTGATCGCCAAGGCGAAGGGCGGCCAGGCCATGGCCTACGGCTCGGCCGGCCCCGGCACCACCATGAACATCGCCGGCGAACTGCTGAATTCCGCCGCTGGCTTGCAGGTCGCGCATGTGCCCTATCGCGGCGCAGCACCGGCGCTGAGTGATCTGATGGGCGGCCAGATCGACATGCTGAATGCCGACTTCCCGGTGCTGCTGCCGCTGGTCAAAGCCGGCAAGGTCAAGGCGCTGGCACTCTACGGCGCCGAGCGTTCGCCGCTGCTGCCGGATGTTCCGACCACCGCCGAGCTCGGCCTGCCCGATGTGGTGATGGAAAACTGGTACGGCGTTTTCCTGCCGGCCGGCACGCCGGCGCTGGTGCGCGAAAAGCTGGAGAAAGCTTTGTTTACGGTGGTCGCGTTGCCGGCAGTCAAGGAGCGCTTCGCCACGCAAGGAATGCACGGCACGCTCGGTAGTGCCGCCTTCAAGGCGCGCCTGGAGAAGGAATTTCCCTATTGGCAGACGACGGTGAAGAAGCTCGGCATCCAAGCGGAGTAGCTCTTGTTTCCCCTCCCCCCGCGCAGCGGCCGGGAGGGGAAAGAGTCCAGCGCGAAAATTCGCGAATCTATTTCTTCTTCAACATCAACTCCGCCACCGGTGCACCGGACGCGATCTTGGCTTCGCGCGCCACCTCGCTCGCCGCGATCTTGCGCACGCTCGCCAGAACATCGGCGGCCCGCGCGCGCGGGATGAAACACACGCCGGTTTCGTCCGCCAGCACGAGATCGCCGGGATTGACGCTGACGCCGCAGATCGTCACCGGCTTGTTGACTGCGACCGTCTCGATGCGCCATTTGCCGGTGATCGGGCTCACGCTGCGCGACCAGATCGCGTAGCCGATGTCGCGCCCGTGATCGACGTCGCGCACCGCGCCGTCGACGATGGCGCCAAGCTGGCCCTGCCGCTTGCCGATTGAGGCCGACATGCCGCCCATGTTGGAAATCTGGTCGACCCCTTGCAGCACCAGCACGTCGCCCGGCTCGGCCAGGTTATGCGCCTCGATCTCGGCCAGGCCGGAGACGCCGCCGGCGACCGCCTCGGCGACGCTTGCCTTTGCCGCAATATTCCTGACTGTCAGCGCGCGCCCGACCAAGCGGGCCGCCGGATTGGTCGGCTTCAGCACGCTCGCCGGTACGGCGCCGGCAATGCCGAGTTCGTCCATGGCGTCCGACGACATGCCGGTGAGATCGGGCAAAGCGTGAAAGCCTTCGACAACGTCGGCGGCGATCGGCGGCAAATCCAGCATGCCGAAGGCATCGGCGGGGAGTTTTCCGAGGGTTTGTTTGGTCATGGGCGTAACGCTACCCGGCAACCGCTGATGGCGGCAAGCCGCCGGCGGAGGCCTTCCCCCTTTAAGGAACTATGCCCTACTCCGATCTTTGTCAGGCCAACGACAAATCGGAACGTAATATCATGCGTATATTGGCCGCAGTCGCCAGCATCGTGATCATGGTCGATCCGGTTCCCGCGCTTGCATATACGCAAGAGGACGCCGACGCCTGTACGCCGGATGCGTTCAGGCTGTGCCAGTACGCGATCCCGGACGCCGACCGGGTGAACTGCGTGCCTGGCCTCGAACAAACGCAACCTCAGCCCCGCCTGCAAGATCGTATTCAGCCGTCCCGCCACGGCGGTTGAAACGCCCGCGCCCGCACGCCCGCCCGCACGCAAGGCCGGACGCCCGCTCGACATTCATCGTACCGGTTACTGAAGGCGTTAATAGCAGCATGAGTGGGCGCTGAGCTGAAGGCGTCTGGCTCCCGAGCAGTCCCGCCGTCTATAAGGTTTCGACCCCAATGCGGATGATTCGATGCTCCCCGTAACCTCCGGCGGCTACAGCTTCACGGTGGCGCTGGCCGACGAAGAGGCTACGCGCCGGCTGATGGTCGACATCGCCGCCGCGCTCGCGCCCGGCGACCTCGTCACGCTGTCCGGCGACCTGGGCGCCGGCAAGACGACCTTCGCCCGCGCGCTGATCCGCCATCTCGCCAATGATGCGACCGTCGAGGTGCCGAGCCCGACCTTCACGCTGATGCAGGCCTACGAGCTGCCGCGCTTTTCGCTGGTGCACGCCGATCTCTACCGGCTCAACGGGCCAAGCGAGCTCGCCGAGCTCGGCTTCGAGGACATCGCGCCCGCCGCGGTGACGCTGTTGGAATGGCCGGACCGCGCCGCCGGTTTTCTGCCGGCCGACCGGCTCGATGTCGCGCTGACGCTGTCGCCGCCCGAGGGCCCGACCTTCCGCAACGCGCGCGTCACCGGCTATGGCGCCTTTGCCGCGCGCGCCGCGCGCATCGCCGCCATCCGCGCCTTCCTCTCGCGCTCCGGCTTCGCGCAAGCCGAGCGGCAATACGTGCAGGGCGACGCTTCGACGCGCGCTTACGAGCGGCTCACGCTGCAAGGCGCGAGCTATATTTTTATGAATTCGCCGAAGCGGCCGGACGGCCCGCCGGTGCGCGACGGCAAGCCCTATAGCGCGATCGCGCATCTCGCCGAAAGCGTGACGCCCTTCGTCGCCATGGCGCAGGCTTTGCGCGCGCAGGGTCTGTCCGCGCCAGCTATTTTGGCCGCCGACCGTGACGCCGGGTTGCTGGTGATCGAAGACCTTGGCAGCGAGTTGGTGGTCGACGGCAACCCGCCAGCGCCGCTCGAGCCGCGCTACGAAGTGGCGGCCGATCTCTTGACGGCGCTGCACCGTGCGCCGCTACCCGGCGTGCTCATCGTCGAGCCGGGCGTCGATTACGCTCTGCCGCGCTACGACCTCGACGCCTTCCTGATCGAGGCCGAGCTTTTGGTCGACTGGTATCTGCCGCGGCTCGAGGTCAAATTGCCGGGCGACAAGCGCGATTCTTACGTCGAACTCTGGCGGCAGGCGCTGGTGCCGGTGCTCGCGGCGCCGGCGACCTGGGTGCTGCGCGACGTTCATTCGCCCAATCTGCTGTGGTTGCCGGAGCGCCAAGGCCTGGCGCGCATCGGCCTGCTCGATTTCCAAGACGCGGTGATGGGGCCGGCGGCCTATGATCTCGCCTCATTGCTGCAGGACGCGCGCGTCGACGTGCCGGAAATGATGGAGATCGCGCTGCTGTCGCGCTACACCCGTGCGCGGCGCGCTGCCGATCCCGCATTCGATGCGCCGGCTTTCGCCCAGGCTTACGCCACGCTCGCCGCGCAACGCGCCAGCAAGATTCTCGGCATCTTCGCCCGCCTCGACGCCCGCGACGGCAAGCCGCAATATTTGCGTCACATGCCGCGGGTATGGGCCTATCTGCACCGCTCGCTGGCGCATCCGGCGCTGGCGCCGCTTTCCGCGTGGTATCGCGCCAACGCGCCGGCTTTGAAATCGTTATGACCGAATCTGCAACGCATCAGAACTCCGCGCTGCGCCATGGTGCTGTCGGCGGGCTTGGGCACGCGCATGCGCCCGCTTACCGAAAAAATGCCGAAGCCGCTGGTCGAGGTCGGCAGCAAGGCGCTGATCGATCACGTACTCGACCGGCTGGCGGAATCAGGCGTCGAACGCGCGGTGGTCAACGTGCATCACTTCGCCGAACAGATCGAGCGCCACCTCGCTGCGCGCATCAAGCCGAAGATCGTCATCTCCGACGAACGCGGCTTGCTGCTCGGCACCGGCGGCGCGGTGGTCAAAGCGCTGCCGGAACTTGGGAACGCGCCGTTCTTCCACGTCAATTCCGACAGCATCTGGATCGACAGCGTGAAGCCCAATCTGGCGCGGCTGGCCGAGACCTTCGATGCGGTCGCGATGGACGCGCTGCTGCTGCTCGCACCCACCACCGGTAGCATCGGCTATGCCGGGCGCGGCGATTTCGGCATGGCGCCGGACGGCCGCTTGCACCGCCGGACCGAGCGCGAGGTGGCGCCCTTCGTCTTTGCCGGCGCGGCGATCCTTTCGCCCGCGCTGTTTGCCGACGCGCCGCAGCGTGAATTCCCGCTCACTTTACTTTTCGACCGCGCGGCGGAACAAGGCCGCCTCTTCGGCCTGCGGCTGGAAGGCCTATGGATGCATGTCGGCACCCCGGACGCCATCGCGCTGGCGGAAAAGGCGATCCGCGCCAGCACCGAGTAGAGCCGCGACAAAGCGTGTATGATTCAACGCGATGCCGGCCGCGAAACCCCAAAGAACGCCTAACGTCTTCAACATTCCCGCCTCGGCGCCGTTTCTGCCGGTGCTGATCGATGCGCTGCGCGTCGGAAAACTGGTGCCCGGCTTTCCGGCCAGCAACGATCCGCTCGAGTTCGCGCGCTTAACGCTCTATCTGCCGACCCGGCGCGCCTGTCGCCTCGCGCGCGAGGTCTTCCTCGACGAACTCAAGGGCGATGCCGCCATCTTGCCGCGCATCGTCGCGCTCGGCGATCTGGAGGAAGACGAAATCGCCTTCGCCGAAGCCGCCACCGGCGAGCTTGCCGAAACCGCGCTGGCGCTGCCGTCCGCCATCGCGCCGCTTGAGCGGCGCCTGCTGCTGGCCGAACTAATCCTGAAATGGGCGAATGCGCCGGCCGTGCGCGGCGCCGCCGGTTCGCCGCTGATCGCCAATACGCCGTCCGCCGCGCTCGGTCTTGCCGACGACCTCGCCCGCCTGATGGACGACATGACCACACGCCAGGTGGCGTGGAGCAAGCTCGACGGCCTGGTGCCGGGCGATCTCGATCCCTATTGGCAGCTCTCGCTCGACTTCCTCAAGATCGCGCGCGACGCCTGGCCGGCCTTGCGCCACGAGCGCGGCGCCATCGAAGCCGCCGAGCGCCGCGACAAATTGATCGAGGCCGAAGCGAAACGCCTTGCCGGCAGCGACGCGCCCGTGATCGCCGCCGGTTCCACCGGCTCGATGCCGGCGACCGCCAAGCTGCTCGCCACCATCGCGAAACTGCCGCACGGCGCGCTGGTGCTGCCCGGCCTCGACATGGACCTCGACGACGCCAGTTGGGCGTTGATCGCCGGCAACGCCGACGACAAAACGCACGGTGGCGCGCCCGCCGCCGGCCACGCCCAATTCGCCATGCATAAGTTGCTCGATGCGCTCGCAATCCGGCGCGACGCCGTGCGGCAACTGGTACTGCCGCACCCGCACGGCCGCGAGCTGCTGTTGTCCGAGGCATTGCGCCCCGCCGTCACCACCGAACGCTGGCAGGCGCGCGCCAAGAGCAAGGATTTCAACGCCGCTGCCGGCAACGCGCTCAAATCGGTCACCATGATTGAAGCCGCCAATGCCGAGGAAGAGGCGCTCGCCGTCGCGGTGGCTTTGCGCGAAGCCATCGAATCAAAAACCAAAACCGCCGCGCTGGTGACGCCCGACCGCGCGCTGGCGCGCCGCGTCGCCGCCGCGCTCGCACGCTGGCAAGTGAAGGTGGACGACTCCGGCGGCGACTCCTTGGCCGACACGCCGGCCGGCGTCTTCGCAAGGCTGGCGGCGCAAGCCGCGCTCGGCGGCCTCGAGCCGGTGACGCTGTTAGCGCTGCTTAAGCACCCGCTGCTGCGCCTTGGCGCTAAAGAGGATGCCCACTCCGTAGCCATTGCCACGCTTGAACGCGCTTTGTTGCGCGGCCCGCGTCCGCGCCCCGGCAGCGACGGTCTTGCGCAGGCGCTGTCGACTTTTCGCAACAATCGCGATCAACTTCACCGCAGCGATCCGCGCTGGCTGATTGCCGACGATGAATTCGACGTCGCCGCCGAACTGATCGCCCGGCTCGGTGACGCACTGGCGCCGCTGGAAAGGCTGAAGGCCGGCAATTATCCGCTTGCTTATCTCGCCACTTGGCACCGCGATGTGGTCGCCGCGCTCTATCCGGAACTAGGCGACAACGCCCTCGCCGGCGTTGACACAACGGCCCGCGCCTTCGCGGAACTCATCGAAAGTCCATCCGCCGCCGGTCTCGCCGTCGGCAAAAGCGATTACCCCGAATTGTTCCACGCGATTGTGGGTCATCGGAACTTCAAGGTGCGGCCGCCAATCAAGATCGGCCTACGCGTCAGTATATTAGGTCAATTGGAAGCGCGCTTGCTGACCTTCGACCGGATCGTGCTCGGCGGCCTCAACGAAGGCACCTGGCCGCCCGAGTCGCGCAACGATCCCTGGCTCAGCCGTCCGATGCGCCGCGATCTCGGCCTCGATCCGCCCGAACGATACATCGGCCTCGCCGCGCACGACTTCGCGCAGGCATTGGGCGCGCCGGAAGTGATCCTCGTGCGCGCCGCCAAGATCGCTGGCAGCCCGACCGTGACCTCGCGCTTCGTGCAGCGCATCGCCGCGCTCGCCGGCGAGGCGCGCTGGGACGCGGCGCTCACGCGCGGCAAAAGCTATCTAGAGCTCGCGCGCGCGCTCGATTCCCCGGCCGACGTGAAATCCGCCGAACGTCCGGCGCCGATCCCGAAACTCGACGCGCGCCCACTGCGGCTGTCGGTCACCGCCATCGAAGACTGGTTGCGCGATCCTTACACCATCTACGCCAAATATATTCTTCGCTTGCAGCCGCTCGATGCGGTCGACACGGCGCCGGGCGCGCGCGACCGCGGCACCGTCATCCACGGCGCCATCGGCGACTACACCGAACTATTTGCACAAAAGCCGCCCGCCGATCCGATGAAGGAACTGCTGGCGCTCGGCGAAAAGCATTTCGCAACGCTCGCCGATTATCCGGAAGCGCGCGCCTTCTGGTGGCCGCGCTATCTGCGCATTACGCAATGGTTCGCGCGATGGGACGGTGCGCGGCGCGCCGACGTGAAGGCGCTTTATGCAGAGATCAAAGGCGAGCTGAAGTTCTCCGTCGGCCAGCGCGCGTTCACATTATCCGCCATCGCCGACCGCATCGAACTTCGCAACGACGGCAGCTACGCCATCCTCGATTACAAAACCGGCGCCACCCGCACCGAGAAACAGGTGCGCACCGGTCTCGCTCCGCAACTGACGCTGGAAGCCGCCATTTTGCGTGGCGGTGGTTTCAAGGACATTTCTGCCGGCTCGGTGTCAGAAATCTCTTACGTGACGCTAAAAGGCGGCGAACCGGCCGGCAAACCGATCGAAATCAACTTCAAAGACGGCACACCCGACAGCCAGGCCGACCACGCACTGGCTAAGCTGAAAGAGTTGGTGGCAAAGTTCGAGAACGAAGCGGAACCGTATCGGTCGCTCGTGCATCCGATGTGGAAGACGTACTACGGCGACTACGACCACCTCGCGCGCGTGAAGGAATGGTCGGCGACGGGTGGTGGGGAGGATGAGTCGTGAGCTGCGCTTATTGGAAAGCGGCGCGGCAAACACCCTTCCCCTCTCTCCTTGTGGGAGAGGGTGGCGAGCGCGGAGGGAATCCGAGCGCGAGCCGGGTGAGGGGTTGGCGTCTAATGCAAGTCCGGACCCCTCACCCGCCCTCGCTTCGCTCGGGCACCCTCTCCCACAAGGGTAGAGGGAAGAAAGAAACGCCATGACCGCCGAGCGTAAAATTCCCCCCGCCGTCCGCGACGTGCAAATCCGCGCCGCCGATCCTGATGTTTCCGCCTTCGTTTCCGCCAATGCCGGCTCGGGCAAGACCTATGTTCTCGCCCAAAGGGTGATCAACCTGCTGCTGCGCGGCGTCGATCCGGCCAAGATCCTCTGCATCACCTTCACCAAGACCGCAGCCGCCAATATGGCCAACGAAGTATTCAAGCGGCTGGCCGGCTGGACCGCGCTTTCCGACGCCGCGCTCGACAAAGAGATCGCGCTCTCAACCGGCGCCAAGCCGAGCGCCGACGAGCGCGCGCGGGCGCGCCGGCTGTTTGCCTCCGCGCTGGAGACGCCGGGCGGGCTGAAGGTGCAGACCATCCACGCCTTCTGCACGCGGCTGCTGCACCAGTTCCCGTTCGAGGCCAATGTGGCCGCGCGCTTCACCGTGCTCGACGACGCTTCGACCACGCAGTTGCTCGATCAATTAACGCTGCAAGTGCTGCTGGAAGCTTCTGCCAAGCCGAATAGCGCACTCGGCCAGGCGCTCGCCACCGCCATCGTGGTTGCCGCCGATCAAACGTTTAAGGATGTGATCGGTGATGCGATCAGGAAACGCGATGCCATCGACACCTGGACGCAGCGCGCCGGCAGTGTCGACAAGGCGATGGCCGAACTGTCGAAAACTCTCGGGCTCAATCCGGGCGACACGCTTGCATCGGTCGAGCGGGAATTCTTTTCGCATTCGCTGATCACCGCGCTTGAATTTTCGGTGCTGATCGAAATCCTTGCGACCGGCTCGGCCAACGACAAAAAACTGATCGCGGCGCTCGAGGCCGCGCGCAACGCCGTGGGCCGCGAGCGCGTCGACAACTATCTGAAAGTGTTTTGTACCGCCGATCTCAAGCCGCGTAAGAACATCGTCACCAACTCCATCGCTGAGCGGCATCCCGCGTGGCTTGAACGCCTGATGTCGGAACAGCGCCGGGTGTGCGATTTGCTGGAGCGCGAACACGCGCTGGCCGCGCGCGAACGCACCCGCGCGCTGGTCACCATCGCGGCCGACGTGATCGCCCGCTACCGGCGCGAGAAAGACCGCCGCGCGCTACTCGATTACGATGACCTGATCGACAAGACTTTGGCGCTGTTTGCGCGCTCGTCCGCTGCCTGGGTGCTCTACAAGCTCGATCTCGGTATCGACCACGTGCTGATCGACGAGGCGCAGGATACCAGCCCCAAGCAATGGAGCATCGTGCGCGCCATCGTCTCCGAATTCACTCCCGGCGGCGCGCGTCCGAACGTGCGGCGCACGGTGTTCGCGGTCGGCGACGAGAAGCAGTCGATCTTCTCGTTCCAGGGCGCGGCGCCGCACGCCTTTGACGAAATGCGGCGCGAGTTCGCCAAACAATTCGACGCGCCGGAGCAGGGCTGGCGTTTCCTGCGCTTCCATCATTCGTTCCGCTCGGGCGAGAATGTGCTCGGCGCCGTCGACCGGGTCTTCGCCGCGCAGGAAATCTTCGCCAGCATCACCACAGATGAAGCGGGCGCGCCGCCCCACATATCGCTGCCCGACGCCGCGCCCGGGCTGGTCGAGCTGTGGCCGCTGATCGCGCCGGCCGAACGCAAGGAGATCGAAGGCTGGGATGCGCCGTTCGACACCGAGAGCGAGATCAGCCCGCGTGTCGTGCTGGCACGCCGGATCGCCGCGCAAGTGAAACTGTGGATGGCGCGCGGGCAAAAACCCGGCGATGTGCTCGTCTTAGTGCGCCAACGCGGCCCGCTGTTCGAGGGCATAATCCGCGCGCTCAAGAATGCCGAGATCCCGGTCGCCGGCGCCGACCGGCTGGTGCTCACAGAGCACATCGCTGTGATGGACCTTATGGCGCTCGGCGACGCGCTGCTGCTGCCGGATGACGATCTCGCGCTGGCGACCGTGCTCAAGAGCCCGCTGTTCGGCTTGAACGAGGAGCAGTTGTTCGATCTCGCCTGGGCCCGCAAGGGCTCGCTGCGCGCAAGCCTGCGCGACAATCCGGATTTTGCCGCGACGAATGGCGCACTCGATGAATTGGCGCAGGCGGCGCGTAGGCTCTCGCCGTTCGTGTTCTTCGCCCATGTGCTGGGGTCGAAGCGCGGGCGCGCGAAATTTCTCGCGCGCCTGGGCCCGGAGGCGAACGACGCGCTCGACGAGTTCCTCAATCTGGCGCTCGACTACGGGACACGCGAGACGCCGTCGCTGCAAGGCCTCCTCGCCTGGCTGCGCGCCGCGCAGAGTGAAGTGAAGCGCGACATGGAAATGGTGCGCGACGAAGTGCGCGTGATGACCGTGCACGGCGCCAAGGGGCTGGAAGCCGACACCTTGATTCTCGCCGACACCACCACGCCGCCGACCGGCCCCCGCGATCCGCGCTTGCTCGCGCTTGCAAACGGTCCGTTGGTGTGGGCGACCGCGCGCTCCGAAGACGTCAGCGCCATGAGCGACGCGCGCGCGCAAGCGCAACAAGAGGCGCGCGACGAATACCGGCGGCTCTTGTATGTGGCGATGACGCGCGCCAAGGAGCGGCTGGTGATCGCCGGCACGCAAGGCCGCAACAAGATTCCCGACGGCTGCTGGTACCGACTGGTCGAGGACGCGCTGAAGGGCGATTGCGTCGCCGAGCCGGCCGACGACAGCGAAGGCGAGGTGTGGCGCTACCGCAAAAACGCATCGCAGAACATCGAGTCGCAGAAAAGCGCGAAGAACAATTTGCCTGCCGTGACCAAGCCAACGTCTTTGCCGAACTGGCTGACTACAAACGCGACGTCTGAGAGTTCCGCGCTCCGCACCATCACGCCGTCGAACACGGCGGACGATGACGCCGCGCGGCCGTTCACAGGCGCCGGCAACGCCAAGGCCCTGCTGCACGGCACTTTAGTGCATCGCCTGATGCAATCGCTGCCGGATATCCCCGCCGAACGGCGCGCCAAGGCGACCGAAAACTATCTCGCCAGAACTGGCGCCAGACTAAGCGCCGAGGAACGCGAACAACTCGCCGAGCAAGTCATGCTCGTGCTCGAGCATCCGCAATTCTCCGAGCTTTTCACTCCCGGCAGCCGGGCCGAGGTGCCAATCGTCGGCCGGCTTATCCTCGGCGGCGAAACGGTACGCGTGTCCGGCCAGGTCGACCGTCTCGCGGTCACGCAATCGTCTGTTTTGATTGCCGATTTCAAATCAGATCGCGACGTGCCGAGCCAAATCGAAGCCATACGGCCAAAATATGTGGAGCAGCTCGCGCTTTACCGCGCGGTGCTCAAAAAGTTGTACCGGGACAAGTCCGTGCGCGCTGCCCTGGTCTGGACCGAAGTACCTGATCTCATGGAGCTTTCCGCGGAGGCGCTGGATGCCGCTTTGTTGCGCATCACCTCCTCGCGATAGCGCCTTGACGCTGCGGACACGCGTTCATAGGTTCCTGCCCTCACCATTCCGCAGCGCGATTCTCCGCCCGCAATTCACAAGAGGTAAACCCCATGGCCGTCGGCAAAACGTCGGACGCAAGCTTCGAATCGGACGTACTGAAATCGGCCGAGCCCGTGGTCGTCGATTTTTGGGCGGAATGGTGCGGGCCCTGCCGCATGATCGCACCTGCTCTGGAAGAGATCGCCGGACAACTCGGCGACAAGGTCAAGATCGTTAAGTTGAACGTCGACGAGAACCCGAACACCGCGGCCAAATACGGCATCATGTCTATCCCGACTTTGATGCTGTTCAAGAACGGCGAGATCGCCTCGCGCCAGGTCGGCGCAGCACCAAAACAGAAGCTTGCTCAATGGATTAGCGGCGCGGTCTGATTGCCGCAAGACTTCGATTGGACGGCCGGCCAGCGGGCCGGCCGTTTGCGTTTCACGCCGGCAGTGTGCCGTTCTCGCGCAGAACTTCGCCGGCAAGGTAGAGCGAGCCGGTGATCAGAATCCGCGGCGGCGGATCAAGGTCGAGCTTGCGCGCTGCATCGAGCGCTTCATCGAGATTGTCACGGCTGGTCGCGGGCAGGCCGATGGCGCGCGCCGCATCCGCCACCGCTTCCGCGCTCAGGCCGTTTTCGGCGCCCGGCACCGGCACCGCGATCATGCGGCGGGCGAGCCCAGTGAAATTGCTCAGGAAACCAGCGCAATCCTTGCTCGCCAGCATGCCGACGATCAGAACCACTGGACGCGACACCCGCTCCTCGAGATCGGCGAGCGCCGCCGCGATAGCGCGGCCGCCATCCGGGTTATGCCCACCGTCCAGCCACAGTTCGCTGCCGGCGGGGATAAGTTGGACCAACCTACCCGCGGCCAGCCGCTGCAGGCGTGCCGGCCAATCGGCCTTCACCATGCCGGCCTCATAGGCGGCCGGCGCAATCTTGAACGGCCTGATCGCGCGCAATGCGGCGATGGCGAGGCCTGCATTCTCGAACTGGTGGCGGCCGTAAAGTTTCGGCGCCGGCAGATCGAGCAGGCCCGCTTCGTCCTGATAGACCAGCCGGCCGCGCTCTTCGGTGGCCGTCCAATCCTCGCCGGCGATCTTGAGAGGCGCATTGAGCCGGGCCGCCTGCCGTTCGATCGCGGCCAGCGCGTCGCGCGCCTGTGCGGCGACGATGGCCGGCGTCCCGCGCTTGAGAATACCGGCCTTCTCATTTGCGATCTTCTCGAGCGTGTCGCCCAGAAAGTCGGTGTGATCGATCGCGATGCGGGTGATGACGGTGGCGAGCGGATGTTCCACTACATTGGTCGCATCCAGTCGCCCGCCAAGGCCAACTTCCAACAGAAGAACATCGGCCGGATGACGCGCGAACAACACAAGACCAACCGCAGTCGTGATCTCGAACACCGTTATCGGCGCGCCGGCATTGGCGCGTTCGCATTCCTCCAGCGTCGCGCTGAGCTCCTGGTCGCTCACCAGTACGCCCGCCCCCAGTTGACCGAGCCGGTAGCGCTCGTTGAAACGCACAAGATGCGGCGAAGAATAGACATGCACGCGCTTTCCGGCGGCTTCCAGGATCGCCCGCATGAAGGCGATGGTCGAACCTTTGCCATTGGTGCC
This sequence comes from uncultured Alphaproteobacteria bacterium, assembly GCA_963778745.1. Taxonomy (GTDB): domain Bacteria; phylum Pseudomonadota; class Alphaproteobacteria; order Rhizobiales; family Xanthobacteraceae; genus Pseudolabrys. The sequence continues at coordinate 142,630 of CAVZVP010000019.1, read as the reverse complement.
GGCAACGTGGATCACCGGCGGCAGTTTGCGTTCGGGGTGATCGAGCGCGGCCAGCAGCCGCTCGATGCGATCGAGCGACAGATCGATACGCTTGGGGTGCAGCGCGGTCAGCCGCGCGACGATCGCGTCAACCTTCGGCGTCATGGCGGCGCGCTCACGCGTGCGCCGGAACCGGCAATTGCGGCTGCGGCCCCAGCGCCGGCGCCTTGGTCAACAACCGGCACAATTCGGCGAGCATCGCGCGCAGCTTGTGCCGATGGACCACCATGTCCACCATGCCGTGCTCGGTGAGATATTCGGCGCGCTGGAATCCTTCCGGCAGTTTCTCGCGGATGGTCTGCTCGATCACGCGCGGACCGGCAAAGCCGATCAGCGCGCCCGGCTCGGCGATCTGCACGTCGCCCAGCATCGCGTACGAGGCGGTAACGCCACCAGTGGTGGGATTGGTCAGCACGACGATATAGGGCTTTTTCGCCTCGCGCAGCATCTGCACGGCGGCGGTGGTGCGCGGCAATTGCATCAGCGAGAGAATGCCTTCCTGCATGCGCGCGCCACCGGAGGCTGCGAACATGATGAGCGGCGTTTGCCGGCGCACCGCCGTTTCCAGCCCCGCGATCACTGCTTCGCCGGCCGCCATGCCGAGCGAACCGCCCATGAAATCGAAATCCTGGACTGCGATCACCACCGGCAAGCCGTCGAGCTTGCCGAGCCCGAGCTTTACCGCGTCATTCAGGCCGGTCTTGGTCTTCGCGTCCTTGAGCCGGTCGGCATAGCGACGCTCGTCGCGGAACTTGAGCGGATCGACCTGCACTTCCGGCACGCCGATATCCAGCCAGGTGCCGCCGTCGAACATCAGCTTCAACCGCGCCGTCGCGCTGATGCGCATGTGATAGTTGGAGCTTGGAATAACGAACTGGTTTGCCTCGACGTCCTTGTAGAAGACGAGTTGGCCGGTCTCCGGACATTTGATCCAGAGATTTTCCGGCGTCTCGCGGCGCAGGAAACTGCGAATCTTCGGGCGGACGACGTTCGAGATCCAGTTCATGCTTCGCCTATATAGGCTCGATTCGTCAGAATTATAACCGTCCCTATTCGGCCGCCACGCGGTGTGCGGAGCGCACGCCATCCGCCAGCGCCGACACCAGCGAAGTCACGACTTTCACGGTGCCTGGGCCGGCTTTGCCGCTTTTATCGAGGCTAGCGCGTAGCGCATCCACCAGCGCGGAGCCGACCACCACTCCGTCGGCGCCCGACGCGATGGCATGCGCCTGCTCGGCGGTTTTCACGCCGAAGCCGACCGCCACCGGCAATTTGGTGTGGCGCTTGATACGCGCAACCGCCGCATTGACCTTGGCTGTGTCGGGCGCGGCCGAACCGGTTATCCCCGTGATCGAAACGTAATAAACGAAGCCGGACGTATTGTTGAGCACGGCCGGCAGGCGCTTGTCGTCGGTAGTCGGCGTAGCCAACCGGATGAAGTTCAGCCCCGTTTTCAACGTCGGCAGGCAAAGCTCGTCGTCTTCTTCCGGCGGAAGATCGACGACAATCAACCCATCGACGCCGGCGGTCTCGGCGTCGGCGAGAAAACGATCGACGCCGTAAATATAGATCGGATTGTAGTAGCCCATCAGCACGATCGGCGTTGCGTCGTCGGTTTTGCGGAATTCGCGCACTAGCTCAAGCGTCTTGGTCATGCGTGCGCCAGCCCGCAAGGCACGCACGCCGGCGGCCTGGATGGCTGGTCCGTCGGCCATCGGATCGGTGAACGGCATGCCCAGTTCGATCACGTCGGCACCTGCCTTCGGCAGCGCCTTGGCGATCGCGAGCGAGGTGTCGTAGTCGGGATCGCCAGCCATGGTGAAAGTCACCAACGCGGCGCGGCCTTCCTGTTTCAGCGCGGCAAAGCGGCGGTCGATGCGCGTACTCATCGGCGCTTGCTTTCCAGAAAAGCGGCGACCGAATCCAAATCCTTGTCGCCACGGCCGGACATATTGACCACCATCAGGTGATCCTTCGGCTTTTGCGGCGCGAGGTCGAGCACGCGCGCCAGCGCGTGCGCGGGCTCCAGCGCCGGGATGATGCCCTCGAGCTTGCTGCAAAGTTGGAACGCGGCCACCGCCTCGTCGTCGGTCGCTGACAGGAATTTCACCCGGCCCATGTCGTTGAGCCAGGCGTGCTCGGGGCCTATTCCGGGATAATCCAGGCCGGCGGAGATCGAATGCGCTTCCTCGATCTGGCCGTCGTCGTTCATCAATAGATAAGTGCGATTGCCGTGCAACACACCCGGCTTGCCGCCGGCGATGGAGGCCGCATGCTTGTCGTTCAATCCATGCCCGGCCGCTTCGACGCCGTAGATCTCAATTGCACACTCATCCAAGAACGGATGGAACAGCCCCATGGCATTGGAGCCGCCGCCAATGCAGGCGATCAGCGAATTCGGCAGCCGGCCTTCGGCGGCCTGCATCTGCTCGCGGGTTTCGCGGCCGATGATGCATTGGAAATCTCGCACCATGGCGGGATAAGGGTGCGGGCCGGCCACGGTGCCGATGCAATAAAACGTGTCAGCAACGTTGGTGACCCAGTCGCGCAGCGCCTCGTTCATGGCGTCTTTAAGCGTCTTGGAACCCGACTCGACGGCACGAACCTCGGCGCCGAGCATCTTCATCCTCAGCACGTTTGGCTTCTGCCGTTCGACGTCGACCGCGCCCATGTAGACGATGCAGGGCAGACCGAATTTTGCGCACAGCGTGGCGGTGGCGACGCCATGCATGCCGGCGCCAGTCTCGGCGATGATGCGGGTCTTGCCCATGCGCAGCGCCAGCATGATCTGGCCGAGCACGTTGTTCACTTTGTGCGCGCCGGTGTGGTTGAGCTCCTCGCGCTTGAAATAGATTTTGGCGCCCTTGCAGTCCGCCGTCAGCCGCTCGGCGAAATAAAGCGGCGACGGCCGCCCGACGTAGTTCGCGAGATGACCATCCATTTCTTTCTGAAATTTCGGATCGGTCTTGGCCGCCGCGTAGGCCTTTTCCAGATCGAGGATCAGCGGCATCAGCGTCTCGGCGACGAAGCGGCCGCCATAGATGCCGAAATGCCCGCGCTCGTCGGGGCCGGTGCGGAATGAATTGGGCTGCGGCGCGGTCATGCGCTCACCTTCGCGGCAAGCGCGGCCTCGGCTGTACGCGCGGCGCGGATAAAGGCGCGGATTTTGTCCGCGTCCTTCTCGCCGGGCGCGCGCTCTACGCCCGACGACACGTCGACGCCGGGCGCCCGCGTGATGCGCAAGGCTTCAATCACATTGTCCGCGTGCAGCCCGCCCGACAGCATGAATGGGATTCCAGGATCGACGCCCTTGAGCAGCGTCCAATCGAACGGCGTGCCAAGGCCACCGGGTCGGGTCGCATCGTGCGGCGCGTGCGCATCGAAGATCAGCCGGTCGGCGATCTTCTTGTAGAGATCGATCCGCGCGAGATCCTTGCGCTCGGCGATCGGGATCGCCTTCATCACCGGCAGGCCGAAACGGCCGCGCAAAGCCGTCACCCGCTCGGGCGTCTCGACGCCATGCAATTGCAAGATGTCGGGCTTGAGCGCCTCGACGACGGCGGCGAGCGTCGCATCGTCGGCATCGACGTTGAGCGCGACCTTGCCGGCGCGGCCTTTGACGCGTTCGCCGAGCGCGCGCGCGGCTGCCAACGCCAGGTGGCGGGGGCTTGGAGCGAAGAACACGAAGCCGACCAGATCGGCACCGGATTCCAGCGCCACATCAAGTGCTTCCGGGGTCTTTAACCCGCAAATTTTGACGATAAGCGGCATGGCCGGGGTTCTAGCAGCCTTCGCCCCCTCCCGGCAAAGCGGAACCCGTAGGCCGCGTTAAGGCATTGGCCCCGGGATGACGGGCAGCGGGGCAGGTTCCTGCGCGGGCGCCAGCTGCTCGGCGGTTCCGAATCGGCGGCGAATGGCGTCCATCTCCTGCTGCAGCGCGCGCGCCTCGCCGTCGAGCTTGCGGGCGGCGCGCCGCCATTTGCGCTGGCCAACCCAGGCGGCGATGCCGCCGACCAGCACGCCGAGGATCAGCACCGCGAAGATGGCCACGAACAACGGAAGCGTCGCCGCATAGGCCGGGCTCGCTGCCGAGAACGGATCGAACGACACCGTCACCGACTGCCGGTTCGCCACCGCGAAGGCGATGATAACCGCGGCGAGCGGGACGACGATGATGGCCGTGACAATTTTGCGGAACATGTTTTGGCCTTCGTCATGGCCGGGCTCCTCCCGGCCATCCACGTCTTGCGTCTGGCTGATCCTAAAGACGTGGATGCCCGGCACAAGGCCGGGCATGACGGCTAAATGGGTGCGTTTGAGCCTACGCCGGGCCGGTCTTGTTCAGCCGCTCGCGCATTTCCTTGCCGGTCTTGAAGAACGGCACCGATTTCTGCTCGACCGAAACATGGGCGCCGGTGCGCGGATTGCGCCCGGTGCGGGCCGGCCGGTGTTTAACCGAGAAGGCGCCGAAGCCGCGCAGTTCGACGCGGTCGCCGCGGGCCATGGCGTTGGTGATTTCGCCGAGGATCGCGTTGACGATGTTCTCGACGTCACGCTGGTAGAGATGGGGGTTCTGGGCGGCGATACGTTGCACTAACTCGGACTTGATCATTGCGGCCGCCTTGCTCGATCAGGGATCAGTTGGCGGAGGGAGGGTGCCAAAGCGCCAAGAGACCGTCAAGATTGAGTCGCTCGACTGCTTGCACTGCACCCCACTCCTCAATGCGGTGCGCAATGGCGCTTAAGCCCACCGCCTGGAAGGTCCAGGCAGCGACGTGGAGGAAGGAAAGCTCGCTGAATCGCGGCTCCAGCGAGACATCGCGCACCGTCGTCGAGGCCGGGACCTTCTTTTCCTTCTCCAGCCAGGCCAGCGCGGTCTTTTCGTTGCCGAGGCCGTCGACCAGCCTGAGGCCGACACCTTGGCGGCCGGTAAAGACGCGCCCGTCCGCCACCGCGGTGAGCTGTGCGTCGTTCATTTTGCGGCGATCCTTAACCAGGTCCTTAAACCAGGCGTAGGAATCGGTGACGATCGCCGCGATGGCGGCGCGCGCCTCCGGACTGGTCGGCTCGAAGCCGTTGGGTGCCGCCTTGAGCGGCGAGGATTTGACCTCCTCGACCTTGATGCCGACGGTTTTGAGCACATCGGTGAAGTTGGGATATTGGAACAGCACTCCGATCGAGCCGACCAGCGAGGTATCCTGGGCGATGATGTGGTCGGCCGAGATTGCGGCGATATAGGCGCCGGAGGCGGCCAATCCGTCGACCACCACCACCAGCGGCTTCGCCGCCTGCAAGGCGCGCAATGAGTCGTAGAGTTGCTCGGAGCCGGCCGTGGTGCCGCCGGGGCTGTCGATATGCAGGATCACCGCGCGCGCGTTCGACTTGGCGAGCCGCTCGAGCGCATCGACGCGGTCCTGGTTGCCGCGGATCAGGCCCTGCACCTTGATGCGGGCGATGTAGGCGCCAGGCACCGTCAGCCGGCCGCCGGGCACCAGCACGGCGGCCAGGCCGACCAGCGCGAGCAGAGCGATCAGCAGCGCGCTGACGCGCCAGAAGGTGAGCTTGCGCCGCATGCGGCGGCGATCGACGATGGCATCGGCATCGAGCGACATAGGGTTCGTCCTCTAAGGTCGAATCGCGCCCCGGATATTACAGCGAACCGATGGTATCCATCGGCTCTTGGCATCGTGATGTCGTAAAGAAAAACCCCCGGGTCAAGCCCGGGGGTGCCTTTGGGTAGACAAGGAACCGACCGCCGTGGCCTAATCCTCAGCCTTTTCGGTCTCGGCCTTGTCATCGGTCTTGTCGTCGCGCTGCTTGAGCGCGGCGCCCAGGATGTCGCCGAGCGAAGCGCCGCTGTCGGCGGAGCCGTATTGCGCCAGCGCTTCCTTCTCTTCGGCCACTTCAAGCGCCTTGATCGAGACGCCGACCTTGCGGGTCTTGCGATCGAACTGGGTGACGCGGGCGTCCACCTTCTGGCCGGCCGCGAAACGCTCGGGGCGTTGCTCGCCACGGTCGCGCGCGAGATCGGCGCGCCGGATGAAGGCGGTGAGATCGGTGCCGACGATCTTGACCTCGATGCCGGCCTCCTTCACCTCGGTAACCTCGCAGGTGACCACCGATCCCTTCTTGAGATCGCCGGCGGACTCCATCGGGTCGCCCGCGAGCTGCTTGATGCCGAGTGAAATGCGCTCCTTCTCGACATCGACGTCGAGCACTTGCGCCTTGACCATGTCGCCCTTCTTGTATTCCTCGATTACCTGCTCGCCCGGACGCTTCCAGTCGAGGTCGGAGAGGTGGACCATGCCGTCGACGTCGCCGTCGAGGCCGAGGAACAGGCCGAATTCGGTCTTGTTCTTGACTTCGCCTTCCACCGTCGAACCCGGCGGATGCTTCTCGACGAATACCTCCCACGGATTGCGCATGGTCTGCTTGAGACCGAGTGAGATGCGGCGCTTGACCGGATCGACTTCGAGGATCTGCACCTCGACTTCTTGCGAGGTCGAGACGATCTTGCCGGGATGAACGTTCTTCTTGGTCCACGACATTTCCGAGACGTGGATCAAGCCCTCGATGCCCGGCTCAAGTTCGACGAAGGCGCCGTAATCGGTGATGTTGGTGACGCGGCCCTTGAACTTGGTTCCGACCGGGAACTTGGCTTCGATGCCCTGCCACGGATCGTCGAGTAGCTGCTTCATGCCGAGCGAGATGCGGTGCGTGTCGTGATTGATCTTGATGATCTTGACCTTCACCTGCTGGCCGATATTGAGCACCTCGGTCGGATGATTGACCCGGCGCCAAGCGATGTCGGTGACGTGCAGCAGGCCGTCGATACCGCCGAGGTCGACGAACGCGCCGTAGTCGGTAATATTCTTAACCACGCCGTCGATGACCTGACCCTCTTCGAGGTTCTGGACCAGTTCCTGGCGCTGCTCGGCGCGCGTCTCTTCCAGCACGGTGCGGCGGGAGACCACGATATTGCCGCGGCGGCGATCCATTTTCAGAATCTGGAACGGCTGATTGACGTTCATCAGCGGCGTGACGTCGCGGATCGGGCGGATGTCCACTTGGCTGCGCGGCAGGAAGGCCACGGCGCCGTCGAGATCGACGGTGAAACCGCCCTTGACCTGGTTGAAGATGACGCCGGTGACTTTCTCGTTGTTCTTGAATGCGGTTTCGAGCTTGCCCCAACTTTCTTCGCGCCGCGCCTTGTCGCGTGACAACACCGCTTCGCCGAGCGCGTTCTCGACGCGCTCCAGATAGACTTCGACCTCGTCGCCGACCTTCAACTCGGCTTGCCGGCCCGGCCCCGCGAATTCGCGCAGCGCCACGCGCCCTTCGGTCTTTAGGCCGACGTCGATGACAGCCATGTCCTTTTCGATGCCGACGATCTTGCCCTTGATGACCGCACCTTCTTGCAGGTTTCCAGTCCCGAACGATTCGTCGAGCAGTTTGGCGAAGTCTTCACGCGTGGGTGCAGCAGCGGTGGCCATGTAATCTCCTGTAAGCGGTGCGCCGGCGGGTTTGAAATGGCGTTCCAAAGGCGCGGGCCGTTGATCCCGCAGACCAACGGCGGCCCCCGGAATCCCGGATGGCCGGCGCTAAAACCGTGCTTTCGGAACGATGGTTCGATCAGGCGCCCAACGCAGAGGCACGAGCGGGGCTTTGTCCTCCAACACGAGGGGCGTTAATCGCGCCCTCGGCCCGCTCGGGTGGCCTCGACGAAGTCGATGGCGGCCCGGATGGCCGGGTCTATAGCCAAATGCGTGGTATCGAGCAAGTGCGCGTCGGCGGCCCGTTTCAGGGGAGCGATGGCGCGGCGACTGTCGCGCTCGTCGCGCTTGAGGATATCGGCCAGCACGGTGGCGGCGTCGATATCCTGTCCCTGGGCGCGGTATTCGGCTGCCCGGCGGCTAGCGCGCACCTCCGCCGTGGCGGTCACGTAAATCTTAACGTCGGCATGGGGGCAGATGACGGTGCCGATATCGCGGCCGTCGAGCACAGCGCCAGGCGGCCGGGCGGCGAAATCGCGCTGGAAGGCGATGAGCGCCGCGCGCACTTCGGGGATGGCGGAGACCACCGAGGCCGCCTCGCCCACCGGGGGGGTCTTGAGCGCGGGCTCATCGAAGCGGGCCGGATCAAGCGCCTGGGCGGCGGCGACCGCGGCGGATATATCGTCCGGACGGCGTCCGGCGTCGAGCAGCGCTTTGGCCACCGCGCGGTAGATCAGCCCGGTATCGAGATGACGCAGGCCGTAATGCGCCGCCAGGCGCTTGCCGAGCGTGCCTTTGCCCGATGCCGCCGGTCCATCGATGGCAATGATCATGATAGGTCCGCGCCGAGCGAGCGCATCAGTTCGACGAAGCCGGGGAAGCTGGTGGCGATAAAGGCTGAATCGTCGATGCGCACCGCATTGTCGGCCGCGAGCCCCATCACCAGCGCCGCCATGGCGATGCGGTGATCCATGTGGGTCAAAACCTCGCCCCCGCCGGCGACGTTTGCCTTGCCTTGCACGATCAGGTCATCGCCTTCGATCTCGACCGTCACGCCATTCGTGCGCAGCATGTCGGCGGTGGCTTCCAGCCGGTCGGATTCCTTGACGCGCAATTCCTTCAAGCCGTGCATGCGCGTGACGCCTTCGGCGAATGAAGCGGCCACCGCCAGGATCGGATATTCGTCGATCATCGCCGGGGCGCGCTCGACCGGCACGTCGACGCCTTTCAGTTTCGAAGCAACCACGCGCAGATCGGCGACCTCCTCGCCGCCGTCATCGCGCGTCGCCACCGCTTCGATACTGGCGCCCATCTCGCGCAGCGTGGTCAGCAATCCGGTGCGCAGCGGATTGGTCATCACCGCATCGAGAATGAGATCGGAACCGGGCACCAGCAATGCCGCCACCATCGGAAACGCCGCCGATGACGGATCGGCCGGCACCACAACATTGGCCGGCTCCAGCTCCGGCTGGCCCTGCAAGGTAATGCGGCGGCCATGCTCACCATAAGGTTTGCTAGTCAGCTTGGCGCCGAAATGTTTCAGCAGCCGTTCGGTGTGATCGCGGGTGGCCTCCGCTTCGATCACCGTGGTCTCGCCCGGGGCTGAGAGACCTGCCAGCAGCACCGCCGACTTGAGCTGCGCCGAGGGCATCGGCGATTCGTAGACGATCGGAACGGGGTCGGCAGCGCCTTGCAGCGTCAGCGGCAGGCGGCCGCCTTCGGCGGCTTCGATCACCCGCGCGCCCATCCGCTCGAGCGGATCGAGCACGCGCCGCATCGGCCGGCTGCTCAAGGATGCATCGCCGACAAAAGTCGCGGTCACCGCGTTACCGGCCACCGCGCCGATCGCCAGCCGGCAGCCGGTGCCGGAATTGCCGAAATCGAGCGGGCCGGCCGGCTGGGAAAAGCCGGCGACGCCGACGCCATTAATCCGCCACAGGCCCTCAGGTGTCCGCTCCAGCCGGGCGCCGAGCGCGCGCATGGCCTCGGCGGTATGCAGCACGTCCTCACCTTCCAGGAGACCGGCCACCGTGCTCTCGCCGACCGTCAGGGCGCCCAGAATCAGGGCACGGTGCGAGATCGATTTGTCCCCCGGCACCTGGGTACGGCCCTGCAAGGGGCTGCCACGGCGGGCGGTCAGCGGTGTCGCATCGATAGGGTTCACGGGCGCTATCCTTAACAATGAGCGCCCTCCTACCATGCGCCCGCGCGGCGCGTCATCCCGCGGGGTTTGGCCGTTTCAAGGCAGGCCTGCGCTATTGACAGCGGCCTTGCAACTAGCCAAGTGAAACACCGATTTACCGATCATTCTGAGGGACCTGACCGTGGCGAAAGCTGAACTCGGCACCAAACGCATCTGTCCGGAAACCGGCCGCAAGTTCTACGATCTCGGCAAGACGCCGGTGATATCGCCCTATACCGGCAAGGTGGTGCCGATCGCACCGCCGCCGCAATCGCGTTCGCGGCCCGAGCCGGCTCAGCCTGCGCCGGTCGCGCGGCCCGCGCCCGTGCCGGAGCCCGAAGCGATCGTGCCGGAGACGGCGGATGCCGAATTTGTTTCGCTTGAGGACGCCGAGGCCGAACAGCAGGGCAAGAAGCCGGCTGCGGCGGAAGGCGCCGCTGCGCCCGCCGAAGGCGAAGAGGTCGAGATCGACGAGAGCCTCGACGATGCCGCCTTCATCGAGGAAGAGGAAGAAGGCGATCCCGATGTGACCGACATCATCGGCGAGACCATCGAGAAGGAAGAGGAGACCTGACGATAACGCGCGCCGCACGCGCTTCCCAAACTGCGGTTAGAAATTTTGCGAATTGGGGCCATAGCTCAGATGGGAGAGCGCGTGAATGGCATTCACGAGGTCGGCGGTTCGATCCCGCCTGGCTCCACCAGCCTTCGCTCGCTTCGCGAGCTACGGCTCGGAAAGCCGCCCACCTGGGCGGCCTTTTTGTTTCATATCTCAACGCGGTGTTGCTGACAGCGGCCGCAGCGCCGTTGCATGATGCCGGAAAAGCCACGGGGGAATCTCAATGCAAGGCAAGATCGCGCTCGAGGAACATTTCGCTATCGAACCGACGTTAGGCGACTCGCAGGTGTTCGGCGCGCATGTGTGGAACGAGCTGGGTCCGCGCCTGCTCGACATCCAGCAGACGCGACTCGGCGAGATGGACAGACATGGCATTGAGATGATGATCCTGTCGTTGAATGCGCCAGCCGTGCAGGCGATCCACGACGTCAAGCGGGCGATTGAAGTGGCCAAGCAAGCCAACGACGTTCTTGCTGACGAGGTGCGCAAGCGACCCGATCGTTTCGCCGCCTTTGCCGCGCTGCCGATGCAGGACCCGCAAGCCGCCACCGCTGAGCTCACCCGCTGCGTCAAGGAGTTCGGCTTTGTCGGCGCGCTGGTCAATGGCTTCTCGCAAATCGAAACTCCGGACAACGTGACCTATTACGACCTGCCGCAATACCGGCCATTCTGGCGCGCGGTCGAAGCGCTCGACGTGCCGTTCTATTTGCACCCGCGCAATCCGTTGCCAAGCTGGAACAGACAATACGAAGGCCATTCCTGGCTACTCGGGCCGAATTGGGCGTTCTCGGCGGAAACCGCGGTGCACGCGCTGCGCCTGATCGGCAGCGGACTATTCGACGAATGTCCACGCCTGAAGCTGGTGCTCGGCCATCTCGGTGAGGGCATCCCGGTGCAGCTCTGGCGCATCGACGGCCGCAACGGCTGGATGAAGGCGCCGCACAAATACGCCGCCAAGAACGGCGTCGGGCACTACTTCCGCAAGCATTTCCATCTCACCACGTCCGGCAACTTCCACAAACCGTCATTGGTCAATGCCATGACAGAGATGGGCGCCGAGCGCGTGATGTTCTCGGTCGATTGGCCGTTTGAGGACGTCGGCGAAGGCGCGCGGTGGTTCGACAAAGCTGAGATCGGCGAGGCCGACCGCGCCAAGATCGGCCGCGACAACGCGATCAAATTGTTCAAACTGAAGCTGCGCTAGTTCATCGTAGACGATAGCGTTCGACGGTTTCTTTGTTCCACACCATGCCGTTACCGGGACGCTCCGGCACGATGGCCTGGCCGTTGACGATCGCAAGCGACTCCTGCACCAGAACATTCGCCCAGTCGACGTATTCGAGGTAATGCCCGGTCGGCGTGGCGGCGAGCAGATGCGCGCTCACCTCCGGAAACATATGCGACGACATCTGGATGCGGTGAGCCGCGGCCTGCTCCGCCGCCTGCCGCCAGCCGGTGACGCCGCCGATGCGCTCGAGATCGGGCATCACGTAGTCAGGCTTTGCCTGTTCGAGCGCAGCGCTCATGCCGGCCGGCAGCGAGAAATTTTCGCCGATCTGGATCGGCGTTTTGAGTTCACGCGCAAGCTTGGCGGTGCCGGCATAGTCGTCGTGGCGGATCGGCTCTTCCAGCCAGGCGATGTTTTCCGCATCGAGCGCGCGGCCGCGCGCCAGCGCCTCGTCCACGTCGAGCACCTGATTGTAGTCGATCATCAGATGCACATTGTCGCCGATGCGCTTGCGCACCGCGTGCACGGCGGCGATATCGTGCTCAAGCGTCGGATAGCCGAGCCGCAGCTTGACCGCACGGAATTTGCCGACGGCCAGCAGTTTCTCGGCCTCGGCAGCGAGCGCGCCGAGATCGGCCATCAGGCCGAGGCCGCAACTGTTGTAGGCGGGGATCGGCTTCGGCTCAGCGCCGAGCATGCGCGCAAGTGGCAGCTCGGCGGCAATCGCCAGCGCATCCCAGCAGGCGACATCGAATCCGGCCATCGCCATGCGCACGATGCCCTGCACGCCGATCAACGCATAACGGCCGGCGAGCTTCGCCCACAGCGCGGGTGGATCGACCTGATCGCCCTCAATCACGTCCTCAACGTCGTCGATCAGGTTGGTAATCGCCCCCGCCGCCGCGCGCAGATAGCAGAACAGGTAAGAGCGGCCGGTGACCCCCTCCTCGGTTTCCAGGTCGATCAGCAGCAGCGGCACCTGGCGGAACGCGCCACGGCTGGTGCCGAGCACGAAATTGGGCGGAACCTCGACCGGCGTGGCGCGGATGGCCCGCACGGTGAGGACTGGCATCAACGGCAGATCTGGCATGAGAACCCCCGGACAAGGGCCCAATATAGGCACAAAAAGCCAAATTCCCCTTGTTCTTGAACCTTTAACCCCGCCTGCCCATATTAGGGACGATCGGACGGCAGTCGCCGTCCGGTTGGGGTGCCCGTGAGGGGCCCCGTCAAAGTCGCTTCATGCGAGGGCTTTGAGACCATGTCACGAGTTCCGTCACTATCCAGCCCATTCCTGCTGGGCTTCGACGAGATCGAGCGCGTGCTCGATCGCGTCGCCAAGGGGGCCGACGGCTATCCGCCCTACAACATCGAACGGCTGGCGCGCGATGGGCAAAATCCGGAGCGGCTGCGCATCACGCTTGCCGTCGCCGGCTTCATCCGCGACCAACTCGACGTCTGCGTCGAGGAAAGCCAGCTGGTGATCCGCGGGCGGCAGCAGGACGACAAAAGCCGCCAATATCTCCACCGCGGCATCGCCGCGCGCCAATTCCAGCGCACCTTCGTGCTGGCGGACGGCATGGAGGTGCTGGGCGCCGACTTGAAAAACGGATTGTTGTCGATCGATCTGGTGCGGCCGCAAGCTGAGCGGATCGTAAAGACAATCGTCATCCACGAGCAGGAATGACGGAATCGTGAAAACAGGACTCGACCGCGTCGAGCGTTAAATGAAAGGAGTTGAGGGCCATGAACAGAGACAAGATGACTGACACGAACACCACTCACCCGGCGATCACACAGGAAGCGCTGGCGCAGCTTGGCGGCGGCCGATTGGCTTACGTCAAGGCGATCAATTCCGAGGACGTCGCCAACCTGTTTCCGCAGGCGCCGAAGATCGCGCCCGGCATCAAGCTGTTCGCTTTGCACGGTGCGGACGGCACGCCGATCATGCTGACCGACACGCGCGAAGCCGCGTTTGCTAACGCCTGGAGCCAGGAGCTCGAGGCCGTCAGCGTGCACTAAATGATTGCTGTCATGCCGGCGAATGCGGGCATTCAGTAATCGCTGGCGCTGAGATAGATCCGAGAAATTGGAGGTTACTGGATCATCCGCTTGCGCGGACGATGACGGCTGCGGCTACGCCGCACTGCTCGCTGCCGGCATCGCCAGCACGGCGTAGAGCGCATCGGCGTCGCGCGAGTCGCGCAGCTTGCGCGCGACCTCGGGGTCGCGCAGCAGGCGCGCCACGCGAGCGAGCGCCTTGAGATGATCGGCGCCGGCTGCTTCCGGCGCCAGCAAGAGAAAAATGAGATCGACCGGCTGGTCGTCGAGCGCCTCGAAATCGATGCTGCGCTGCAGCCGCGCGAATAATCCGAACAGACGGCCGAGCTTGGGCAGCTTGCCGTGCGGGATCGCTACGCCATTACCGACGGCAGTCGAGCCAAGCTTCTCGCGCTGCAGCAGAATTTCCAGAATCGCGCGCTCGCTCTGACCCGTGAGCTCGGCCGCGCGGGCGGCGAGTTCCTGGATCGCTTGCTTCTTGTTGTTGACCTTGAGCGCCGGAACAATCGCATTGGGCGCGACGAGATCGGTGAGCGTCATGGACATGGCCAATGATCGGAAATGGCAGCGCGCAATTGCAAGGGGTGTTGAAGGCGGCGGACCATAAGGACGGTCCGCGGCGACGTCAATGGCCGGGGCCGGGCACCATTTTCCGCTTTTTTTGCATTTTTAGAGGTTTTCAGCCCCCGCGTTGGGCCTGGTCCTTGCGGCGTCGCTTATATCGCCGCAGCCGCTTTTCGATGTGGGCCGCGGCCTGATCGGCACTTTCATAGGCGCCGGCCGCCATGCCCTCGGCTTCAAGCAGCGTACCGGAATCCAGATGCAACACGCATTCGGTGTGAAATCCGAAACCGTCTTTGCCGACGGTGGCATGCCCGGAATAGCCGCCCCGGAAATATTTCGACATGGCCTCTTCGACGCGGTCGACAATCCGCTGCCGCAGTGCCGTGCCGATATTGATGTTCTTGCCCGAAACGCGCAAAGGCATTGGTCTGCCTCCATTTTTCGCACGGCTGATTATTTCAGCTAAGGAATGTTCCGTTAAAGGTCAATGCACCGCCAGGTAGTGGTTTCTTGATTACGGCGCCGCCGCCTGCTTCTCGCGCCGGCGCTGCACCGAGGACGGAAGGCGCATCGCCTCGCGGTACTTGGCGACGGTGCGGCGCGCGATATCGATGCCGGCCTCACGCAGTTTGTCGACAATCGTGTCGTCGGAGAGCACGTCGGCCGCGGTCTCGGCGTCGATCAACTGGCGGATCCGGTGGCGGACGGCTTCGGCGGAATGCGCCTCGCCGCCGTCAGCCGACGCGATCGACGAAGTGAAAAAATATTTCAGCTCGAAGATTCCGCGCGTGGTCGCCATATATTTGTTGGCGGTCACGCGCGAGACGGTCGATTCATGCATGCCGATGGCATCGGCAACGGTCTTGAGATTGAGCGGCCGCAAGTGCTGCACGCCCCTGGCGAAGAAGGCGTCCTGCTGGCGCACGATCTCGCTCGATACCTTGAGAATGGTCTTGGCGCGCTGGTCGAGCGCACGCACCAGCCAGGTCGCGGTCTGCAGGCAATCGGCGATATAGGTCTTGTCTTTGTCGCTGCGCGTGGTCTTCGACACTTGCGCATAATATCGTTGGCTGATGAGGACTTTCGGCAGCGTGTCGGAATTGAGTTCGACCTGCCAGGTGCCGTCGGACGCCGCCCGCACGTACACGTCCGGCACGATCGGCTGCACCATGGTCGAGCCGAAGGCGAGGCCCGGCTTGGGATTGAGATTGCGGATTTCCGCAATCATGTCGACGAGATCTTCCTCGTTGACGCCGCACAGCCGGCGCAAAGCGGCGAGATCGCGCTTGGCCAAAAGATCGATATGCTCCACGAGCGCCCGCATGGCCGGATCGAAGCGGTCGCGGTCCTTGAGCTGGAGGGCGAGACATTCGGTGAGGTTGCGCGCGCATACGCCGGGCGGATCGAGCGTCTGCAGGACGGCGAGTACGGCTTCGACATCGGTGCGCGATGCGCCGAGCTTGTCGGCGACGGCGGCGAGATCGCCGGTGAGGTAGCCGGCCTCGTCCACCATGTCGATCAAATATTGCCCGATCATGCGGCCGGCCGGATCGGAAATGGCCAGCGCCATCTGTTCGGCGAGGTGCGCGGCGAGCGTGATTTCGGCGGTGACGAAAGCTTCCAGATTGTAGTCGCCGTCATCGCCACCGCGGGTGCCGGCGCCCGACCATTCCGAATAGGCCGGCGGCGGCGTTTCGGGCGCTGCATTTTTCTCACCGCCGTCGTCCGGGAAAACGTTTTCGAGTTCGGTGCCGAGCCCCTCTTCCATCGAGGTACGGCTGGTCTCCATGTCCTCGCCAATCCAATCGGCGGCGGCCGCGGCCTCGTCACCGCCCTCGCCGCCTTCGGCGTTTTCGGA
Source organism: uncultured Alphaproteobacteria bacterium (assembly GCA_963778745.1). Lineage (GTDB taxonomy): Bacteria > Pseudomonadota > Alphaproteobacteria > Rhizobiales > Xanthobacteraceae > Pseudolabrys. Next base: position 126,586 of record CAVZVP010000019.1, on the reverse strand, counting down.
TGCGGAAGCGTCCGCCTCGCCGCCAGCCGCCGGCGTTTCGTCGCCGTCATTGGCGCGCTCGAGCAGCGGATTTTTTTCCAGCTCGGCGTCGACGTAAGCCGCAAGATCAAGGCTGGAGAGCTGCAGCAGCTTGATGGCCTGCATAAGCTGCGGCGTCATCACCAGCGCTTGCGACTGGCGGAACTCTAGTCTTTGCGACAACGCCATAGGTTTCCCCGGCGGAAACTGGTCCGATTCTTGCTTGTTTTTGTTTATAGCAGGTCTTTTCCGCCAGCGGTATGCGATTCCGCACTGCGGCATTGCACAAATTTTGTGCGGAAAAAGCGGGCTAGAGCCTGAATTCCTCGCCCAGATAAAGTCGGCGCACGTCCGGGTTATTGACGATGTCGTCGGCCCGGCCCTCCATCAGCACCGCGCCGGAATAAATAATATACGCGCGGTCGGTTAGGCCGAGTGTCTCGCGCACATTGTGGTCGGTGATCAGAACGCCGATGCCGCGATTGGTCAGATGGCGCACCAACGTCTGGATGTCGCCAAGCGCGATCGGATCGATGCCGGCAAACGGCTCGTCCAGCAGCATGTAGCTCGGCCGCGTCGCTAACGCGCGGGCGATTTCGACGCGGCGGCGCTCGCCGCCGGACAGCGCGATTGTCGGCGTCTTGCGCAGGCGCGCGATGTTGAATTCTTCCATCAGCGCGTTGAGATCGGCTTCGCGCCGGCGGCGATTGGGCTCCACCATTTCGAGCACCGAGCGGATATTGTCCTCGACGTTGAGGCCGCGAAAGATCGAGGCCTCCTGCGGCAAATAGCCGATGCCGAGCCGTGCCCGCTGATACATCGGCAGCACGGTGACATCAAAACCGTCGAGCTCGATGCGGCCGCGATCGGCCTTGATCAGGCCGGTGATCATGTAGAACACCGTGGTCTTGCCGGCGCCGTTCGGCCCCAGTAGGCCCACGGCCTCGCCTCGCCGCACATAAAGCGTGACGCCCTTAACCACCATGCGGCCGCCGAAGCTTTTCTCGACGCCATGAACGGCGAGATAAGCGGGGCGGGTGGCTTGCCGGCCATCGCCATCGCGTCGGGGGCGACTGGCCGCTGGCTGCGCTTCGGCGCTAGTCTGACGCGCGGACTGTGCATTCGCCGCCGCCGGAGCGACCTGGCGGATCACCGGCCCGACCGGTTGGCGGGCCGTATGGCGGTCGGGCTGTGGCCGGCGTCGAAACAACGAGAGGATGTTCACCGGACTACCTCGCGGCGATTTTCCTTGCGCATGATCTTGTCCGAAAACCGGTTGCCACTTTTCGGGATCATGCGCTGTTCCGAACCGGCCGGGCGTCGATTATTGCCGGGCAGTCTACGTTAGCTGATTCCTCCCCGCCGCGATCAGCCGGCTCTGTTGGGAAAGCGTTTCGGGTCAATTGGGTGGCCGCGTCGGCGCTGGTGCTGGCGCTGGTGCGGACCCACCCTGCATGCCCTGCTTGATATCGAGCGCCCCACCGCCAGGTTGGAACAGACCTTGCACGCGACCGCCGCCATTGCCGGATTCGACCCGCGAGACGCCGCTGGTCAAATTGACCACCAGGCGATCGCCGCGCAACACGTTCTGCCCCTGCGTCATCACCACTTTGCCATTGAGCGTGACGGTGTTGGACTTCATATCGAATATGCCGGTCTCGCCGGTCGCGGTCTGCTCTTTTTGCGTCACCACCACCCCGCCGCGCGCTTCCAGCCGCTTGATCCTCTGCTGGCCGCCCGGGCCGGGGCTGGCCGCCTTCAGGGTCTTGCTCTTGTCGGCGGAGGCTTCGTCCTGTTCGTAAAACACCACCAGCGATTTGCATCGCATGTTGGTGTCACCTTGCGTCACGTGCACGTCGCCGCTAAAGGTCGCCACCTTGTCCTTGTCGCGCACTTCCAGAGTCGCCGCGTCGATCTGCACCGGCTGATCGTGATTTTGCGAAAAACCCTGCAGCGCGTTCGGCGGCCCTTTCGACGGCTGCGCGTTGAGCGGCGCGCTGGCCAAGACTAAGACCATGGCCAGCAAAGCAGCGCCGATCGGGAGCGGATGAAGACGCCACACGGTCATTGCACTCCGGTTTTGGCCGGCGGCGGCGCGGCATTGTTCAGCATCAAGTTCATCTTCACACCGCCATCGAACCGCACCAGATCGCCGGAATTGACGATCTCCAGCCGGTTGGCGTTGAGCGTGCCCTGCAGCATCTCAATCACGACCGGCCGTTCCGATACCACGTGGCCTTTGCGGACATCGACCGTCGCCTGGCTCAACAGGCCGCGAAAGCCGGTCGACAAGCTGAGCACAATGTTCTCATCGAGCTTGATCGTCTCGCCCTTGCTGTCATAGATGCCGGCGGTCGCGGTCAATTCCAGCGTGCTTTTATCCTGCATCTGTAGCTTGGCGTGGATATTGCGCATTTCGATCAGGTCCGGCTTTTTCAGATCCTGCTTGGCCGCGTCGGCGGAAAGCTCATAGGCGCGCGCGTCGCGCGTGAAGCCGGATAGATGCGGCTTCTCCATGGTGATCTTGGTCCCGGAAACGACCAAATTGCCCATATCTACCGGCAGCTTGGCGAGCATGCGCAACGGATTGAGATAAGCGACCAGAAAAACGCCGGTGAAACCCAGCGCCACCGCGAGCGGAATTGTGACGCGCAGGACGCGGACCACGCGGCTGTGCCGGCGCGCGGCGCGAAACGCGCGTTCGCTGTCGTCGCGGCCTATCGTCCAATAAGCGTGCGCGGCCGCCGGATTGGTTTGGGCTGTGGTCATGTGGTTGGTGCCAAGCTCGGCATTTGGCTCCGTTCGAAGTCGATTTCGGAAATTACCTTACGCCCCGCCACGCAACTTGACGCGCGAATATGGCCCCTGCGCGGCAACCGATCATCAACAAATACAAGCTTTAATTCAATAACTTAGCCTGCGCATGATCTTTTCCGAAAACCGCCACCCACTTTTCGGGATCACGCGCTACGCAGAGTGCGAAAAAATGTCGTCGGCCGCCCAGCCGGCGAGGTCGAGCCGCACGCGGTCGGGCAGGAAGCGGAAGCAGGCCGCCGCGAGTTCGGCGCGGTTCTCGCGCGCCAGCATGGCGTCCAGCTTCTCCTTGAGCGCATGTAGGTGCAGCACGTCGGTCGCCGCGTAAGCCACTTGCGAGTCGCTGAGCGCGTCGGCGCCCCAGTCGGACAATTGCTGCTGCTTCGACATGTCGACGCCGAGCACCTCGCGCGCCAGGTCCTTGAGCCCGTGTTTGTCGGTATAGGTACGCGCCAGCCGCGAGGCGATCTTGGTGCAGTAGACCGGCCCCGCCATCACGCCGAAGGCCTTGGCCAATACGCCCAGATCGAAACGCGCGTAATGGAAGATCTTGAGCATCGATTTGTCGGCGAGCAGCTTTTCGATATTGGGCGCCTTTTTCTGCCCGGCCGCAATCTGCACCACGTCGGCGGAGCCGTCGCCGGGCGAAAGCTGCACCACGCAGAGCCGGTCGCGGTTGGGGTCGAGACCCATGGTCTCGGTGTCGATCGCCACCGCGCCCTTGTAGGCCGAGAGGTTGGGTAGATCGCCGCGATGCAGGCGGATGGTCATTCGGGCTTCCGGCTCGGAAATCTGGTGCCCAGGAAAGGATTGTCCCGGGGTGCACGATAGCTCAACAAAATCATGCTCTTAGCGAGCGGCCTGATGCGTCGTGTGTACCACCGTTGTGGTCTTTTTGTCGAGCAATTTGACACTAGATGAAACGCAAATTTTCCGGTGGTTGCCGATGCCAATACGATAGTGCCCATAGATGGCCGCCAAGCTAATAACTGATCATGCCCGACACCACATCATGCGCTTCATCACGCCGGAAACGCTCGTCTTGTCCGCCAGGAAATCGCAATTCGCGAAGATGGCGCGCTCGTCGACGAAGGAAGGCTGTGGCGTAACCTCCTTTCGTCTGCTCCCGCCGTATTCAACATTCTCGGCGCACTAAAGCTTGATCTACGTCTCGCAACCCGCGTCATGCGATCGCTTTGCCCGGATATGGTTCATCGGGTTACCAAAATCTTGTTCGAACACTCGCCCGCGCGCGGCCACCCGGCATTCACCAATGACCGCAGCGCCTTCGATGCCCTTTTCAAATGCCGCATGACCGATGGCCGCCACGGTTTTGTCGCCATTGAACTGAAATATTCCGAATCGATGGGCGAGCCGCCCGCCCGGATGCGGCCGCGCTATGACGAGCTATCCCGGCAAAGTCAGCTCTACCGCGACCCCGACGATCCAGCCTTACGTGCCAATCCGATACAGCAGTTCTGGCGGCAGCACATGCTCGCGCATGCCATGGTCGAAAACGGCCTTTACTGCGCCGGACGCTTCCTCGTCATCGGGCCATCATTCAACAGCCAGGTGCAGCACGCGATCAAGCTTTACCGGCAACAGCTGATCGATTTGCCGGCAACCGTCAGCTTTGACGCCATCCCACTCGAAAATGTTGTTGCGGCCATCAAACGAGCGGGAGCGCCGGAGGTTGCGAGTTTACTGCACGAGCGCTACTGCGACTACGGTCCGCTGGACGCGCTCATTTGAAACTTTCGGCAGCAAGCAGCAGCAACCGACCCACAAAATTAATTTCATCGCAACATCACTGGAGACACGACCATGAACGAAGACGCTGGAGGCGGAGATTCTCAAAGAAGCGTTTGAACACGCCACGGGCTCAAAAAAACTGCTGCGGCTGCCACCGTTGCCGCTCAAGGACGGTTCGCGATGGAGACCGTGGCGGAGGTGATCGGGGTTGCCCGGTCGAAACTTGATTGAGAGCCTACGGGAGCGGCCCAAGCGGCGGATTGGCAGGCCGCAGCGCGCCGAGCGACAATCAATAGCAAAGCAACCAAAATTATCGGGGCGATTGGTGTCCCCGTCATAGTTGCCACTGACCTGGAGAGAAGTGGCAGTGCGTATGCAGCAAGAACCACAATTTTTTCCCACGGTTGCCATTCCGTACGATGTGCTTCCGCCACTATCCAAGCGATAGGCAACGAGAGACAAACCAAGTCGTAGTCCAGTAGAAACGGCGTGCATACGAGGGTCGCGGACACCATAAGAGCCCCCTCCGCAGGTGCACCAGGCCTGCGGGCAGCAATCCGGGCAAGCAGGACACATACCGAAATGGCAACCAGTGTTTGGGCGACGTAAGCGAATCCGATACTGCCGTGAAATAAGCGAATGGCGGCGAACACACTTTGCATCTTCCCGAAGTCGACAAAGCCTTGCTCCAAAGTTGCGCGCGCTAATGGGGATACATGCAGAAACCCGCGCCAGGCGTCCTTGCCCAGAACGAGCCAGGATAGCACGCTTAGTCCAACTGCGGATGTCATTGCCCCGAACACCACCGCCCATCGTCGGGCAGCAAACAACGCAACAGGCACTCCCAGAAGCAGATGGGGCTTATAGACCAAGATACCTAAGCAAATTCCTGCAAAAAATGGTCGCCGCTGCAAAAGAAGCGTGCCTCCGCCGAAACAGGCCCCGCTGAGAAAGCCATTCTGCCCATGCCCTGCATTCACAAAGAGCGCGGGGTAGGCCATGATGGGGACGATCGCCCAACGTTGCGGCAACAAACGGCGAAGACTAGCAAACAGCGGGATGAACCCGGCTGCGAGCCACGCGACCAAAGCCCAGAGGTAGGGGAGCGTCGCCAAAGGAAGGCAAAGCAGCAGAAAAGTTGGAGGGTAAAAAAATGCGGTGTAATCGAGCTGTTTCGTTGGAATCAAGGCGTGTTGCGCGGCGGCATGGGCGGTTATGTCGTAGGCAGATGCCGCGTGTCCGTCAGTCGCAAAGCGCGAGGCGGTCCAAAAACTGACAAAATCGGTTCCGATGGCCTTACCTGACATGTCGCGACCGCCGTGTGACAGGCCGAGCCATACTATGGTGATCAACACAAACATCGCCGCGAGGATACGGCACCAAGCGAGCGCGCGCTCCGCCGTCAGCCAATCAGCCTCACGGAGGGCCGCAATTAGCGTTTCTTGCGTCTTTTTTGCCCCTAGTGACGCGCCATCTGTGCGAGCCTGAATGCGGTTACCGAAACCTTCCTGCGAACCTCCACCAGTGTTCGGCATTATGATCCCGCTACCAATAGAAATGGGAAATAGCGCAGTCGCACTATTGGTGCTTTGACCATTCTGGACATCCTGCCGCACAGCAGGCTCATCCGGCGCGCCAAGTCAGAGCCGAGTTTACCGCGTAATTCCACACGGTACTCATGGACGCGCCAGCAATGCCGGCTACCCACCAAAGGGTACGCTGCTGGTCGAATAAGACCGTAGCAATACCGACATTTGCGATAGCTCCAACACTACAGACCGCCATAAACGACAAAAGGCCGCACGCGAATTTCCATCCAACGAGGCGGCGGTCTCGGTATGTCAGCCAATTGTTCAAAACAAAGTTGCCAACCATAGCCACGCTTGTTGCAACTGCTTGGCCAATTGCAAAGGTCATTTGAATATGTGCGAGGCATACCCACAAAGCGGCAAGATGAACCAGAAGACCGAGGCTGCCGACTAGCGAGAATAACACAAAGCGGATGGGCACGACGTGGCCGACCAGCTTGTCGACGAGCAGCATAAGGTATTCCAATCCGATCAGCGAATCGAACTTGCTCTCGCCCGCATGACGCTCGCGAAATTCGAAGGGAAGCTCTTTTACTCTTAGCGGCTGGGGTGACGACGCGAGAATATCGAGTAGGATCTTGAATCCGAAATTCGACAGCCGTCGCGCCGAATCTTGGAAGGCTTCGCGCCGGACTATAAAGAAACCGCTCATGGGGTCTGCGATTGTAATTCCAAGTAGTCTACGCCCGAGGAGAGTCGCAAAATTACTCAGCCAAGCGCGATACCGGTCCCAGGTGCCAATACTGCCGTCTTCGACATAGCGGCTGCCGACAACCACATCGATCGGCTCGGTCATCAGCACATTGAGCATGCGAGGCAGAAGACGCTCGTCGTGCTGCAGGTCGGCATCCATGACTGCGACATAACGCGCGGAGCTCGCTAGGATTCCCTCAACACAAGCGGAAGCTAGCCCGCGGCGACCGATCCGCTGGATGCAGCGAACTCGACGATCGTCATTCGCGAGCCGGCGGACGGCTTCCGGGGTCCCATCTTCGGAGTCATCGTCGACAAAGATAGCTTCCCACTCAAAGCCATGCAGTGTGCGACATAGCGCGTGATAAACTGGAAGAATATTGTCGCGCTCGTTGCGGGTCGGCACGATGATCGTGAACTCGGGTCCCGGTACCGTAGTATCGGAGCTGTAGTACTCCGGCACTAAGGTCGGCTCGCAAACGACTCTCATGACGGTCGTTTGATTCATAAGATACCACCGGTGCCATTGTGGAAGGGAGGCCAGCCTATTGCAGTGCAGCGTTAGTTCATCGGCGGGCCAACTAACGCGCAGAGGGTCCGGTCGCAAACGTAGTATTCAATGGATCGCCTAGGTTTTTAATAACCGCGACCACGGCGATTAAGATGCAAGCGAAGATTAGGCCGCATTCAATGGGAGAGGTGCCCCTGCCATCCTTCAAAAAATGCCGAAAGAGCTTGTTCATTTGAGCCGCCACTTACAGTAACGCGTAAATACACTTGCAATTATTATCCTCTGGTTAATGTTTTTGTTCGTAAGGATTCTAAAAAATGCGTAAATTCGTCCTGCGACCATCAACGCGCAGGGAAATCATTCTGCTCCATCCCGGATTGTTTTGGCGCGAAGACCTGCTGCGACGAGTGACGCCTTCCATGCGTTGAGATCTAACGACTTGATTTGCGCCGCATCGTCATGGCCCAAATACGCCTTCAACTGCCGAAGAATGCGACGCCATTCATACAAGGTCTTTTGTGCCGGGCGCTTTTCAGCCGCCCATTCATCCGCGAGCCTCTCCAGGCTCACCCGTTTGGCGATGAGGCCCGCAGGCGCATTCTCCCCGATCAACCCAGCCGATGGACCCGCGGCGATCGATTCCGGCTCCCCTTTCACAAAGCGTTCGAGGGTGAGACTGGCCCGCTGCACTGCCGCGCTGACGGCTTTAGCGAGTTTAATCCGACTACGTTCGTCAACGGTCAGACCAGCCTTGGTCAGAACTTGATCAGCAATATCGAAGCACCACCTTTGCAGGGATGATGCTCGATCATACGCAGCTAGCAGGTGAGCCTCGGGGATAGCGGGGGGTAATTCCCACACTCCGGCTACACCAACAATTTCTGTATACCAAAGCCTCTGTTCACTGGGATTGGCCCTGTACCTCCGGATCCATTCGTCATAGACCGGGCGCGCGAGCGTATGAGCTTCCTGTTCCGAAAGTGTCTGTGGCCCTGCCTGGAGGTTCTTCCATTTCGTTTCAAGTTCTGAGAGGGCCCGTAAGAGACGGAGCTTGGCTTCAGATGGATCGCGGGTTCTGAGGCTGCGCTTCTCTTCTTGTTTGCCGATTATCGCACGCAAAGCCTCCGGATCGCGTTTGCGGATCCAATACACTCCGGTCTTCGGATGCTTCCAAGGTCACGTCATCGCCAGGGCCATGTGTACCACCCGTGTTTACCACTCGGGTGGCCAGAACCCTCTCAATCTAAAAGAGTTCTTCTGATTTCAATGAGATCGTGTGCCCTTGGTGCCCAGGAAAGGACTCGAACCTTCACGCCTCGCGGCGCTAGTACCTGAAACTAGTGCGTCTACCAATTCCGCCACCTGGGCTCGTTGGGACTAGGTACGGAGCCGCTTTCCGCTTGTCAATTGAAGCACTTTTCGGGGCCGGCACTACCCCGTTCCGGGTCTGTACAGCCTGCTCCCGATCCTGTATCCCCGCAGCTGTTGACCCCCTTATCGCGTGAGCGCGGAAATGACCGCCAAAAGCAATTCCGAAACCCTCATCACCGTCTATGGTGGCTCGGGGTTTCTCGGCCGCCACGTGGTGCGGGCGCTGGCCCGCCGCGGATACCTGATCCGGGTAGCGGTGCGCCGGCCGGATCTCGCCTATCACCTGCAGCCGCTCGGCCGCGTCGGCCAGATCCATGCGGTGCAGACCAACCTCCGCCACGCGACGTCCGTGGAAACCGCGGCGCGTGATGCCAGTGTGCTGATCAATCTGGTCGGCATCCTGTACGAGCGCGGACGGCAACGCTTCGACACCATCCACAGCTACGGCGCCGAGCAGGTAGCGCTGGCGGCGAGCGCCCATGGCGCGCGCCTGGTGCACGTGTCGGCGATGGGCGCCGACGAACACTCGCGCGCCGCTTACGCGCGCTCAAAGGCCGAGGCCGAGCGTCGGGTGCTGGCGGCACAGCCGCAAGCCACCATCATGCGGCCGTCGGTCGTATTCGGGCCGGAGGACGATTTCTTCAACCGCTTCGCCGCGCTAGCGCGCATCTCGCCAGCGCTGCCGTTGATCGGCGGCGGCACCACCCGCTTCCAGCCGGTCTTCGTCGGCGACGTCGCTGCGGCGATCGCCAACGCCGTGGACGGCAATGCCAAGGGCGGCACGATCTATGAATTGGGCGGGCCGGAGGTGAAGAGTTTCGAGGAGCTGATGCGATACGTGCTGGCGACGATCGGGCGCAAACGGCTGCTGGTGCCGGTGCCGTTCTTCGCCGCCAAGATCAAAGCGGCCTTGCTGCAATATTGGCCGAAGCCGCCGCTCACGCCCGACCAGGTCGAGCTGCTGCGGGTCGATAATGTAGTTTCCGAAGCCGCCACGGCGGAAGGCCGCACGCTGCAAGAGCTCGGCATCGAGCCGGAGCTGATCGAGGCGATCGTGCCGGCCTATCTATGGCGCTTCCGCAAGACCGGCCAGTTCCGCAATCGTACCGCGTGATCCCGATAAGTGGGAACCGGTTTTCGGACAAGATCACGCGAAAGAAAAAAGCCGTGAGCGCGGCGACGGCGCTTACACAAAATAAATCGCCAAAAGACCGCCGGCACCGACCACGATTCGCCACCAGGCGAACAGCGCAAAATTATGCCGCTGCACGTAGCCCAAAAACGTCTTCACCACGATCCAACCGAAGATGAATGAGCAGGTGAATCCGACGGCAATCAAAGTGATGTTGGCGTCGGCAAGTTCAGCGCGATCCTTGAAGGCCGCATAGGCGAAAGCGCCGACCATGGTCGGCATCGCCAGCCAGAACGAGAATTCCGCCGCCGAGCGGCGGTCGGCGCCGAACAACATGGCGCTAACGATAGTGGCGCCCGCGCGCGACACGCCGGGGATCATGGACAGACATTGGCAAAGGCCGATACCGAAATACATCGGCAGCGTGAAGCCGGTCGCTTCGTGGAAGCGCGGCTTCAGGTCGAGGCGGTCGATCCAGAGCAGAACGAAGCCGCCGACGATGAGCGCGACGCAGACGATGCGCACGTCGAACAGATATGTCTTGATGATGGGATAGGCGAGCGCGCCGACCACCGCGGCCGGCAGAAAGGCCAGCAGCACGCCGATAACGAAGCGCGCCGCCGCCCAGTCGGTGAACATGTTGCGCGCCAAATTCCACAACCGGCCGAAATAAATGCTGAGCAGCGCCAAAATGGCGCCGAGCTGAATCAGGATGGCGAACGACTTGCCGAAGGCATCGTCGCCCCAGCCGACGATGCGTTCCATCAGCAGCAGATGACCGGTCGAGGAAACAGGCAGATATTCAGTCAGCCCCTCGACGAGGCCGAGCACGGCCGCTTTGACCAGGTCGATATTTGTCGCGATCGGCCCGGCCGCTTGCATGGCGTGAAGGGTCATAGGGCGTGCTCCGGAAGGGTCGGCTGGTTCAAGGGAGAATCGCTAAAGGCCAGCGCTTTTGGCGCAATGCCATCATTGGGGCAACGAAAAAAGTCATAACCGCCATTAATTTGCTCCGCTTTCGTTGCTCCAACGTGGCGGATTCCTATAGTGCGTCGACCGATTCTTAGCCGCCGCGGCCTTAGCCGCATAACCGGATGCCCATGCTGACACTGTTTCAACAATCGCTCTGTCCGTTCTCGCGCTATGTGCGCCTGATCCTTGGCGAATATGGCATCCAAGTGCGCCTGGTGGAGGAGCGGTTCTGGGAACGGCGGGAGGAGTTCCTCCTGCTCAATCCGGCCGGCCAAATTCCGGTGTTGGTGGCCGACGGCCAGCCGACAATTCCGGGCGCGTCCATCATCGCGGAATATATCGAGGAGACGCTGCCGCCGGAGCACAGCGGGGATCGCCTGCTGCCGGCGACGCCAGGTGAACGGGTCGAGGTGCGCCGGCTGGCGAGTTGGTTTAACGACAAATTCCATTCGGAAGTTAGCGGCCCGCTGGTTAGCGAACGCGTATTCAAACGCCACATGACGGTGGAACAAGGAGGCGGGGCGCCCGACACCGATGCGATGCGCGCTGCTCGCCACAATATCCGCTATCATCTGGCCTATATTGGCTGGCTAGTGCGCACGCGCGACTGGCTGGCGGGCGATCGGCTGAGCTTGGCCGACCTTGCCGCGGCGGCGCATTTATCCACCGCCGATTACCTGGGCGATGTGCCATGGAATGCAGACGAAGCCGCCAAGAACTGGTACGCGCGGGTGAAGTCGCGGCCCTCGTTCCGGGCGATCCTGGCCGACACGCTGGCCGGGCTGCCTCCGGCGGAATGCTACGCCAATCTCGACTTCTGAGCGACCCGAGTAAAATTAAGCGAGCGCTGATCGAGTGCGCGCGAACGCTCGGTTTCGACGTGGCCGGCGTAACGCGGCCCGACACCGTGCCGGAAGCCAAGGCGCGGCTGGAGCGTTTTCTCGCCGACGGCGCGCATGGCGACATGGTCTGGATGGCGACGACGGCCGAGCGCCGCACCTCGCCCTTAGCGCTGTGGCCTGATGTGCGCTCGGTGATCATGCTGGGAATGAACTACGGCCCGGATGAGGACCCGCTGGCGATCCTCAAGCGCAAGGACCGCGCCGCGATCTCGACTTATGCCAAGGGCGACGACTATCACGAGTTGATCAAGGCGCGGCTGAAAGAAATCGCGCACTGGCTCGTCGAAACGGCCGACGGCGAAGTGAAAGTCTTCGTCGACACTGCGGCGGTGATGGAAAAGCCGCTGGCGGCCAGCGCGGGCTTGGGCTGGCAGGGTAAGCACACGAATCTAGTCTCGCGCCAATTCGGCTCGTGGCTGTTCCTCGGCTCGATCTTCACCACACTCGAACTGCCGGCCGATCAGCCCGAGCCCGACAATTGCGGCACTTGCCGCGCCTGTCTCGATATCTGCCCGACCGCGGCGTTTCCCGAGCCTTACCGGCTCGATGCGCGGCGCTGCATTTCCTATCTGACCATCGAGCACAAGGGCCCGATCCCGCGTGAGTTTCGCGCCGCGATGGGCAACCGCATTTACGGTTGCGACGATTGCCTGGCGGTTTGTCCGTGGAACAAATTCGCGGTGCAAGGGCGCGAGGCCAAGCTCGTCGCGCGGGAGACCTTGCGCGCGCCGGCACTCGCCGAGCTTGCCCGCCTCGACGACGCGGAATTTCGTGCGCTGTTCGCCAAGACCTCTATCAAGCGCACCGGCCGCGACCGATTCGTGCGCAATGTACTGATCGCCATCGGCAATTCCGGCGACGCTTCGCTCGCGGTGGAAGCCGAACGTTTGCTCGACGATGCCTCGCCGCTGGTGCGCGGCGCCGCGGTGTGGGCGCTGGGGCGGCTCGACCACGAGCAATTAGCAAAAGCCGCGACGCGGCGATCCGGCGAATGCGACTCGATCGTCGCGGAAGAATGGACGCAAGCGCTTAAATTGAATTGAGAGTTTTGGTTGTATTATAAATATTAACACCTATGAGTAGAATGATACCGTTGAGGCGCGCTCTGCCAATGCGGTGCAGCTCACCCTTGCGAGTCTGTCCCCGGAAAGACGCCGCGAACTCGTCGCCGAATGGGTCGACCGGGGTGGCGGTAGAGATCCCTTCCTTTCCGGCGAAGCCGAAGGATTCCTCGCTTTCCTCGCCGGCCGGCTGCCTGACCCGTCGCATGTGCTCAGTCTGTGCCGTTTCGAGCAAGCGCTCCTGCTCGCGAGCCAAGTCGCCGCGCAATTCACGCCGCCTGACCTTGTCCACCTCGACGACCCGGATTGTCTCGTGACGGCGGGGCGCAACGCGGCGCTGGTGATTTTCCATGCTGAGATCGAGCCGGTGTTCGCCGCGCTGGAAAGCGGAGAAGCATTGCTGACAATTGAGGACGTCGCCCATTCAATTCTTTTCGCGCCCGGCATTCCGCTGTTGCTGCGTGCGGCCAAACTCGCCGAAGCGAAGCTGTGGCAATCGCTTGCCGAGCCGGTAAAAGTCGGGGCGCTCCTGCGGCAAGGTCACGCGCGCGGCCATATCAATGTCTTCGCGACCGAAGGTGCCGCCCAAACAGCCTGAGCCGCAGCGCGGCTGCCCTCAAAACCCCGTCACCGCCGCAATCAGCCGCTCGATGTCCTCCGGCCGCGACAGCCGGTGGTCACCGTCTTTGATCAGCGTGAGCACCACGTCGTCGTGGGCAAAACGCGCCATCAGTTCGACCGCATGCCGCCACGGCACGTCGGGATCCTGCACGCCCTGCAAAATATGCACCGGGCAGCCCGTTTCGATCAGGCCGCCGAGCAGCAGATGCTTGCGTGCCTCCTCGATCAGGCCACGGGTGATCGGATAGGGCCCCTCGGAATATTCCGACGGCCGCATCCAGACGCCCTTTTCCTCGATCTCGTGCTTGGTCGCGTCGGAAAAGTTTTTCCACATCAATTCTTCGGTGAAATCCACCGCTGGCGCGATCAGCATCATGCCGGCGACCGGCGCGGCGGTTTTGTGCCTGCGCAATGCTTTCGCCAGCAACAGCGCCAGCCAGCCGCCCATGGACGAGCCGACGACCACCTGCGGGCCCTGCGCGAACCTCGTATAGACCGCGATGCTTTCTTCCAGCCAGCGGCCGATGGTGCCGGCGGTAAAATCGCCGCCCGATTCGCCGTGGCCGGAATAGTCGAAGCGCAAGCAGGCGCGGCCTTGGCTCTCGGCCCAGCGGTCGAGCGCCTGCGCCTTGGTGCCCTTCATGTCGGACATGAACCCGCCGAGCCAAAACAAGCCTGGGCTCTTATTCTCGCTCTTGCCCTCGCGCGCGCGCACCGCAATGGTCCGCGCCGGCGCCGGCGATTCGATTTTCAGGGTTGTCAGAGAAGTTTCGCTCATGCGCAATGAGGTCATTCAAGGATGAACACGAATTCCGTCCCGCATCTTCTCGCCGCAAGCCGGCCCTTTATGCAAGGGGGCCAAATCGTTGCCGAAACCATGCGCGACGTTTATACGTCGCGGTTGGCTCGCGGCGCCTGACGCCTATGGTTTCGAGGTCGTAAAAGTGATGTCGACTGCACCTGCAATACCGGCCGTCAATGACCGCCCATCCGTGGCTGCGCGCGGCGACATTTCCGAATCCGGTTCCGATACCGAGGCGCGCGCCTTGCAAGCGCGCCATCCGATCACCGTGCTCATCGTGGTGCCTACCCTTGATGTCGGCGCGGCCGATATCGGCGCGCTCGGACTGGTGCGCATCCTCACGGCGGCCGGCCATCGCGCCGTTGTGGCGTCGCAGGCCGGACGGTTGGTCGCCGATGTGACGGCGGCCGGCGGCGAATTCGTCGCGCTCGATCTCGCCAGCAACAATCCGCTGCGCATGCTGCGCAACGCCGCCGCACTCAACCGCATCGCGCGCGAGCAAAAATGCGACGCGATCCATGCGCTCGGCCGCTCGGCAGCCTGGAGCGCTTTTTTCGCCGCGCGGGCGCGCGGCATTCCGTTTCTCACCAGCTGGTACAAGGGCTTTCGCGACCAGAACATCTTCAAGCACCTGTACAACGGCGTCATGGCGCGCGGCGACCGCGTCGTGGCGGTGAGCGAGCAGATCGCGCAATTGATCAACGACCGCTACGGCATGCCGTGGGAGCGCATCGCGGTCGTGCCGTCCAGCATCGACGTCGAGCGCTTCGATCCGGCTGAGGTCGCGCGCGAGCGTGTCGAGGCGATGCGTCACGCCTGGGGCGTCAAGACCGACACCAAGGTGATCCTGATCGTCGGCCGCATCGTGCGCCGCAAGGGTCATCATGTTGTGGTGAAGGCGGCGAAGCGCCTGAAGGAGATGGGCTTCAAGGATTTCTTGTGCGTGTTCGTCGGCGAGGACCGCGGCCGCACCCATTACACCGGCGAGCTTTGGGATCTGGTGCTGTCGACCGGCACCATGGACGTCATCCGCATGGCGGCGCCGGTCGCCGATATGCCGGCAACCTATGCCGCGGCTTCGGTTGTCGTGTCGGCGGCGGTGCAGCCGGAAGGTCTGCAACGGGCCATCCTGGAGGCGCAGGCGATGGCGCGGCCAGTGGTCGTCTCCGACCTCGGTGCCGGACCGGATGTCGTGCTCACGCCTCCGGCCGTGCCGGAGAACCGCATCACCGGATTGCGCTTTCATTCCGGTGACGATACGGCGCTGGCGGCGACTTTGCTGCAGCTGTTCTCACTGGACGAGCCGGCCCGCCGCGCTATGGGCCGGCGTGGACGTGACTGGGTGCTCGGCCATTTCAATGCGCCGGCGGTCGCCGAGCAAACGTTGCTGGTTTATGACGAGATCACGGGGCGCGACAAAATATCAGCCTTAGTGCCGCACCTGCGACAAAATTAGAGCAATTTGAATGATTTGACGGTGATTTCGGTCATTTCCCCCGACAGTTTCGCCGGAACTACGTTGA
The DNA here is from genome assembly GCA_963778745.1 of uncultured Alphaproteobacteria bacterium. Taxonomy (GTDB): domain Bacteria; phylum Pseudomonadota; class Alphaproteobacteria; order Rhizobiales; family Xanthobacteraceae; genus Pseudolabrys. The sequence goes on along the minus strand of CAVZVP010000019.1, from coordinate 110,825 downwards.
CTTATTCGCCGTTTCTACCAATCTCTCGTTACCCGAGGCGCCCATGGGCGTCCCGGCTTGTCGCAACAGCATGAGGAGAAAAAAGCCATTCGTCGTCCGATGAAGTCCGCGCTGCCCGCCCAAAAGGACGGCCCGCGCATCAACGAGGAGATCCGCTCGAAAGAAGTTCAGCTGATCGATAGTACCGGCGACAACAAAGGTGTCGTCGATTTTCAAACCGCCATGAGCATGGCGGAAGCGGCCGGGCTCGACTTGGTGGAGATTTCTCCCAACACGACCCCGCCGGTCTGCAAGATCCTGGATTTCGGCAAATACAAATTCCAGGCGCAGAAAAAAGCCGCCGAAGCCCGCAAAAAGCAAAAAGTCGTCGAGATCAAGGAGATCAAGCTCCGGCCGATGATCGACGATCACGATTACGACGTGAAGATGCGTTCGATGAAGCGCTTCTTCGAAGAGGGCGACAAGGTCAAGATCACCTTGCGCTTCCGCGGCCGCGAAATGGCGCACCAGGAATTGGGCTACAAGCTGCTCAACCGCGTCAAAGAAGACACCGCGCCGATCGCCAAGATCGAATCGGAGCCGCGGTTCGAAGGTCGCCAGATGGTGATGTTGCTGGCGCCGCGCTAGCGCGCAGCTCTAATTCGTCTTAAGCGCCGCTCGCAGCCCGCGGGCGGCGCTTTGTCATCTCGTTCTTAGTTCCGCTCGGCTTCCCAGTGGCCGGCGCAGGTGCCGCTCGAACCGATACCGTGCCAGGTGCCGGCGCCCGAGCTTGCCGTCAGGTGGCCGGTACCGTTGGCGCCCTTGTCGCCGAGCTTGATGCTGACATTGACCGCGCCGTTGCTGGCGACCGTACCGGCGAGATCAATTGCCGAGTCGCCGCGATACCTGACATGTCCGCTCGCGACTGTCAGACCGTACCGGTAGCCGTGGTCGCAATCGCCTTTGTCGGTAATGATCAGCACGCTCCAATTGCCGTCTTGGGTCGCCGCAGCGGCGGGCGGCGGGCCCACTAAAGCCGCCCCGGCCAGCAAAGCGGAAAAGATCACAAGATTGATCACACGGCGCATAACGACGACCCCCTGCAAGGCAATGATTTAGGGGGAGCCATAACAAAGGGCCTGGAAACACTAAGTTAACGCGGCTGCCGAAAGGCTCGGTTGCCAGCGCCGGCCGCCTCTGCCATAACGCCGCCCTCTCGCCGCCCGGCTGGTTAGGGCTGCCGTGGCGGCGATCAAAAGCTCAATTCCGAGCAGCCGCTCAAAGACTTAGCGTCGCGAGCACATTCCGGCCAAGTGGGGCCTGGCGCCCCGCGTCGCGCCGATCAGGAGAGCAAAATGCCCAAGTTGAAGACCAAATCGGGCGCTAAAAAGCGCTTCAAAATCACCGCGACCGGCAAGGTGAAATTCCAGCAATCCGGCAAGCGCCACGGCATGATCAAGCGGACCACCAAGCAGATCCGCGAACATCGCGGCACCAAGGTGCTGTTCAAGACCGACGGCGACAACATCAAGAAATACTTTCTGCCCAACGGCTGATCGGTATTTCGGGCCGCCCGCGCGCGGCCGCATGTCCCCGTCGACACCCTTAAGAATCGCAAGGAGATTTCCATGGCCCGCGTCAAACGTGGCGTCACCGCCCACGCCAAGCACAAGAAAGTCTACAAGGCCGCCAAAGGCTATTACGGCCGCCGCAAGAACACGATTCGCGTCGCCAAGCAGGCGGTCGAGAAGGCCGGTCAATACGCATTCCGCGACCGCAAGCGACGCAAACGTACATTCCGTGCGCTGTGGATCCAACGCCTGAACGCCGCTGTGCGGCCGTTCGGCCTCAACTACAGCCGCTTCATTGCCGGGCTGGCGAAATCCGGCATAACGGTCGACCGCAAGGTGCTGTCCGATCTCGCCATTACCGAGCCGGCGGCGTTCCAGGCGATCGTGGAAAAGGCCAAAGCCGCGCTGCCGGCGTAAACTTCGATGTCATGGCCGGGCTTGTCCCGGCCATCCCGATCAGGCAGCACTGTGCCAACCTAAACGGGATGCGCGGGACGAGCCCACGCATGACAGGGTGGTGACCCATGTCCGACATCGCGCAACTGGAAAACGAACTGCTCGCCGCCATTGCTTCGTCCAAAGACGAAGCGGCACTGGAGGCCGTGCGCGTGGCCGCGCTCGGGAAAAGCGGCTCGGTTTCGGCGCTGCTCAAGACGCTCGGGTCGATGACGGCGGACGAGCGCAAGGTGCAAGGGCCTGCGATCAACGGGTTGAAGGAGCGCGTCACCGCCGCCATCGCGGCCGCCAAGGATGCGCTCGCCGCCGGCGCGCTCGATGCGCGGCTTGCCACCGAGACCGTCGACGTCACGCTGCCGGTCCGCGAGGCGCCGACCGAGACCGGCCGCGTGCATCCGATCAGCCAGGTGACCGACGAACTCACCGCCATCTTCGCCGACATGGGCTTTGCGGTGGCGGAAGGTCCCGATATCGAGACCGACGACTACAACTTCACCAAGCTGAATTTTCCGGAAGGCCATCCAGCGCGGGAGATGCACGATACGTTCTATTTCCCGCCGAAGCCCGACGGATCGCGCCTCTTGCTGCGCACACACACCTCACCGGTGCAAGTGCGCACGATGTTGACGCAGAAGCCGCCAATCCGCGTCATCATTCCCGGCCGCACTTACCGCAGCGACTCGGACCAGACCCACACGCCGATGTTCCACCAAGTCGAAGGCCTCGTCATCGACAAGGGCTCGCATCTCGGCCACCTGAAATGGATCCTGGAAGAATTCTGCAAGGCGTTCTTCGAGGTCGACCAAGTGAAAATGCGCTTCCGCCCATCGTTCTTTCCGTTCACCGAGCCGTCGCTCGAAGTCGACATCCAGTGCAATCGCGACAAAGGCGAAATCCGCTTCGGCGAAGGCGAAGATTGGCTGGAGATTCTCGGCTGCGGCATGGTGCACCCGAACGTGCTGCGTAATTGCGGGCTCGACCCGGCGGAGTACCAGGGCTTCGCCTGGGGCTTGGGGATCGACCGCATCGCCATGCTGAAATACGGCATGAACGACCTGCGCGCCTTCTTCGAAGCCGACGTGCGCTGGCTCGCGCATTACGGCTTCCGGCCGCTCGATTTCCCGACGCTGGCGGGGGGATTGAGCTCGTGAAATTCACCTTGCCCTGGCTGAAAGAGCATCTCGACACCGACGAGCCGCTCACCGCGATCGTCGACAAGCTCACCATGATCGGGCTCGAGGTCGAACGCGTCGACGACAAGGCCAGCCTGCTCAAGCCCTTCGTTATCGCTAATGTCATTTCCGCCGAGAAGCACCCGAACGCGGATCGCCTGCGCGTCTGCATGGTCGACATAGGCCCCTTGGGCAACGGCAAGCCCATTCAAGTTGTGTGCGGCGCGCCCAATGCGCATGCCGGCATGAAGGGCGTGTTCTCCGCGCCCGGTACCTTCATTCCGGGTAAGAACATCACGCTCACCGTCGGCACCATCCGCGGCGTGGAAAGCCGCGGCATGCTGTGCTCGGCGGCCGAGCTGATGATTTCCGACGACCACGACGGCATCATCGAATTGCCCGCCGATGCGCCGGTTGGCAAGCCCTATGTCGAATGGGCCGGCGTCAGGGAGCCGATGATCGAGATCAATCTCACACCCAACCGGCCGGACTGCACTGGCGTCAACGGCATCGCGCGCGATCTCGGCGCCACCTCGATCGGCGCCTTCAAGGACCGCCCGCCCAAGCCGGTGAAGGGCACGTTCCCCTGCCCGGTCAAGGTCACCCTCGACTTCGGCGCGACGCCTTCGCTCTGCCCGGCTTTCGGCCTGCGCCTGGTCAAGGGCCTCAAGAACGGCCCATCGCCCGAGTGGCTGCAAAAGCGGCTCACCGCGATAGGTCTGCGGCCCATCAACGCATTGGTCGACATCACCAACTTCATCACCTTCGACCGCGGCCGCCCGCTGCATGTGTTCGACGCCGCCAAGGTCAACGGCAATCTCTCTGTGCGGCGCGCCCAGAACGGCGAGACGCTGCTAGCGCTCGATGGCAAGACCTACACGCTCGACGCCGCGACTTGCGTGATTGCCGACGAGAAGGGTGTCGAATCGCTAGCCGGCCTCATGGGCGGCGAGGCCACCGGCTGCTCGGCGACGACGACCGACGTGCTGATCGAATCGGCGCTGTGGGACGAGTTCAACATCGCGCAGACCGGGCGTAAGCTCGGCATCAATTCCGACGCGCGCTACCGCTTTGAGCGCGGCGTCGATCCGACTTTTATGCTACCGGGCCTGGAATTGGCGACGCAGATGGTGCTCGATCTCTGCGGCGGCACGGCGTCGGAGATCGTGGTTGCCGGCGATCCGACGCCGAAGGAAACCGTGATCGATTTCCCGCTCAACGAATTGCAGCGGCTCGCCGGCATAAAGCTGCCGCTCGCCGAGGTCCGCCGCGTGCTGGAGAAGCTCGGCTTCTTCGCCGCCGGCCAGGGCGAGCGCGTCAAAGTCGCAGTGCCGTCATGGCGGCCGGACGTGCATGGCCGCGCCGACATCGTCGAGGAGCTGGTGCGCATCGTCGGCGTCGACCAGGTGCCGGCGACGCCCTTCCCGCGCGGCGAGCACGCGCGCAAAGCCGTGCTCACGCCGATCCAGAACCGCACCCGCAAGGCCAAGCGCGCGCTGGCCACGCGCGCCATGGTGGAGGCGATTACTTGGTCGTTCGTGTCCAAACGCGAGGCCGAGCTGTTCGGCGGCGGCAAGCCCGAGTTGGCCCTGGCCAATCCGATCGCGGCCGAGCTTTCCGACATGCGGCCGAGCCTAATCCCTGGTTTGGTGATGGCGGCGCAGCGCAACGCCGACCGCGGCAGCGCCGACGTGGCCCTGTTCGAGGTCGGGCAGATATTCAAAGGCGACCAGCCGCAAGACCAGCTCACGGCCGCCGGCGGCGTGCGCCGCACACTCGCCAAGGGCACCGGCATCGGCCGCCACTGGTCGAGCAAGGCTGAGGCGGTCGATGCCTTCGACGCCAAAGCCGACGCTTTCGCCGTGCTGTCGGCTGCCGGCGCGCCGATGCAGGCCCTGCAAGTGGTGCCGGGCGGGTCGGCCTGGTTCCATCCGGGCCGTTCCGGCACCATCCAGATCGGGCCGCAGAACGTGCTCGGCGCATTCGGCGAGTTGCATCCGCGCGTGCTGGCAGCGCTCAAGGCGGAAGGTCCGCTGGTGGCGTTCGAAGTGATCCTAGAAAAAATCCCCGAGCCTAAGGCCAAGCCGACGCGGGCCAAGCCCATGCTCGAGCTGTCGCCGTTCCAGCCGGTGGAACGCGATTTTGCCTTTGTGGTGGACGCGAGCGTGAAGGCCGCCGACATCGTGCGCGCCGCGCAGGGCGTCGACAAGAAGCTGATCGAGGGCGTTACGCGTGTTCGACGTGTACGAGGGCAAGGGCATCGATCCCGGCAAGAAGTCGATTGCCATCGCGGTCACCATGCAGCCACGCGAAAAGACCATGACCGACGCCGAGATCGACGCGCTCGGGCAGGAGATAGTCGCCGAGGTAAGCAAGAAAACCGGCGGCGTCTTGCGCGCTTAAGCCGGCAGCAAATCCGCAAACGCGAACCCATCCCGTTCGACAGTCTCGCCGGCCCGCACTGGAATTTTGCGTGCCAGCATCGGCCCAGCCGACAGGAAAGTGTGGAATTCGCCATTCTCGCCACAAGGGTCGATCCCGCCCGGCAAGTCGGCGAGCAGGCCGGCATCGAAACCGCGGCCGGCGAACGGGGCCGGCAGCTTTTTCAGATCGACGACCGCAAGATGCGCCTCGACGCCGCCGTCGATCATGGCGCGCGCGAGCTGCGCGGTCGGCTTGCTGCCACAAGGGGAATACCGGCACGATGCCGGTGCCGGCGAGATTCTTCTCGCGATAGGCGCGCACGTCCTCCAAATAGAGATCGCCGAAAATAATATGCGTGACGCCGCGCGTCTTGGCGTCGGCTATCGCCACCGCCATTTCGCGTTCATAGGTCTCGTTCGGGCACGGATAGGGGATGCGCACCATGATTGCCGGCAGGCCGGCGGCCTCACACTGAGCGCGCAGCAATTCCTCGCGCACGCCGTGCATGCTGACGCGGGCGAAGCTGTCGGTCACCGTGGTCAAGGCGCCGACGATATCGTAGTCGCCGGCGCGGCGCGCCTCGTGCAGCGCCCAGGCGCTGTCCTTGCCGCTCGACCAGGCGATCAGCGCTTTCGGCCGTGTCATCAGTCGTCCTCGTTCCGGCGTCGCGTGCGTTCGCGCGTACGGCGCGCCGGCTTGTCTTCGCCTGGCGCTTTCAGCGCACCGATCTTGCGCAATGCCGCTTCCGCCGCGCGCGTCCCCGATTCCCACGCGCCGGTGACCGAGCCCCATTGCGTATCATGCACCGCCTCGCCGGCGAACCAGATGCGGCCGCCGAGCGACTCCGCCAGAATTTTGCGCGCGTCGCCGCTACCGGGCGCGGCGGCCGACATGGCGCCGAGCACCCAGGGCTGCTGGTTCCAGCGCGTGGCGTGGCTGCGCTTGATCGCGCGCTTGACGTCGGAGCCGAACAGCGTCGCCAGCCAGTCGCCGGCGAAGTCGGCCATCGCGGCCTCGCCCTTGGCGGAAAGCTCGCGGCCGAAACCGCCGGCAACCTCAACCAGATGCAGGCTGCTGCCCGACACATTGGCGAGCAACGCAGCGGTGCGGGGGCCGGCCGCCTGTTCGAACACGATGTCATCGCGTTGCAGGCCGAGCGGATTGCCCGGCATGTCGAGCGCGATGTGATCGAAACTGCCGAGCGAGAGCTTGGCCGCGGCGTCGAGCTGCCGCTTGGGCAGGGCCGGACTGAATTCGATTTTTTCGCCGGCGAGCACATTGGTCGACGCCGTCACGATCAAGGCGCGGGCGCGCGTGACCTCCGCGGCGGTCACGACCGCAAGTCCTTTGTCCCAAACGATGCGCGTGACCGGCGCCGCCAGCCGCACCGGCAAGCCATTGGCGAGCTGGGTGAGCAGCGCACCATAGCCCTGCCGGCAGAACGCGTCGGTGTCGCGCTCGACCGCGCGGGCAAGATCGATGGCGGAGACGTCCTTGAGGTCCTTGCCGCAGCCATAGGGGCCGAGAACGAATTCGATCGTACGCTGCCAGTCGTCGAGATCGCGCGGCAGCATCGCCGTCGCCACATCGGTCTTGGCGCGGTTGGCGTCGGCGACGGCGCGACGCGAGCGCACCAGGCTGCTGAGGAAATTCTCCAATTCGCTGTCGCGCGCCTTGCGCGGTCCGATGCGCACGGTCTGCCCGCGCGGCGCCGGGTAGATGTCGAGCCCGCTCGCGAGCTTGTTCAACGGGTTGCTGTCGGGATTGTGGATCCAATGCGCCCCGAGATCGAACGGCATGCCGAATATCTTCGTATCGGTGACACAGCGGCCGCCAACCCGACTACCCGCCTCATAGATCCGATAGCTCTGCTTGCCGGCAGCAACGCGGCGCGCGGCCGCGATGCCGGCGGCGCCGGCGCCGATGATGGCCACGTCCACGTCGCCGGCATCCTGCGGCGCGGCGAGCGCCGGCGCCGCAACCAGTGCGGCGGAGGCGGCAAGAAACGAGCGGCGGCTAAGCCTCGACATGGTATCCGAATTCTTTCCGAGCGGGCGGTTACAGTGCCCGAACCCGCGTCGCACGGCAAATTTCATGGCTAACGAAGTGTAACCCCGGCGCGTGACGGATGAACCAAATTGCAATGAGTCTTCACTAAATTCGGCGCCAACAAGACGCGTGGGGAACGCTGCACCGGACTGCGGCATCAAGAACTGACGCCAGGGGCTTAAGGGCAATGAGTTGGATGGCGGACGGGATTGGGCGGCTTCTCGCCCATTATCTGGAAAAGCCGGCGCACGGCTATGAGCCTTTCACGCCGAGCGACGCCGAGGCATTGCGCGTGGCGCTCAAGCCGGGCGACGTGCTGCTGGTCGAGGGCAACAACCATATTTCCGGCGTCATCAAATATCTCACGCAGTCCACCTGGTCGCACGCCGCGCTTTATGTCGGGCCGATCGGCGACCGCGTCACCGCCGACGGCGAGCCGCTGGTGCTGGTGGAAGCCAATATCGGCCATGGCGTGGTGGCGGCGCCGCTGTCGAAATATATCCACTGCCACACCCGCATTTGCCGGCCGACCAAACTCACCGCGGAAGATGGCGCGCGCGTGTGCGCTTACGCCACCGAGCGCATCGGCTTCGACTACGATCTGAAGAACATCATCGACCTTATGCGCTATCTGTTTCCGCTGCCGGTGCCACAGCGCTGGCGCCGGCGCATGATGGCGCTCGGCTCCGGCCACCCGACCCGCATCATCTGTTCGGCGCTGATCGCGCAGGCATTCGAGACCGTACGTTACCCGATCCTGGCCAAGGTCGCGCGCGCGGCGAGCGAGCAGGCCTGGCAGGACATCCTGGAAATCCGCCATTCCTCGCTCTATGCCCCGCGCGATTTCGACATTTCGCCTTATTTCGAGGTAGTCAAACCGACTTTGCTGAGGGGCTTCGACTACAAAACCATGGCCTGGGCCGACCTGCCGATCGCCGATGACCGCGAACTGATGTCGCTGGCTCCGGCCGAGAGCGAGACGCTTGAGACCGACACGCTGTCGCCAGCGGGCTGATTTCCCCCAGAAGGCAAGTATGGCCGCTAAAGGCGAGATCAAACCGCTCGACGCTAAAAGCGTCCGCGCCCGGGCCGTTCAGGCCGCGCGTTCCACCACGAACATATAGTGCTCGGGACTCTGTCGCCGATAGTCCAGCACTTTAAAGCCGGCCGCTTCGCACCACGCCTGCACCTGCTTCGGCGCCAGTCGAAATTCCCGCGGAGGACCTTGTTCGCACGGACCCTGCGGATGGAACTCAGCTACGACCGCGCATGCGGGTGCGGGAAGCAGCCGATGCACGTTGCGGAGCACGCCCGCCGGATGTTCAGCATGGTGCAAGACCATACTGATCAGCGCTGAATTCGGATGCAGATCGCCGCTCTTGAGTGTGCCGACGTCGGCGGCCATCCGCTGGATCTGCGAAATATTGCGTTCCTTCTGCAGGCGTTCCAAATGCGCGAGGGCGTCGCGCGAACGGTCGATCGCATAGACAAGGCCATCTCGCCCTACCCGCTCGCCAAGGCTTAGGCTCACAAAGCCCGGGCCACAGCCGACATCGACCACGTGGTCGCCCCGCTCCAGGCCGAGCACTTCGATCCAGGCCGGCACTAGATCAGCGCGCTGCACCTGTCGCGCATAGACCTCATCCCAGGTGGAATGGCTCAAGTCCTTTTTGAATGGCTGCTGCACGACGCACAGGTCACACGCCAAAATGGATGATCGACCATGCGGCCAGGGCGAGCGTCGCAACGATGGACACCGCGCCCGTAACGCGCATCGATGTCGGCCGCCGCTTGTCCTTGATCTGCCAAGTGACCACGGCAATCATCACCAGTGACATGCCCAGCATAATCTCGCGAACCAGAGGCGCCGCCGTCATGAAGCTCATGGCCGTGTTGCTCAGCCCGAAAGCAAACAAGGTCATCATGACCGTGTGATGCTGGCTGGCGAGTAACGCCAACAGCGCGGGGCAGCGATGGCCGCAATGCGGCCGTCTTGCCTGGTCTTCAGGACGAGGTTCCGGCTGCCGTCAGCGGAGCAGCAGCTGGGTCCGTTTGGATCGTGTGACGCATGGGTCATGGCAGATACTCCAGCGACGGCCGCGTGGCATGTTCGCGCCACGGCACAGGCAAGCTCTGGTAGCTTTGGTGAGGCTTTGCCCACGGCCTGCATATCATCACGATCATACGTTGTGAGGCCTGTCGCCTGTGCGGCGCCGCGTTCGGCGCTCGACTTGGCGGCTCCCGCGCCCTTGTTCTCAGGCTCCCTTGTCTCTACCTGTTGCCCGCATGATCGACGCCGCCTTCAAAGGTCTTACGCAACTGTTCACGCGGCCGCTGCGCGCCGTGTTGATGAAGGCCATTGGGCTCTCTTTGCTGCTTATCGTCATCATCGGCATCGTGCTCAACCGCGTCTTCAGTGCGCTTGCGGCGAGCGGCGCGACCTGGGCCGAGCAGACCTCCGGCATGGCGCCGCACGCGGCCTGGGCGAGCCTCGCCTGGGTGCTGTCGATCATGGCGAGCCTCGGCATCATTACCGGCGCGCTGTTCCTCATGCCAGCGGTAACCGCCTTCGTCGGCAGCTTCTTCGTCGATGAGGTGGCCGACGCTGTGGAGCGCGACAGCTATCCGGCCGAGCCGCCGGGCAAAGCGCTACCGCTGCTGCGCGCCCTCATAGAGGGCGTAAATTTCACCTTCCTGGCGCTGGTTGTCTATCTCTGCGCGCTGCCGTTTATATTCTTCGCCGGGCTCGGCGTGATCATTCTGTTCGTGGCGAATGCCTACTTGCTCGGCCGCCAATATTTCGAGTTCGCCGCCATGCGCTTTCGCGCTCCGCACGAGGCCAAGGCGATGCGCAAGGCCAATGCGTCCTACATCTTTCTCGCCGGCATGGTGATCGCGGTTTTCGTGTCGATCCCGCTGGTAAATCTAGCGACGCCGATCTTCGCCATGGCCTACATGGTGCATATCCACAAGCGTATGAGCGGCAAGCGCGTCGAGCTGATTGAAGCCGCGCGCTAAATTTTTCTCTAGTTTTTGCGCATAATCTCATCCGAAAACCGGTTCCCGATTTTCGGGATCATGCGCGTTGCGCCGCGTTCCAGTATTTTTCCAGATTGGCGATCAGCGCCGGGCTGAAATGGCAATAAGCCTGCTCACGGCAATAGACCGCCATGTAGCGGCGAAACGTATTGAGCGGTTCTTCGCCGACACGGAAGGCCCGCCGGTTGCCGGCGGCGCTGACCACGCCGGAGCCGGTGAAATCCTCGACCACGCGCGCGATGGCGGCGTCGACCTCGCTTGGCGGCACGACTTGGTCGCAGATCATGCGCCCTTCCGGGCTATCGCAGTCGAGGCGATGGCCCATCAAGATCGCTTGCCGCGCGATACGCGCGCCGACGAAGCGCGGCAGTCTTAAATTCGCGGCGCCGGGGATAATGCCCTCCTTGCGCGCGGGCAGCGTCATATAGGCGTCGCTGCCGGCCACCACGTAGTCCATCGCCAGCAGATACTGGCAGCCGCCGCCGATGGCGAACGTGTCGAGCCCGGCGATCCAGGACTTCTCGCGCGTGCCGCCGTAGATTTCGTCAGAACTGGCGCTGCCCATGGCCAGGCCGCGCCGCATCTTGTTCACCACTCCCATATCGCGGCGGATGTACCAGAGATAAGGAATTTTCCCGCGATAAAGATGCGTGAGGTTGATGCCGGCGGAGAACACCTTGCGGCCTTTGTATTTCGGGTGATCGATCACGTCGCCGCGCAGCACGCAAACTTCGCTCATCGGATCGAAGATAGCGATGTCAGTCGCAGTCTCGGTATCGTCAAGCGTGTCGTCGTCCTCGGCATTGAGGAAGCGTGGATTTTTGATGGTGACCACCGCCGCCTTGCCCTGCCGCTCGACTTTGGCCGGTCCGAAATCAACCACTCCGTTTTTGATGAACTCCCCGCCAAGCTCCAGAGACTCCTGCTTTGGACACAGCATAGCATCGCAGAGATGCATGCCGGTAGCGGGCACGGCCAGCACCTGGGCGAGAAAAATGCCCTGGTCGACTTCGACGCCGTCTTTCTCTCTTTGCAGCGACGCGCTTTCGGCATCGACCTGTTTGCGTGTCGGCGTCAGGCCGGGAACAAGCTTGGCGGCGTCATAAGTGAGTTCATCGACGCGTTTGAATTCGGCGAGATTTTTAGTGAGTTTGCGGTAGATCGTTTCGGCATGGTGCTGGAGAAAATCCTCGCGCACAGTCCGGCAAGCGGTCAGGATGAAATCGGCGGCCATCTGCTGCTCTGGTGTGCGTCGCGGCTTTTTCGGTAGCTTCGCTAGCAGATCGGTTCCGCCGCGCCATGCTTTTGCGCCGGTGGCCGCGTCGCGCTTGAAATTCCCACTAAAGCGCCACGGCGCCAGCCTGGTCCAGGCCTCCGCCACCTTTAGTGGCAAGCCGGCGGCGCGCAGACAATCAACCTGTGTCCGGCGAATGTAGGCATGCGCTTTCGCAAGCGAAGGACTTCCCATCCGCACACTCCCTAACGCTGTTTTACACGGTCGTTTTTTCCGGCCATTGGCACAGGTCGGCGATGATACACTTTTCGCAACTTGGCTTGCGCGCCACGCAGGTGTAGCGGCCGTGCAAAATCAGCCAGTGATGCGCGTGCAATTTAAATTGCGCCGGCACCGCCTGCTCCAATTTCTGCTCGACTTCGAACGGATTTTTGCCCGGCGCCAGGCCGGTGCGGTTGCCGACGCGGAAAATATGCGTGTCGACCGCGATGGTCGGCTCACGAAACGCGATGTTGAGCACCACGTTCGCGGTCTTGCGCCCGACGCCAGGCAGCGCCTCCAGCGCCTCGCGCGAACGCGGCACTTGGCCCCCATGCTCGGCCACCAGCCGGCGCGACAACTCGACCACGTTCTTGGCCTTGGTGCGGAACAGCCCGATGGTCTTGATCAGGTCGCGCACTTGGGTCTCGCCGAGCGCCGCCATTTTTTCCGGCGTGTCGGCCAAGGCGAACAGCGCGGGCGTCGCCTTGTTGACGCCGGCGTCGGTCGCCTGCGCGGAGAGCACCACCGCCACCAACAGTGTGAAGGGATTGATGTGCTTGAGTTCGCCTTTGGGTTCCGGATTGGCCGCCTGGAAGCGGCGGAACGCTTCCACGATCTGCGCGTTGGTCCAATGCTTAGGCGCCGAAGACTTCGCCCGTTTGAGCGTCTTACCTTTGCCGACTTTCGTCGAAGCTTTTCGCGCCGACTTTTTCGCCATTGGTCCGGTATACTGAGCGCCATGACCGCCGACAACGACGAACTCGAACCCACGATCTTTTCGGCCGTGCTCACGCCGCACCGCTCGCTCGGCCATGTCGGTTTTCTGGTGCTGATGATCGTGTTCGGCGTCGTCAGTTTCATCTCCGGCATGGTGTTCCTGCTGATGGGCGCCTGGCCGGTGTTCGGCTATTTCGGCCTCGACGTGCTGCTGCTGTACTGGGCGTTCCGGCTCAACTACCGGCAAGCCGCCGCTTACGAGCAGGTCACGGTGACGCCGACCGCGCTTAGAGTGCGCAAGGTCAGCCCTGGCGGCACGGCGCGCGAATGGGTGCTCAATCCGCCCTGGGTCAAGCTCGACAAGGTGGTGCACGAGGAATACGGCGTCGAGCGGCTTCTTCTAGTGTCGCGCGGCAAACATCTGGCGATCGGGAATTTCCTCGGCCCCGACGAGAAAGCGAGCTTCGCTCAGGCGCTCGACGAGGCCCTGAGCGAAGCTAAACGCGGGGTGACCAGGACGGTTATTTCTTAATCCCTCCCCGCTTGCGGGGAGGGTACCAAGCGAAGCGAGTGGGGAAGCTCTCGGGCACAGACGGCGGACCCCCACCCGATGGCCCTGCGGCGATCACCCTCCCCCTTTCAGGGGGAGGGATAAGAAGGCAAGTCAGGAATTGGGTGGCTAGGCGTCCGGTCCCGCTCTAGATAGCCTGCATGACCATGACCCTCGCAAAACAGGCCGTAGGCGACCGTTTCCCCGGCTTTGCCCCGCTCCCCGCCGCGGCGGCCGATTACGACGTCGTGCGGCGCGCCATCGCGCATATCCGCGGCAACTGGCGCTCGCAGCCCGAGATCTACACCATTGCCGACGCTGCCGGCGTTTCCGCCACCGATCTGCATCATCTGTTCCGCCGCTGGTGCGGCCTGACGCCCAAGGCGTTCCTGCAGGCGCTCACGCTGAGCCATGCGCGCGATCTGCTGCGTTCCTCGGCGAGCGTACTGGACACCGCCTACGAGGTCGGCCTGTCCGGACCCGGCCGGCTCCATGATTTATTCGTCACGCACGAATCGATGTCGCCGGGCGAATGGAAGGCCGGCGGCGAAGGGCTGACCATTTCCTATGGGTTCCATCCCTGTCCGTTCGGCACGGCGCTGGTGATGACCACGCCCCGCGGCCTCGCTGGCCTGGCGCTGGCCGACGCCGGCAAGGAGCGCGGGGCCTTCAAGGACATGCGTTCGCGCTGGCCAAGGGCGCGCTATGTCGAGGACTTCGCGGCCACCGCACCGACCGCGCGGCGCATCTTCGATCCGGCGCTCTGGCGCCCAGAGCGGCCGTTGCGCGTGGTGCTGATCGGAACCGATTTCGAAGTGCGGGTGTGGGAGAAGCTGCTGACCATTCCGATGGGCGCCCTCACCACTTATTCCGATCTCGCGGCGCGCACCGGATCGCCCAAGGCCGCGCGCGCGGTCGGCGCCGCAGTCGGCAAGAACCCGATCTGCTTCGTGGTGCCGTGCCATCGCGTCATCGGCAAGAGCGGCGATATCACCGGCTATCACTGGGGCCTCACCCGCAAGCGCGCGATGCTGGGCTGGGAAGCCGGAATGGCGGCGGCGTAGCTGTCATTCCGGAAACCGCGCGCCGCGCGGTTATCCGGAATCCAGATGCACACTTGGAGCTCATTTCTGGATTCCGGGTTCGCCGCTTCGCGGCGCCCCGGAATGACGATCAAGCCGCCAGATCGAGCTTCGACTTCACCGTCGAATCCGCATTGAGCCGGTAGATCATCGGCACGCCGGTATCCAAATTCAACTTTATGATGCTCTCCGGCGTGTGGCGGTCGAGCACCATCACCAATGCGCGCAGTGAATTACCATGCGCCGACACCAGCACGTGCTCGCCACGCATCACCCGCGGCAGGATTTCCGTCACGTAATAGGGCAGCGCGCGCGCCAGCGTGTCTTTGAGGCTCTCGCCGCCGGGCGGGGCGATGTCGTAGGAGCGGCGCCATTTGAGTACCTGCTCCTCGCCCCATTTCCTGCGGGCGTCGTCCTTGTTGAGGCCGACCAGATCGCCATAGTCGCGCTCGTTGAGCGCCAGATCCTTGATCACCGGAATATTAGTTTGGCCGAGTTCGGACAGCATCAAATCGAGCGTGCGCTGCGCGCGGATCAGCGCGGAGGTGAAGGCGACGTCGAACTTGAGGCCTTGGCCTTTAAGCTTGCGCCCGGCTTCGCGCGCCTCGGCGACGCCCTTGTCGGTGAGATCGACGTCGCGCCAGCCGGTGAAAAGGTTCTTCAGGTTCCAGTCGCTTTGGCCGTGACGCACGAGCACGAGTAAGCGGTCGGTCATTTTTTTGCGGCTCCCGTCGCAGATGCATTGCGCATTTTTCTGGCGATCCGTCCGGCGCTGATCAGGCAGCCCGCGCCTGTCACCAGCAAGATGACCGACAGCGCAAGCCCGAGCGGCTCCTTCTCCGGCGTGACATAGCCGACCAGCCAGGTGCAGGCTATGGCGGCGAAGCCGGTCACCATCAGGATTTTGACGGTTTTTCCGCCCGGCGCGCTGAGATCGGTGGTGGCCGCCGGCGTCGGCTCTTTTTTCAATTTCAGGAAAAGGGTGCCGGCGGCGATGAGGCAGACAAGCCCGATCCCGCCGAACAAATACGGCGCGAACTCCGGCGGCGGTTCCGCGCGCCCGGTCGGCGGGATGGTGTATTGATACGCCATAAAGAAACAGGCGATGCCGGCGCCCACGAGCGCGTAGACCCAACTTGTACGCTTGGTGACCTGTTCCGGCGTCATGCCGCCCCCCGTCAAAAATTGCCGAGGCCGAGCACGTCAGCCATCGAATAGAGTCCCGGCTTCTGGCCGCGCGCCCACAACGCGGCGTGCAGCGCGCCGCGCGCGAAGATCATGCGGTCTTCGGCCTTGTGCACGAGTTCCAGCCGCTCGGCCGGGCCGGCGAAAATCACGCTGTGCTCGCCGACCACGCTGCCGCCGCGCAGCGCGGCAAAGCCGATGTCGCCGGATTTGCGCGCGCCGGTATGGCCGTCGCGGCTCCTGACCGAATGCTTGTCGAGCCCAATGCCGCGGCCTTCCGCCGCCGCGCGTCCGAGCATCAACGCGGTGCCGGACGGCGCATCAACCTTCTGGTTGTGATGCATCTCCAGAATTTCGATGTCGAAGGAATTGTCGAGCGTCTTGGCCACGCGCCGGGTGAGCGCCGCCAGCAGGTTGACGCCGAGGCTCATATTGCCGGACTTCACGATCGTCGCACTCTTGGCGGCGTCCTTGATCTTGGCTTCGTCACCCGCACTCAAGCCGGTGGTGCCGATGATGTGCACCTTGCCGGCCTTTGCCGCGAGCGCGGCGAGGGCCACCGTCGCCACCGGCGCGGTGAAGTCGATAATGCCGTCGGCCTTGTCCATGAGCGCCGCCGCGTCGCCGGTGAGCTTGACGCCGTTCGCCGACGTGCCGGCGAGCGTCCCGGCGTCCCAGCCAATCAGCGGCGAGCGCGTGTCTTCCAACGCCCCGCTCAGCGCAAAACCCTTGCTGTCGGCGATCGCCTTGACCAGCGTGCGGCCCATCCGCCCGCCGGCGCCGGCGACCACGAGCTGCATCTCGGCCATCGGTCTAACTCCCGGAACGTGCGGAGGGGTATAGCGGGCCGATGCAGGTTCTGTCACCTGCCCGCGGAAGCGGCGAGACGGAAACGAAAGCTACGGCTGCGCCCCGTCGTAGCCCTCAATCACGATCAAATCGGCCTCCGCGGCGGCCTGCCGCATGGCGATGGCCTTGGCGTATTCGGGCGAGCGGTAGCAGGCCAGCGCCGCCTCATAGCTCGGAAACTCGATAATGACGATGCGACTGCGGCTCTTGCCTTCGACCACTTCCATCTTGCCGCCGCGTGTGGTGTAGCGCGCGCCGAACTTGCGAAAAATGTCCGGCAAGGCGGCGACGTATTCCTTGTACCCATCCGGATAGCGGACATCGACATTGGCGATCCAGTACCCCTTGGCCATCTCAACTCCCTCTCATTTGCTCGTTACATGTTCGATCTCGGCGACGATCGCGTCGGCCGCCGCCTTCGGGTCGCGTGCTTCCACCACCGGCCGGCCGACCACCAGATAGTCGGCGCCCGCCTCGATCGAGCGGGCCGGCGTCATGATGCGTTTCTGGTCGCCTGAGGCGCTGCCGGCGGGGCGGATGCCCGGCGTCACCAACACCATGCCCGGGCCGACGATGCCGCGCAGATTGGTCACCTCCTCCGCCGAACACACCAGGCCATCGACGCCGGTGTCGCGCGCCTGCGCCGCGCGGGCGGCGGCCA
The DNA here is from genome assembly GCA_963778745.1 of uncultured Alphaproteobacteria bacterium. GTDB lineage: Bacteria > Pseudomonadota > Alphaproteobacteria > Rhizobiales > Xanthobacteraceae > Pseudolabrys. The sequence goes on along the minus strand of CAVZVP010000019.1, from coordinate 93,596 downwards.
GTTCGCCGACGCTGAGGTCATAGCCGGCGGCGGCGAGATCGGCATCGTCATAGGACGTGAGCACGGTCACCGCGAGAATGCGCAGCGTCGAACCCTTCTTGCCTTCCACCGCTGCCTTCATGGTCTGCGGATAGGCATGCACGGTGAGAAAGGTGGCGCCCATCTGCGCCACGCTCTCGACACCCTTGGCCACCGTATTGCCAATGTCGTGCAGTTTGAGATCGAGGAACATCTGCTTGCCGGCGGCGATGAGGCCTGCCGCAAACGGCAGTCCGCCGGAGAAAGCGAGCTGAAAACCGATCTTGTAGAAGCTCACCGAATTGCCCAAGCGCGATACCATGGCCTCGGCAGCCTGCACTGACGGCAGGTCGAGAGCAACGATCAGGCGTTCACGTGCATCCAATGCCAATTTCATACTCCCTCAGAGCGATTCACATCATCAGCCGCGCCATGTCCACTAGCCGCGTGAGCTGGGCACGAAACAAATTGGCGGTGCCGGTGTCGGCGATATTGTCTCTTTCGTCGAAGGCTTGGTCGGCCTGCGGGATCGCCACCTGATCTGGTATCACCAGCGCGCCGCAGCCGAGCTCGAGGATTTGCCGCAGCGCCATCAGCGAACGCAACCCGCCGGAGCGGCCGGGCGAGGCCGAGGCGATCGCGAACACGCGGTCCTTGAACGCGGCATAGGTCGGATCGCCGCGCTCGCGCACGCGCGAAACCCAGTCGATGGCATTCTTGAGCATCGGCGTCACCGATGCGCTGTATTCCGGGCTGGCGATGAACACGCCGTGGTGCGCCATGATAATCTGCTTAAGCTTGATCGCATTGGCGGGCGGACCGGCATTGGCCTCGAGATCGCCCTCGTAGAGCGGCAGCGGATAATCCTCGAGCGAGATGCGGGTGACGTCGACGTCGATCAAGGCCAGTTCTTTCGCTGCCAATGCCGCCAGCCTGACGTTGTGCGAGCCGGTGCGGGTCGAGCCGGGCAGGACGAGGATTTTCGGCGTGGCCATCGGCGGCTCCGTGCGCGGTCCCGGATAGCATACTAGAAACGGTAATGCCCCACGAAAGCGGGGCATCCAATAACGATAGGCAAATTTTTTGAAACGCCTTCAGCGTCCGCGATAGACCCACACGCGCGCGGGCGGCAGGTTCATCCAAATCAGCTCGGAGGGCTCGGCCTTGATCCCGGACAACGTCTTCGGGATCGGTGGCACCACGGCATATGTGAACTGAATGAATGGCGCGCCCGGCGCCAGCAAGCTCATCGCGTCCGCAATCAGGCGTAGGCGCGTGCGCAGCGGCTTGGTGACCAGCGGCAGTCCCGATACCACAGCGACGGCCGGCTCGCGCACGAAGGTCTCCAGCAAACGGCGCAGCCGATAGGCGTCGCCCTGTACGACGGTCGCCGCCGGGTAGCGCGTGCGCAGCAGACGGCAGAAGTCGGGATCAAACTCAACCAGGATCAGCCGTGCTGGATCGACGCCGCGCTGCACCAGCGCCTGCGTTACCGGACCGGTGCCCGGCCCGAGCTCGATCACCGGGCCTTTCGACTGCGGATCGACATAGCGCGCCATGGTGCGCGCCAGCGCCTTGCCCGACGGCATCACCGCTCCGGTGGAGATCGGCTTCTCAATCCACGTACGGATGAATTGCATCTCGTCATCGAGACGCAGGTTCTTCTTCTTCGCGACGCGGACGACTGAATGTGAAGGCATTGCTGCGGGGTCACGCGTACGAGGGAACGGACTTTAGCCTAGCAACTTCACGGGTATAGGGCGTCGGGCAGGGGGTCAAGACGGCTAGTTAGTATGGCTGCCCCGATTTCCGAAACTATCGAGAAAACCCTTAACACGACTGAAGAATCCGGCCGATTCTGGCTGGGTCGCCTCGGATGACAGCTTTTCGAACTCCGCCAGCAGCTCGCGCTGCCGTTTGGTCAGGTTTTGCGGCGTTTCCACCGATACTTGAACGTACATGTCGCCGGTTTGTTTCGACCGCAGTACCGGCATCCCCTTGCCGGACAGGCGGAAACGCCGGCCGGTCTGGGTGCCGGCGGGCACCTTGACCCGCGCCTGGCTGCCGTCGATGGCCGGCACCTCGAATTCGCCGCCCACCGCCGCGGCAACCATGGAGATCGGCACCCGGCAGTGCAGATCCGCGCCATCGCGCTGGAAGAACTCGTGCGGGGTGAGCGAGAGGAAAATATAGAGATCGCCGGCCGGGCCGCCGCGCAGACCCGCCTCGCCTTCGCCGGCGAGCCGGATACGGGTGCCGTCCTCGACGCCGGCTGGGATATTGACCGACAAATTACGCTCGCGCGTGACCCGGCCCGAGCCTGTGCAGGACGGACAGGGATTCTCGATCACCTGCCCGCGGCCGCCGCAGGCCGGACAGGTGCGCTCGAGCGTGAAGAAGCCTTGCGCATGCCTGATCTTGCCGGCGCCACCACAGGTCGCACACGGCTTCGGCTTGCTGCCGGCCTTGGCGCCGGTGCCGGAGCAGGCTTCGCAGGTCACCGAGGTCGGGATGCGGATTTGCGCGGTCTTGCCGGTGAAGGCCTCTTCCAAGCCGATTTCCATATTGTAGCGCAGATCCGAGCCACGCTCGCGGCCCTGGCTGCGGCCGCCGCGCCGGCCGCCGCCCATGCCGAACAGGTCTTCGAAAATGTCGGAGAAGGTCGTCGCGAAATCGGCGCCGAAGCCGTGCGCACCGCCGCCCATGCCGCCCTGCTCGAAGGCAGCGTGACCGAAGCGGTCATAGGCGGCGCGCTTGTCGCCGTCCTTGAGGATGTCATAGGCCTCGTTGAGCTCTTTGAATTTGTGTTCGCAGTCGGCGTCGCCCGGATTGCGATCCGGATGATGCTGCATGGCGAGCTTGCGGTACGCAGCCTTGAGTTCGACATCGGTAACGGTACGGCTGACGCCCAAAACCTCGTAATAGTCGCGTTTGGACATGCCGATCCCGCCGTTAGATCAAACCGCCGTCACAGCCGTACTTGATTCGGCCGTCCGCCGCGCTCCTGAAAGTTGTACCCCGGGGATTACGCCCCGGGGTGACACATTTCGAACTGGCGGTTGACCGCACGGCCGGCGCCATATGCTTAGGCGGACTTTTTGTCGTTCTTGTCGTCGACCTCGGTAAACTCCGCGTCGACCACATCTTCTTTCTTCTCGCCCGCTGCAGCGCCATCGCCGCCCGGAGCGCCGGCAGCACCTTGCGCTTCCGCCTGCTTGTACATGGCTTCGCCGAGCTTCATGGAAGCCTGCGCCAGCGCATTGGTCTTGGCCTGGATGGCGGCCGAGTCGTCGCCTTTGAGCGCCTCTTTGAGATCCGCCATGGCGTTCTCAATCGCCGTGCGCTCAGCCTCGCCGACCTTCGAGCCATGCTCTGCCAGCGCCTTCTCGGTGGAATGCACCAGCGCCTCGCCGTGGTTCTTGGCTTCGACCGCCGCTTTTCGCTTCTTGTCTTCTTCGGCGTGGGCTTCCGCGTCCTTGACCATCTTCTCGACGTCGGCCTCGGACAGGCCGCCCGACGCCTGGATGCGGATTTGTTGTTCTTTGTTCGTCGCCTTGTCCTTGGCGGACACGTTGACGATTCCGTTGGCGTCGATGTCAAAGGTAACCTCGACCTGCGGCACCCCTCTTGGGGCAGGAGGTATACCGACCAGATCGAACTGGCCGAGTATCTTGTTGTCGGACGCCATCTCGCGTTCGCCCTGGAACACGCGGATGGTGACCGCGTTCTGATTGTCCTCGGCGGTGGAGAACACCTGGCTCTTCTTGGTCGGGATAGTGGTGTTGCGGTCGATGATGCGGGTGAACACGCCGCCCAGCGTTTCGATGCCGAGCGAGAGCGGGGTCACGTCGAGCAGCAGCACGTCCTTGACGTCGCCTTGCAGCACACCGGCCTGAATCGCGGCGCCCATCGCCACCACTTCATCCGGGTTGACGCCCTTGTGCGGCTCTTTGCCGAAGAACTGCTTCACGACTTCCTGCACCTTCGGCATGCGCGTCATGCCGCCGACCAGAACGACCTCGTTGATCTCACCCGCCGAGATGCCGGCGTCCTTGATCGCCTTGCGGCACGGCTCGACCGTCTTCTGAATGAGATCGTCGACCAGCGCCTCGAACTTGGCGCGGGTGAGCTTCATGGTGAGATGCTTGGGGCCCGCGGCGTCCGCCGTGATGAACGGCAGATTGATTTCGGTCTGCGTGGTGGACGACAGCTCGATCTTGGCCTTCTCGGCCGATTCCTTGAGCCGCTGCAATGCGAGCTTATCGCGGCGCAGGTCGATGCCCTGCTCTTTTTGGAACTCGTCGGCCAGATAGTTGACAAGGCGCATGTCGAAATCTTCGCCGCCCAGGAACGTATCGCCGTTCGTGGACTTCACCTCGAACACGCCGTCGCCGATTTCCAGGATTGAAATATCGAAGGTGCCGCCGCCGAGGTCGTAGACCGCGATGGTTCCGGTTTTCTGTTTGTCGAGACCGTAAGCTAGCGCGGCCGCGGTCGGCTCGTTGATGATACGCAGCACTTCGAGACCGGCGATCTTGCCGGCGTCCTTGGTGGCCTGCCGCTGGGCGTCGTTGAAATAAGCGGGAACGGTGATGACGGCCTGCTCGACCTTCTGCCCGAGATAGGCCTCCGCCGTTTCCTTCATCTTCTGCAGGATGAAACCTGATATCTGCGAGGGCGAGTAGCTCTTGCCGTCGATCTCGACCCAGGCGTCGCCGTTGCCTGCCTTAGAGATCTTGTACGGGACAAGCTTCTTGTCCTTCTCGACCATCGGATCGTCGTAGCGCCGGCCGATCAGGCGCTTGACCGCGAAGATGGTCTTTTCCGGATTGGTGACCGCCTGGCGCTTGGCCGGCTGGCCGACGAGACGCTCGCCGTCGTCGCTGAAGGCGACGATCGAAGGCGTCGTGCGCATGCCCTCGGCGTTCTCGATGACTTTCGGGGCTTTGCCTTCCATGACGGCAACGCACGAATTGGTGGTGCCGAGGTCGATGCCGATGACCTTGCCCATGGTTTTTCCTCTCAATTGCGGCAGGCCGGCCGGGCCAATTAGCGCCCGAGCGGGGTACGTCCGCGGCCCATCCGCAGACCCCCTGATCCAGCCCCCTGGATACGCTTTTTGCCGCATTTCTGCGGCTCAATGGCTCATATAGGAGGGCCGCCCCGACCCGCAAGCCAGCCTGTCGCGAAATCGCGACCCGGTGGGGCGGGATCCCCGCCGCCACCTGACGCGAGGGTTAATCTAACCATTGCCGTGCCCGCCGAGGCCGGTTAGGCAGGCCGGTCCCCTTCGAAATGGAAAGCGGATACACGCATGCTCCGCCGGTTTTTGGCTTACCGCGTTTCGACAATGCTCGTAATTTGGGCCACCCTTGCGGTCTTTGCTCCCGCTTTCGGGGCCGAGCCGGTCTTCCCGCCCGGCTTACGTATTGGGCTCGAGCCGCCCGGCGATCTCAAGTTGAGCACGCACTTTTCGGGCTTCGAAGACATCGACCGCAAAATCGGCGTCACCATTTTCGACATGCCGGCCGCCGCCTATGCCGACCTGGAGCGCGCGGCAAATACCAAACAGGAGAACGGCCTCACCGACGTAAAACGGGAAAATTTTTCATTCCATGACGGCATCGGGTTGCTGGTCACCGGCCACGCCCAGATCAAAGGCGTCACGCTGCACAAATGGGTTCTGCTGGCGACCGCGCCCGCCGACAAAGACCTTACCATGCTGATCAATGTGGAAGTGCCGGAGACCGCGCTTGTGGTCTATTCCGACGCGGTGATCCGCAAGGCGTTGGCGAGCGTCACCTTCCGGCCGACGCCGACTCAGGAGCAACTTGGCTTGCTGCCGTTCAAGCTTGCGCAGCTGGCCGGCTTCCGGGTGGTGAAGGTGATGCCCGTCGGCGGCGTGGTCCTGACCGATGGACCGAGCGATGACCTCAGCAACCAGCCTTACGTCATCGTTTCGATCGGACGCGGTGCGCCGGAGCAGCCCGACGACCGCGCCAGATTTTCGCGCGACGCGCTGTCGTCGGCGCCGTTGCGCGATCTCATGGTGCAGTCGGCGGATGCCATGCGTATCGGCGGCGGTCCAGGCTTCGAGATCAGGGCACAGGCCGTAGGGCCCAATGGCGAACCGATCATGTTGGCGCAATGGATGCGCTTCAGCGGCGGCAACTTTTTGCGCGTCATCGGCGTTGGCCGCAAGGACGGCTGGGACGCTCTGTTCACCCGCTTGCGCGCAGTACGCGACGGGATCGAATTCCGTTGATTGTTACGGTGCCGCGCCGTGGCGCGGATTGTCGTTGGCGGAGGCGGGCTGCGCTTTCGGCGCGGCTTTCACCACGGCCACCAGCGCCGGCCGCAACACGCGGTCGCCGAGCATATAACCGGCCTGAATGACCTGCGCGACGTAACCGGCCGGCAGCTCGGGATTCTCCACCTCGTACATCGCCTGATGCACGTTGGGATCGAACTTCTCGCCCGCCGGCGAGAATTTCGTCACGCCGTTTTTTTCGAGCACCTTCATCAACTCACGCTCGGTGAGCTCGACGCCCTCGATCAGCGCCGTAAGCTTGACATCGGCTTGCGCCCGCAATTCAGGACCCAGCGTCTCCAACGCGCGGTGCATGTTGTCGGCTACTGCCAGCACGTCGCGGGCAAAGCCGGTGACGCCATAGGTGCGAGCGTCGGCGACCTCGCGCTCGGTGCGTTTGCGCAGGTTCTCCATCTCGGCCAGCGTGCGCAGCAATTTGTCCTTGAAATCCGCAGCCGCTTCCAACGCGGCGGTAACCTGCTCGGCCGGCACCAGTTCTGGTGTCGCGGCGGCAGGCGCTTCGCTCTCGGGCTGGGCAGCCGTGTCGTCTGCGGCGGGCCGGTCCGTCATGGTGGGTCGATCCTCAAGACTGTTCGTATGCGGGGGATATCAGGGTTCTGACGCAAAAAATCAAGCTCAACCAGAAAGCAATTGGCTCACGATCCGCGCGGTATAATCGACCATAGGGATGACGCGGGCATAATTGAGCCGGGTCGGCCCGATCACCCCGATCACGCCCACAATGCTGCCTTTGCTGTCGCGGTAGGGCGCCACGATGGTCGAGGAGCCGGACAGCGAAAACAGCTTGTTCTCCGAGCCGATGAAGATGCGCACGCCGTCGCCGCGTTCGGCGCGGCCGAGCAGGTCAATCACGCCGCGCTTGGTCTCGAGCGCATCGAACAACGAGCGCACCCGCTCGAGATCGTCGAGCGCATGGAGGTCTTCCAACAGATTGGCGTGGCCGCGCACGATCAGCTTGCGCTCCTCGCTTTCGCCGCCCGACCAGCTTGCGAGGCCCGCCGAGATGATCTTTTTGGTGAGCTGATCGAGTTCGGCCTTGCCCGCTTCCATCGCGGCTTCAATCTCGATGCGCAGTTCGGCCAGTGTCTTGCCGCGGATGCGGGCGTTGAGGAAATTGCCCGCCTCGACCAAGGCCGAAGTCGGCACGCCGGCCGGCACGTTGAGGACGCGGTTTTCTACCTGTCCGTCTTCGGCCACCAGCACGGCGAGCGCGCGTTCCGGCTCCAGCCGCACGAATTCGATATGTTTGAGCCGCACATTGGCTTGCGCGGTGAGCACCACGCCGGCCGAGCGCGTCAAGCCGGACAAAGTCTGCGACGCTTCGGTCAGCACGTTTTCCAGCGACTTGCCGCTGCCGGTGCCCGCCACCTGCGCTTCGATCGAGCGGCGATCGCTCTCGGTCAAATCGCCGATCTGCATCAGCGCGTCGACGAAGAAACGCAGGCCCAGTTCGGTCGGCAGCCGGCCCGCCGACGTATGCGGGGCAAAAATTAGGCCGAGCTGCTCGAGGTCCGACATCACGTTGCGTACCGAAGCAGGCGACAGCGTAATCGGCAAGATGCGCGCCAGATTGCGCGAGCCGACCGGCTCGCCGGTGGCGAGATAGCTTTCGACGATCTGGCGGAAAATCTCGCGCGAGCGCTCGTTGAGCGCCGCCAGGCTCACTTGGTTCGCGCCGATCGGGACGTCGTGGGAAGCCACGGCTTAACTCCTTATGTGCCGTCAACAATGGCCGCCGCGGCGGACTTGTTCAAGTCATCCATATGGTTATGGTGTGCGCTAACGACCAGCGCATGATCCCGAAAAGTGGCCACCGGTTTTCGGAAAAGATCATGAGCCGCTCTAAAAAGGATCAAGCCCGATGCGGCCGAGCCGCCGACAAGTCGATGAACTGCGCGCCGTCTCGCTCGAGCGCAGCGTGGTCAAATACGCCGAAGGCTCCTGTTTCGTGAAATTCGGCGATACCCACGTGCTGGTGACCGCGAGCCTCGAGGAGCGCCTGCCGCCCTGGCTCAAGGGCCGGGGGCGCGGCTGGGTCACCGCGGAATACGGCATGCTGCCGCGCGCTACCTCCGAGCGCACCCGCCGCGAGGCCTCGGCCGGCAAGCAAGGCGGCCGCACCGTGGAAATCCAGCGCTTGATCGGACGGTCTTTGCGTTCGGTTGTCGATCCGCAGGCGCTCGGCGAACGCCAGATCACCATCGACTGCGACGTGATCCAGGCTGATGGCGGCACCCGCACCGCCTCGATCACCGGCGCCTGGGTGGCGTTGTCCGATTGCCTTTCGTGGATGAAGACGCGCGACATGCTAAAGGCGCCCGTGCTGCGCGATCATATCGCCGCGGTCTCCTGCGGCGTCTGCAAGGGAACGGCGGTGCTCGATCTCGATTATGCGGAAGACTCGGAAGCCGACACCGACGCCAATTTCGTAATGACCGGCTCCGGCAACATCGTCGAAATCCAGGCCACCGCCGAGAAGACCCCGTTCAGCGAAGACCAGTTCCAGGTGCTGCTGGCGCTGGCGCGCAAGGGCATCGAGAAACTGGTGGGCTTGCAAAAAATGGCGGTGATGTGAGCCGAAAACTCGCCGGCCCTGTCGTCATCGCCACCCACAATCCCGGTAAGCTCGCCGAACTACGCGAGCTGCTGGCGCCATTTGGTATTGCCGCTCAATCGGCCGGCGAGCTTGGCCTCAGCGAACCGCAGGAAACCGGTAAGACCTTCGCCGAGAACGCCCGCATCAAGGCAATGGCTGCCGCCAAGGCGACCGGCCACGCCGCCTTCGCCGACGATTCGGGCCTGGTGGTCGATGCGCTCGGCGGCGAGCCCGGCATTCATTCGGCGCGCTGGGCCGGACCGGACAAGGATTTCCGTTCCGCCATGAACAAGATCCAAACGCTGCTGATCGAGCGCGGCGCGCGTTCGCCTGAGCAACGCCGCACGCATTTCATCGCCGCCCTCTGTCTCGCCTGGCCCGACGGCCATGTGGAGGAATTCGAAGGCCGGGTCGATGGCGTCGCGGTATGGCCGCCGCGCGGCGACAAGGGCTTCGGCTACGATCCCTTGTTCAAGCCCGACGGGTTCGACCGCACCTTCGGGCAGATGAGCGCCGGGGAGAAGCACGGGTTGCCACCAAAAGGAAAAGGCCTGTCGCACCGCGCCCGCGCCTTCGTCAATCTCGCGGATGCGTGTTTACTCAGTACTTGAACGTTTCCCGATCGTTACAATTTTAATCAACTCTCCGCCGCGCGTGTGCATTCGCGCTAGCTGCCATGAGGGACGCGGCCTATGATGCTTAACATGAGTTTACCATCACCCTTCGCCGTCTATGTGCACTGGCCGTTCTGCCTGTCGAAGTGCCCCTATTGCGACTTCAACAGCCACGTGCGCCACGGCGGCGTCGACGAAGCGCGCTTCGTGCGCGCCTTCGAAACCGAGATCGCCGCGACCGCCGCGCGCGTTCCCGGCCGCACCGTTTCGACGATCTTCTTCGGCGGCGGCACACCGTCGCTGATGCAGCCTAAGTCGGTGCAGGCCATTCTCGACGCCATCGGCAAACACTGGAGCATCGCGCTTGACGTTGAAGTCACGCTGGAAGCCAATCCGACCAGCGTGGAAGCAACGCGTTTCCGCGGCTATCGCGCAGCCGGCGTCAACCGCGTGTCGCTCGGTGTGCAGGCGCTCGATGACGCATCGCTCAAGGAACTCGGCCGCCGGCACAGCGCGCAGGAAGCGCTCGACGCGGTCGCGGTGGCGCGCGCGAATTTCGAGCGCTACTCGTTCGATCTAATCTACGCGCGGCCGCAACAGACGCCGACCGCCTGGGCGGCCGAGCTCAAGCGCGCCATTGCCGAGGCGGCCGAGCATCTTTCGCTCTACCAACTGACCATCGAGCAGGACACACCGTTTTTCGTTTTGCAAAAAGCCGGCAAACTCATCGTTCCCGACGACGACACCGCGCGCGATCTCTACGACCTCACGCAAGCGACCTGCGCCGAGGCCGGCCTACCGGCCTACGAAGTTTCCAACCACGCGCGACCGGGCGCCGAGTGCCGGCACAATCTGGTCTATTGGCGCGGCCACGAATATGCCGGTGTCGGGCCGGGCGCCCATGGCCGCCTCAATATCGACGGCCGCCGTTATGCGACCGAGACCGACAAGCGCCCGGAAAGCTGGCTGATGCGGGTTGAGGCTGCCGGCAGCTGCCTCATCGTCGACGACAAGCTCACGTCGGGGGAAACCGCCGACGAATTTCTGCTGATGGGGCTGCGGCTCGCCGAAGGCATCGAGCCCGAACGCTACACGGCGATCGCTGGCCGCACCCTCGACCCCAAACGCATTTCGATTCTGCGTGACGAGGGCGCGGTGGAAACGACCGCGAACGGCCGCCTGCGCGTGACGCAGTCGGGCTTTTCGGTGCTCGATGCGGTGGTCGCGGATTTAGCTGCTTAAGTTCCTGATGCGAACGAGCGCGGCGCCGGGCTGACCGGCTGGGCACCCGCCGGGGCGACGCGCAGTATAGCGAGGCCGCGCTCGTTGGTGCCGTCGGGGCGGAAGCGGAACACGCCGTCAATTCCAGCGAAGCCAGAGGAATTGGTCAAAGTCTGCTCGGTGAAGCGCTGTGCGCCTTGCGTCTTCACCAACGCGGCGACCAGCGCGACCGCGTCATAGGTAAGCGTCGCCGTGCGCACAGGATCCTGGCCATAGCGGGCGCGGTAGCGGCCTGAGAAATTGCGGAACCCGCTCGATTCCGGCGCCGCGTACCAGCCGCCATCGAGCGCCGGCGTTGAGAATACGCGCGGATCGTCCCACAGGCCGGTGCCGAGCAATTGCACGCGCTTGAGGTTCACGCCGCTGGCGGCGAGCGCCTGCACCACTTGCGGCACCGCGTCGGCGCCGTCGGGAATGAAAATCGAATCGGCGTGGGCGGCCGCCTGCGCCACGCGCCGCGCCGGCTCGGCCATCTTGGTCGGATCGGGCGGATATTTTTCCAGCGCGACGACGCGGCCGCCGCGTTGCGACACTTCCTGCTGGAACGCGGCTTCCACCACGGCGCCATAGGCGCTGTCGGGCAGCAGCGCCGCGAACGAGCGCTTGCCTTTGGAGATGGCGTAATCGACGATGCGCTTGACGTCGGTCTCCGGCAGGAAGCTAAACAAATAGATGCCGCGGGCGGCGACGCTGACATCGGTCGAGAATGCGATCACCGGAATGCCGCGGGTGCGCGCGACCGAACCGACGGCGCTGACGGCTTCCGCGAACAACGGCCCGATGATGATCTCGGCGCCTTCGCCGAGCGCCTGTTGCGCGGCGGCTTGCGCGCCCTGCGGCGTGCCGCCGTCGTCCTTCACCAGCAATTGGATGTTCGGATTCTTGAATTCGGCGAGCGCCATGTCGGCGGCGTTTTTCATGGACTGCGCGGCGACGCCGGCATTGCCCCGTGCCGACAGCGGCAGGATCAAAGCGACGCGAACCTGGCCCTCGCCGAGCGTGGCGGTGGGCGCGGGCGTCGGCTCGGCCATCTCCGGCGGCGGCGTGTTGCTGAAAAACTGGGAATTGCCGCCAGCGCAGGCGGTCAGTACGGCGGCGGCGGCTGCGACACAAAGCCCGACGCACACGCGGCGTCGCCCGTGCGACGGCATCGTCCCCTCAGCTGGCCCCATCCCCCACATCGTGGCTCCCCACGCGACAGTTCTATGTCAGTCCTATCGATTATCGGCGCTCTTGTCCTGCAAAAGTTAACGCAGTGAAAAAGAAAGGGAATTTGTTACGATGACGCGCCAAGGCCCGCCGTCTAAAGTAGCCGGCATGGCCAAAGACCGTAAAACCGCGGGCGCCGGCCGGCCGCGCTGCTATGCGTTGGCCGGTGCCGACCTGGACGCTCCGCTATTAGTCGCGGGCCTCTATCTGGTCGCGACACCGATCGGGAACCTACGCGACATCAGCCTGCGCGCACTCGAGACGCTGGCCGCCGCCGACGTGATCGCCTGCGAGGACAGCCGCGTCACCCGCAAGCTCGCCAAGCATTACGGCATCGCAACGCCGCTCACGCCCTACCACGAGCACAACGCGGCCGTGGCGAGGCCGAAGCTGCTCGCCTGCTTGGGCGAAGGGCAAGCGGTCGCGCTGGTCTCGGATGCCGGCACGCCCCTCATTTCGGATCCCGGTTACAAGCTTGTGCGCGAAGCGGTAGACGCAGGTTTCACCGTCATTCCGGTGCCGGGCGCCTCCGCGGTCTTGACCGCGCTCGGCGCCACCGGCTTGCCGACCGACCGTTTCTTCTTCGAGGGCTTTCTGCCGCCCAAGCAAGCGGGGCGGCAAAAGCGCATCGCCGCGCTTTCCGTCATTCCCGCCACTTTGGTGTTGTTCGAAAGCGGGCCGCGCTTACCCGCCGCGCTCGCCGATCTCGCCGCTGGCCTCGGACCGCGATCTGCCGCGATCTGCCGCGAGCTGACCAAGCTGCACGAGGAAATTCGCCGCGACGATCTTGAGAGCCTGGCGCGTCACTACGGGGCCGGCGGCGAGACGCGCGGCGAGATCGTCATTGTGGTGGCGCCGCCCGCCGATAACGCGGAAAAGGCCGACGATGTCGACGAGCTGCTGCGCCGCGCGCTCGCGCGCGTCTCGGTCAAGGACGCGGTCGGCGAAGTGGCGCTCGCCACCGGCCGGCCGCGCCGCGAGGTCTATCAGCGCGCGCTGGAAATCGAGAAGGACGGCGGGGATGGCCCGGCGTAATAGCGCACCGCGACCGCCTAAGCCGCCGCCGAGGCCGGAGCGGCTGGCAACTTTCGGTCTCGGCATTTCCGCCGAGAGCCGCTCCGCCGCTTGGCTGCTCGCGCACGGCTATCGCATCTTGGCGCGGCGCTGGACGAGCCCGCTCGGCGAAATCGACATCATTGCCGCGCGCCGTCATTTGCTGATCTTCGTCGAGGTGAAGGCGCGGGCGACGCTCGACGAAGCGGCGGAATCGGTCACCGAACGGCAGAAGCAGCGCATCGCGGCGGCGGTGGAAATCTGGCTCGCCAACTACCCGCAACCCACGATCCGCGATATCCGTTTCGATGCGATCCTGGTTGCGCCCAAATGCCTGCCGCGCCATATCCCGGCGGCATTCGAGACGAAGTGAAATAATTACGCGCTCAGCCGATCGAAGAACGCATCGACCTGGCCGCGGATGCGGCCGGCGACGCTGCCGAGATCGTCGGCCACCGTTTTCACCGCGCTGGCGCTGGAACGGGTGTCCTCGGTCGCAGTGCCGACCAGATTGACCCCGTCGGCGGTCTCGACCGTGCGTTTGGCGGCGATTTCGACGCTGCGCGCGATTTCTGCCGTGGCGGCGCCCTGCTCGGTGACGGCGGCGGCGATGGCGCCGCTGATGTCGCCGATTTCGCGGATGATGTGCTCGATCGCGGTGATCGCCTCGATCGAGCGCACGGTGGCACGCTGCATGCCAGCGATCTGCGTGGCTATTTCCTCGGTGGCGCGGCTGGTCTGGCCCGCCAGCGCCTTCACTTCGCCGGCTACCACGGCGAAACCGCGCCCGGCTTCGCCGGCGCGGGCCGCTTCGATCGTCGCGTTTAGCGCGAGCAAATTGGTCTGTTCGGCTATGCCGGTGATCAGCTTGACTACGTCGCCGATGCGGCCGGCCGCTTCGTCCAGTTCCTTGACCGCGAGATTGGTGCGCCCGGCCTCGTTCACCGCCTTGGTGGCGATGGCATTCGACTGCGCCACCTGGCGATCGATCTCGTTCACGGAAGCCGACAACTCGTCGGCGGCGGAGGCGATGTCGCGCACATTCGATGAGGCCTCTGACGAAGCGGCCGCGGCACTGGCGGTCTTGGCCGTGGCTTCGTCGGCGGCGCCGGCGAGCTGGGTCGAGGCCGCCAGCATCTGATCGGAAATGCGTCCGAGTTCGGAGAGTGTTGCTTCCACTTCCGCCGAGAAACGCGCAATCTCGTTCGACATATGCTCCTGACGCTGCGTGCGCATGTCGGCGTCGGTGCGCACCGTGCGATTGAGTTCCTCGTTGCTGCGCATCGCGCGCTGGAACACGCCAATCGAGCGCGCCAGCGCGCCGATTTCGTCGTTGCGTTCACGGAACGGAACCGACACGGAACCATTGCCGGCGGCGACCGCCTCGGTGATTTGCGTGATTTCGGCGATCGGTTTGGCCACGCTGCGCGATATCACCCATGCGCCGGCAGCCGCCAGCACGACCGCCAAGCCGGCGAGTAGGCTCAGCCACATCGCGGTCTTGTCGATGCCGGTGTCGATTTCCGTGTAAACGCGGGACGCACGCGTCGCATAGATCTTGGTGAGCTGCTCGAGGTCCTGGTTGAGTGCCTTGCGCACCGAGCGGTTGGCATCGTTGTCGCCCCATTCGCGGCCGGCGGCGGGACTGACTTCGGTGCCCAGCCGCGCCAGTTCGCGGCGGAAATCGATGAATTGCGCAATGCGGCCGGAGAACTGACCGAACAGGTCGGCGTCGTCGCCGCGCACTGCCTTCTTCCAGTCCACGACCACCTTGGCGATCTGCGCGTTGAATTTGAGAATGCCGTCGGCGTAAATCTTCGACGTCTTCATATCGTCCGACATGTAGACGCCGCGCGATTCCATCACCACGGCGTAAATCAGCCCGTTCACCTTCTCGACGTTCAAGGTGCCGGCATTGGCGGATTCGAATTCGTCGGTCAGGTTCTGGTGATGTCGCGCGGCCGTCACGGCGACCACCGACAGCGCGATGGTCGAAGTGGCCATTAACGCGAAGATCGCATAGAGCTTGGCGGCAATGGAAAGCTTCGGCAAAGTCAAATGCGGACCCTCCCCCGGCCCCAAAAAGGGCCCCTGGGCGGGCATAGTGACGGTAAAATGTTAATGGTCTATTTGCCTTAAGTCTGCTGCAGCCAAAAGTTGCCCTAGAGCCCTGAAAATGAGCCTAAAAATCGCAGTTCAGATGGATCCGATCCAGCGGATCAACATCAAGGGCGACTCGACCTTCGCCCTGCTGCTGGAGGCGCAGAAGCGGGGTCACCGGCTGTCCTATTACACCCCCGACCGGCTGGCTTTGCTCAATGGCCGCCTGTTCGCCACCGTCGAGAGCCTCGCCGTGCGCGACCAGGCCGGCGATCATTTCACGCTCGACGAGACGCGCCGCGTGGAGCTCGCCGAATTCGACGTGGTGCTGCTGCGCCAGGACCCGCCCTTCGACCTCGCTTATGTGACCACCACCCATCTGCTCGAGCGCATCCACCCCAAGACGCTGGTGGTCAACGACCCGGCGCATGTGCGCAACGCGCCGGAAAAGATGATGGTCACAGAATTTCCCGGCCTGATGCCGCCGACATTGGTCACCCGCGACCTCGCCGAGATCAAATCGTTCCGTGCCGAGCACGGCGACATCGTGATGAAGCCGCTCTACGGCCACGGCGGCGGCGCGGTTTTCCGTATCACGCGCGACGATCTGAATTTTGGCTCGCTCTACGACATGTTCACGGTCACGTTCCGCGAGCAATGGGTGGTGCAGAAATTCCTGCCCGCGGTGAAACAGGGCGACAAGCGCATTTTGCTGGTGGACGGTGAATTCGCCGGCGCGGTCAACCGCATTCCGGCCGCCGACGATCTGCGCTCCAACATGGTGCGCGGCGGATCGCCAGCGGCAACCGATCTCACCAAGCGCGAGCAGGAAATCTGCAAGCGGCTCGGACCGGCTTTGCGCGAGCGCGGACTGCTGTTCGCCGGCATCGACGTGATCGGCGACTGGCTGACCGAGATCAACGTCACCTCGCCGACCGGGATCCGCGCGGTGAAGAATCTCGGCGGCCCCGACGCCGCGGCGCTGATCTGGGACAAGATTGAAGCGAAGCGCAAAGCCTCGGCTTAGTGCGATGAGTATTCCCCTCACCATCGCCACCACCGACTACGATCACTACCGCGATTTCCGCCTCGGCCAAGTGCGCGCCGAAGGTATCGAGACGAACTGGCTCACGCTCGGCCATCATGAAATCTTCTCGCGCTTTACCTTCAACCGCGAATGGGACGTCTCGGAGCTTTCGTTCGCGAAATTCGCGGCGCAGGTGACGCGCCAAGATTCCGACATCATCGGCCTCCCCGTTTATGCCTCGCGGCTGTTCCGCTTCTCGTCGTTCTATGTGAACAAAACCAAAGGCATCAAAACCGCCAAGGACCTGAAGGGCAAACGTATCGGCGTACCGGAATGGGCACACACTGCGGCGGTCTATATGCGCGGCTGGCTGATGCACGAAGGCGGCGTCGCGCTTGCCGACATCGACTGGGTGCAGGCCGGCACCAACGAGGCCGGCCGCATCGAAAAGGTCGAATTGACGCTGCCTAAAGGCGTCACATTGACCTCGATGCCCGAGAAAACGCTGAGCGCCATGATTGCTTCCGGCGAGCTCGATTGCGTCATCATCGCGCGCCCGCCGAATTCATTTCGCGAAAAACATCCCGACGTCATTCGGCTGTTTCCCGATTACGAGACGATGGAGCAGCGTTATTACGAGGCCACCCATGTCTATCCGATCATGCACGTGATCGCTTTGCGCAAGGCGATCCTTGACGGCCAGCCTTGGGTCGCGCGCAATCTCTATAACGCCTTCGAGGAATCCAAACGCCGCAGCCTCGAGCGCATCCTCGATCCTGCGGTGTCGCGCTATCCGGTGCCCTGGCTGACGCAATACGCAATGCGCATGCGGGACACGTTCGGCGAATTGTTTCCCTATGGCATCGAGCCCAACCGGCCGACGCTGGAACTGTTCCTGCGCTATGTGCACGAACAGGGCATCGCCCACAGACTCGCCAAGCCGGAGGACATCTTCCCGGCCGGCATTATGGCGTCGGTGAAAATTTAAACTACTTGCCCGCGCGCTTGGCGGCCTCGGCGCGGATATCGGGCGCGGTGATCTTGGCGAGATCGATCGCCTCTTTCAGGTTGCCGGCCTTGAGCAATTCGCTCTGCATCCAGGCGAGCTTGTCCATCGGCAGACTTATCGCCGGATCGATCAAGCCGTGCTTGACGGTGTCGTCATAGGTATAAGCGGCTCGCGGATCGTCGGGCTTGGCCTTGATGACGTCTTGCGTGAGCTTGATGGTCTCGTCGCGATGGCTGAGGGCAAAGCGCAGCGCATTCATTTCCGCGGCGACAAAACCGATGGCCTCGTAGTGCCGGTCGGTCAGCGTCTTGCCGGTCACGGTCAGGCAGACGCGCAGATAATTCGGCAGCACGTCGCGGCCGTTGACCAGCATTGTGATGTCCGTAGGCGCGATCGACATGAACTCGGCGGCCACCACGGCGGCGTCGGCAATGCCGGCGACCACCGCCTTGTAGCGCTCGAGATCGCCGCCGAGATTGGCGAAGCGAACGTCGCTTTGCGGGATCTTGTATTTCTCCAGTAGCGCGTTGATCATCAGATTGGGCAGCGAGCCGGGCGCGGCCACCGCCACCGTCTTGCCCTTGAGGTCTTCGACCTTCGAAATTGTCGAACGCACCATCAGCCCGTGCGGCACGCCCGGCCAATCGCAACCGAGAATCTTGATATCGGCGCCGTGCGCCCCGGCGAGAATGGCGGCGCCCGGGCTCGATTCGATGCTGTCGATCTCGCCCGAGAGCAACGCCTTGTGGGCGGTGGCGCCGTTCTTGAAGTTGAGGATTTCGAGTTGCAGCCCTTGCTTCTCGGCAAAGCCGTGCTGGCTCACCATTAGCGAGAACCCTGCGTCGCCCTTGGGCTCGATCACGCCGTGCTTCCAGGGCTTGAGTTCCTGTGCCGCCACCGGCGCGGTGAGCACCCCCGCCAGCAGGACCGCGCCATGCATGAATAACCGAAGGGCCATGGCTCTAAACCTCCCCCAATGATGGGAAAAAGCAAGGATTGGCCAGGAAAAATCGTTCTCCGCCGATTCGTTCGCTAATTGTTCTTGTGCAACCTGGGTGGTGGGTCCAATCAATTGTGGCGGCCCGGGGGTAGTCCAGTAAAGTCTCCCGTTCGACATGTGCCTAAGCGCAACTTCTCCCTTGGCTTGTGTCTGTCGCTGAGCGAGAAATGTCCATGTTCCAACCTGATAAACGCACCGATATCGTCGCTGTCCTTTTGGGACTTGTCGGCGGGGGTCTCATGACCCTCTCCGTGATATTTGGTGTGATTATCGTCGCGGTGGGCACCGCCCTGCTAATTTGGGTCGGCTGGGACTGGGCTGGAAACTACCACCGAGAATCCCATCCGTTTATTCGGACTATCGTGCAACGAATACGCTACGTATTGTTCTACCGCGCGTTCGCCGACGAAGTGCGGCGCGCGGCGTAACAGCGCACTATTCCGGGCAATTTAATAAACAAGTAAGCGCGTCGCGTTAACCTTCGCGCGCGTGGCCGTTCGTCCGCGCCACCCAGGAGGGCTCATGACGCGCACGCATATCGCCGCGCTTCTGGCATTGGCCGCCGCCATTCCCGCCGCCACCGCCGGATCGTTCTTCGCCTCGAACGACAAGCCGTGTTTCATCGACGGCGCTTCCGGCTATCGGATATCCGACAGCGCCTCCGCCAACTTCACTGTTCGCATCGACAATGCGGCGGAGAAGCCGGACTTGCGCATGCAGCTGGTCGACGATTCCGCCGCGGCCGATTTCGTCCTGGTCGACGATGCCGACACCGTCAACGCCTGCGCGGGCGTCGCCGCGGTCCAGAGCATCCACCTCGATCCCGCAGCAGCCAAAGCCGACCTCACGGTGGCGCTGTGGCGCGCGCCCGCCCGCTACAAGATCTACGTACGCTCGGCCAGTTTCTCGCAACAGGACGCCGCCGCGCTGTTCGCAGTAATCTGGCAGACCGCCAGCAGGACCGCCGGTTCCGGACGCGAATTCGCCGCACGTAACTGACTGTTTTTGCTTGCCGCATGATCTTTTCCGGAAACCGGTTCCCACTTTTCGGGATCATGCGGATACCTCCAATTTAACGCTCCCTTCACCACGTCCGCGCGAGCCGCCGAGGCACGCACAACGGGGAATAAAATTGCAAGACTCAGGGCGCCAAATAGCCGCCCGATAGGTGGGGCGGCGGAATGACGGAATCGGGCACTGCAATCGTGCAATTGGCACGCAAGCGCACGCGCAACAAAGCGGCGCTGGTGCTGTTCGGCCGCTCCGTCGTTGCCACCATGGCCGTTGTCTCTGGCTGGCTCGGTTTCCTCACCGGCATACGCCTGCAAACCTCGAACTACGACCCTTACGCCTACGGCACTGGCGTCGGCGCGCTGTTCGCGGCCGCCTGCGCGTTCATCGCCTTCATGCTGATGCGGCAACGGGCGCACGCGGACAAAGTGCGCAGCCTGGAGGCGCGCATCGAGGAACTATCCGACGACAATTGGGAACTGCGCGAAGTCGACGTGGGCACGCTTGAGAAGGCCCGCGACCAGGCGGAAACCGCCAACCACGCCAAGTCGCGTTTCCTCGCCACCGTCAGCCACGAAATCCGTACGCCGCTTAACGGCATTCTCGGCATGGCCGATCTGCTGCTCGACACGCCGCTGACACCCGAGCAGCTCACTTACGCCAAGGCGGCGAAGACCTCGGGCGAGGCGTTGCTGTCGCTGATCGAGGAAATTCTCGATTTCTCCAAGATCGAGGCCGGCAAGCTGGAACTTGAGGCGCTTCCGTTCGCGCTTGCAGCGCTGGTCGAGGAAACCGTCGAACTGCTTGCGCCGCGCGCGCAGGCGAAAAACATCGAGATCGCATCGTTCGTGGACCAGCGGCTGCCGGGACAAGTCGTCGGCGATGCCGCGCGCTTGCGCCAAGTGCTTCTCAACCTCGCCGGCAACGCCATCAAGTTCACCGAAGCGGGCGGCGTCGCGCTGATCGTCGAGCCGGACGATCGTGCGGGTCACATTCGTTTCCTGGTGCGCGACACCGGCATCGGCCTCGCGCCGGAAGACCAGGCGCGCGTGTTCCGCGATTTCGAGCAGGCCGACGGCTCCTCCACCCGCAAGTTCGGCGGCACCGGCTTGGGGCTGGCGATCTCGAAACGCATCGTCGAGCACTTGGATGGCCGTATCTCGGTCGAGAGCAAAGCAGGCGGCGGCGCCACCTTTAGCTTTACGGTGCCATTGCCGGCGGCGGCCGACAGCACGCCGGAATTTACCGCGCCCGATCTCGCCGGCAAGGCGGTGCTAATCGTCGCCGCGGCGGATATCGAATCCGCGCTGCTGGCGCGCCGGCTCGGCAGCTGGGGCGCCGAGACCTGCGTCGCGGCTGACGAAGAAAGCGCCGTCGCGCTTTTAACGAAACACTGGGATGCGCTTCTGGTCGATTATCCGTTGGCGTACGGCATGATCGATCACGGCGGTCTTACGCGTCTTAATGCGGCGCGCCGCATCGCGCTGATCCGGCCGACCGAGCGGCATGAATTGCCCGCGCTCAAGGAGCGCGGCTTCACCGGCTATCTGGTCAAGCCGGTGCGCATGGCTTCGCTCGCCGCGCGGCTCACCGCCGAAGATGCGTTCGAAGACATGCCGGCGGAAATTTCGAATTCCGACAAGACGGACGCCACCGACGGCAAAGGCATTGGCTTGTCGATTCTCGTCGCCGAAGACAACGAGATCAACGCGCTGCTCGCACGCGCGCTGCTCACCCGGCTTGGCCATCGTCCGGTCGTCGCCGGCAATGGCGAAGCGGCGATGGAATCCTGGGCCACCGCGCGCGCGGCCGGCAAGCCTTTCGATCTCGTGCTGATGGACGTGCAGATGCCAGGCATGGACGGGCTGGAAGCCGCTCGCCGCATCCGCGCCGCCGAGACGCAAGCCGGCGACCGGCCGATCCGCATGTTGGCGCTCACCGCCAATGCCCAGAGCGAGGACCGTGCGGCTTGCCTCGCCGCCGGCATGGACGGCTTGCTGGTCAAGCCGCTCGATCGCGAGCGGCTGCGCGAGGCGCTCGACGCGGTCGCGGCCCGGCTTGTGGCCTGACCCCCCCTGTCGTAATTCCGTGTCCCGCCCATGCTGTAGGGGATGTCGACGTTCGATCTGTGATTCGACCGTGCAGGTGCCCTATCGCGACAAGCGCACGGTCGAACTGCTGTGGCATGGCATCGCGGGCTATCTGCGGCAAAACCGCACCGACGTCATGTTCGGCTGCGCCAGCCTCGACGGCACCGACCCCAAGCAGTTGGCGATGCCACTGTCGTTTCTGCATCACTACGCGCGCGCGCCGGAAGCCTGGCGTGCTCGTGCTTTGCCCGAGCGCTATATCGAGATGAACCGGATATCGAGCGAAGCGATCGATCCGAAGGAAGCGCTGCGTGTGTTGCCGCCGCTGATCAAGGGCTATCTGCGGATCGGCGCCTATATTGGCGACGGCGCGGTGGTCGACCACGAGTTCGGTACCACCGACGCGCTGATCGTATTGCCGGTCGAGGCGATCAAGAAGCGCTACGTCGAGCACTTCGCCGTGAGCCGGCGAGCGGCGTAAAGGTTTTTTCTTTGAGCATGGTCTTATCCGAAAACCGGTTCCCACTTTTCGGGATCATGCTCTACAGCCTTCTTAGCGACACGTCCTCGACCTGGTGGCTCGCGACCTTCTTCAGGATGAGGTCGGAGCGCTGGCGCGTCGGAATGATGTTTTCGTGCAGATTGACCAAATTGATGCGCGTCCAGATCGACGACGCGGTTTCAATCGCTTCTGCATCCGATAAATTCGAGTAACGATGGAAGTACGATTTCGGATCGCGGAACGCGGTGCTGCGCAGCGTTAAGAAACGGTCGACGTACCACGATTTGAGCACGTCCTCGTCGGCGTCGAGATAGACCGAGAAATCGAAAAAGTCCGACACGAATGGGATTGCCTTGCCGTCCTTCGGCAGGCGGCCGGTCTGCAGCACGTTCAAGCCTTCGACGATGAGGATGTCCGGGCGGTCCACTTCGACCCACTGGTTCGGCGTCACGTCATAAGTGAGATGCGAATAGACCGGGGCGCGCGCCGGGCGGCGCCCGGCCTTCACGTCGGTGAGGAAGCGCAATAGCGCCGGCAGGTCGTAGCTTTCCGGAAATCCCTTCTTCTCCATCAGGCCTTCGCGCTCGAGGATCGAATTCGGATAAAGAAAACCGTCGGTGGTGATGAGATCGACCTTGGGCACGTTCGGCCAGCGCGCCAGCAAGGCCTGCAGGACGCGCGCGGTGGTGGATTTCCCGACCGCCACAGAACCGGCGACGCCGATGATGAACGGCATCTTCACGTCTTCGGTGCCGAGGAAGCGTTCCTGCGCGCGGAACAGCCGCTGCGTCGCCGCCACATAGAGCGAGAGCAGCCGCGACAGGGATAGATAAATGTCTTCGACTTCCTTGATGTCGAGCCGGTCGTGCAGCGAGCGCAGGCGCGTGACCTCTTCCGAGGTCAGCGTCATCGGCGTGTCCTCGCGCAACGCCGCCCATTCCGCGCGCGAGAACGTGCGGTAAGGCGAAAGCGTTTCTTCGGTGCGTTGTTCCATCAAGTTATTTTCTCTTTGCGCATGATCTTATCCGAAAACCGGTTCCCACTTTTCGGGATCATGTGCGCTTCTTCCGCGCCGCTTTTTCCTGATGCCCACTCTGCTTCGTGCGTTTGCCGAGTTCGGCTTCGACCTGCGTTAGCGTGACGCCACGCGCTTTCAGCACGACCAGCAGATGATAGAGAAGGTCGCTCGCTTCCG
The DNA here is from genome assembly GCA_963778745.1 of uncultured Alphaproteobacteria bacterium. GTDB lineage: Bacteria > Pseudomonadota > Alphaproteobacteria > Rhizobiales > Xanthobacteraceae > Pseudolabrys. Next base: position 70,560 of record CAVZVP010000019.1, on the reverse strand, counting down.
CGATCACGCGACTCTTACTTTCCTGCACGGCAGCCAGACCGGTTTCGAAGGCCTCTTCGTTCAGCTTCTTGACGCAATGCCCGACGCCCTTGTCGAGTAGTGCGCGGGTATAGGATTCCTTCGCGCTCGCCTTGGCGCGTTTCTGCACCCGCTTTTCCAGATCGGCCAGTTTGAACTTACTCATGCGGCATCCTTTGCGGCGACCTTTATCACGGATCGAGCCGCATCGGCAGGCCGGCTTTGGCCATATAGGTCTTCGCTTCCCGCACGCTGTGCTCGCCAAAATGGAAGATCGAGGCGGCCAACACCGCGGTAGCATGGCCGTCGCGGATGCCCGCCACCATGTGCTCGAGCGAGCCGACCCCGCCGGAGGCGATCACCGGCACGCTCACCGCGTCCGCTACTGCGCTTGTGAGCGCGATGTCGAAGCCGCGCCGTGTGCCGTCGCGATCCATCGAGGTGAGCAGGATTTCGCCGGCGCCGAGTGAGACGACTTCGCGGGCGTAGCCGACCGCATCGATGCCGGTCGGAATGCGTCCGCCATGGGTGAAGATTTCCCAGCGTGCCCGCTCGCCGTCTTGCGACACCCGCTTGGCGTCGATCGCGACCACGATGCACTGGTCGCCGAATTTCTCCGCGGCTTCCCTGACGAAAGCGCGCCGGTTCACCGCCGCGGTGTTGATCGACACCTTGTCGGCGCCGGACGAGAGCAGCGCGCGGATGTCTTCGATCGTGCGCACGCCGCCACCGACCGTGAGCGGCATAAAGCAGGCTTCTGCGGTGCGTCGCACCACGTCGAGGATGATGCCGCGGTTCTCGTGGCTGGCCGTGATGTCGAGAAAGCAGAGTTCGTCGGCGCCGGCCGCGTCGTAGGCGATGGCGGCTTCTACCGGATCGCCAGCGTCGCGAAGATTCACGAAATTGACGCCCTTGACCACGCGGCCGTCTTTCACGTCGAGGCAGGGAATGACGCGGACTTTGAACATGACTTACGCCGCCGCCCTTGCGTCGCGGATGAGCTTGAGCGCCTCCGCCGCATCCAGCCGCCCGTCATAGAGCGCGCGCCCGGCAATGGCGCCTTGCAGCTTGCGGGCGCGCGGCTCCAGCAAGGCCTTGATGTCGTCGATCGAGGCCAAGCCCCCCGATGCGATCACCGGAATGGAAATCGCGTCGGCCAGCGCGATGGTGGCGTCGAGATTCAAGCCCTTCAGCATGCCGTCGCGCGATACGTCGGTATAGACGATGGCGGCGACGCCGGCATCCTCGAAGCGGCGCGCGATATCGAGCGCCGACAGTTCCGAAATCTCCGCCCAGCCCTGCACCGCCACTTTGCCATCGCGGGCGTCAAGCCCGACCGCGATCTTGCCGGGATATTTTTTCGCCGCGTCCTTCACCAGCGCCGGATCGCGGACCGCCGCCGTGCCGATGATGACGCGGTTGACGCCTTTCGCCAGCCAGGCCTCGACCGTCGCCATGTCGCGAATGCCGCCACCGAGTTGCACGCAGAGGCCGACGGATTCCAGAATCCGGTCGACCGCGTCGCCGTTTACCGGCTTGCCGGCGAAGGCGCCGTCGAGGTCGACGACGTGCAGGTGCTTGAATCCTTGCAGCTCGAAGGCTTGCGCCTGCGCCGCCGGATCGCGATGAAAAATCGTGGCGCGCGCCATGTCGCCCTGCTGCAGCCGCACGGCGAGGCCTTGCTTGAGGTCGATGGCGGGGAACAGGATCATGGCGTCCACTTCAAAAAATTCGCGATCAGCTTGAGACCGAGCCGCTGGCTCTTCTCGGGGTGGAATTGCGTGCCGACCATGTTGTCGCGACCGACGATGGCGGTGAGCGGGCCGCCATAGTCGGCCTGCGCCACCAGATCGCCGCGTTGTGCCGGTTTGAGTTCGAAACTGTGCACGAAATAGGCATGCAGCCCGTCCGGCCCAAGCGGAATGTCCTCCAGCAACGGATGGGTTTTCAGCATATTGAGCGTATTCCAACCCATGTGCGGAATTTTCAACGTTGCATCGTTCGGCGTGATGCGATCAACCTCGCCGGCGATCCAGCCGAGGCCCGGCGTCACCTGATATTCGCGTCCGCGCTCGGCCATCAATTGCATCCCCACACAAATACCGAAAAACGGCTTCGCCCGGCTGCGTACGCTCTCATTCAATGCGTCGATCATGCCAGGGATCGCGTCGAGCCCGCGCCGGCAATCGGCGAAGGCGCCGACGCCGGGCAGCACCACGCGGGAAGCAGCCGCGACTTGCGCCGGATCGCTGGTGACCACGATGGGCTGATCGTGCCCGCTCTCGCGCGCGGCGCGTTCGAAGGCCTTCGCCGCCGAGTGCAGATTGCCGGAGCCGTAATCGACGATGGCGACGCTCATCGTCCGCTCCCTGGTTCGGGAAATAGGCCGATCACGTCGGACGGCGTGGCGCGCCGCACCGGCGCGGCGTAACGCGGCTCAGGCGCGACCGGTGGCGCTGGCGGCGCACTCGCGTGCGTATTCGATTGCTTGGCCCACTCGGCAAAGAAACGCTGTTCCGCCGCCTCAGTGTCCTCGCCGACCACGAAGCCAAGCAGGTGCCAGCCGCGCCGCTTCAGTTTCGCGCGCCGGAACGTCGCCGCCTCGAAGCCGATCAGCAACGCGACCAGCGTCCCGGCGAGGAATTGCACCGTCGATCCCACGCCGGAGAGCCGCAACGCGATGCCGAGCAGGATGCTGACCACAAAATAGATCGCGAACGCCAGCCATAGCCGGTAGCGCAGCAGCCAGAACGGCGTCAGCGCGAAGGCCCAGAAATGGAATCCGTCGCGCACGAACACGAAGCGTTCCGGAGCACTTGCGGCTTCGCCCAGTCGCGGCGGCGGTTGGTGCACGGTGAATGTGGGCATCAATTACTCTCAACTATTCCGGTCATTCCGGAGCGCGAGCCTTAAGCGCGTTTACGCGCGTCTTCGACGCGCTATGGCAAGCGAACCCGGAATCCAGACGCAAGCCGCCTCACCCGCCGAGCGAGCCCTTGGTGGACGGCACCTCGTCCTTGGCGCGCGGATCGATCGTCACGGCCGCCCGCAGCGCGCGCGCCAGGCCCTTGAAGCAGGACTCGGCGATATGGTGATCGTTCGTCCCGTACAAAGTCTCGGCGTGCAGCGTGATGCCGGAATTCATCGCGAAGGCCTGGAACCATTCCTGCACCAGCTCAGTATCGAACGAACCGACTTTGTCGCGCACGAACTCGGCCTTGAACACCAGAAACGGCCGCCCGGATATGTCGATCGCGACGCGGGTCAACGCCTCGTCCATCGGCACATGCACGTCGGCATAGCGGGTAATACCCTTCATGTCGCCGAGCGCCTGCTTCACCGCGCTGCCGAGCGCGATGCCGACATCTTCGGTGGTGTGGTGGTGATCGATGTGCAGATCGCCCTTGGCCTTGACCATGATGTCGATGCGCGAATGGCGCGCCAGAAGGTCGAGCATGTGGTCGAGGAAGCCGATGCCGGTCGCAATTGACGAACGCCCCTGCCCGTCGAGGTCGACTTCGACCTCCACGTCGGTTTCCTTGGTCTTGCGCTTCACGGCCGCTTTGCGCATGGCATTATCCTTCGGTCGCGCGCCTTTTATCAGGGGTTGCCGGGATTCGCCACCGTTGCGCCGCCGGCGATTGACTCAGGTGTACCTAGCGGCTCAAGTTGCAGCCTGAACCTCCCGGAATTGTCATGGCAGCAAACGAACCCATTGTTTCGCATAGGAAAGTCGTCGCCGGCTCGGACCGCTCGTTCGGCGTGGTTTTTGCGGCTTTTTTTGCAGTCGTGGCGTTGCTGCCGGCGATCCACGGCGCGCAGCCGCGCTGGTGGGCGCTTGGCCTCGCCGCGGCCTTCGCGGTCATCGCGTTCATTGCCCCCGCGTGCTGCATCCGCTGAACCGCTGGCTCGTGCTCGGTCTGCTGCTGCACCGCGTGGTCAATCCGGTCATCATGGCCGTCATGTTCTACGGCACGATCCTGCCGAAGGCGTCGCTGCTGCGGGCGCTCGGCAAGGACCTGTTGCGGCTCAAGCGCGAGCCGCAGGCCACCTCATACTGGATTCCGCGCAAACCGCCGGCGCCGGGCTCCATGAGCAAGCAATTCTAGGAACAGCGATGTCGTTCGTCGCCGAGCTTTGGGAATTCCTGCGTTCGCGCAAGAAGTTCTGGCTCATGCCCATCGTAATCATGATGGTAATTTTCGGCGGCCTGGTGTTCCTCACCAAAGGCTCGGCCGTCGCGCGCCGAGCGCGCGTGGACCAAATTCTATGCGGCCCTGGAACCAGCCGACCGCCGAGATGCCGAGGACGATCATCTGCTGCTCAGAACAGCGTGTAGATGAACGGCGTCATCCACACCGGCATAGCGGTGCGGAACGATTGGAAGCCACGCGGGGCGAAGGCGAGGTAGGTTTCCAGCAGGCGCTCGAATTTAAGGAACGGTTTGTCGTAGAAGGCGACGCGGTCGCTTCAAGGCCATCACCGGCTGCCCGGTGCTGGTGAACACCAGCTTCAATGTGCGCGGCGAGCCGATCGTATGTACGCCCGAACAGGCATTCCGCTGCTTCATGGGAACCGAAATAGAGCTGCTGGCGGTGGGAAATTGCGTGCTGCGCAAGGATGAGCAGAATCCGGCGCTGCGGGAAGACTACAAGGACGCTTTCGAGCTCGACTGAGCGGCTATCCGAATGGTCAGGAGTTGCGAACGTGGCCTCACGCTCTGATGCTTCGCCCTCCCGGCGGATCGTATTGTGGGCCTTCGCTATCGTCATGCTATTGGCCGTGATGGAGGGTGCTTGCGCAATCTTCCTTCACTTCATCATCGGGTCACGCGCGCATTTCTTGATCCGGATTCTTGCGCCTGCTGCGCGACCCCGCGAGTGTGGTCCCTCATGATGACCTGTTGCCCGATACGCGCGACGGTCCGGTGACGCTGCGCTTTCCCTATTTGCTCACGCTCGGTCGCGTTGCGCTCATGCCGCGCGTATGCTCGCAGCAACGTCCTACCCGCCGATTGCACTGGTCATTTCGGGGTTTTCGACAGCCGGCTCGTTGCCGATGTTATGTTGACCGAGCTGCGGCGGCGCAGTCTGGTTAAATAGTCGGCGGCCGGCGCGATTCCCACCTATTTGCAATGCCGATGGCGCGTCCTTACATGTTTGGCCGGCAGCACGAGAGTGATTAAGCAAATGAATTCTGCACCCGACCTCTGGCACGGCACCACCATCCTGACCGTCCGCAAGGGCGGCACGGTGGTCATCGGCGGCGACGGCCAGGTCTCGATCGGCCAGACCATCGTCAAATCCAATGCCAAGAAGGTGCGCAAGCTCGGTAAGGGCGACGTGATCGGCGGCTTTGCCGGCGCCACCGCCGACGCCTTCACGCTGTTCGAACGGCTAGAATCCAAGCTTGAGCAGTACCCCGGCCAGCTGCTGCGCGCCGCCGTAGAACTCGCCAAGGACTGGCGCACCGACCGCTATCTGCGGCGCCTCGAAGCCATGATGATCGTCGCCGACAAGCAGGTTTCGCTGGTGCTGACCGGCACCGGCGACGTGCTGGAGCCGGAGGCGGGCGTCGCCGGCATAGGCTCGGGCGGCAACTACGCGCTCGCCGCCGCCCGCGCGCTGCTCGACGGGCCGCTCGACGCCGAAGCGATCGTGCGCAAGTCGCTCGACATCGCCGCCGACATTTGCGTCTACACCAACCGCAACGTCACCATCGAGTCGCTAAAGACGTGACCGGCGCCGCACGCTCTCAGTTACGGGCCGGCACGCTCATCGCCGTCGGCGTGCTCGCGATTCAGGCGGCGGTGCTGCTGGCGATGGGACGCGTGCCGATTTGCACTTGCGGCACCGTCAAATTGTGGTGGGGCGTGGTGCAGAGTTCGGAGAACTCGCAACACATCTTCGATTGGTACTCGTTCTCCCATATCGTCCACGGCTTCATCTTCTATTTTCTTACCGGGCTGGTCTTTCCGCGCGCCCCGATCGTGCTGCGCTTTGCCCTCGCCATGGGCATTGAGGCGTCGTGGGAAATTTTCGAGAACTCGCCGTTTATTATCGAACGCTATCGCGCCGGCACGATTTCGCTGCAATACTACGGCGACAGCGTGGTCAATTCCCTGTCCGACAGTGTCTGCATGATCGTGGGCTTTGTGCTGGCGCGCCGGCTTCCTATATCGGCGGTGATCGGGGCGGCCGTCGCCATGGAGTTAATTGTAGGCTATGTCATCCGGGATAATCTGACCTTGAACATCATCATGCTGGTGCATCCGGTCGACGCCATCCGCGCATGGCAGGCCGGCGGCTAAAGAAGCATACACAATGACCGACTTCTCCCCCCGCGAAATCGTCTCCGAACTCGACCGCTTTATCGTCGGCCAGAACGACGCCAAGCGCGCGGTCGCCATCGCGCTGCGCAACCGCTGGCGCCGGTTGCAGCTCGACGACAAGCTGCGCGAGGAAGTGCTGCCGAAAAATATCCTGATGATCGGACCGACCGGCGTCGGCAAGACCGAGATTTCGCGCCGGCTGGCGCGGCTTGCCGGCGCGCCGTTTCTCAAAGTCGAAGCCACCAAGTTCACCGAGGTCGGCTATGTCGGACGCGACGTCGAGCAGATCGTGCGCGACCTGGTGGAGATTTCCATCGCGCTCACCCGTGATCGCAAACGCAAAGACGTACAAGCGCGCGCCGAATTGAACGCCGAAGAGCGCGTGGTCGACGCTTTGGTCGGCCCCGGCGCCAGTCCGGCGACGCGCGAGAGCTTCCGCAAGAAGCTGCGCGCCGGCGAGCTCAACGACAAGGAAATCGAGATCGAGGTGCAATCGGGCGGCGGCGGCATGCCGATGTTCGAAATTCCCGGCATGCCGGGCGCGCAGATGGGCGCCATTAATCTCGGCGACATCTTCGGCAAGCTCGGCGGCGGCCGCGCCAAGACGCGCAAGCTCACCGTGCTGGACTCGCACGACATCCTGGTCAACGAGGAATCCGACAAGCTGCTCGACAACGAACAGCTGATCCAGGAATCGATCAAGGCGGTGGAGCAGAACGGCATCGTGTTCCTGGACGAGATCGACAAGATCGCCGGGCGCGAAGGCCGCATGGGCGCCGACGTGTCCCGCGAGGGCGTGCAGCGCGATTTGCTGCCGCTGATCGAAGGCACCACAGTCAACACCAAGCACGGGCCGGTGAAGACCGACCACGTGCTGTTCATCGCGTCCGGTGCCTTCCATATTTCCAAGCCGTCGGATCTTCTGCCCGAGCTGCAAGGCCGGCTGCCGATCCGCGTCGAGTTGAATGCGCTCTCGCGCGACGATATGCGCCGCATCCTGACCGAGCCGGAAGCATCATTGATCAAACAATATGTGGCGCTGCTGAAGACCGAAGGCGTGACGCTCGATTTCAGCGAGGACGCCATCGACGCCATCGCCGATATCGCGGTGGCGGTGAATTCGACGATCGAGAATATCGGTGCGCGTCGCCTGCAGACGGTGATGGAACGCGTGCTCGACGAAATCTCGTTCGCCGCCACCGACCGCTCCGGCGAGACCGTCAAGATCGACGCCGCCTACGTGGAGAAACACATCGGCGATCTCGCCAAGAACGCAGACCTGAGCAGGTTCATCCTATGAGCAAGACACCGGGACTGGCGATTGCGCTGGCGCTTATTGTTCTCTCGAGCGCGGCGCATGCCGCGGAACGCGACGCGTTGAATGCCGCGCTGGCGCAGGCGGCACGCGACACCCGGCTCGACCAGATCGACGACGACCGCAAAGGCTGCGGCGACCGCCGCCGGGTCGAGGATTGGCTTAATGCCGTCGCCTGCGATCTCGCAAAATCGATCCGTTGGACGGGAGGCCGCTGTCAATTGGTCGACAAAACCTATCCGCCCGACAGCGGATCGAATTGGTGCGGCCAGGCCGTGATCGGGCTCAAACGCGGCAAGCCGGACGCCACCGTCGAGGTGTTCTTCGAAAAGCCGGAGGACGGCAAACCGGGCGCCCCCTACGCTCTCCGCGCACTCGCTGAAACCAAGGACGGCCCGGACTACATACGGGAAACGTACGCCTTCGAGCTGAACTGGAAGCAGATGCACGTGCCCGGGTTTGAGCAGCCTCCCCATCAGGATTGCAACTGACCGCGGTTGTTCCGGCCGCCGAATGACGACACACTAAGGCGTCAGAGGGGCGGGATTCTATCCATGAAAGCCGTTCGTCTATTCGAGTTCGGCGGGCCAGACCGGCTGGTCTACGGCGATTATCCGATGCCCGAGCTCGGGCCCGGCGACGTGCTGGTGAAAGTGCTCGCCACTTCGGTGTCGCGTTGGGACGTGAAATACCGCACCGGCGAGGTGCACGAGTTCTACGGCAAGGCGACCGGCCATCACGGCGGGATTGCTGGCCGCAGAGCCTTTCCAATGCCGATGCAGCTCGGGCGCGACGTGGCCGGCGAGGTAGTGTCGGCCGGCTCGCAAGTGCGCGCGTTCAAAGCCGGCGACCGCGTGATCGGGCTGACCCATCCGGAAAATCCGCAATCGAGCGCCGCCAAGCGCGGGCTCGGCAATCTCTCCACCGGCATCGATGTGCCCGGCCACACCATGTTCGGCGGCTACGCGCAATTTGTCGCGCGCCCGGAAAGCTACTGGATTAAGATAACGGCGGCGGTAAACGTCGATCAGGCCGCCGCGTCGATGTGGGCCTGCGCTACCGCGCATCACGTGGTGGCGACACGACTTGGCGCACGCAAGAACGACAATGTGCTCATCACTGGCGCTTCCGGCGGCATGGGCGCCGCGACGATGCTGCTGGCCAAACTCGCCGGCTGCTCGGTGATCGCTACCACGCGCTACCCGCAAAAGGCCGTTGTGCTGAAGCAACTCGGCGCCGATCTGGTGGTCGACACCGGCAGCGCGGACGCCCTGCAGCAAATCCGCGATTTCACCAAAGGCGAAGGCGTCGATCGCGCGGTGGAATATACCGGCGCAAGCGAGCTGATGCGGCTATGCATCGACGCGATGCGGCTTGGCGGCACGTTCTGCCCGGTGGGGGGCGAGATGAAAGAGATCCCGATGCGCGTCGTCGACATGGTCGGCAAGGAACTCAACGTGCACGGCGTGCGCGGCTCGACCCTTAACGATCAGCGTATCGTGACCGAGCTGTTGGAACAAGGCCGCATCGCCGTGCCGATCCATGCGGTCTTGCCGCTCGCGCAAGTCGGCGAGGCCCATCGCATGCTGGAAGCGGGCGGCGATCTGGTCGGGCGCATCGTGCTCCACCCGTGGGACGAATAGCGCAAGATCCCGAAACGCGGGAACCGGTTTTCGGATAAGATCATGCGCAAGAAAAATGTTACGTAAGTACAGTGATTCAATCTAAACGGTTCGCGCCGAGCCGAGCTACTTCGCCTTACCCGTCATGCAATCCATGACGAATTTGGAGCGCTCGTTCATCTTGATGTTCTGATCCGCGGCCTGCTTTTCGCAGGCGCGCATTTTTTGCGCCTCGTTGGGCGACATCATTTTTTGCGGCGCGCTGGGCTTCATGGGTTGCGCGATAGCCGCGCTGCAAACCAAACTCATTGTCACCGCCGTAAGCAACGCGATTCGACGCGGCATGACGGATCCTCCGGAAACCTCCACAATGTCCGCGCATCTTGCGCGGCCGGCGCAATAGTCAGCCGCGCGAGCGCCGCAGGCGCACGTAAAGCGCGCCTTCACCGCCGTGCGCGATATGCGCGTCCTCGAAACCAACCACAAATGTGCGGAATTCCGGCAGGCTTAGCCATTGCGGCACCTGACGGCGCAGCACGCCGGGCTCAGCCCCGCGGCCTTTCCCGGTAATCACCAACAGCAGCCGAGCGTCACGCGCGTGGGCGTTGCGCAGAAAATGCAGCAGCGCCGCGTGCGCCTCACTTTGCGTCAACCCGTGCAAGTCAAGGCGAGCGTCGATCGCCTGCTTGCCGCGCGCGACGCCGCGCTTCATGCGGCGGCCAAGGGGCGCAAGAGGCGGTGCCAACGGCGGCGACGCAGGCTTTTGTGGCGCCAGCGGCGGCGATGCTCGCTTGGGTCCCGCTGCCGCGCGCGACGGTTTGGCGATTTTGATTTCCGGCGCGCCATCCGCCTCGGCCGCGAGCGCGCGCCGCCGCCCGCAGCGGCGCGATCGCCTTGGTGACGGTCGCCCACAGCACGCGTTCTTCGTAAGAAAGAACGCGGCGTCGGCTGCCGTCACGCGAACTCATCGCTTAGGCTTGGGCAGCGCCGCCGTTGTCGTCGCCTGCGCCGGCGTATTGTCCGCGACAATGTCCTTCGGCCGCGGCCTCGGCAGCGGGACCTTCGGCACGTCGTCGCCGCTCACCGACACGTCCTTCGGCACCAGCATGACGAATTTGCCGAACTGCTTGATGCGGCCGGCGATGTGCGGGGTGTCCTCGCCGTGGCCGAAATAGATATCGGCGCGCGCTGCCCCGCGAATGGCGGAGCCAGTATCCTGCGCGAACATCAGATGCTGAAAGGTGTCCTGCGGCAGGTCGCCGCTGATCGGAAATTTGGCGTCGATCCAGATCGGCGTCCCGTAGACGTGCATCGAGGGATCGACCGCCAGCGAACGCCACGGCGTCAGCGGGATGCCCTGCGCGCCGATGCATTCGTCCGTCGGACCGAGCTGCGTCTCGGAGAAGAACACGAAGGAGCGGTTCTTCTCGCGCAGAACCTTGCCCTGGTCCGGATTGGCTTCCATGAATTCCCGAATCTTGTCCATCGACATTTCTTCGGGCGTGTAGACCCCTTGGTCGATCAGAAGCCGGCCAACCGGCGTATAGGGCTTGCCGTTGCTAGCGATGTAATTAAGCCGCAGCAATTTGCCGTCATCGAGCTTGACGCGCGTGGAGCCCTGGATCTGCGCGAAGAAGGCATCGATCGGGCTTTTGATCCAGCAAATCTCCAGTCCCTTGCCGGCCAGCACGCCGCGTTCGATTTCAGTGCGGTCGTATTGCGAGAACACCCTGCTCTTCTTGCCCGCAAGTTTTGCCGGCACCCGGTAGAGCGGGACGCTGTAGTCCGCGGTCTTGACGCGCGAGCCTGCGACTTCGGCCTCGTAATAGCCGGTGTAAAAGCCGTCCGCGCCGGTGTAATAGCCGTAGCTGTGGACAGCCGGCAAAATGCGCGTCGGCTTGAAATTGTCCTCGAAGAACTTGCGCGCTTGCGCGCGATCGACCGTGCCGCCGGCGGCAAGCGTGGCCGCCTTCGCGCAAGCATTATACAGTCCGCCATAGACCGGCCGCGTCGCGCGTATCGCCTTGCTGCCTTGCATGATAGCGCTGCAGCTTTTCAGGTATGCCGCGAAGGCCGCAGCGTGGTCGTCGTCTTTCCAGCCCTCGAGCTTCGCGAAGCTGACCGGCTCGACCTGGGCGTTGCGGAATTTCATCGCGTGCGCCGCCGCCGGTGCCGCCGCGATCAGACACGCTGCCAAGCTGCTTGACAGCAAGCCGGCGCCGAGCTGCGAGCGAGGTGGTAACGCCGCCATCATTGCCCGGCTTCGGTTGCGACCAATTTCCAGTTCGGATCGCGCGACGACAGATCGCGGGCGAACGTCCACACATCGGTGACGTCGGTCACCTTCTCGGCATTGCCGTCGATCACATTGCCGTTCTTGTCGCGCGTTGCCGACACCAGCTTGCAGTGGAAGCGAACGGTCAATTGCGCGGTGCGCCCGCGGAACTCGGCGGCGGTGATTTCGGCATTGTCGATGGAGACGAAACGGCTCTCCACCGTCTCGCCGCGCTTCTCGCGTTCGGAGATGGCGGTTTCGAAGCCGTCATAGACTTCGCGCGACAGCAAATTCTTCAGCGTGCGGCGATCGCCTTCCGCGAAGGCGTTGACGATCATCTCATAGGCCGCGCGCGCGCCGGTGAGGAAATGCTTGTGATCAAAATTGGCGTCGGCGCCGACAATCGCATCGAGGCCCGCCGCGAGCGGCGTCCCGGCCTCGGCGACGCCCTTCCAGCGCTCGCCCGGCACGATCGGTTCGGCCGGCTTGGCCGCGGCCACTTCCGGCGCGCGATTGGGCAACGCAACGACTTTTTCCGTCGCCGGCCGTGCCGGCTCGCGCGCGGCGTAAGGATCATACGGCGGCCGCTCTCGGCCGGTACGCTGGCCGAGCACGCTACGCAGGCGCAGGAAGATGAATACAGCCAGCGCCAGGAATATGATGGTGTAGATGTCGAACACGTCTCGCATGCTTTCGGTAACCGTAACGGCAGATCGGCCAGCGGCCCTTGCTCGGATTGACGGCGTGGCAGCCAGCCCCACCGATACTATCTATGCCGGTGTCCGCGCCAATCCATAGGCCCAGCGCCGGTATTACGGCGCAATTGTGCTTCGCGAACAAAGCTTAAACGATCAGGACGGCTACGCCAACCTTGATGCCAAAGATAGAAACACCGATGAATGTGGCAAAATGGCTGGTGTTGGCGCTGCTGGCGCTGCCGGTCATGGAATTGGTCGTGTTCATCACGATTGCGGGATTAATCGGCTTTCTGTGGACGCTGCTGCTGGTGGTGGCCACGTCGATGGCCGGTGCCATGGTGCTCCGCCATGCCGGCGGCAATCACATCGCCCGCGTCCGCGTCGCCATGGGTGACGGCGGCTTTACCGCCCTGCAGGCCGACAGCGCCGGCGCCTTCGCCCTGTTGGCCGGAATTCTGCTGCTAATTCCGGGGTTTATCACAGACGTCCTGGGCCTTTTGCTGCTGCTGGCGCCGCTGCGCCGGATGCTCGGCGCACTGCTCGGACTGAAGCCTATGCCCGCGCGCGCCGATGGCGTGGTCGATCTTGAGCCCGAGCATTGGCACCAGGTGCCCGATCCAACGCTGACCGACCGGCGTAATGACGAGCGCCGCGAGCGGTAGCGCATGATCCCGAAAAGTGGGTACCGGTTTTCGGATAAGATCATGCGCCAATAAAGGCCTTCTTCCTGTCCTTGTTCCCCCCAAGACCCTGTGTTAGCCAACCGCCGCATCAAATCCTCTGTGGCGTTCAGGAGTGTTCATGTCCACGACCAATGGCGGCCCGGCCCCGAACCAGCAGCCGCAACTCAGTGTGGTGGCGCAATACATCAAGGACTTCTCGTTCGAGAACCCGAATGCGCCGCAATCGCTGACGCCGGGAACAACGCCGCCGCAGATCGGCATTCAGATCAACGTCGCCGCCAAACCGTTGTCGGAAAACGACATCGAGGTGACCCTCAAGCTCGACGGCAAGGCGGAAAACGGCGGCAATTTGCTATTCCAATTCGAGCTGGAATTCGCCGGCGTGTTCCGCATCCAGAACGTCCCGCAGGAAAGTCTGAACGCGGTCGTGTTGATCGAATGTCCGCGCCTGCTGTTCCCATTCGCGCGCGAGTTCGTTGCCACCACCGTGCGCAATGGCGGCTTCCCGCCGTTGCTGCTCGATCCGGTGGATTTCGTCGGCCTCTATCGCCAGAAGATGAGCGAGATGCAGGTGCCCGGCGCGTCGGCGCCGCAGAGCTGAGCCGTCAGGCGCCGTCCGACAGATAATTCCGCCAGAGCGCATTTTCGCCCAGCGTCGTCACGAATTCGCGGTGCGCTCCGCGATCCGCATCGGTCAGGCGCGGCGCCAAAGCCACGCCGCGCTCCCGCCGCACCGCGACGCCGCCGCGGGAGTTGCCGCGGCGCGTGCCGCTCTCGGCGAGACCGAGCTGCGCCTGGCGCGCGCCGATCAACTCCAGATAGACCTCGGCCAGGATCTCGGCGTCGAGCAGCGCGCCGTGCTTGGTGCGCCGCGAATTGTCGATGCCATAGCGCGCGCACAGGTCGTCGAGCCGGTTCGGTCCGGCCGGATGCTTGCGGCGGGCCAGCAGCAACGTGTCGACCAGCCGCTCGCGCGCGATCAGGACGCGCTCCACCCGCTTGAGCTCGGCGCAAAGAAATCCGTGATCGAAGCCGGCATTGTGGATCACGAGCGGCGCGTCGCCGATAAACTCCAGGAAATCGTCGGCGATGTCGGCGAAGCGCGGCTTGTCCTTGAGGAAGTCGGTCGCCAGCCCGTGAATGGCGAAAGCCTCGGCCGGCATCTCGCGCTCCGGGTTGAGGTAGCTGTGGAAGGTCGCGCCGGTCGGAATCCGGTTGAGCAGCTCGATACAGCCGATCTCGACCAGGCGGTGGCCCTGGCTGGGATCGAGGCCGGTGGTTTCGGTGTCGAGGACGATTTCGCGCATTTTTGAGTTCGCTCAGGCGGCGATCAGAATCACGGCCACCGTCTCGGCATCTTAGCGACGGCTTTGAGAATATCACGCACCTGGGCGCGCGCGGCCTCGAATCCTTTCGAAGTATCCACCACGAAATCGGCGCGGGCGCGCTTTTCGGCGTCCGGCGTCTGCTTGGCCAGGATGGCGGCGAACTTTTCCTCGGTCATGCCGGGGCGCTCGAAGGCGCGGGCGCGCTGCATATCGGCCGGCGCCGATACCACCACCACCGCGTCGCAGCGCTTTTCGCCGCCGGTCTCGAACAGCAGCGGAACGTCGACCACCGCAACGGGTGCGCCGCTCGCCTCGGCCTCCGCCACAAAACGCTGCGCGGCGGCGTGCACCAGCGGGTGCACGATCTGCTCCAACCGCTTGATGGCGGTGGCATCGCCGAACACAAGCTTGGCCAGAGTTTCGCGGTCGACCTTGCCGTTTTTGGTCGTGCCCGGGAAGGCAGCCTCGATTTGCGGCGTGGCCTCCCCGTCATAGAGCCGATGCACGGCGGCATCGGCATCGTGCACGGGCACGCCCTCCTCGGCGAACATCTTCGCCGTAGCGGATTTTCCCATGCCGAGCGAGCCGGTCAGGCCGAGAATGAACATCGGGCGCTCCTCGCGGTCACCCATCCACGTATTCGTTCTGCCGCAAATAATTGAGCAGCGGCAACAGCGGCAGACCGAGAATAGTGAAATAGTCGCCGTCGACGCGCTCGAACAGATGAATACCGATGCCTTCGAGCTGATAGGCGCCGACGCTCGCCAAGGCGGCAGCGCCCGCCATGTCGAGATAATCGTCGAGAAAGCGATCGGAAATATCGCGCATGGTCAGCCGCGCGCTGTCGACGCAATCGAACAGCACCTCGCCGTCGCGCACCAGCGCCAACGCGGAATGCAGTTCGTGCGTGCGCCCGCGCAAGGCTCGTAACTGCTCGGCCGCCGCGGCGCGGTTGGCAGGCTTGCTGAAGCGCTTGGCGCCGCGCGCCAGCGTCTGGTCGGCGCCCAGCACCAGTCGGCCGGGCAGCGTGCGCGCCACCGCGTCGGCCTTGGCGCGCGCGAGCAAGCGAGCGGCGGCGGCCGCATCGGTGGTGCCGGATTTGGCTTCGACCGCGCGTTCGTCGATCTGCGCCGGGCGGATCTCGAAGCGCAGGCCGACTGATGCCAGCATCTTGCCGCGAACGTCGCTTTTCGATGCAAGCACCAGCGGTTGCGGGCTAAGCCAGAGCGGCATCTGTCAAGTCACCGGCTGCCGGCGGCGTTCGCTCAGCAGCTTCATCACCGCGGCGGCGGTTTCCTCGATCGAGCGGCGCGTCACGTCGATGCTCGGCCAATTGTATTTGGTGCAAAGCCGGCGCGAAAAAGCCACTTCCTCGGCCACCGCCGTCTTGTCGATATAGCGATCGTCGTCGCGATGCGCTTTCAAGCCCAACAGTCTGTTCTCGCGGATCTGCACGATGCGCTCGGGGCTGGCATACAGCCCGACCACTAGCGGCCGCGTCAGCTTTTCGACCTCGGGCGCAAGCGTGACGCCCGGCACCAGCGGCACGTTGCCGGTCTTGATGCCGCGATTGGCGAGATAGATCGAGGTCGGCGTTTTCGATGTGCGTGAGACGCCGACCAGCACCACGTCGGCCTCCTGCAGCCCTTCGACGTGCTGGCCGTCGTCATGAAACATGGTGTAGTTGAGCGCATCGATGCGCTGGAAATATTCCGCGTTGAGTACGTGCTGGGCGCCAACGCGGTGGATGGTCTCGGCGCCGAGATAAGACTGGAACAGGCGGAGCACCGGCCCGAGGACCGACATGCAAGGCAGCGCAAGGTCGCGGCATTTTTTTTCGAGCGATTCGATCAGGTCTTCCTCGAGCAGTGTGTAAAGCACAAGGCCCGGCGACTCGGTGATTTCGGCCAGCGCATTGTCGAGCTGCTTCTTGGAGCGCACCATCGGGTAAAGATGCTCGACCGGCGACACGTTGGCATATTGCGCCGCAGCAGCGCGCGCGACCGTGATTAAAGTTTCACCGGTAGCGTCGGAAACCAGATGGAGATGGAAATAACCGGTGTCGGGCATCTGTATAGGCGCTGGACCACATGTGGATAGGGCGGGAGAAGGCCACGGCTTTTCCCGCCGCGCAAGCTTGCACTGGAAATGAGTTCAATTTCCATCCACACGACTGCCGGCGGGACGACTTCGGTAGAGCAACGTGGAGGTGAGACGAGAATGTGGACAGTGGCCTGGGGACGAATGGGGATAGGCCATCAAAAGCCAATAAAACAAACCCTACCGCTGTGGATGATAGGACCCAGGATTAAGCCCCATTCTGAATCTACCCTCGCCACGCAGTGGACAGACTGTTGATCGAAAGGCATGAGTCCAATTCACGGTCTAACAACAACTACATAGAAAATTATAAGAGTCTTTATGGAAGAAGCCGGCAAAACCGATGGTCTGGGGACAAAACCACTGCTGCGCGTGCTCGGCAGAGAGCGGCAAGCGGTACCGCCGGTCTGGATGATGCGGCAGGCAGGGCGGTATTTGCCGGAATATCGTGCGGTGCGGGAGAAAGCAGGCGGCTTTCTTGATCTCTGTTTTAATCCGGCATTGGCGGTGGAAGTGACATTGCAGCCGGTGCGACGGTTCGGCTTCGATGCGGCAATCCTGTTTTCCGACATTTTGGTGATACCACTCGCGCTTGGACGCAAGCTTTGGTTTGCCGAAGGTGAAGGGCCGCGGCTTGAGCCGTTGGCGGATCCGAAGGCATTGATGTCTTTGCGAGGGGAAGCCGACCAAAAGCTGTTATCGCCGATTTATGAAACCGTCCGGCGCGTGAAAAGTGAACTCGGGCGCGAAACAACATTAATCGGTTTTTGCGGTGCGCCGTGGACTGTTGCAACTTATATGGTTGCTGGCCAGGGCACCCCCGATCAAGCGCCGGCGAAAAACTTGGCCGCGCAAGCGCCCGAGGCTTTTCAACATATAATCGATTGCCTGGTCGATGCTTCCGTTGATTATTTAGCGCGACAATTGGAAGCTGGCGCCGATGTGGTGCAAATATTCGACACTTGGGCGGGATCGCTGCCGCCGCAGGATTTCGAACGCTGGTGTGTGCAGCCGACCAAACGCTTGATCGCGAAACTACGTGCGAGGCGCCCCGGCACCA
Source organism: uncultured Alphaproteobacteria bacterium (assembly GCA_963778745.1). GTDB lineage: Bacteria > Pseudomonadota > Alphaproteobacteria > Rhizobiales > Xanthobacteraceae > Pseudolabrys. The sequence goes on along the minus strand of CAVZVP010000019.1, from coordinate 53,130 downwards.
AAGTGATCGGGTTTCCCCGTGGCGCAGGCCAGAATATTCCGCGCTATGTGGATGAAACCGGAGTCGATGCGGTCAGCTTGGAGAGCGGGATCGACCGCGGCTTCGCCCGCGAGCAAATCCAGAGCCGCGTCCCGGTGCAAGGCAATGTCGACCCATTGATCTTGCGCGCTGACGGCGCCGCGCTCGATAGGGAAGTCGACGACGTGCTGAAGGCTTTTGTGGACGGGCCGTTCATCTTCAATCTCGGCCACGGCATTTTACCCGACACGCCGATCGCTCATGTCGAGCGGATGCTCAAGCGCGTAAGGGGAATCTGACGAGGCGGCCATGTACCTCTGGCTGAAGGCCCTCCACATCATTGCGGTCATTTCGTGGATGGCCGGCATGCTCTATCTGCCGCGGCTGTTCGTCTACCATGCCGATGCGGTTGCCGGCTCTGAGCAGTCGGAAACCTTCAAGGTGATGGAACGCCGGCTGCTTAAGTTCATCATGACGCCGGCCATGATCGTGACCTGGCTAATCGGTATCGTGCTGGTGCTGGAGGGTCAGTGGTTCGGCGCCACCTGGTTTCACATCAAACTCGCACTGGTCCTGGCCATGACCATCCTGCACGGGCTATTCAGCCAGTGGGTGCGCGACTTCGCCTTCGACCGCAATCGACGTACGCCGAAATTCTATCGTATTGTCAATGAGATACCGACAGTTTTGATGATCGTCATCGTGCTGCTGGTGACCGTCAAGCCATTCTAGCCACAGCGTAAATTCGTGCACGGGTGCCAGGGCGCACTTGCGAAAAAACGCTTTTCCGCCTATGTATTGGGTTCCCACCGAACGCAGGCGGATGCTAGTCGCGTTCCGGCTCCCAATGTTTGGGCCGGTCGCAGCATCGGGTTCCGGGCAGTTTTCCAAAATTTCCTCGTTGCCCTAGACCTGCGATCTCTCTCCCACGTCAATCGGTTTTCCGAGTCTTTGTATTTTTCAAGACTCCGCCGGTTACTCCCTAAGGATAAATCCCCCCAATGCGGGAAATGAAACTCCAGGACCTCAAGTCCAAGACACCAGCCGAACTCGTTCAATTCGCCGAAGAAAACAAAGTCGAAAACGCCAGCACCATGCGCAAGCAGGAGCTGATGTTCGCGATCCTCAAGCAGCTCGCCACGCAAGAGATCGACATCATCGGCGAAGGCGTCGTCGAAGTGCTATCCGACGGCTTCGGTTTTTTGCGCTCGCCGGAATCGAATTACCTCTCCGGGCCCGACGACATTTACGTTTCGCCCAGCCAGATCCGCCGGTTCGGGCTGCGCACCGGCGACACCGTCGACGGCCACATTCGCTCGCCGAAAGACGGCGAGCGCTATTTCGCTTTGCTCAAGGTCAACACGCTGAATTTCGAAGACCCGGAGAAGGCCAAACACAAGGTCAACTTCGATAACCTGACGCCGCTCTATCCCGACGAGCGGCTGAAGATGGAGCACGAAGATCCGACCAAGAAGGATCTCTCGGCCCGCGTCATCGACATCGTCGCGCCGATCGGCAAAGGCCAGCGCGCCTTGATCGTGTCGCCGCCGCGCACCGGCAAAACCGTGCTGCTGCAGAACATCGCGCACGCCATCACCGCCAATCACCCCGAAGTGTTCCTCATCGTGCTGCTGATCGACGAGCGACCGGAGGAAGTCACCGACATGCAGCGCTCGGTCAAGGGCGAGGTGGTGTCTTCGACCTTCGACGAGCCGGCCTCGCGCCACGTGCAGGTCGCCGAAATGGTGATCGAGAAAGCCAAGCGCCTGGTTGAACACGGCCGCGACGTGGTGATCCTGCTCGACTCGATTACCCGCCTCGGCCGCGCCTACAACACGGTGGTGCCGTCATCCGGCAAGGTGCTCACCGGCGGCGTCGACGCCAACGCCCTGCAGCGGCCGAAGCGCTTCTTCGGCGCCGCCCGCAACATCGAGGAAGGCGGCTCGCTCACGATCATTGCCACCGCGTTGATCGATACCGGCAGCCGCATGGACGAAGTGATTTTCGAAGAGTTTAAGGGCACCGGGAATTCGGAGCTCATCCTCGACCGCAAGGTGGCCGACAAGCGCACCTTCCCGGCTATGGACATCACGCGCTCCGGCACCCGCAAGGAAGAGCTGCTCACCGACCCGGCCGTGCTCAAGAAAATGTACGTCCTGCGCCGCATCCTCAATCCGATGGGCACTATGGACGCCATCGACTTCCTGCTCGACAAGCTCCGCAACACCAAGAACAACGCGGAATTCTTCGAGAGCATGAATACATAAGCTCTTATCCCTCCCCGCACCAAAGTCGGACATATCGGACTTTGGCCAAACGATATTCCGTACTCGGGTAAACCCGAGTTTGGTTGGGGAGGGATTAAGAAGACCGCAGCGCCGCGACGGCCTCGGCGATCTGCGCGGCATCCGTCACCGGCAGCGAACATCTTCCCCCGACGCAAACGAACGCCGCGCTTCCGCTGACCGCTTTCAGCTTGTCCTGCGCCGGATGCGTGGTCGGCAGATCGCTCGCCGAGCCTGCGCGCAGCACAATGCGGTCGAGGAACGGCAGCTTGAGCGCAGCCTGCGCCAGGCGGTCGGCGTCCGGGCCGGTCAGGACGATCTCGGCGCCACGCAGACGCAGGTCGAGCGCATTGAGCAGCGCCACATGGCCGAACAAATTGCGCGCGGCCGCTGAGAGAATTCCTTCGATCAACCGGTCGGCCTTCGCGCGCCAGGCGTCGTCGCCCGAGAGCACGGCCAGGCGCACCAGGTTCTGCGCCGCCACCGCGTTCGGATTGGGCGTGGCGTCGTCCACGGTAGAATGCGGGCGCAGCAACAAATCGGTGGCGTCATCGGCGGACAGGTAATAGCCGCCGGTGTCGGGGTCTGAGTAATGGGCATCGAATGCTTGCTGCCAGCTCAGCGCCCGCTCGAGGTAAGTGCGCTCGCCGGTCGCTTCGTAAAGTGCGAGCGCGGCCCGGATCATGCCGCCGAAATCGCTGGCCAGGCCGGGAAACAGCAATTTGCCGGCGCGCCAGGAGTGCCCGAGCCGGTCGCCCTTGGCCATGTTTATTGCAATGAAATCAAAGGCCTGCCGGGCCAGGGCCAACCATTCTGGCTGGTCCAGGATGACCCCAGCATTGACCAAAGCGGCGATCATCAACCCGTTCCAGTCGGCCAGGACCTTGTCGTCTAGACCGGGCCTGACCCGTTTCTCTCGAAGTTCCAATAACTTACCGCGCAGCATAGAAAATCGTGCTGCATTGTCTATGCTGCGCTGGGTCTCTGCCCCGGTTGCGTCGCCCTCGCCTATGCTGCGCGGTAAGTGTCTGAGTTGATTGAGGATATTTTGCTCCTCGAAGTTGCCTGAGGCAGTTACGTCATATTGCGCTGCAAAATCGGCGGCATCCGAGCCTAAGGCCTGTTCGATTTCCGCCAGCGACCAGACGTAAAATTTGCCCTCCTCGCCCTCCGAATCGGCATCCAGCGAAGCGGCAAAGGCCCCTCCTTTGGTGGTCATTTCGCGCCTGAGCCAAGCAACCGTCTCGCGCGCGCGCTCTGCGAACAGCGCCTTTCCGCTGCGCTGCCAGGCCAGCGCCAGCAGCTCGAGGAGCTGGGCATTGTCGTAGAGCATCTTCTCGAAATGCGGCACCAGCCAGCGTTCATCGACCGAATAGCGCGAAAAGCCACCGCCGAGATGGTCGTAGATGCCACCCTCGCACATGCGATCGAGCGAATGCTCGACCGTCTCGAAAAAGCGCGCATCGGCGCTGCGTGCGCCGGCCCGCCATAGCATTTCCAGGACCGCCGGTTGCGGAAACTTGGGCGCGCCGCGCAGGCCGCCGTTCACCGCGTCGAACATGTTGCCGACTTGGGCCGCCGCCGCATCAAGCTCATTGAGCCCGATGGTGACCTTGCCGGCCGGCCGCGCTTTGGCGGCGAGCTGCGCCAGCAGCGCCGCGCGGTTCTGCTCGATCTTGTCGGGCTCCTCGCGGAACAGCCGCGCCACCTCGCGCAACACATCGGTGAAAGCCGGCCGTCCGTAACGCGAATCCTTAGGAAAATAAGTCCCACCCCACACCGGCTCGGCCTGCGACGAGAGAAACATGGTCAGCGGCCAGCCGCCCTGCTCGCCCAGCATATGCAGCGCGTTCATGTAGATCTGGTCGATGTCCGGGCGTTCCTCGCGGTCGACTTTGATGTTGACGAACAGCTCGTTCATCACTTTTGCGGTTTGTTCGTCCTCGAACGATTCGTGCGCCATCACGTGGCACCAGTGGCAGGCCGCGTACCCGACCGAGAGCAAAATCGGCCGATCCGAACGCTTGGCCTCGGCCAGCGCCTCCGGCCCCCACTGCCACCAATCGACCGGATTGTGCTTGTGCTGCAGCAGATAGGGCGAGGTCGCGCTGGCAAGGCGATTTTCACGTGCAAGTTTTGGAGTAACGGACATCGGCGCAGATTAGCGCGGATTACGCGCCGGACAAATTGGCCGGCAGGCTAATGGTAGAATGGCGATGCATTCGGCACTGTCTACCTCGTTCTGCAGCTGCTCTCGGATGTCAGCCGCGGCAAACTGCTCGGTGTACGTCTTAATCCCGGTGACTAATGTGGCGTAGTTCGCGCGAGTTGTGCCGAACGGGACATTCCCGACGACGCCGTAGGGATGAATGATATGAAGGTCGTCGACAATCGATTTTGCTTCGCTATCTTGGATGCCATAGAGCGTCTGAAATGCACTGGTTAGAAGGTGCTCGACGCAACGGTCGTAGTTGAAGTTGATAAAGGAAACACGATCGAATATCTGGCTCGCGTTATCTTTCGGCACGCCGCGCGCCAGCATGTGGATGAATTTAACGAACCACGTGTCCGAAAAACCTTCGAGAGTTAGACTCTCAATTCCACTGACGCCCCCAAAAAAGAGTTTGCTGTTGCTTTCGGCTTCGAGGACCGTTTTCACAATCGCGGCTTTGCGGTACGAATTCATGTAACTATTGCTGCGGTGCACGTCTAAAAAATCGTCAATTGATTGAACAAGCCCGATCCCGTCGCGTACGAGCCATGCAGCATTTTGATATTCCAGAACGTCGCGCTGAAGATTGTTGGTTAGGTGAGCGTACAAATCTGTTTGAATTCGTTCGAAACGAATATCCATTTTTTTGCCGATCATGTTGGGCAAGCTTTTTTCCTTGGGGCAATCCGACCTCAGCGCTTGACCCTGCGCCCAATATGAAAAGGGTTTGTCGTTTGAACTTAATTGGAGAAGTCCTAACCTAGGCCTTTGCCTGACATTTCAAGTACCATTGCTCCAGCCGGCGCTCGCTTTTGTATGGTTCACTTAGGTCCTTGACCCGCTGCTTTCGCAGCGCTTCCGTCGCCGCAATGCCTGACGCTCAACGCCCCACCATCTTCGCCCTCTCCTCCGGCCGCGGGCCGGCGGCGATTGCGGTCGTGCGCATTTCCGGGCCGTGCGCGGGCGAGGCACTGAAGGCGCTCACTGGCAAGATCCCGGCCCCGCGTCAGGCGGCGCTCGGCCGCGTGCGCAATCCCTTAACCGGCGACATCATCGACGAGGCGCTCATCCTGTGGTTTCCCTCGCCGCAGAGCGAGACCGGCGAGGACGTCGCCGAGCTGCAATTGCACGGCGGCCGCGCGGTGATTGCCGCGGTGCTAGGAGCGCTGGCTCGCATCGAGGACCTGCGCCCGGCCGAGGCCGGCGAGTTCACCCGCCGCGCCTTCGAGAACGGCAAGCTCGATCTCACCGCTGTGGAAGGCCTCGCCGACCTGGTCGCGGCCGAGACGCAAGGCCAGCGCCGGCAGGCGTTTCGCCAGATGAAGGGCCTGCTTGGAGGCCGCGCCGAGACCTGGCGGCAGCGGCTGATCCAGGCGCTGGCGCTGATCGAGGCGGCAATCGATTTTTCCGACGAGGCCGATGTGCCGGAGAACCTGCTGGCGCCGGCTTTGGCGATCGCGCGCGAATTGGAGGCGGAAATCGCCGGAGCGCTCGCCGATAGCGGGCGCGGCGAGCGCTTGCGTGATGGCCTAGTGGTGGCGATCGCCGGGCCCCCAAATGCCGGCAAGTCGACGCTGCTCAATAGGCTGGCCAAGCGCGAGGCGGCGATCGTGTCGCCTTATGCCGGGACCACCAGAGACGTGATCGAGGTGCATCTCGATCTCGCTGGGTGGCCGGTGACGCTGCTCGACACCGCGGGCATTCGCGACACCGACAATCCGGTCGAGCTGGAGGGCGTGCGGCGCGCGCGCGACCGCGCCGCGGCGGCCGACTTGGTGCTGTGGGTGGTGGATGCGGGCGAGCCGGATGCTGCAAACAATGCTGCAGCATGGGGCGCAGCAAAATTGCCGCCGGGCGGGGCGCGAAGCCCCCACCGGAATGACGGTGATTTGCCCGATCAGGCCCCATCCGCCCCGCCAACCTGGCTGGTTCGCAATAAAATCGATTTGATGAGGAACGAACGAAGAAGTGAATCAAGAACTCAGTCTATTCGAAGAAGTGGAGCTAAAGCCACTCCTAATAAGGTATTAAAAAACAAGGTTAACAAAAGACTGACCAAAAGAAATGAACTGAGAATCACTAGTAGTGATTCTGAGTTCAGTCTATCAGCCGCCACAGGCGAGGGTTTTGACCATCTATTAGGTCAACTAACCCGGCAGGCCGAGGAATTCCTGGGCGGCGCCGAAACCGCCCTGGTCACCCGCGAGCGTCATCGGAGGGCACTCGAGGAGGTCCTGGCCGCCCTGCGGCGGGCCCAGTCGGGCGATGTGGCCGGCCGCGAGGATCTGCTGGCCGAGGAGCTACGGATCGCCGCCCGCGCGCTCGGCCGGCTGACCGGCCGGGTCGATGTCGAGGACATCCTGGACATGATCTTCCGCGACTTTTGCATCGGCAAATAGCTGGGCCGGATGTTCTGGACCCGGGCGGGATATTCTGGCTGGACAGGGCCAACGTCTACCCCTAACACCGCGACTTTTGGGCCGATCAGGCCCAGTTCGGGCTGTCGAACATCGGGTTCTTGGGTATGGCGCTACCCGGGCGGAATGTTTCACGTGAAACATTCCGCCAAATGGCGATTCTTTGACCCCTGCCCCCGCCTCCGCTAGAACCCGCATCCGAGGCGAAAATGCAGGCTCGATTCGACGTTGTCGTGATTGGCGGCGGCCATGCCGGCTGTGAGGCCGCGGCCGCCAGCGCCCGCATGGGCGCGCAAACCGCGCTGGTCACCCATAAATTCGCGACCATTGGGGCCATGTCCTGTAATCCGGCCATCGGCGGGCTCGGCAAGGGCCATTTGGTCCGGGAAATCGACGCTTTGGACGGCCTGATGGGCCGGGTCGCCGATCAGGGCGGCATCCAATTCCGCGTCTTGAACCGCCGCAAAGGCCCGGCCGTACGCGGCCCGCGCGCCCAAGCCGATCGCAAGCTCTATGTGGCGGCCATGCAGGCTGCGATTTCGCAAACACCGAATATCACGGTCATTGAAGCGGAAGCCGATGATCTGAACATCGCGAACGGCCGCATTTGCGGGGTTAAATTCGCCGACGGCCGCGAAATTTCCTGCGGCGCCGTGGTTCTCACCACCGGCACTTTTTTGCGCGGGCTCATTCACATCGGCGAAAAACAAATTCCCGCCGGTCGCGTCGGTGAGGCTCCCGCACTGGGTCTTTCAGCCACGCTCGAAAAATTTGATTTCACGCTCGGCCGTTTGAAAACTGGAACGCCGCCGCGCCTCGACGGCCGCACGATCGATTGGTCGAACTTGGAAATGCAGCCGGGCGACGATCCGCCGGAAGCATTTTCTGTTCTCACCACGCGCATTGAAAACCGCCAAATCGAATGCGGCATCACGCGCACCGTTGCGGCGACGCATGGAATCATCCGCGCCAATGTGCATCGCTCGCCGATGTATTCCGGGCAGATCGCAAGCACCGGCCCGCGCTATTGTCCGTCGATCGAAGATAAAATCGTAAAGTTCGGCGAGCGCGACGGGCATCAGATTTTCCTGGAGCCGGAAGGTCTCGACGATCACACCGTTTATCCGAACGGAATTTCCACGTCGCTACCGGAAGAAGTGCAGCACGCGCTGGTCGGGACAATTCCCGGATTGGAAAACGCGCGCTTCGTTCGTCCCGGCTACGCGATCGAATATGATTACGTCGATTCACGCGAGCTGCATCCGACGCTGCAAACAAAACGGCTGCGCGGGCTATTTCTCGCCGGTCAGATCAACGGCACCACAGGCTACGAAGAGGCTGCAGCACAGGGACTTCTTGCGGGTCTCAACGCGGCGTCTTTGGCGGGTGAGGGCCACGAAATTATTTTCGATCGAGCCGAAGCTTACATCGGCGTGATGATCGATGACCTTGTGACGCGCGGCGTTTCCGAACCATATCGCATGTTCACGTCGCGCGCCGAATATCGATTGAAGCTGCGCGCCGACAATGCGGATCAACGTTTGACGGACAAAGGAATTTCAATCGGCTGCGTCGGCGCCGCACGCACGAAATTCCACGGCGCAAAATCCGCAGCGCTGCTTGCCGCGCGCGAATTCGCCAATTCTATTTCGCTCACGCCGAAAGAAGCGGGGGCGCACGGCCTCGCGTTGAACAAAGATGGACAACGAAGAACCGCATTCGAGCTGTTGTCGTATCCGCACGTGACGATTTCGGATCTCGCGAAAATCTGGCCGCGCTTCGGCGAGCTCGCGCCAAATATTTCCGAACAGATCGAAATTGATGCGAAGTACGACGTCTATCTTTCACGCCAGGCGACGGATGTGGCGGCGTATCGGCGGGATGAAAGTTTCACGTTGCCCGACGATCTCGATTACGCGGGCATGCGCGGGCTTTCCAATGAGGCCAAACAAAAGCTGCAACAAAACCGGCCGCGCACGATCGGACACGCCAGCAAAATCGATGGCATGACGCCGGCGGCGTTGACGCTTTTGGTCGCGCATGTCAAACGCGGCCGAAAAACCGCGAAACGCGCTTGAAGAAAAGCGGGCAGGGCGGTCTCGATCTCGAAAGCGATAAAAAACGCGCGCTCACGCTCACGCCTGTTTCACGTGAAACACAAGAGCGTCTCGAGCTGTTCGTAGAACTGCTGTTGCTCTGGCAAGGACAATTCAACCTCGTCGCCGAATCCACACTTCCTCTGATCTGGACCAGGCACATTTCCGACTCGCTCCAGCTCGTTGCTCTGGCGCCCGACGCGCGGGTCTGGGTCGACTTCGGATCGGGCGCCGGCTTTCCAGGCATTCCGATCGCCTGCGTGCTCGCCGGCACGCCCGGCGTTATGGTGCATCTGGTTGAAAGCGTGGGGAAAAAGGCGAATTTCTTGCGCGAGGCGGTGCGCGTGACCAAAATTCCGGCCCAGGTGCACCAGGAGCGGGCCGAGAAATTTGGGGAAACCTGTGCAGAAACCGTCCATGCGGTGACGGCGCGGGCGGTGGCCCCATTTAAAGTCCTGTGCGATCAGGCGTTTCCTTTGATCAGCAAGGGCGCCCTCGGGCTGTTCCCCAAGGGACAAGATGTAGCGTCTGAATTGACCGAAGCCGCTAAATATTGGAGACTTCAGGTCTCAACTGTGCCCAGCGTAACCAATCCGGCCAGTGCGATCGTTGTTGTGCGGGGCCTGAAACGCCTCAGAAAATAGCAAGTAAGCCATTGTTCTAACTACGGAAACGCAGCATGCCCCACATGCCAACTGACCACCCCGAAATTGTCCCGTTCCCGGGACCGCGGCCCGACGGCGCCCGCCCGCGGGTGCTGGCGATCGCAAACCAGAAGGGCGGCGTCGGCAAGACCACCACCGCGATCAATCTCGGCACCGCCTTGGCCGCCATCGGCGAGCACGTCCTGGTGGTCGATCTCGACCCGCAGGGCAACGCTTCGACCGGGCTCGGCATCGAGCGCAAGTCGCGCCGCACCTCGACCTATGATGTGCTGACCGGCAAAGCCTCTATGCGCGCGGCCGTACTGCCGACCGCGGTGCCGCAGCTCGACATCGCACCCTCGACCATGGATCTCTCCGGCCTCGAGCTCGAGATCGGCCGTGAGCGCGATCGCGCCTTCCGCCTGCGCAGCGCACTCGGCGAACTCAACAAGGGCACGCGCGCTTACGACTTCACTTATGTGCTGGTGGACTGTCCGCCCTCGCTCAATCTGCTCACGGTCAACGCCATGGCGGCGGCGGATTCGATCCTGGTGCCGCTGCAATGCGAGTTCTTCGCGCTCGAAGGCCTCTCGCAATTGCTGAAGACGGTCGAGCAGGTGAAGAACAGTCTCAACCCGACGCTGTCGATCCACGGCATCGTGCTCACCATGTACGACTCGCGCAACAATCTCTCCAACCAGGTGGTCGCCGACGTGCGCCAATTCATGGGGCGCAAGGTTTACGACACGGTGATCCCGCGCAATGTGCGCATCTCGGAAGCGCCATCCTACGGCAAGCCGGTGCTGGTCTACGATTTGAAATGCGTCGGCAGCGAAGCCTACTTGCGGCTGGCCACCGAAATCATCCAGCGCGAGCGGGAATTGAAGGCGGGTTAATCCCTCCCCCGAAAGGGGGAGGGTGACGAGCGCAGCGAGCCGGGTGGGGCTCGCTATCAATCGGAATAAACCCCACCCCAATCCTCGCTGCGCGAGGATCGACCCTCCCCTTGCAGGGAGGGATAAGAAAGAAACGAAGCGAAACGAAAACACAGAGGCAAGCGTGGCACGAAGTTCAGGAGCGGCGGCGATGGCGGATCATTCGCGATTGGGACGCGGCCTCGCATCGCTGATGGGTGACGTCGGCGAGGAAACGGCGCCGCAGGAGCAGGGGCGCAAAGCCCGCCGCGCGCCGATCGAAAACCTGCGCGCCAATCCGCGCAACCCGCGCCGCGCCTTCACCGAGACCGAACTCAACGAGTTGGCCTCCTCGATCCGCGAGCGCGGCATCATCCAGCCGATCGTGGTGCGCGCCGTGCGCGGAGAGGACGATCATTTCGAGATCATCGCCGGCGAGCGGCGCTGGCGCGCGGCGCAACGCGCGGGCCTGCACGATGTGCCGGTCGCGGTGGTGGAGGCGACCGACGCGCAGGCGCTCGAATTCGCCATCATCGAGAACGTGCAGCGCGCCGATCTCAACGCGATCGAAGAGGCGACCGGCTATCTGGCGCTGATGGAGGAATTCAACCACAGCCAGGACGAGGTGGCGCAAATCGTCGGCAAGAGCCGGCCGCATGTGGCGAACACGCTGCGGCTCTTGAAGCTGTCGGAGCCGGTGCAGGCGATGGTGACGTCGGGCCAGATCTCGGCCGGGCACGCGCGCCTGCTGGTCGGCCAGCCGAACGCGCTCGAACTTGCCAACGACATCGTCAAGCGCGGCTTGAACGTGCGCCAGGTCGAGGCGGCGATGCGCAAAGACGGCCGCACGCAAGCGCGTGACGTCGCCGGTACCTCCCGCGCCAAGGACCCCGACACCAAGGCGCTGGAGCGGCGGCTGTCGGACGCGCTCGGGCTCGAGGTGGCTGTCGATCATCGCGCCGACGGCGGCGGCACGCTGCGGATCAAGTATCGCGATCTGGATCAGTTGGATGGGGTGTTGAGGATGTTGGATAGGAAGTAAATTTATTTATGCCCTCGTTTTCACTGACGACTTAGTTGCTTGTCATGCCCGGGCTTGACCCGGGCGTCTCGCTTAGGGACGCATTGCCATCCTAAGCGAGATCACCGGGACAAGCCCGGTGATGACAAAGGGGATTCCATCGGACGACGGTTGTGCGGCGTTCGCTTTCCCTCTCCCCTTGGGGGAGAGGGGAAGAACGCATGCCGGTGCTTAAGCTGCGCGGCTCTTCTGCTGTTTGGAAAACGCCTCGGCGCGCTTGGCCAGTTCCTGCGGCGCGACGTCTTCCTTGTGGGTGGCGATGAACCAGCTATTGCCGGACGGATCCTTCACGCCGCCACTCCGGTCGCCGTAGAACATGTCGGTCGGCTCCATGACTTTTGCGCCGCCGACTTTGACCGCCCGCTGATACACGATGTCCACGTTGGGAACGTAAAGATACAGCGTGGAAGTAGTTGCCTTCGCCATTTCGCTTTCCTCGGCGATCATGATGCGCGAATCGCCAATCAAGACCTGCGCATGCATGATCGATCCGTCCGGCCGCTTGATCGCCTCATGCGATAGCTTCGCGCCGAACGCTTGCTTGAGGAACTCGATGACTTTTCCCGCGCCGCGCACGGTGAGATAGGGCGTCACAGTGTGATAGCCGTCCGGAATGGGTTTTGCCGTCATGATCTTCTCCCAAGGTTCCTTGAGAAGGCCCAGTATCTGCCGGAACTTGGCCATTAGTTTGCCGCCGCCGTGAAGATGTCGTGGCGATGCGAACCGTGTCATCGGTTGCCGGAACTTCGCGCGCGACGACCGCGGTACGGCGTATCCGCTACGGCTTTCTTCCCCAGAATATCTCGATGCCCTTCCAGACGAAGCTGCCGCTGTCTTTGACCAACCCGGTGAAAGCCGTCTCCAAATCCTTCGGGCTGTAATAGGGAAACTCGTCGAGCTTCCAGCCAACCCGCGAGAGCAGTTTCTCGAAGACGTACGCGATGTGCATATCGAGCTCGATCTTCATGGCGGTCTCGGGACTGTAGGCGATCTCGGCCAGCACGAGGTTTCGTCCGGGCTTCATCACGCGCAGCATTTCCGCGCCGGTCTCGCGCCAATCGTCGGTGTGCTGCACGCCTTGCAGGCAGGTGGCGCAATCGAAAGCGCCGTCGGCGATCTCGCGCGTGTAGGCCCACTGCCAAGTCGCGAGCTGACCACCGCGGCCGCGCTTCTTGGCGATATAGTTGTCGCGTGCCTCGTCCGTGATGTCGATGACGCGGACCTCGCCCTCGGGCCCGATGCGCGCGCGCATGTCGTCGACAAAGCCGCACGGCTCGATGCACTCGCCGATGACCAGCACCTTGTCGCCCTCACGCAGCTCGAGCCGGTCATAGATGACGTTGCGGGCGAATTCCGCCTTGCGCCACATGAACGGCAGCCCGCCGAGCAGCACGGCGCGGCACCAGCGTTCCTGCTCTTTCGGGTCGAGGATGACCTCGCCGAAGCGGCGCACGTCATAGGGCTGCATCCACTTCCAAGGGTCTTCGTTGTCCATCGCGCTCATTGCGTGCCTCGGTTCCTGTTTAAGGCAACGATATCGAGCATGTTCCGGCCGCTCAATGGTGCGCGGGACGTGAGCAAGCGCCTCTTGAACCGGAATCGCTTTTGGCCACACTCATATGGGCCACAGCCAATTCGAGGGGGCTTCCATGAGCAAAGAACAAAACGGCAAGACGGCGAAGAAGCCCAACCCGGGCAAGATCGTGCTGATGGGCGCCGGCGCGACCGTCCTCGCCGTCTTCAACATCATGTCGAACGGGCCGGAGGCGCCGTCGCAGGGGGTCATGATCCTACAATACGCGCTTCTGGGTTGCGGACTTTTCGCCCTGGTCGGCGGCCTGATCATGATGGGCACGGCGAAGACCTGACAACGGAGCGTGGGTCCACGGCGAAAAGCCGGACTAGCGGCCGCTATGCAGCGCGCGCTATATGACACGGCCGGCGCGTGCGGGCATCATCGTGAGAGCTTCATGCCGGCAAACCCGAAGATCGTCGTTCGATTTGATTTTCCCTACGATCCGGCGATGGCCGAGCGGTTTGCGCGCGAAGCCGATATCGAGCTGTGCACCTGCGCGCGCGAGGGCGCGGATGACCGCGCCTGGGCCGCGCTCAACGAGGCGCACGTCTATGCGATTTCCTCGGCGAAGGACGAATTGCCGCGCCGATGGTTCGCGACAGCCGAGCTGTTGCAACGCTGTCCCAAGCTGCTGTGTGTTTCGACCAGCGGCGCCGGCTATGACACGGTCGATGTCGATGCCTGCAGCAAGGCCGGCATCATCGTCGTCAATCAGGCCGGCATAAATGCGCCGGCGGTCGCCGAGCACACGCTCGGCATGATGCTCGCGCTGTCCAAGCGGCTCGCCGAATCCGACCGGCGGCTGCGCCGCGAACGTGGTTTCTCGCGCGAAGACCTGATGGGGCGGGACATTGCCGGCAAAGTTATCGGGCTCGTCGGCATCGGCCATGTTGGCACGCGCGTCGCGCATCTGGCGCAGGCCTTCGGTATGACTGTGCTGGCCTACGATCCTTACGTGAGCGCGGAGGAAATCGCCCGGCGCGGCGCCCGCTCGGTGACGCTCACCGAATTGCTGGCGCAGTCGGATTTCGTGTCGACCCACTGTCCGCGCACCGCTGAGACGCTGGGCATGATCGACGCGCAGGCATTTGCCCGGATGAAACAAAGCGCTTTGTTCGTGAACACAGCGCGCGGCGGCATCCATGACGAGGCCGCGCTGTTCGACGCGCTGCAATCCGGGCACCTCAGTGGCGCCGGCCTCGACGTCTGGGAGAAGGAGCCGCCGCCGCTACAGCATCCGCTGCTGACGCTGGAGAACGTGATCGCGACCTATCACACGGCCGGCGTGACGGTCGAAACGCGCCGGACAGTTGCCGGCGAGGCGGCCGAGCAGGTCATCGGGCTGCTCAAGGGCGGCCGGCCGCCGCGTCTGGTCAACCCGGAAATCTGGCCGGTCTATCGCGCGCGCAGTGAAGCGATCTTGGGCCTGCCGGTTTGACCGATAGAAGCCGGTAGCTACTCCGGTTCCCGCGACACGTGGGGCTCCAACTTATGGTGCAGGCGTTCGGCGTCGGTCAAAGTGTCGACGACGGCTTTAACGTCGGCAACGATGGTGGCGACGACGCCTTTCGGCTTGGCCATAGGCTTGGCCTTGCGGGCCGGCTTCTTTCTGGCCGTGGCCTTGGACTTGCTTTTCGCGACGGTCTTGCCCTTCTTGCTCGCGACCGCGGCGGACTTTTTCTTCGCCTTCTTCTTTGTCTTAGCAGTGGATTTTTTGCGAGTCTTCTTAGCCATCGGTAGCCCCCAAATGATGCAGGTCTATAGGACCGTACACTAAGCGGCGTCTGGCTTTTGCGCCAGGGGCTACGCCTTGCCCAGCTTGGCAGTAAGCTCCCTGACCGCCGCCGTCAGGTTCACAACTTCAGTCTCGCGCAGCTGGTCGATCTTGTGATGCAGGAGTTCGATCTCGAGCTCGGCCTTCACGTTGACCTGAAAATCATTCTCGGCGTGCTTGCGGTCGATGTCCTGCTGCCGGTTCTGGCTCATCATGATGAAGGGCGCCGCATAGGCGGCCTGGAACGAGAGCGCCAAATTGAGCAGGATGAACGGGTAGGGATCCCATTGCTGAATGTAGGCTGTGACATTGAGCACGATCCAGATCACCAGAATACCGGATTGGATGATGATGAATCGCCAGGAGCCCATGCCGGCGGCGACGGTGTCAGCGACTCGCTGCCCGATCGTGAGCTGATCTCCGCCCGCCTCCTTGCCAACGCCTTGCTTGCGAACCCCACGGCGCAATGTCCGTAGTTCGGCGAGCAGCCGCTGTTCGGTCTCATGCAGCTCGGTCTTCAAGATGCTGGAATTGTTCATGACCTCGGCCCTCCCGCAGGTTCCCGTCCAATTCGGATTCTATCCACAATTTCGGACGCGGCTCACCCCGCAGCCGGCGGTCAAATCGCGCCGGGGCCGACCTTGTCGTAGATGCCGAGGCATTTTTGTGCGTCTTCCGGCATGTCCGGCACACGCAGCGCGCGCCCCATGAATGTCACCCACGGCTTCTCGGCGGCCGGTTGCAGCAGCGCCAAATTCCAGAACTGCCGCTCGTTCATCTCGATCTCGGTCACATCGTTTTCGAGCACCCAGTTGCGCAAAATGGTCAGCCTGGCCTGCTTGTCGGCATCGGAGAACATCTGGTCGGGCAATGCTTTTCTCATGGATGAAGCTCATAGCCCTATCTGCTTAACAAGGTCTGACAGCGCGCGGGCGAATTGCTAGTTTGCCCCTTTAGCGTCCAACACAAGAGGGCAGGCGCCGTGCAGCAGAAATTCAACAACAAGACCGTTCTGATCACCGGCGCGAGCCGCGGGCAGGGGGCGGCAGAAGCGCGCATGTTCGCAGCGGCCGGCGCGCGGGTCGTGATCGCCGACGTGCTGGATGCGGAAGGACTCGCGCTGATGCAATCGATCCGCGCCGCCGGCGGCACCGCCGATTACCGCCATCTCGACGTCGGCAGCGAGCAGGATTGGCGCGACGCCGTGGCATCCGCGCAGAGCACGTTCGGATCGCTGCACGTGCTGGTCAACAATGCCGGCGTGTCGCTGCGCGGCGTCGATCTCGCCCATACATCGCGTGCCGACTGGGATCGCGTGCTGGCGGTCAATCTCACCGGACCGTTCCTCGGCATCAAAGCGGCGGCGCCCGTCATTCGCGAGACCGGCGGCGGCGCGATCGTCAATATAGGCTCGACCGCCGGCATTAACGGGCACTTCGCGGCCGCCTACAGCGCGTCGAAATGGGGCCTGCGCGGGCTGACCAAGGCGGCAGCCATGGAATACGCCGACTGGAACATCCGGGTGAACGCCGTGCATCCCAGCATCGTGCGCACGCCGATGGTGGAAGGCGCCAACAAATTCGTCGAGGCGATGGAATATGTGTCGGCGATCAAGGGCAGCGCGTCGCTCGATGACGTCGCCCAGGCGGTAATGTTCTTGGCGAGCGACGATGCTCGCTATCTGACCGGTCTCGATTTGCCGGTGGATGGCGGTTTCACCGAGCTCGGCACCTATCGGCAGGTGTGGCGGCGCGCGACTGGGCGCGACAAGTCGTAGCAAAAGCCGCGAACACAAAGACTTTAGACCGCCGGCTTTCCAAAGTTTCGTTTGGGTTTGGGGGTGTCTCATTGTCAGTAAACGTGCGGTGGTTGTCGACCGGCCTCATCATTCTGGCGGCGAGTCTTGCTCTGCTGAGCTCGCCGCTGCTGGCGGCGGGCAAGCTCGATGTCGTCGCGAAATTCCAGCAGTCAAATTTGGAGCTCGACGTTGCGACCTACACGGAACCGGAATCCAAGCCGAGCAAGGTTGGCCTGCTGGGACTGGCGGCTGGAACGGTCAGAAACCCCTTTTCCTTCAACGCTCAGGAATGGCCGGAGCTGATCGCCGCCGTCGCCAAGGCCGCCAAGGCGCAATCGGCGGGCAATAATTGGACCGTCGTCGCCGAACTCACCGAAACGGGAACCTCGGACGTCTCCCATCTCGTCGTCAGCGCCGGTCCGGGCATAAGATTCGCGCTCAATTCTCAAAAGGGCGCGAGCCTCACTTATGTCATCGCCAAGAGCGATATCCCGCGCTTGCTGGAGGGGCTCATCCGCGTCCGCCAGTATTTTGCGGCGCCCTGGGCGGTCGCACTTTTTTTGCCACCCGGCGGCAGCAGCAAAAAAGCCTTATAGATCGCGGCGCGAAAATGCTGTTAATCATTAGGCGAAAAGTCAGGGAGGAAACCGGTGCCCGCTTCAATGCAAGGCGAAATGCAGCCGACCATCTACCGCTTCAAACTGGGCCGTTTCGAAGTCACCCCGATCATGGACAGCAAGGTGATCCGCTCGGGGCTGAGCCCCGCCTTCGGCGGCGAGGCAGCCGCGGCGGAGGTGAAGGCGCTGGCCGCGGCCAACCGTATCGAGGCCGACCGCTACGAGCATCCGTTTACGCCGATCGTGGTCAATACCGGCAAGGAGCTGGTGCTATTCGACACCGGCAATGGTTCTCTCTCCGCAGAGCACGAGCAGCTGAAGGGCCGCTTGCCGCCCGGCCATCTAGTCGCGCGTCTAGCGCAAGCCGGCTACAGACCGGAGGACGTCGACGTGGTGGTGATAACCCACGGCCATCCCGATCATATCGGCGGGCTGACCAAGGGCGGCCAGGTCGTGTTTCCGAAAGCGCGCTACGTGTTCGGCGCCGCCGATTTCGATTTCTGGAAGAAGGGCGAGAACGTGCGCGAGGCGCGTAAGTTCAATCGCGAGCTTTATGTGAAGATCTGCCTGCCGCTGGCCGACCGCACGACCTTCATCAAACCGGGCGACGAAGTGGTGGCGGGGGTTCATGCGGTGGATGCCTTCGGACATTCGCCGGGAATGCTGGGCTTTCGCCTCGACAGCGACGGCAAGCAATTCCTGATCTGGGCCGACACCTGCGGCCATTATGTAATGTCACTGCAGCGGCCGGATCTGCATCTCGACGTCGACGACGACAAGGAAAAAGCAGCGGCCACCCGCAAGCGTATCCTCGACATGGTGGTGGCCGACAAATTGTTCGTGGCCGGCTTCCACATGCCGTTTCCGGGTCTCGGCTATATCGAGAAGGCCGGCAGCGCCTATCGCTGGGTGGCGCATAGTTATCAGTTGAATTTGTAAGGTCTCTCCGCCGTCATGCCCGGGTCAAGCCCGGGCATGACTCCGAATTTTTGGTACGCGCTGCGACGATCTCAATTCTCTCTTTTTCGCGCGCTCACCGCCAGCGAAAGCAAAGTCCGCTGCGCGATCGCCTCGGCCAGCGTAGAATTTCGCCGCATGTCGAGCGAGGCGTCGGCGAGTTGCGCCATGGCGCGTAAGAGGCGCGGCGGCGACCAGACGCGCAATGCGGATTCCACGTCTTTCTTGCGCGTGAAATGCACCGGCGGCGCGCCGCGCATCATGGCAAACTCGATGGAGTCGCCGGCGTCCACCGCCAGCTTCATCTTGTGCAGGCTGGCGACCTGACGGATCGCGGCCGAGACAATCGCCGCCGGTGAGGAGCCGCTGGCGCGCGCCTTGCCGAATTCGTTGTCCATATCGCCGGTCTTGCCGGCGAAGGCTGCATCGATCACGCCGTCCAGCGCCATCTCGGAAGCGTCCGACACCACCGCCATCACGTCGGCGAGTTCCACGGTCTTGCTGCCCGTGGCGTATAGCGCGAGCTTGCGGATCTCGTTGCGCGAGGCGAGGCGGTTTCCACCGATGAGCGCGGTGAGCGCAGAACGGGCATCGGGCGCGATCGTCAAATTCGCCGCACGCATTTCCTCGTCGATCAGCCGTGCCAAGTCGCGCTCGCCGTCCTCGTAGCAAGGCAGCGCGGCGGCGACCTTGGCCTTCTCACACAAGGCGCGTAGCGGCGCAGTCTTTTTCAGGTCGCCGGCCTCGATGATGACGCGGCAATCGTTCGACGGCGACGCCAGCACCGGCTCGAGCGCGGCGGAAATATTACGCGCGCCGGCCTTGACCAGCACGGCGCGGCGGCCGCCGAACAGCGGGATGGTGTTCGCCTCCTCGACCAGCCGCGCCGGATTGGCGGAAAGGTCTTCACCCTCGATGCGTACAAAGGCGAACGGGTCATTGGGGTCGTCGACGGAAGCGTGCACCAGCGCGTCGACGCGCTCGCGCACCAGGCCTGCGTCTGGGCCGAACACCAGCACGATGGGCTTGTCCGGATCGGGCCTGGCGATGAAGCGGTCGACCTCGGAGGCTTTGATAGCGGTCATTTTGTTCTGTCATGCCCGCGAAAGCGGGCATCCAGTATTCGCGAACGTATCGATCAATTCCCGGCGCCAGTGGTTACTGGGTCCCCGCTTTCGCGGGGACGACGGCTTCAATTACGTCCCCGCCACGAAATACGACGACAGGCGGGAGCGGATGTTGTCCGAGATCACCTGGGCGGCGCGGTTCTCGGCATCGCGCAAACCGCGGTCGCCGGCGAAGCGCTGCTGCTGGCCGGGGATGTCGTAGGAAACGCGTGAGAAAGTCTGCCCGCTGACGATGATCTTTCCGGTCGTGATATCCTTCAGCGTATAGGTGGCGTCGATGCCGTAATTCACGATGTCCGGGCGCGCGGTGTTGATGTCGACGATCACCTGCTGCTGGCTGGAGTTGAGACGGACGTCGAGCTTGTAGTTGGTGGCGGCCGCGGGGCCGCCGCCGGTCAATCCAAATATCAGGCTGTTGCGCACCTCGACGCCGACGCGGGAAAGGCGGGTGCCGTTGGGGGCATCGATCGGGGCGACCTCGACGCTGCTCAGCTTGTCGACGATGCTGCCGCCGGCCGTGCCCTGCGTGCCATAGAGCGGCTGAAAGCAACCGGCGGTGAGCCCGGCCAGCGCCAAAACAGCCGCCAGCCGCGCGAAACGCGCGATGCCGTTCCGGCAGGATTCAGGCCACCACATTCACGATCCTCTGCGGGACGACGATGACCTTTTTCGGGCGCTTGCCGTCCAGCGCCCTTATTACCGCATCGAGAGCCAGAACGGCAGCCTCAATATCGGCATTTCCGGCGTCGCGGGCCACCGTTATGTCGGCGCGCTTCTTGCCGTTGATCTGGACCGGCAAAGTGATGGTGTTTTCGACCAAAAGCTCGGGCTCAACCTGCGGCCAGGCCTCGGCGGAGACCAGGGTCTGATGGCCCAGCGCTGCCCAGCATTCCTCGGCCAGATGCGGCATCATCGGGTGGAACAGCCGCACCAGGATGTCGCCGGCCTCCCTTAAACTCCAGGCGAAGTCGGGCTTCGGTGCGGAATCGGCGCTGCCGAGGGCGTCGGACAGCGCGTTGGCGAACTCGTAGATATGCGCGACGCAGCGGTTGAAGCGCAGGCGCGCGATGTCGTCGGAGACATGGCTAAGCGCGCGATGGGCGGCCTTGCGCACCGTCAACGCCTGGTCGCTGAACGTAGCCGGGCGCGCGGCGGGCGCTTTCACGTCCGCGATTTCGCCGTTGAGCCGCCACAGCCGCTGCACAAAGCGCCAGGCGCCCTGCACGCCTTCCTCGGTCCAGATCACGTCGCGCTCGGGCGGCGAGTCGGACAGCATGAACCAGCGCGCGGTGTCGGCGCCGTAGGCGGCGATGATGTCGTCGGGATCGATGGTGTTCTTTTTCGACTTCGACATCTTCTCGATCGAGCCGATCTCCACCGGCTC
Source organism: uncultured Alphaproteobacteria bacterium (assembly GCA_963778745.1). Taxonomy (GTDB): domain Bacteria; phylum Pseudomonadota; class Alphaproteobacteria; order Rhizobiales; family Xanthobacteraceae; genus Pseudolabrys. The sequence goes on along the minus strand of CAVZVP010000019.1, from coordinate 32,230 downwards.
GCCGTTCGAAGCGAGCGTGGCGCGGCGCGCATCGCCCAGCCCGTCGATCTTGACGTTGGCCGGCTCCACCCACTCGCCGCTTTTGCTGCGATAGGTTTCGTGCACCACCATGCCCTGCGTGAACAGTCCGGCGAACGGTTCGTCCATGCCGATGTGGCCGGTCTTGTGCATGGCGCGGATGAAGAAGCGCGAATAGAGCAGATGCAGGATCGCGTGCTCGATGCCGCCGATATATTGATCGACCGGCATCCAGTCATTGGCGCACTTTACGTCGGTCGGCGCGCTCGTGAGCCAGGGATCGGTGAAGCGGGCAAAGTACCAGGACGAATCGACGAAGGTGTCCATGGTGTCGGTCTCGCGCCGCGCCGGGCCACTGCACTTGGGGCACCCGACGTTCTTCCAGGTCGGATGGCGGTCGAGCGGATTGCCGGGCTTATCGAAGGTGACGTCCTCCGGCAGCGTCATCGGCAAATCTTTTTCCGGCACCGGCACCACGCCGCATTTGGCGCAGTGGATGATCGGGATCGGGCAACCCCAATAGCGTTGGCGTGAAATGCCCCAGTCGCGCAGGCGGTAATTGACCTGGCGTTGCGCGACCGGACGGTTGCCGCGCGCCTCCTTCTCGAGCCGTTTGGCCACGTCCGCCTTGGCTTCTTCGATTGTCTTGCCGTCTAAGAAACGCGAATTGATCATGCGGCCGTCGCCGTCATAGGCGACGTCGGTGATAACGAAGGTCTTCGGGTCCTGCCCGGGCGGGCAGACCACCGGCGTATTGCCGAGGCCGTATTTGTTGACGAAATCCAAGTCGCGCTGGTCGTGCGCCGGGCAGCCGAAGATGGCGCCGGTGCCGTAGTCCATCAGAATGAAATTGGCGACGTAGACCGGCAGCTTCCAGTTCGCATCGAATGGGTGAATGGCCCTGATGCCGGTGTCGAAGCCCATCTTCTCGGCGGTGTCGATTGCCGCCTGCGAGGTGCCCATCTTCTTGCTCTCGGCGATGAAGGCCGCGAGCTTGGGATTTTTCGCGGCCGCCGCGGCGGCCAGCGGATGATCGGGCGACAGCGCCAAAAACTTGGCGCCGAACAGCGTGTCGTGCCGCGTGGTGAAAATCTCCAGCTCGCTCTCTTGGTTCGGCGCGCTGGCGGTATCGAGCATGAAGCGGACCAGCAGACCTTCCGAGCGGCCGATCCAGTTCTTCTGCATCAGCCGGACTTTTTCCGGCCAGCGCTCGAGCGTGTCGAGCGCGGTAAGCAGGTCGTCCGAATAATCGCTGATCTTGAAAAACCACTGCGTGAGTTCGCGCTGCTCGACCGGCGCGCCCGAGCGCCAGCCGCGGCCGTCGATCACCTGCTCGTTGGCGAGCACGGTGTGATCGACCGGGTCCCAGTTCACCTTCGACTGCTTGCGCTCGACCAGCCCCGCCTTGAGGAAGTCGAGAAACATCTTCTGCTGGTGCTTGTAATAAGACGGATCGCACGTGGCGAGCTCGCGCGCCCAGTCGAGCGACAGACCCATCGACTTGAGCTGCTTTTTCATCGCCGCGATGTTGTCGTAGGTCCACGCCTTGGGGTGCACCTTGCGGTCGATCGCGGCGTTCTCCGCCGGCATGCCGAAGGCGTCCCAGCCCATCGGGTGCAGCACGGCGTTGCCCATGGCCCGCTTAAAGCGCGCCACCACGTCGCCCATGGTGTAGTTGCGCACGTGGCCCATGTGGATGCGCCCCGAGGGGTAGGGGAACATCTCCAGCACGTAGTATTTGGGTCGGGGGTCGTCGTTTTTGGTGGCGAAAATGCCGCGCTCGTCCCACGCGTTCTGCCAGCGGGCCTCGGCCGCGCGGGCGTTGTAACGTTCGTTTTTGCTCGAATCGGGGGGCATTTCGCGCTCTTTTAGAGTGCGCGGAACAGACACGAAAGGGGGTTGGGGGTCAACCTTCTGGAACAAATTCGCCAGTTAAATCAAAGGAACCAGCCGCCGCCTGCGCGGTTAGCCCACCATCACAGGAGGTGCGGCATGGCCATCAAAGTTCAAGACATCAAGGAACACATGGAAGTCCTCGGGTCCGACGGCAAGCACGTCGGGACCGTTGACTGCACGAAGGGCGAGGACAAGATCGTGCTGACCAAAGGCGATCCGCAGTCCGGCGGGCAGCACCACATTATTCCGGTGCATCTGGTGCAGAACGTGGACGAGAAGATCCATCTCAATAAACCGGCGCGGCAGGTGATGCTGGAATGGCAGGCCGCGGCCTGACGGCGGGATATGCCACATGGCGCAAGCCCGGCCCGCAAGGCCAGGCTTTGCGTTAGGCAAGACGCTTGACGGCAACCGCGGTGCGGCCGCATGGGATGGCGATGATTGCGACCACCCCTCGTCCGCCGCCGGGTTTTGCGACCGTACAGCAAGAAATCGCACGCGCCTGCCGCGATGCCGGGCGCGATCCGGCGGAGGTGACGCTGGTCGCGGTGTCGAAGACGTTTCCGCCCGAGCAAATCGAGCCGGTGATCAACGCCGGCCAGCGCGTGTTCGGCGAAAACCGCGTGCAGGAGGCCAAGACCAAATGGCCGCTGCTCTTGGCGAAACATTCGGGGATCGCGCTGCATCTGATCGGCCCGCTGCAATCCAACAAGGCCAAGGAGGCGGTTGCGCTGTTTACCGCCATTCATTCGGTGGACCGGCCGAGCCTGTGTGAGGCACTGGCGAAGGAAATCGAAAAGCAAAAGCGCCAGCCGCTGTTGTTCGTCGAGATCAACACAGGCGCCGAGGCGCAAAAGGCCGGCGTGCTGCCGCAGGATGCCGACGCGTTTCTGGCGCGCTGCCGCGACGGCTATGGTCTGACCATTTCCGGGCTGATGTGCATTCCGCCGCTCGAGGAGGCGCCGGGGCCGCATTTCGCGCTCACCGCCAAGATCGCGCAGCGCAATAGGCTCACGCTATTGTCGATGGGCATGAGCGCGGATTTCGCGACCGCAATCCAACTCGGCGCCACCCATGTGCGGGTCGGCAGCGCTATTTTCGGGGAGCGGAATTAACGGTACCGTTATGCCGGGCCTGCAAGTCTGCGCTTGCAGACGGCCAACGGCCATTCTAAGCGTTTGGCGGGGACGGCATCGGTCCAACAGAAAGTGCTCACGAACGGGCGCCAATCTGCGGACGCGCCGGTCCTAAATCGGACCCGCGTCACAAAAGCATCATAGAGCCGGCACGCCGAACCATGCGCGGGACTATTCCGATTTCCATCGAAAAGTCCGCGCGTGGCATCACGCGCTGGGACGCGCTCGCCATCCTGCTGACGCTGGCGATTTTGGTCTTCGTCGCCGAGGCCAGCCGCCACCTATTGCAGCCTCTTTCGGAATTGCAGCTGGCGCCGCTGTCGCTTGCGCCGGAAAACCTGCCGGAATATGCGGCGCGCACGACGCTACGCATGCTGGTCGCCCTGGTATTGTCGCTCGGTTTTACCTTCACCTACGCGACGTTCGCGGCCAAGAGCCGGCGCGCCGAAGTTCTGTTGGTGCCGCTACTCGATATTCTGCAGTCGGTGCCGATCCTCGGCTTCATCTCGGTGACGGTCGTGTTCTTCATGTCGCTGGCACCCGGTCGTGTGCTGGGCGCGGAATTCGCGGCCATTTTCGCGATCTTCACCAGCCAGGCATGGAACATGGCGTTCAGCTTTTATCAGTCGCTGCGCACGGTGCCGGTGGAGCTGTTGGAGGCCTCGCACACCTTTCGGCTCTCGCCCTGGATGCAGTTCTGGCGCGTCGAGGCGCCGTTCGCCATGCCGCAGCTGATCTGGAACATGATGGTGTCGATGTCGGGGAGTTGGTTCTTCGTGGTCGCGTCCGAAGCGATCAGCGTCGGCAACACCACTGTCACGCTGCCGGGCGTCGGCTCCTACATCGCGCTGGCGATCGAGCAGAAAAATCTTAGTGCGGTCGGCTGGGCGATCGGGGCGATGCTGGTGGTCATCCTGCTTTACGACCAGCTTCTGTTCCGGCCGCTGGTGGCCTGGGCGGATCGCTTTCGCTTCGAGCAGCAGGCTGGCGTGTTTCCGCCACGGTCGTGGGTGCTAGACGTGATGCGCCGCTCGCGCGTGCACGCCCTATTGACCGATCGGCTGTCCAGACTGTGGCGGCGGACTTATCAGTGGCCGCTGCTTCAGCTTCGCTCCGGCCCGGCAGGCGTGTCATCCGGCGATCGCGGAGGCTGGGGTGACCGCCTGTGGGCCGGCTTCGTGGTTGTCTTGGCGGCGCTCGCGTTGTGGCGCGTTTGGATTTTCGTCTCATCCAATATTTCACTGCCCGAAGCGGCCAAAGCATTCGTGGCGGGTTTAATCACGCTGTGTCGCGTGGTCGTTCTTATTGCGATAGCAACCGTGATCTGGGTGCCGATCGGCGTTCTTGTGGGAACGAAGCCGCGGCTTACTCAATTCGTTCAACCGGTGGCGCAATTCCTGGCGGCGTTTCCGGCCAACGTGCTGTTTCCGATCGCGGTATCGGCCATCGTCGCGTTCAAACTCAATCCCGACATCTGGCTCAGCCCGCTGATGATTCTAGGCACGCAGTGGTACATTCTGTTCAACGTCATTGCCGGCGCGTCATCGATCCCGTCCGAAATGCGCGACATCGGCGCCAACTTGCAGGTTCGCGGCTGGCTGTGGTGGAAAAAGATCGCGCTGCCCGCCGTGTTTCCCTTTTACGTCACCGGCGCCATCACCGCGTCCGGCGGTTCCTGGAACGCCAGCATCGTCGCCGAGGTGGCGTCATGGGGCGATACGAAGTTGCAGGCAACCGGCCTTGGCGCCTATATCGCGCAGGCCACCGAAGCGGGCGATTTCTCTCGCATCGTGCTCGGGATCGTGGTGATGAGTTTGTACGTGGTCATTGTCAATCGGGCATTCTGGCGGCCGCTTTATTGGTATGCCGAACGAAAATTCCGCCTCGGATGAAAGGGGAAAGGCCATGAGCGACGCGTTGCTGCAAATCCAATCGTGCTGCCAGGCTTTCCCCAAGCCGGATGGCGAAGAGCTGCTCGTGCTCAACGATATAAATTTGACGCTTGTGGAAGGCGAAATCGTCGGATTGCTGGGCCGTTCCGGTTCGGGAAAGTCGACTTTGTTGCGGCTGATATCGGGCTTGGCACGGCCGACCGCGGGCAGCGTCGTGTATCGCGGCCAGCCGGTCACGGGCCCCGCGCCCGGCATTGCGATGGTGTTCCAAACCTTCGCGCTGTTTCCCTGGCTGACCGTTCTGGAGAACGTTCAGCTTGGCTTGGAAGCGCTCGGCCTGCCGGAGGCGCAGGTCCGCCAGCGCGCGCTGGCCGGCATCGATCTGATCGGCTTGGACGGCTACGAATCGGCCTATCCGCGCGAGTTGTCGGGTGGCATGCGCCAACGGGTGGGATTTGCCCGCGCGCTGGTCGTGCACCCCAACATTCTGCTGATGGACGAACCGTTCTCCGCGCTCGATGTGCTGACTGCGGAAACCCTGCGCACCGACTTTCTCGATCTGTGGATCGAGGGCAAGCTGCCGATCAAAGGGGTGATCCTGGTGACGCACAACATCGAGGAAGCGGTGCTGATGTGCGACCGCATTCTCGTGTTCTCGCGAAGCCCGGGTCACATCATCGAGGAAATCAAGGTCGACCTGCCGCCGCCGCGCAGCCGCGTCGAATCCGAATTCCGCGATCTGGTCGAGCGCATCTACGTCGCCATGACCGCACGCGCCGCCGCGCCGCCGCCGCGCGTTGCGCCGGATCGTTTCCCGGGCATGGGAATCGACATGGAGCTGCCGCGGGCGTCCGCCAATTTGCTCGCGGGCTTGATCGAGACGGTGGCCGGCGCGCCCTACAACGGCAAGGCCGACCTTCCAGTCATCGCGAGCGCGTTGCAGATGGAAGTTGACGATCTGTTTCCGGTCGCGGAATCGCTGCAGTTGCTGCGCTTCGCGGAAATCGAAGGCGGCGACATCCGTCTGACCGATGTCGGCAAGCAGTTCGCGGAAGCCGGAGTCGACGATCGCAAAAAGCTGTTCCAGCGCCAGCTGCTCACCTATGTCCCGTTGGCGGCTCACATCCGGCGCGTGCTGCAGGATCGCGCCAATCACACGGCGCCGAGGAGCCGGTTCCGCGACGAACTCGAAGATCACATGACCGCAAAATCCGCTCAGCACACGTTGCGATCGCTGATCGCTTGGGCGCGGTTCTCGGAAGCCTTCTCTTACGACGCCCGTTCCGAGACCTTCAGCCTCGATAACCCGACTTGAAGGAAGTCTAGCTCAGCGGAACCGCGTCGGCGGGAGCGGTGTTTTCGGGACTTGCGGATTGCTGAACGAGCTCGCTTCGAGCGGCTTCTTCAGCAGGCTCGAGCGCAACGCCTCACCGCGCGGCGAGGGCGGGACCGGCACCGGCATAGCCGGCGCCGCCGGCTGCAACGGTGCGGCATCGAGCGGCGAATTGTAGTCGGGGAATTCGTCGTCGCCTCCGCGATGGCTCATGCTGGCGCTGCGCCAGCGCTCGATCACCGACGTGAGCAGATCGCGGCTGATACTATTGCCGGCGTCGGAGCTGGTGTTGCCGATCACTTCGCTGGTAGGCCGCAGCTCGGGCGGTAATCCCCTGAACCGCATGCGCGACGGCATAGCCACGCCAGGACCGAAGGTGAATACCTCTCGGGTGCCGAGCGATGGAATGAACGACAGTAGATTCAATGCCGCGCCGGACACCACCGAGCGGATCAAGCTTTGATCACGGTCGTTCGACAGCCGCATGACGAACAACGTCGAACACTGCGAGATGATGGTGGGGTCAATCTCGACCGGACGCTGTTTCGTGACAGCCGCGCGGTCATGGAAACAACACGACGCGATGCCCGTTCAGTTAAAACGCCGGTTATGGGAGCGGCGGCGCGCAACTATGCTTAATCATTGGTGGCTGTTGCGTTGATAATAATAATTAGTCAACCATAATTCTGGTACGCGGGCCGACCCGCGCGAGCAGCCGGCGCAGCGAATTCATGGCGAGCGCTACGCAGCCGGCGGTCGGCGCAAAGCCTGGACGCGCCACATGGATGAACACGGCGCTGCCGCGGCCGGCCACGCGCGGGCGCGTGTTGTGGTCGAGCTCGATGATGAAGTCGTAGAGATGGTCCTTGCGCGCGAGCCGGTCGGCTTTCGAATTTGGCGGCACTTTGATGCGCCGATTGTAAAGGCGGTTGGACGGCTCCTCGCACCAGCCGTCGTCCGGCGCTATCTGCTGGACCGGTAAGAACGTCGCCGGACGCGGACGGCGGTCGGCGCGCCACCAAAGCCGCTTGAGACGGAAGCTGCCGCGCGGTGTGGCGCTGTCGCCTTCGCGCTTGTTGGCCTTGATGCCGGTGCGGCCAAGCGCCACCGGCAGCGCCAGCGGTCCGGCTTGCAGGACGCCGCGCGAGCGCTGCGCCGGCATGCGCCGTACGGTCAGCCGCCGCAACGATATTTCGCGTTTTGCCCGACGCACTGTCCAAAACCCCCAGAATCCAGGCTAAATCCCAGTTCACGCTTGCTCTTTTAGCCCTGAATGCTCTACTTCGCGAATATTCCCGTGAGGCGACCTTTTAGCAATGCCCAACCGACGAACCATCCTGATCGTGGACGACGATGCCGAGCTGCGCGAGGCGCTGGTCGAGCAATTGGCGTTGCACGAGGAGTTCACGGCGACCGCGGTCGACAGCGGCACCAAGGCTGTGCAGGCCGCCAAGGGCGGCCAGGTCGACCTGGTGATCATGGACGTGGGGCTGCCGGACGTAGACGGGCGCGAGGCGGTGCGCATTCTGCGCAAAAACGGCTTCAAGGCGCCGATCATCATGCTGACTGGGCACGACACCGACTCGGACACCATCCTGGGGCTGGAATCGGGCGCCAACGACTACGTTAGCAAGCCTTTCCGTTTCGCGGTGCTGTTGGCGCGCATTCGCGCGCAACTGCGGCAACACGAGGCGAGCGAGGACGTCGTCTTCACCATCGGTCCCTACACGTTCCGCCCGAGTTCCAAGCTACTGCTCAGCCAGAAGGGCAGCAAGGTGCGCTTGACCGAAAAGGAAACCGCCATCCTGCGCTATCTCTATCGCGCCGCGCAGAAGCCGGTGTCGCGCGAGACGTTGTTGCAGGAAGTGTGGGGCTATAATTCCGGTGTCACCACCCACACGCTGGAAACGCATATCTACCGGCTGCGGCAGAAGGTCGAGAAGGACGCCGCTCAGCCTGCGATCCTGGTGACGGAAGCCGGCGGCTACAAGCTGGTGCCGTGAAAAACAATTACCCGACATTCCGGGACGCCAGCGAACCGAGCGGACCCGGAATGACAGTAAGATTTTAGCCATGTCTCTCGAATCCGACGTTGCCTTCCTCGAACGGGTGCCCACCTTCGCGGCGCTCGGCAAACAGCCGCTGCGCATCCTCGCGATCGGCGCGGAAACCAAGCATCTGCCGAATGGCGCGGTGCTGTTCTACGCCGGCGAAGTCGCCGATGGCGGCTATGTCGTGCAGGAAGGCTCGCTGCTGCTGGAGCCGAACTCGCCGCTCGACGGCAAGCAAATCATCGCCGGTCCCGGCACGCTGGTGGGCGAACTGGCGCTGCTCACCGACACCGTGTGCGCGGCGACCGCGATCGCGAAAGGGCCGACTGTGGTGATCCGCATTTCGCGCAGTCTGTTCCGCAAGATGCTGGAAGGCTACCCGGCCGCCGCCGAGAAATTGCGCGACATGGTGGCCGAGCGCGTCGACGGCTGGACGCGCGAACTCGCCAGCGTGAAGACGAAGCTCAAGAAAATCGAATAGTCAGAGTTCTATCGTCGCCGTCACCGGCACGTGATCGGAGGGTCGCGCGGCGCCGCGATAGTCCTTGGCGATCTTGATCTTGGAGACGCGGTCGGCGAGCGCAACCGACGTCCAGACATGATCGAGCCGGCGCCCGCGGTCGGCGCTGCGCCAATTGTCCATCGCGCGATAGCTCCACCACGTGTAAATCTTCTCTGGCTCGGGCGTGAGCACGCGCATGCTGTCGATCCATTGGCCGGCGTTGCGCGCGGCGGTCAGCTTCTCGCATTCGATCGACGTGTGCGAGACGACCTTGAGCATCTTCTTGTGGCTCCAGACGTCGTGCTCGAGCGGCGCCACGTTGAGATCGCCGACCAGAATAGCGCGTTGGGATTTTTGCGGACGCAAAGCCGGAGCGCTGCGCATCTCGTCGAGAAAATCGAGCTTGTGCTGGAATTTCGGATTGATCTCGGGGTCGGGCTCGTCGCCGCCGGCCGGCACGTAGAAATTATGCAATATGACGGGATCGCGCAGCCGCGCTTGCTCGCCCAGCGTCACCGACACGTGGCGGCAATCGGTCTTGCCGCAGAAGCTCTGCAGGTCGACGCGCTCGAACGGCAGGCGCGAGAGCACGGCGACGCCGTGATAGCCCTTCTGCCCGTTGAGCGCGGCGTGTTCGTAGCCGAGCCGCTGGAAGCGTTTGAGCGGAAAGGCGTCATCCGGGCACTTGGTTTCTTGCAGGCACAGCACATCTGGCCGCGCGCTCTTGAGAAACTTGGCGACTAGATCGATGCGGAGGCGGACGGAATTGATGTTCCAGGTGGTGATCTTGAGGGGCATAGGAGCAAGATACGTTCCGCTCATTCCCGCGCAAGCGGGAATCCAGGGCAAAAACCGCAATGTCCGAAATTATAGCTCTGGGTACCCACCTTCGCGGGCAGGAGCGGGTTAAAGCTAGTTGTGATAATTCGTATAGTCGATCTTGAACATGCTGGGATCAGGACGCTTGCTAGTGTCGAGATTGTACACCGCAACGGTGGTGTCGTAGCCCTGCGGGTCGGTTACCGTCCACTGCTTGAGCTGCATATCTTTGGCGCTGAACATGATCATCAGTCGGCTGGTGCCGACCACGCCGTTCTTCTCCTCGACCACCACCGTAACGAAGACATCGTCGGCGTAGACCGCGACCAGGCTGCTGTCCTTCGACAGGTCGACATGGTCGGCGAGCAGGAAGCGCAGCGGTGTCTGCGATAGCGGATAGACGTCCTGCGTCGCCAGATTGCGATCGCGCACCACCACCGACTGGCCGTCGGCAATCAATTCGATCTGGCTCGGGCTGTCATAATCGAAGCGCACCCGGCCGGGCTTGGAAATATGGAACTCGCCTTGGGTGCGGCGGCCGTCCGACGCGACCTGGATGAATTTGCCCGACAGCACCTGCATATTGGACAGATAATTGTTCACCCGCTCGACGATGCTGCGCTGCTCGGGGCTGAGCGAGGTGGTTGAACGGCCCAGCAAGGCGGCGAACGGATTGGAAATCGGATTGGGCGGCTGCGCCTGCGGCGCCTGTGGCTGCGGCGCTTGGGCGCGTGCGCGAAGCGCAGCGCTGGGCACCGCGGGGCTGGCCGGCGCCGCGATCGAGCTCGTCGTGATTGGGCGGACGTCGATGGCCGGGCGCGGTGTCGGCAGCGGGACGCTCTGCGCCAGCGCCGGGGCTGCCGCCAGGCCAGCAAACAACGCCGCTATCGCCAGTTTTTGGCCGGTTTGCGAATTGAAGTATTCCGCCATCCCGATCTCCGAGCCACGCGCCCGCCCCATTTTGTTAGGGGCTGGCTGTGGCTATTTCGCGGCTCCAATCATGAGCTGATTCGGTGTTAATCGCGATAAAACGCCACAGCCGAACTTATTAGAAGCGATCATCGGCCGGGTTTTCCGGGATTAGGATCTCGCGTTTTCCGGCGTGGTTGGGCTGCCCGATGATGCCTTCCTGCTCCATGCGCTCCATGAGCGACGCGGCGCGATTGTAGCCGATCTGCAGCCGGCGCTGGATGTAGGAGGTGGAGGCCTTGCGGTCGCGCTTCACGACCGCGACGGCTTGGCTGTAGAGGTCGCCGCCTTCGGCCAGACCCATGCCGGTTGCGTCGAACAGCGCGCCGTCCTCGCCCTCTTCCGGATCGCCGGCGGTCACCTCGTCGAGATATTCCGGGTGCCCTTGCGACTTTAGGTGGCGAACGACTTTCTCCACCTCGTCGTCCGAAACGAAGGGGCCGTGCACGCGGCTGATGCGGCCGCCGCCGGCCATATAGAGCATGTCGCCCTGGCCGAGCAGTTGTTCGGCGCCCTGCTCGCCCAAAATGGTGCGGCTGTCGATCTTGGAGGTGACCTGGAACGAGATGCGGGTCGGGAAGTTCGCCTTGATGGTGCCGGTGATCACGTCCACCGACGGGCGTTGCGTCGCCAGGATGACGTGGATGCCGGCAGCGCGCGCCATCTGCGCCAGGCGCTGGATGGCGCCTTCGATGTCCTTGCCGGCGACCATCATAAGGTCGGCCATCTCGTCCACGATCACCACCAGATAGGGCAACGGCTCGAGCTCGAGCTCTTCCTTCTCGTAGATCGCCTCGCCGGTTTCCTTGTCGTAGCCGGTGTGCACGGTGCGGGTGAGCGTCTCGCCCTTGGCCTTGGCTTCCGCGAGCCGCGCATTGTAGCCGTCGACATTGCGCACGCCGAGCTTGGACATGCGCTTATAGCGCTCCTCCATCTCGCGCACCGCCCATTTGAGCGCGACCACCGCCTTCTTTGGGTCAGTGACCACCGGCGTGAGTAGATGCGGGATGCCGTCATAGACCGAGAGTTCGAGCATCTTAGGGTCCACCATGATCAGACGGCACTGATCGGGCCGCAGCCGGTAGACCAGACTTAGGATCATGGTGTTGATCGCGACCGATTTGCCAGAGCCGGTGGTACCGGCGATCAAGAGATGCGGCATGCGTGCGAGATCGACGATCACCAACTCGCCGCCGATGGTCTTGCCGAGGCAGAGTGGCAGCTTGGCGGCAGTTTCGTTGTAGTCGTTGCCACTGAGCAGTTCGCGCAAGTAAACTTTCTCGCGCGTCGGATTGGGCAGTTCGATGCCGATGGCGTTGCGGCCGGAAACGACGGCAACGCGCGCCGACACCGCGCTCATGGAGCGGGCGATGTCGTCGGCGAGACCAATGACGCGCGACGACTTGATGCCGGGCGCGGGCTCGAGTTCGTACAACGTCACCACCGGGCCGGGATGCGCATTGATGATTTCGCCGCGCACGCCGAAATCGCCGAGCACGCTTTCGAGCGCTTCGGCATTGGCGTCGATCAGGTCTTTCGGTAGCGTGGTGCGCTCGGACACGCGTTGCACGGTCAACAGATTGAGTGAGGGCAGCACATAGCCGTTGGCGGAGCGGCGCGCGGGCGCGCGCGGCCCAGCGCGGCGGCGCGGAGCGGCCGGCGCCTCTGCGTCGTCTTCCTCGTCGACGAGCGCCCGTTCGGCCGGCATGGCAGCGCGGCTATAGGCGTCGAAGCGCGGCTCCAGACGCGAGCCGGTTGCCGCCGGCATAGCTGCGGGCAGCCGGGTGCGCGGCGTCCGGCGCAGCATGCGTCCGGCCCGCGCCTTCAAGCTCAGCAGTGCGTGTGCGACCATGCCGCGCCAGGCCGAGGTGCGATCGCCCTCGTCTTCATCGATGTCTTCGTCGTCCTCGCGCGTGACGGTTCGCTCGGTGTGCTGCTTTTTGCCGATGCCGACGGCAACGGCGAATGTAACCGCAGTGGCGGCGCCGAACAGCAATGCGGCGACCAAGCGCCCCATGCCGTGCAGCGGAGCACCAAAGATGAATGCCGGCGCACGCAGCAGCGCGTCGCCGAAAACGCCGCCCAAGCCCGTCGGCAGCGGCCAGGAGCCGAGGTGCGGCAGCGTCGAGGCAAAGGCGGCGGCAAAGAATGTGGCGAGGATCCATACGATGCCGCGCCATTTCTCGCCGACCGGCCGGTGCGACAGCAGCCGCCAGCCCAGCAATATTTCCGGCGCCAGCAGCATGATGGCGGCGAGGCCGAGCAACTGCATTGCCAAATCGGAGAAAATCGCGCCGGGGAAGCCGAGCAGATTGCGGATCGGCGTCTGCGTCGCGTGGCTGAGCGAAGGATCCTGCACCGACCAAGTCGCGAGCGCGATCGCCGCCAGCAGCGCCAGCGTGATCAGCGTGAGGCCGCCCAGTTCGCTCAAACGCCGCCGCAAGATGTCGCGGAAGTGCTCGGAGACGAAAGCAAGGGCGTCGATGCTGCGGTCGATCGCGGGCATGGGGCTTACCTCAGCCAAGCACGGCGACGAGGCGATGCAGCGCCTCCGCCGTGGTCGCCTTGTCCTGAACCATAGCGACGCGGATGTAGTCCGCGCCGGGATTGCTGCCGTCGGCCTGTTCGCGCGCGAGATAACGGCCGGGCACGACGCGCACGCCGGCCTCCTGCCACAGCCGTTTGGTCACGATTTCGCTGCCGCCGTATTTCGAAACGTCGAGCCAGAGAAAAAATCCGCCGGCCGGACGTTGGTAGCCGTAGCGATCGCCGATGATCTGATCGGCGAGATCGAACTTGGCCGAATAGAGCTTGCGGTTTTCCCGCACATGCGCCTCATCGCCATAGGCGGCGACGGCGATATGCTGCGCCGGACCAGGCACTTGCGGCGCCGCGATATTTCGCAGCTCGAGAAAGGCCGACAGAAAGCGGCGGTCGCCGGCGGCGAAGCCGACTCGCAGGCCGGGCAGGTTCGAGCGCTTGGACAGCGAGTGGAATACTACGGCATTGGCGAAATCGGGCCCGGCGGCTTCCAGCATGCCGGCGGGCTGATGCTCACTGTAGATTTCGCAATAGCATTCGTCGGCGAACACCAGGAAGTCGAATCGGCGGGCAAGCGAGACGAGCTTGTCGAGATAAGTGCGGGTCGCGACGGCGCCTTGTGGGTTCGAGGGCGAGGCGAGGTAGAAGGCGACGGTGCGCGCCAACAATGCGTCGTCGAGCGCGTCGAGATCGGGCAGGAAGGCGCTCGGCCGCGTCGCCGGCAAATAGACCGGCTGACAGTCGGCGGCGAGCGCGCCGGCGGCATAGGCGGCATAGAACGGATTGGGGATCAGCATCGCCGGCTTGCCGGCACGCGGTTTGACCCAGCGCTTGGCAGCGATGGCGGCGAGGAACAGTCCCTCGCGCGTGCCGTTCAGCACCAGCACTTCGCTTTCGGGATCGACCGGCCGCGTTAGTTTGTAGCGGCGGCCGAGCCAAGCCGCGACCGCGCGGCGGAACGGTTCGCCGCCTTTGTTGGCCGGATAGCGGCCGAATTCGTCGAAATGGGCGGCAATCTCGGAGCCGACGAAGGACGGAATTGGGTGCTGCGGCTCGCCGACCGACAGATTGATGGTTGGCTTGCCCGGCTCGATGCCGGCAATCAATTCGGTCAGCCGCACAAACGGTGAGCGACCTTCGACCGCCGGAGCAGGGATGCTGGAAGGCTCGCGTTGGGCGGTCATCTTGGGCATGCAAATACTAAATGTTGCTTGCGCATGATCTGATCCGAAAACCGGTTCCCACTTTTCGGGATCATGCGCCGGCCGGGAGCAGCCCGCGGCACAATGGTGAACCACAATACTGAGGGCGAGGTTAAGACCCGATTAACCATCGGTAACTGGATTTGGACCAGGTTGAACTGCCGTTAAGCCTACGCCTCTAGGCTGCCTCCCGACACAAACCAGGGGGGAGAAGATGACCACTCGTATAAAGCCGTCGACGTGGGCCGTGGCGTATTGTTGCTTTGCAACGATCATGATCGTGGCATTGGTGAAAATCGGCGTTGATCCGATGACATTGGCCGCGCCCTGATCCGGCCGCCAATCTGAATTGACGAATGAAGCCCGGCGAGCATGCCGGGCTTTTTCGTATCGCCGCGGCCAAAAGAGAGAGGCCCCCGGCTCTTGCGAACCGGGGGCCTCGACGGAAGGGACAGTGCCGGGTTTCCGCCCCTACCGCAAGGCTTTTGCGCTTACTGGATCACCTCGCCATGCAGCGCGAGATCGAGACCGTCGCGTTCCACCTCTTCGGTGACTCGCAGGCCGATGATCGCGTCGATGATTTTGAGGATGATCAACGAGACGATGGCATCGTAGATGAATACGATGCAGATGCCCTCGACTTGGTTGAGAACCTGGCCGGGATTGCCCTCGATCAGGCCGGAGGTGCCGCCGTATTCGTTGATCGCGAACACGCCGGTGAGCAGCGCGCCGACGATGCCGCCGACCGCATGGACGCCGAAGCAGTCCAGCGCGTCGTCAACACCGAGCATACGCTTGAGGCCGGTGACGCCCCAGTAGCAGCCCACGCCGGCGGCGACGCCGATGCACATCGAGCCGACCGGGCCGACGAAGCCAGAAGCCGGAGTGATGGCGACGAGGCCGGCGACCGCGCCGGATGAGATGCCGACGACAGTCGGCTTGCCGCGGATCGCCCATTCCACCAGCATCCAGGTGAACGCCGCAACCGCGGTGGCGATTTGCGTTACGGTCATCGCCATGCCGGCTTGCAGGCCAGCGGTGACAGCCGAGCCGGCGTTGAAGCCGAACCAGCCAACCCACAGCAGCGAGGCGCCGATCAGCGTCAGCACCATGTTGTGAGCGGGGCCGCTATCCTTGCGCTTGCCGAGGCAGATCGCGCACATCAGACCGGCGACGCCAGCGTTGATATGCACGACGGTGCCGCCGGCGAAGTCGAGCACCTTGATCAAGGCGTCGGAATTGCCGGAGGACAGCATGCCGTCTCCGCCCCAGACCCAATGGGCGACCGGAGCGTAGACGAAGATCGACCATAGGCCGATGAACCAGAGCATGGCCGAGAACTTCATGCGCTCGGCGAAGGCGCCCGCGATCAGCGCTGGAGTGATGATCGCGAAGGTCATCTGGAAGCACATGTAGACGGTCTCAGGGATGGTCGCCGCCAGCGGATTCGGATTTCCCGCGCCGGTGCCTATATCACTGAGGATGCCTTGCAGGAACGCGCGACTGAGCCCCCCGACGTAGGGCGAGCCGGTCGTGAACGCCATGCTGTAGGTCAGGATCGCGTAAACGATCGTGACTAAACAGGTGATGGCGAAGCTCGTCATCACGGTGTCGCCCACGTTCTTTTTACGCACCATGCCGCCATAGAATAGGGCGAGACCCGGAACGGTCATCATCAGCACCAGCGCCATGGAGGTGAGCATCCAGGCGGTGTCACCCGAGTTGGGCGAGCACTTGGTGAGGACTGCCTTTTTCGGATCGGGATCGCTGGCGCAGGACGGCGTTGGCGCCGGTGCTGGGGTAGCCGCTGCGGGTGCGGCGGCCGGTGCAGCCGCAGGCGCGGCTGGTGCGGCAGCCGGGGCCGGCTGAGCGTAGGACGTATTATACGCCGCCACGCTCAAAAACAGGCCGAGCAGAACTCCAAGGGCGAGAGCTGCGAGTCCCGCACGGGAGGGTTTCTTCAACGTCATGGTCTAACTCCTGTCCGTATTGTTTTGCGGTGCGGGTTACTAGAGGGCCGCAGCGTCGGTTTCGCCGGTGCGGATGCGCACAGCGTGATCGAGGGCGAAGACAAATATTTTGCCGTCGCCGATCTGGCCGGTCTTGGCGGCACCGGTGATGGCGCCGATGACCTTGTCGACCTGCTCGGTCGCCACCGCCACTTCCACTTTAACTTTCGGGAGGAAGCTCACCGCATACTCGGCCCCACGGTAGATTTCCGTGTGACCCTTTTGACGCCCGTAGCCCTTGACCTCTGTGACAGTCAGCCCTTGCACCCCGATGGAGGTCAGAGCGTCACGGACCTCGTCGAGTTTGAAAGGCTTGATAATGGCCATGACGATTTTCATGGATTCGATCCCCGCTTGGGCCCGTTTTCTACATTCACGCAGTGCGGGCGGGTTCACTGAGCCGCACCCGAAAAGCGTACTTTCGCGGGCATAGCCGGAGCAGTAGAATCAAACGCCGTGCCAGATGCCGGACAGGGGCGTATCTTGCTGATTTGATAAACGAATTCTTACGATTATGGCGGGGGACCAGTTGGCTCAATGGGCATTAGCCCAAAGTCGCGCCAAGATTCAGAGGGCTTGCATAAATTTTAAGCAATTGTCTTGAGAGGTAAAACCGCACCCGCGGCTAAGGCGGATGCGGCATGTTTTCGCGCTACTGCAACGCCTCGCCGTGCTGAGTGACGTCGAGCCCCATCACCTCATCCTCATGGCGCACCCTCAGCGGCACCATAGCGCCGACGATCTTGAGCACGACGAAGGTCATGATACCGGACCACGCCAGGGTAACGACGATGCCATAGAGCTGGTCCAGCACCTGCTGCGGATTGCCTTCGAGCAGTCCGGCCACGCCGCCGGGCATTTCTGGACTTGCCGACAGCGCGCCGACCGCCAGCACGCCAGCGAGGAATGTGCCGGTCAGACCGCCGATGCCGTGCACGCCAAATACGTCGAGCGAATCGTCGTAGCCGATCTTCATCTTCAACCAAGTGCAGGCCCAGAAGCAGACCGCGCCGGCGACCAGGCCGATCAGCAGGCCATGCATCGGCATTACGAAGCCGGAAGCGGGCGTGATCGTGCCGAGCCCGGCCACCGCGCCGGAAATCATGCCGAGCACCGAAGGCTTGCCGCGCATCCGCCATTCCAGCACCATCCAGGTGAAGGCGCCGGCGCTGGCCGCGAGATGCGTCGAGGTGATCGCCATGGCGGCGCGCGAATTGGCGCCAAGCGCGGAGCCGCCATTGAAACCGAACCAGCCGACCCACAACAGGCCGGTGCCGATCACCGCCAGCGTGAGATCGTGTGGCGAAAGATTTTCGCTGCCGTAGCCGCGCCGCTTGCCGATAACGTAGGCCGCGACCAATCCGGCAATGCCGGCGTTGAGATGCACCACCAACCCGCCGGCGAAATCGATTACGCCATGGCTGCCGAGGAAGCCGCCGCCCCAGACCCAATGCGCGATCGGCACATAGACCAGCAGCAGCCAGAATACGCAGAACAGGAGAAATGCGGAGAAGCGCATTCGATCCGCGACCGAGCCCGCCACCAGCGCCACCGTGATGATGGCGAAGGTCATTTGATAGATCATGAACAGACTTTCGGGGATGGTCTTGGCGAGCGGGGAGATCGAGTTGAGCGTCAAGCCACGCAGGAAAATTCGATCGAGCGTGCCGATATAGGCGCCGTCGCCGGTGAAGGTGAGCGAGTAGCCGATGACGACCCACAGGATGGAAACCAAAAATGTCGCGGCCATACACTGCGCCATGGTGGCGAGCACGTTCTTCTTGCGCACCATTCCGGCATAGAACAACGCGAGGCCCGGAATCGTCATCATCAGCACGAGGCCAGTGGCGCCCAGCATCCAGGCCGTGTCGGCGACGTCGATCTTGCCATTTTGCGCGAAAGCCGGCGAGGCGGCCAGTGTCGCCGACACCGCGGTTGCGGTGACGGCGAGGCGTGATTGCGCCCATGTCATTTCATATCCCCCGGTCTTGAATTACTAAAGCGCGTCGTCGCCAGTCTCGCCGGTGCGGATGCGCATAGCGTGCTCGAGCGGCGTAACGAAGATTTTTCCGTCGCCGATCTGTCCGGTCTTGGCGGCGGCGGCGACCGCTTCCATCACCTGGTCGAGTTGCTCGCTGGCGACTGCGATCTCGAGGCGCAGCTTGGGCAGGAAATTCACCGCGTATTCGGCACCGCGATAGATTTCCATGTGCCCCTTCTGCCGCCCATAGCCCTTGACCTCGTTCACGGTCATGCCGTGAACGCCAAGGCGCGTGAGGGCGTCGCGCACCTCGTCGAGCTTGAACGGTTTGATGACCACGATGACCAGCTTCATGATTTTCCTTCCCGGCAAAGACGTTTATTGGCGCCTGATCTAGTCCGAAAACCGGGCTTCGCCCTTGACTAAATTGGGGGGCAGGCCTTTTCGGAATCACGCACCGGAGATGGCGAAAACCTGCCGGCGGCTACCGGCGGGGCGGATTTGTCTAGCGTATCGATAGCTGGGCCGAAAATTAAGCGGCATTATTGCTATGTCTCAAGGCATTCGCCGCATGAATGGGCATTTTAGGACAGTTTTGATGCCTTATTTGCCCTGGACGGGGGTGGCGAGGCCGAGGTCCCGGATAAGGCGCGGCAGCCCGGCGCGCGCGCGCCTGGCGGTCATGCCGGGCTGGACGTGCGGGTCGTACAGCAAAGTGAGCAGGGCGCGATCGTAAACCGACAGGTAGCCGACCATGCGTCTCTGGTTGAGCGAGGTCCATGGATTGTGCTGGTCATGGTTCGACAGGCCGAGGGCGTGCAGCAGCTCGTGATAAGCGCAGTCAAGGAAGACGTCGTCGCCCTTGTCGACGATGATGAAGGAGACTGCGCGCACGATGCCGCCGTCGGCGCTCGATTTCACGCTGGTCATGCATTGCGGATCGGTGCGCGCGACGAAGGTCCTGGTGACCCTGGCGCCGAACGCGGCCCGCAGCGCGGAGGTAAAATCTTTTTCATCGATCAGCCGCACCTCGATATCGGCGCCGGCCGCGGCGGCCGCGATGCTCAGGCGCAAGTTGGGGATCTTCTCGGCGTATTCATCGGCAATCTTTTGCATCGCGGCCACGCGATCGACGCTGCCGCCGCCGATCACGGCAAGGCGGATCGGATGGTCGAAGCGGCGGATACCGCGCGGCGGCGCGCCGATACGTAGATCGGAGCCGAATGAGAGCGCGAGAAATCCGCGCGTGAGTTCGGCGGCGGAGAAACGCGTTAATTGCGCTGGCGCGCCAGGAAACGAGCCGGGCGGCGCCGGCTGCCTACCGGAGGCGGCGAACGCAGCCGTCAACGTTGAAATCAGAAAGACAAACGCAGCGAACGATCTCTTCATATTGATTTTGCTTGGCGCATGATCTTTTCCCAAAACCGGTGCCCACTTTTCGGGATCATTCGCTGTTAAGGTGCGCGCCGCTGGCGTACCAGACCTTCCTGCGCCACCGAGGCAACCAGCCTGCCGTCGCGCGTAAATATCAGTCCACGTGAGAAGCCGCGCGAGCCGTGCAGGTTGGGCGAATCCTGCGCGTAGAGCAGCCAATCGTCGGCGCGGAATGGCCGTTGCAGCCAAAGCGCATGATCGAGGCTGGCGGCCATGAATTCCTTTTCGAACAGCGTGCGCCCGTGCGGCACAAGCGCAGTGTCGAGCAGCCCCATGTCGGAGGCGTAGGCCAGCACGCATTGGTGAATAGCCCGATCGTCCGGCAGCCGGCCGGTGGTGCGCATCCAAAGGTTAAACCGGCCGTCGGGATATTTCTTGCCGAGATAGCGTTCGAACTCGACCGGCCGCAATTCGATCGGCCGCTCGCGCTCGTAATAGCGTCGTACCGGATCGGGCATGGTCGGGAGAATCTTTTCGCGAATTTCCGCTTCGCTCGGCAGACTTTCCGGCGGCGGCACGTCCGGCATTTTCGCTTGATGCTCAAGGCCGGGCTCGTCAGCATGAAACGACACCAGCATGGAAAAGATCGGATGGCCGTGCTGGCGCGCGGTGACGCGCCTTGTGGTGAAGCTCTTGCCGTCACGGATGCGATCGACGTCGTAGATGATCGGAACCTTGGGATCGCCCGGCAGCAGGAAATAGGCGTGCATGGAATGCGGCGGGCGTGTCTCCACCGTGCGGACCGCGGCGACCAGCGCCTGGCCGATCACCTGGCCGCCGAAAACGCGCTGCCAGCCGACCTGCGGGCTGTTGCCGCGAAATAAATCCACGTCGAGCCGCTCGAGGTCGAGTAGTTTGAGCAGGTCTTGGACGGCAGAGGCGGTGGCGGTCATTGGATCGCGCTTTCGAGGCGGGCTGTCGTCAATGACGCCGGGGCGAGGCGCGAAGTCAAGGCGCGGAGACGCTTTGCGCCGTCACACGGCCGCAGCTCGAAAATTTTTCGGGCGGCAGTTGGCCTGCCGCCCGTTCCGCACATCGAACGCCGGCGATTGCTACCAGACGAAAAAATACGCCAGCGCAATGATCGCCACGAACGCGACGGCCAACCAGATCATGGGTTGGGTCATACTTTCATGGGATTGGGTTTGAGTTGTCATGAATCTGCCCTTTCCTCCTCGGCGGGGACCGCAGGGCTGGGACCTCCCGGTCCTCGACGACCCCCAACTAGACGTTATACTTTCGTCTAATATCGCGGCTAAGTTTTGATCCAGATCAAAAGTTTGCCGCCGGTGCGGCAAGTGCCTGAACAGCCTAGGATAGCAGCCTCCGACGGCCTGCTTGGGCGATCCGTCGGCGGGCATAGCGGCCCCGCACAAGGTAATGAATGGCGCGAATCGGAAACCAGCGGCGTGACGTAGTGATTGGCGGCGCCGGCTTTGCCGGCCTGGCGCTGGCCATCGCGCTGCGCCAGGGGCTGGGCGAAGGGTTTTCGGTGACTGTGGTGGATCCGGCGCTGGCGGCGGCGCAATCGAAGGACCCGCGCGCCTCGGCGATCGCGGCGGCCGCACGCCGGTTATTCGAAGCGATCGAGGTCTGGGACGCGGTCGCTGCGCAGGCGCAGCCGATCCTCGACATGGTGGTGACGGACTCCAAGCTCGACGACGCGGTGCGGCCGACCTTCCTGACGTTCGGCGGCGATGTGGAGCGGGGCGAGCCGTTCGCCCACATGGTCGAGAACCGGCATCTGGTCGATGCGCTAGTTAAAAAGGCAAAAGAGCTCGGCATCGAATTGCGGGCAGGCGCGGTCAGTGGTTTCGAACACGCGGCGAATGCAGTCGACGTCAAGCTCGCCGACGGCGAAACGATGCCCGCGCGGCTGCTGGTCGGCGCCGATGGTGCGCGCTCGCACATCCGCGAACAGGCCGGCATTGCCACGCATGGATGGAATTACGATCAATCCGCGATCGTCACGACCGTGGCGCATGAGCGCGAGCACCAGGGGCGCGCCGAGGAACATTTCCTTCCCGCCGGGCCGTTCGCGATCCTGCCGCTGACGGGAAAGCGTGCGTCGATCGTGTGGACCGAGACCGCGCGCGAGGCGAAGCGCATCGTCGCGCTGCCCGACGAGGAATTCCATACCGAGCTGGAGAAACGTTTCGGCCTGCATCTTGGCGACATCGTGGTGGTCGGGTCGCGCCGCGCCTTTCCGCTCGGGCTGTTCACCGCGCGCAGCTTCATCGGCGAACGGCTGGCGCTGGTGGGCGATGCCGCGCATATCATCCATCCGATCGCCGGGCAGGGATTGAACATGGGCCTGCGCGACGTGGCCGCACTCGCCGAAGCCGTCGCCGATGCCGCGCGGCTCGGGCTCGATATCGGCGGCACGCAAGTGCTCGAGCGCTATCAACGCTGGCGGCGCTTCGACACCATGACCATGGGCATCGCCACCGACGGATTGAACCGGCTATTCTCCAACAGCTCCGACGTGCTGCGCCTGATGCGCGATGTCGGCCTCGGCGTGGTCGAGCGCATCCCGGCGCTCAAGCGCGTGTTCATTCGCGAGGCGGCGGGTTTCACCGGCGATGTGCCGAAGCTGCTGCGGGGCGAGGCGCTTTAGCTTACGTCAGCGGAATACTTCCGACGTGATCCTGGAATGGCTTGCGCTTTGAAATGGCGTCGTACCAGCGATCGAGATTGGGGGTGGCCCGCCGGCCGGGCACCAATTGCCGATAGCGGTAGCACATCACGCCGACCGGGATGTCGCCGTAGGAAAACGCCGGGCCGGCGACGTAGGCCGTCTTGGCCAGCTGCGCGTCGAGAATCTTCATCGCGTCGGTGGTCTTGTCTTGCGACGCCTTGATCGCGGCCGCGTCGCGCTTTTCCGGTGCCGTGCGGATCAGGCCCCAGAACGCGGGCGTGATCGCGGGGCCGACCACTGACAACTGCCAGTCCATCCACTGGCTGGCGAGCGCGCGCTGTTTGGCATCCTTCGGCTCCAGCACATTGTTTTTGTCGTGCTTGCCGGCGAGATAGCGCACGATCGAATTGGATTCCCACAGCAGGAAGCCGTCGTCTTCCTCCAGCGTCGGCACCAGGCCGTTCGGATTCATAGCGAGATAAGGCGGCTCCCTGTTCTTGCCGAAGGCGCCGCCGGCGTCGATTCGGGTGTGTTCGAGGCCGAGCTCACCCACCGCCCACATCGCCTTCTGCACGTTGGACGACGTATTGCGGCCCCAGATTTTCAGCATTTTTCCTTCCCAAGTGCCGTTTTGTTGAAATTTAATCCAGCCGCCGCGCCTCTTCCGGCAGCATTATCGGGATGCCGTCGCGGATCGGATAGGCGAGCTTGGCCTTGCGCGAGATCAGTTCCTGCTTGGCGGCGTCATACTCGAGCGTCGTTTTGGTCAACGGGCAGACCAGGATCTCCAACAGCTTGGGATCGACGCTGCCGGCCGTAGGCTCGGTCGTGGGGGTGGTGGACATGCAAGGGCTCCCGGCAAATTCGCTGCTTTATAGCACGGCGCGGCGAACTACTGCAGCTGCGTCTCGCCCTCGCTGTTCGTTTTGGCGAGCTCGATTTCGGTGATGGCAACCAGCAGTTCGGCGCGGGTTTTCAGGTCGGGCGCTTCCAGCAGCGCCTGCTTCTCCGGCGCGCCGTAGGGCGACATCATCGACAGCGCATTGACCAGCGCCTCGTTCGGCGCCTGATCGATACCTTCCCAATCCGCCGTCAGATCGTTGGCCTTCATGAAGGCGCGCAAGGCATTGAGCACCGCCTCGCGGTCGACCGCGTCCTCGCCCTTGCGCGCGATGAAATCGTCGGCGAACGGCGCGTAGCTGACGCGGCATTGCCGGTAGTCAGTGTTGACCGGCAACTCCTGCTCAATGCGGAAGCGGGCGACGCCGGTGAGTTCGAGCAGATAACGGCCGTCGCCGCTTTCGGCGAACTGGGTGATTCGGCCGACGCAGCCAACCTTGAACAGCGGCGGTTCACCGGTGCGGCCGGCGTGCGCAGCATCGGGCTGGATCATGCCGATCAGCCGGTGGCCGTCGCGTAAGGCGTCGTCGACCATGGCGAGATAGCGCGGCTCGAAAATATTGAGCGGCATCTGCCCGCGCGGCAGCAGCACCACGCCCGGCAGCGGGAACACCGGAATAATTTGCGGTAGGTCGATCGGCCTGCGGTATTGAGCGTTCATCGGCATTGCACGTTACTCCTCGCGCCGGTGCCGTTCCGGCGCGAAAGCATTTTAAGTGCACATGATCTTTTACGAAAATCGGTTCCCACTTTTCGGGATCATGCGCTACGAAAACAAAATCGACGACAGCCGCTTGCGGCCATCCACGGTGGCCTGGTCGGTCGGACCCCAAGCCTCGAAAAACTGCACGAGTTGTTTGCGCGCGCCGTCCTCGTTCCATTTGCGGTTGCGCTTGACGATCGCCATCAGATGTTCGGCCGCTTCCGCGCGCCTGCCCTTTGCGTTGAGCGCGGCGGCAAGATCGAAGCGCGCCTGATGGTCGAGCGGATTGGCCGCGACTTTTTTCTCCAACTCGTCGATCGGTCCGACCGATTTGGCCTGCTCCGCAATCTCAAGCGCCGCGCGCGCCGCCGCCACGGCGGAATCGTTGAGCTTGGTCTCCGGCACCATGGCGAGCGTCTTCTTGGCTTGCTCGATATTGCCGGTCGCAACGTAACAGCGCGCGAGCCCGGCAAGCGCCGCGACATTGCCGCTGTCTTCCTTCAGCAATTGTCCGTATAAGTTGGCGGCCTCGGCGGCGTTGCCGGCGCCGAGCGACTCGTTGGCGGCCTTCATTAGATCCTTTTCCTCGGCGCCGATCTTGCCCTTGGTCAACCGTTCCAGAAACGCGATCACCTGGCTCTCGGGCAGCGCGCCCATGAATCCGTCGGCCGGCTGGCCGTTGACAAAGGCGATCACCGCCGGGATCGACTGGATGCCCATCTGGCCGGGAATCGCCGGGTGCTCGTCAATGTTCATCTTGGCGAGTTTGACCTTGCCCTTGGCGGACTTCACCGCCTTTTCGAGGATCGGAGTGAGCTGCTTGCAGGGCCCGCACCAGGGCGCCCAGAAATCCACCAGCACCGGCTGGCGCTTGGACTCCTCGATCACGTCCTTGACGAAGCCTTGCGTCGTCGTCTCGATAACCACGCTTTCGGCTGCCGCCGTCATTCCCCCGCCATTTTGCAGCATATTTCCTCGCCTCTTAGGTCTATTGCCCGTTTAGATGGGTCCTCCAGCCGGCGATTGCAATCGGGTCAGGACGTCCCGGCCGGGCGGCCGGATACCCGCTCGATGCGAGGAATATGCCCGGTCGACTGCAGGAACTTCACCAGGTCGTTGCGCGCAATCGACGTGGTCATAGTGTTGACCAGCGGATGATAGTTCAGGGTCTCGTGCTCCATCATGGCGGCATCGAGCACCACGGTGACGCGGCCTTGCGTGTCGTTGATCGCCCCGAGCGGTGTCACCGCGCCAGGGTCGACCCCCCAGACTTCGCGCAGCAGGTCGGACGAGCCGAACGAAAAGCGCCCGCTGGCGCCGAGCTGCCGGTGTAGGCCTTTGAGATCGATCTCGGCATCTTCCAGCGCCACCACCAGATAAAGCTCGTATTTCTTGTCGCGCAGGAACAGGTTCTTGGTGTGGCCGCCGGCGACCTCTCCGCGCAGGCGAGCGGCCTGTTCGACCGTGAACACCGGCGGATGCTTGACGGTTGCATGTGCGATGCCGAGCGCATCGAGCGCGGCGAATAGCTGTTCGGGAGTCATCGCCATGATTGCAACAATTTGGCCGGGACCGGTGTTAGTATTACGCGCGAACCGACGAGGTTGAAATCGATGCGTTATGTGCCGGCCGCTGCCGTTTTCATGGCCGCCATGGCTTTCAACCTAGGGCCGGTGCGGGCCTATGAGACCGCCCCCTGGTGTGCCGTGGTGGATGTCGGCGTGGGGGATATCGTGTGGGATTGCCAATATTACACGTTCGAGGCCTGCGTGCCCAACGTGCTGGCTGGCAATCGCGGCTTTTGCAACCACAATCCGGCCGGGTCGGGCTGGCAACGGCCGGACAACGATCATCCCAAGCACCGCCGCAAACAGCACATTAATCGGGATTAACGGCCAAGTCGGGTCGAGGTTGCAATGTGGTCAACCTTTTGGCTATAGGTTTGGGCTTGGCGGCCGGAATTGCCAGTTCGGCCAAATATCTAACGGATGCGGGTGTAGCTCAGGGGTAGAGCACGACCTTGCCAAGGTCGGGGTCGAGGGTTCGAATCCCTTCGCCCGCTCCAATAACTCTTTCAATGTGCAGACCTATTATTTGCGTGGCCCCCTCAGTGGGGCCAGACGCTGCAAACCGGAAGCATACCGGAAGCAGCCGGAGCAAACTCGTGACTCGCGTGTGCGCGTATCTGTAAGGAAAAACATCGGAAGCTGAGGATCGCCATCGCAGGCGTTTCCGATACTTTTTCTGTGCGTCCGCCTGTGGTCAGGCTGACCTCCTCACTTGCTGTGAATACAATTGCCTCACGCATTAAAGATGAGGACTGGAATGCCCGACATCGAACAAACCAGCGCAGGCTTTCAGGCTGTCATCCCCGGCTGTGAACGGCGCACCGCCGCCGGGCGCGCGGCCAAACTCTTCAGTGACATGCGTGATGTCGTCTGCGTTGCGCACGCTGGCTGCGCTGATTTGCACCCCAACGATCGGCACTGCACTTTCAATGGCGCGCTTCATACCAAGTTGTGGCGCTAGGATAAATGACGGCAACGCGGCTCGCGCTTCCCTATGAAGCCACGAAAATATCCTACACGCATCGACATACACTCCTTTCCGTTTCAGGATAAAGTGTTGCGTCGACCCGTTGAGACCACCAGCCAAAGCGTACATTTCTAGCGCCTAATCCCCCTTCCAGCAAACACGTGAGACTTGCTACGATCACCTGCCTGAGCCTTCTTGAGGGAGACAATGAGGAGACGCGAATTCATACGTTTGGTCGCTGGCGCGATCGCTGTTCCGGCAGCTGCTCGTGCCGAACAACCTGAGCCTGTCGCACGCATCGCGGGGGCTCAAACGTATCCAACGCGGCCCGTGCACTTGCTCGTCGGCTTTGCAGCGGGCGGCCCACTCGACACTAGTGCACGGCTGATCGCGCAATGGCTGTCGGAACGGCTCGGTCAGCAATTCATCGTCGTCAACCAGCCAGGCGCTGCTACCAATCTCGCCACCGAGGCAGTCGTGCGGGCACCTCCAGACGGCTACACGCTGCTTGAAATTTCGGCGTCGAACGCCTGGAACGCCACACTGTACGACAATCTTAAATTCAATTTCGTCCGCGACATCGTGCCGGTTGCAGGCGTCAGGAACGCGGGCGGCGTATTGGAAGTCCATCCTTCGCTACCGGTTACAACAGTTCGCGAATTTATCGCCTTCGCCAAGGCTAATCCCGGCAAGATCACCATGGCTACAGGCGGCGTGGGAAGCGCACCGCATCTTTATGGCGAGTTGTTCAAGATGATGGCGGGCGTCGACCTGGTCACGGTTTACTATCGCGGCTCGGTGCCTGCGCTGCTCGATCTCATTAGCGGTCGGGTTCAGGTCATGTTCGACGTTGTGATTTCGTCGATTGCACACATCAGGGCTGGCAAGCTGAGGCCGCTCGGGGTGACGACCGCCGAGCGTTTGGCCAAATTGCCGGATGTTCCGCCGATCGGCGATTCTGTACCGGGTTACGACGCGAGCAGTTGGGATGGCATCGGCGCTCCCATAAACACGCCGCCAGAGATCATCGCGATCCTCAACAAGGAGGTGAACGCCGCACTCGCTGATCCCGCGTTCAGAGCGCGGCTCGCCGAGTTGGGCGCGGAGCCCTTCGCAGCCTCACCCGCCGAGTTTGGCAAATTCGTCGTCGAATATACCGATAGGTGGCGCAGACTGATCCGGGCGGCCGGCATTAAGGCAGGGTGAACACCGGCGAGCGAGACTGCGGCTTTCGTTGGGGGTGAGATGAAATGGCCACGCAGAGCCTTCCTTCATTTGGCAGAGTCCGCGCCACGAGCGGACACGCCGTTGCCGCGCTATCCAGCCACTTAGCGCCAGCACACCGACCCAAACTGGCGATCACAGGTTTGATCCGGTCGATGGAGGCTGAGATCGAGGAATATAAAGCGGAGCATATTGGATGAGCCACAACAGGAAGATGACTCGGGATGAGGCCGAGACGGTCCGGGAATTCGCTCTATTCATCCGCTTGGCGGCGCAGGCCAATGACCTGCAAGCGTCGCTCTATCAGCGTGCATTGCTCAAGGCGCAGATGGATTTGACTGCGGCGCTGATCGATGCGGCCAAGGTTAATACGAAGAAAAAGAGGCAACGGCGGTGACTGACCTTGTCGATTGACCGCGCTGTAATAATCCGCAGGCCATTTCGCTGGAGGCGATAGACCGCATCGAAACGCTGGAGCAGTCGCTCAACCACACCATCTGATCGGGCGGCGTACATACCTGTGTGTCGTCGAGTGGCGCCGGTAACCTTATATACTCGTCAATCGCCTGAGTTGGGGTTTCAGCAACCCTTTTAGTCTCTTGCGGATCGTTGGATTCCTCTTAATTAAGCCCCGGATCTTCGGATCAGTTAGCACGATAAGTCTACCGTACTCTTGAAGGACGTCGCGCTTTTTCTTACTGAGCGCCTTTAACTCATCGGGATTGAATACGTCGCCTATTCTGCACATAGGATATATCTCCTTTGAATTCGCGTTTACGGTTACTTCAAGAATAAACCCCGCTACGTATTCATGGATTTCAACGACCCTTATTCAGTGAGGCGGATCGTCGAGATTGCTCGCTCTGGCTGCGATACCATCAGTTCGAGCACCTTGCGGAAATCTCTAATAAGGCGATCGATCATGCTGGCGCTGAACAGATGTGGCTTGTAAACACAGCATCCCGTCAGGCCACGTCCGGTTTCGCGCAGCATTAATATAACATCGAATTTTGTAATCGTCACCAGCGGCAGCAGCAAACTCGGATTGGCCTCCTCGAAAGCGAGCCTGTGTCCGGGATTTGCGATCGGGCGCAACGCGGAATTGTGCAGCCAAATCATCATTTTAGACAGCGTCTCCGACTTGAGGCCACACTCCCCCCCGAGCGTCTCGACAAGCTCTTCGAAAGGAAGTTCTTGGTGGGCGAAGGCTGCGAGGGCTGTTGCACGAACCCGGCGCATGACCTCACGAGGACTGGGATCGCCGCCCAGGTTTGTGCGGAGAATCACCGTATTGGCCAGCGGGCCGATGAGGTGCTCGCTCCCCGGTCGGTTACGATTGGCGACCAACGTGGCCACACGCACGTCCTCCTCAGCCACGTAGAGATGCAACAGCGTTTTGAAGACGGCCGTGAGCGCCATGAACAAGGTGCCGCCTTCTTCTTGGCCAAAGCGTTTTAGCGCATCCGACAGCCTCGGCGGCAATGTCACCTCCCGCCGAGCGGTGCGCAAGTCGTCGATTGTCCCTCTCGGCCGAGCGGAGGCAAGCTTTATCTCCGGCAACGGATCGTGCAGTTGCTCGCGCCAGTATGCGAGCTGTGCACCGATTTCCGGATATGACCTCCATTGCCGCTGCCAGCGCGCAAAGTCCCCGTACTGAATTCGGGAGCGGTGCAAGTGGTGCCTGCTGACCGGCGGAAAAGGCGTCGTATAAGGCTGTGAGCTCGTCGACGAGCACGCCGAGCGACCAACCGTCGCAGATAGATTGGTGCAGGCTGATAAGCAAGAGGTGTTCCCGCTCGGCTAGCCTCAGCAAGCGAGTGCGCAACAGAGGACCTCGCGCGAGATCAAAGGAATGAAGCGCCTCTTCTTGAATAAGCCGGTGTCCGGCGGTCTCCTTCTTGGATTCTGGCAACCCATGCAGGTCCTCGAACCTCAGGGGCACGGTCAACTGTGGTGCAATGACTTGCACGTGACGGCCTTCCTCGACGTCGAAGGTTGTGCGGAGAATTTCGTGGCGCCGCACGATTTCGTTGATGCTCCGTTCCAAGACCGCCACGTCGAGTGACGAAGTCAGTCTGAGCGCGTAAAGGATATTTAAAAAAGGTATGTCGGGCAGCGCATGTTGAAGCGCGCACAGACCTTCCTGGGCGATCGAGGCCGGTGCCCAACCTTCTTGGGCTGAGCGCCGCGGAATGGCTGAAGAAAGTCGCCGTGCTTGGCCGGAATCCATTAACATCTCGAGATGCTGGGCCATCTCCGCAACGGTCGGCGCCTCGAAAATACAGGAGATTTCAACGTCGAGGAGTAGGGTGTTGTGTATGTGAGTGAGAACTTCGGTGGCTAGCAGAGAGTCTCCGCCGAGCGCGAAAAAGTTATCATGAATACCGACCTGTTCGATTTGCAGGACGGTCGCCCAAATGCCGGCCAACGTTTTCTCGAGAGACGTTCGCGGCGCAACGAAGATCCGTGGCACCACGCCGCCAATATGGGGTCCTAGCTTCGCCGCCAAGCCGACGCGCTTCACTTTGCCGGTCGGGCCTTTCGGGAGCTCCGCTACGATGACAACCTGGCGCGGGATCTTGAAGTCGGCGAGCCGCCCGATGGCGAACCGACGAATGGCGTTCGGCGACGACACAGCGTTGGGCCGCAGCACAATGGCCGACGCGACGTCCTCGCCAAGCGTAGCGTGGGGGACGGCAAAAGTTACGGCCTCTGCAACAGCTGGATGGTCTAGCAGCACTTCGTCGACCTCCTGGGGGGCGATTTTCTCGCCGCCGCGATTGATAATCTCGCGTGTGCGGCCCACAAGAAACAGGTACCCGTCGTCGTCGAAGTAACCAAGATCTCCTGTCTTAAACCAATCGTCGGCAAACGCGGCCTCGGTCGCACTTGGGTTGCCGTCGTAGCCCACCGTGACGGTAGCGCCCCGGACGACGACTTGACCGGTCTGGCCGCTGGGCAGCAAAGCCCCGCGTTCGTCCATGATCGAGACATCCAAGATGGTTGGCAGCCCAACCGAACCGGCCTTGCGCTGGTATGGCGGCAGCGGATTGCATGCAATGGGCGGGAAGCTACCTCTGTCATCCCGTACCATTCGATCACAGGATTTTCAAAGCCCGCTCGATTTCGCGAAGACGCTAGGCGGCAGAGGGGCTGACGAGGAGCGGACGAAGCGTAGCCCACTGTTTGCTAGTCGCTCGCGATCATGCTGCACCTGGGCGAGAATTGCTTGGTGTATGGTCGGCACTGCGGAGTACCACGTCGGCTGAAACGTGGTCAGCCAGCCAGAGAAGCGATTGACGTCAAATCCGGGGGTACATACGACACTCGCGCCCGCCGCGAGTGAGGCAACCAAGGTGGCATGGAGACCATGCCCATGAAACAATGGTAGCACATTCAAGCATCGGTCAGTTTCTTCTAGTGCCAGTGCCGCACTATGCGCGCAGGCCGATATGCAAATGCTGGCGTGGCTCTGCTGCACAATCTTGGGCCGCGATGTTGTGCCTGATGTGGGCAGCAGCACCGCTGTGTCGCTGGCGCTGATCGGGTCCTCGGACTGCGTACTGCCTTGGTCTCCTGAGATTGTAAAGAGACCAGCCTCTGCCTCGGATGCGATCCGAAGCTCGATGATAGGGATGCCGTGAGAGCGCGCCGCTCGGCGCGCGTGCGATCTGATTCCGGCTTGCGTGATCAACGCACGAGGGCGCAGATCAGCAAAACATTCTACCAGTTCGTCGATTCCTAAGGCTGGATTAAGCGGTGCACACACCGCGCTCGCCGCCACGGTAGAACGTTACCGCCAACTCTGGACCATTCGGTAGTACCACAATTATTCGGTCGCGACGGCCTATCCCCATGGCCAGCAATGCGCGCCCTATTTTTTCGATGTGCTGATAAAGGCGGCCGTAGGTCAGTGGAGCGCGTTCTGGAGCGAGAATCGCTGGCGCGTCGGGAATACGCCGTGCCTGATGTTCCAACAGGTGAGGAAGGCAGGAAAACGGAACGCACGGTCTCGCGTCTAAGGAACGGGCTGCGTTCGAGGATTTTTGACTAGGACGAACACACGGTTTCACATCGCCGCGATCCATGACGTCAGCTCCCCTCACACGGCGATCGAACCTCTTGTCAAAATATCGGATCCAGCGGGAGCGGTTGCATGCCGAGCTCCCGGTCATCGCGGTCGCGGCGCATCGAGTTCCTTTGCCCTGACCTCATCGCCGCGCCGAGCATAGACCCCGCAAAGTGTCGTATTGCAAAAAGCAGCCAGCGGGCGAGCTTCGCACGCGGCGGCGAGGCGAATGGCAATATCGAGCTGCTCCTAAGATTTATCGAGGTCACTCGGCTCAGACGCCCAATAGGAACGGCCGATCAGGTATTCGCGCCCATGCCTCGTCTCCTTTTGCCTCGTGCGCAACCGCGATCGCAGCTGCCTGCTTTCCGAGCGCTA
>CAVZVP010000018.1:0-338663 GCA_963778745.1 uncultured Alphaproteobacteria bacterium | reverse complement strand
CGATGCCGGCCCACTGGTTGGGCTTCGGGCGCTCGCCGAGGAGCACGAAGCCCAGGATCACGGCGAAGGTGCCGAACTGCGTCGTGGTGACGGCGGCGACCGTGGCCGGACCCAGCGCGAAGGTGATCGTGAGCAGCGAGAGCCCGGAGAGCTCGAGCACGCCCGCTCCGACCGCCCGGACGCGCAAGGCCCTGGGCACTGCGATGCTGCCGGAGAACAGCGCCGCCGGCAGGGCGATCAGCAGCGAAACGGTCCGTGAGATCGCCGTCTGCGACAGCCAGTCGATGTCGCCGTAGGCGTAGCAGAGCAGGACGCCGGTGAAGAGCAGACCGGCGGCCAGCGCCCAGGGCGCGCCGCGCGTGGACCTGGCGCGCCCTTCGAACGAGGTGAGCACCGCGCCCACCACGCACAGCACGAGGGCGGCGGCGAGGGGCGGCGTGACCGGTTCACCCAGCAGGATCACGGCGACCGCGAGATAGGCTCCCTGGAGCGACACCAGCGCCGAGACCAGCCCGAGGTCGCCGACGTTGAGGCCGCGTAGCAGGCAGAACAGCGCGCCGAAGTACAGGACGCCGGCGAGCGCCGCCAGCCCGGCGCCGGACCACTCGCCCTGGTCCGGAAGGCCGCGCAGGACGAGGGCGACCGGCAGGATGACGAGGACGCCGGTCGCCAGCACCCAGACCATCTGCGTGAGCGCCCGCGTCTCGCGCGTGACACGCTGCGAGAACATGTCACTGGACGCGTAGGAGAGGGCCGACAGCAGGCCTGAGAGGATGGTCAGCACGCGGCCAGTCTATCGAAGCACGCCATTTGCATCGCTCGAGGCCTTCCGGGGAGGATGACGGCATGGACGTCGCGCCGCAGTTCCCCATCGCCGCCGACTGGTTCAGCCTCACGTGGGTGACCGGACGGACGGCCGTGCTCACCGAGCCCCACGTGGACGAGCTGCTGCGCGCCGGCCTCTGGTACCTGCGCGGGCGCGACCGCGACCTGCTTGTCGACTCCGGCAACGGCGTCGGGGCGCTGGCGCCCGTGCTCGCGCGGCTCGCGCGCGGCGGGCGCCGCCGGGAGATCGTCTGCGTCTGCACGCACGCGCACATCGACCACATCGGCGGGTTCCATGAGTTCGAGCGGCGCCTGCTGCACCCCGCGGAGCAGGAGCTGGCGCTCCAGGTCCGCAGCAGCGCACCGCTGGCCACGGCGAGCTGGTCGGAGACGCTGCTGGACCAGCTCGCCGAGAGCGGCTTCGTACCGCCTCCGTTTCTCATCGACGCGATACCGTTCCCCAGCTTCGACCCCGCGGCCTTCCGGCCGGAGCGCGCCGCCCCGACCCACTTCGTGCAGGGCGGCGACGAGCTCGACCTCGGCGACCGGCGCTTCACCGTGATCGACCTGCCAGGGCACACGCCTGGCAGCATCGGGCTGGTCGATCACGAGGAGCGCGCGCTCATCTCCGGCGACGCGGTCTACGACGGCGCGCTGATCGACACCCTGCCCGAGTCGAATGTCGAGACGTACCTGGGGACGATGGATGTGCTGCGCCGGCTCGACGTGGACGTCGTCTACCCCGGGCACGGATGGCCGTTCGACCGGGCACGCCTGCGGGTGATCGCGGAGGAGTACCTCCGCGGGCACGGCGCGTGAGCGTCCGGCGAACGCCGCGGGCAGCGCTCGGCGGAGGGCCTAGCCGATCGCGAGCAGCGTGCAGGCCACGCAGGTGCACGCCACGCCAAGGTACTGGAGCCACGACAGGCGCTCGTGCAGCACGAGGTAGCCGAGCAGGACCGCCATGGTGCCGCCCTGGGCGATGACGACCGACGCGACCGCCAGCGGCCCGACGCCGATCGCTGCGGCGAAGAGGATGAATCCCGCGGCGTCGAACAGACCGGCCACTCCGCAGCGCCCGGCGAGCCGGCGCGGCAGCCGGAGGCCGGCGAGCAGCAGGGCCACCGGCACCAGTACCACCATGGTGCCAAGACGGCCGTAGGCGGCGATCGCCACCGGCCGCAGGGCGCTCGCCTCGGCCAGCAGCAGGATGACGACCGCGAACAGCACCGAGGAGAGCAGAGCCCAGCCGGCTCCGGAGGTGCCGCGGGCGTGAACGCCCGCGGCCGCGGGCTGCGGGCCTTCGATCGCGGCCGCCGTCCCGATCGCGCTCCCTCCTCGTGGAGCGTCGATCGCCGCGTCCTCGTCCACACCGAACAGCTCCTCGGCGGGGGCCTTCTCCACCGAGGCGAGCAGGCCGCCGGCGACTGCCAGCGGCAGCCCGATCATCGCCGGCGTCGAGAGCGATTCCCCGCCGATGATCGCGATCACGGCGACGAAACCGCCGGCCAGCGACGCCAGCGGCGTGACGATCGAGAGGTTGCCGGTGACCAGGCCGCGGAGCAGACACGCCAGCGCCGCGGCCTCGCACAGTCCGCCGGCCATGGCAAAGCCGACGGCCCGCCACTCGGCGGCTCCGGCGGGCGGGCCGTACAGCACCAGGGCGAGCGGGAGCATGATGACGAGCCCCACGGCCATGGCCCAGGACATCGCGGTCCAGACGGCCGCCGCTCGCACGACCTTGACCATGAGGAAGTCGTGGAGCGCGTAGCCGAGCGCCGAGCCGAGGCCGAGGACGACGGTGAGCATGCGGGTACTCTACTCGACGCATCGCGACGAGCGGACGACGCAGCCGGACGGGCGCCCGTACGCGCGAAGGGCGCGCCCCGCCTGCGGCCGGGCGCGCCCGTCAGCTCGTCGTCAGCCCTTGGGGCGGCAGACCGTGAGGTCGGCGAAGTCCCTGGGCGCGAGGTCCTTGTGCTTCTCGGCGATGGTCTCCGCCAGCGCGTCCAGCCGCGCGTAGTCCTCCTCGCGCGGCAGGCCCTTCGCGAGCACCGGCTCGAGGAACTCGACCTTGAGCTTGCCCATCATGCCGGCCAGCGTCTCCACGGTCTTGCCGGCCCAGCCGTAGGAGCCGATCACGGTCGCGAACTTGGTGCGCGGCTTGAGCGCGTTGGCGAGCACCGCGGCGTACATCGCCAGCGGATGCGGCCCGGCAAGCACCGTGGGCGTCCCGAGGACGATGGTGCCGGCGTGGACCAGCGAGCTGGCGAGCTCGCCGGCGTCCAGCGTCGCGAGATTGAAGCGCTCGACCGCGACGCCGCGGTCGGTGAGCGCCGCCGTCAGGTGATCGACCATCTTGAGCGTGCTGTCGTGCATGCTCACGAACGGCAGGCAGACGGTGTTCTGCGGCTCGCCGCCCGCCCAGTCGCGGTAGGCCTCGATGATGAACGCCGGGTCGTCGTACACCGGCCCGTGGCTCGGCCCGATCAACTCGATCGGGTACTGCGTGACCTTGTCGACGTTCTTCAGCACCTGGCCGCCGAACGGCATCATGATCTCGGCGTAGTACCTCTTGGCGCCGTCGTAGACCTCATGCTTGTCGGCGAAGACGTCACTGGTCGCGTAGTGCGAGCCGAAGAAGTCGCAGCTGAAGAGGACCTTGTCCTCCTCGAGCCAGGTGCACATCGTCTCCGGCCAGTGCACCCACGGCGTGAAGAGAAACGTGAGCGTCTTGTCGCCGAGGCTCAGGGTGTCGCCGTCGGCCACCACCCGGAAGCGCGCGTCGTCCACGTGCAGGTGATCGATGAGCATGACCCTGGCCTTCTCGTTACAGACGATCGTCAGCTCGGGGAAGCGCTCGAGGAGCAGCGGTGTGCAGCCCGAGTGATCCTGCTCCACGTGGTGGATGACCAGGTAGTCCGGCATCGGCAGCTCGTCGAGCTGCGCCATGAGTGTGCCGCACTTCGTGGGGTCGACGCTGTCGATGAGCACGTTCTTCTCGCTGCCCGCGACGAAGTAGGCGTTGTAGCTGGTGCCGTCGGGCAACGGTATGAGTTCATCGAACAGGCGCCGGTCCCAGTCGACAGCGCCGATGAGGTAGACATTCTCGCGGATGGGGCGTGGCTTCATGGTCACCTCGGGTGAGGTCGTACGGTGGGGTCTCGACCCCGAGTATAACCACACTGTCACGGCGAGCCTGTCGACAACCGGCGAGGCAAGGGCGGCATCGCCCGCGGTCGGCAAGGCGTCTCATCCAGAACGGTGGACCTTCTCCGCACGCGCCGCGAATACTAGGATGGGATAGGAGAGCAAGCTAGGTCGGGAGGGCGTCGCGATGGCACGCGACGATCCGGGTGAGGGATTCGGGACGCATGGGGAGGTGTGATGGGCGACCGTCACACCTCTGGTGCCGATTTGCCCGAGGGCGATTACTTCTGCCCCGCCTGTGCCACGCCTCTCCCAGCCGGAGCAAGGTTTTGCCCCTCGTGTGGGTCTCGAGCTGACGCGCACGCAGGTGTGACGACAGAACTGCGGATCGTCACCATGCTCTTCGTCGACCTCGTGGGCTTCACCGCCCTCGGAGAGCGGCACGATCCGGAAGACCTAGACGCGACGCTCCGTGCGTACTTCGCAATGGCGCGGAGCGTCATCGAACGTCACGGTGGGCAGGTTGAGAAGTACATCGGGGACGCCGTTGTCGGCCTGTTCGGCGTCCCGGTAGCTCGAGAGGACGACGCAGAGCACGCCGTGCTGGCGGCGCTGCAGATCGTCGCCGGCATGGATACGATGTCTCTTGCTGGAGAGCGGCTGGTCGCGCGGGCCGGGGTGAACACCGGCAAGGCACTTGTGCGGCACCACCGATTGCCGGGCGCAGGGCAAGCCGCCCTGGTAGGCGACGCCGTGAACACGTGCGCGCGTCTACAGGCGCTGGCGCCAGGCGGAGGCGTGGTCGTCGGAGAGGTCACGCACACCCTCACCACGGGTCGCATCGCCTACCGCCGGCTTCGACCGCAGAAGGTCAAGGGCAAAGCCGAGGCCCTCATCGCGTGGGCCGCATTGGGACCGGCCCAAGGGGCGGCCGGCCCTGCCTGGCCGGCGACGGCCTTCACCGGTCGTCAGAAGGAGTTGAGTCTACTCGTCGACCTGTTGGAGAGCGCCGACACCACGTCGACACCCCACTTCGTCCTGCTCACAGGCGAAGCGGGGATCGGCAAGTCGAGACTGCTCCTCGAGTTCGCACGGCTTGCCCAAGGCCGTGCCGGCGAGACGCTGTGGCGCTGCGGGCATTGCCCACCCGCCGGTGACGACGGCGCGTTCCTCGCATTGGCAGAGATCCTGCGTGAGCAGGCCGGCATCCAGGAGACCGATGACCAGGAGACCGCGGCCCGAAAGCTCGGCGCGGCGCTGAATGACGACCCGGAACGCACATGGTTGGAGCACCATCTACGCCCGCTCCTCGGCCTCAAGGGAGCCGAGGCCGGAAGACCAGGGAACTTCAACGCCTGGTCACGATTCCTTCACACACTTGGGGCAGGCCGGCTCGCTGTGGTCGCCTTCGAAGACATTCACTGGGCGAGCGATGCCACGCTCGACTTCCTCCGCCATCTCACTGGAATGTCGGCGCAGACTCGCTTGTTGGTGATCTGCACAGCGAGGGCGACGATGACCGCCGCTCACCCAGAATTCGCGGCCACGTTCGAAGATGAGGCGGGTAGCCAACCGCTTCACGTTCGTCTGGGGCCGCTCTCGTCGCGCGACCGCATGCGCATGATCGAAGATGCGTCGAGGGGGTCCGACGGTGAGACCGCCGAGGCCCTCGCCCGACGTAGCGGCGGAAATCCGCTGTTCATTGAAGAGTTGGTGCGGTACGTCGAGGAGGGCGTAAACAAGAGAGCGGGCACCAGCTCTGAGCCCGATCTCCCTGCGTCTCTGCAGGCGCTGATCGCCGCTCGACTCGACGAGTTGGATCAGCGCTCCAGGGCGGCCGTGTCGGATGCGGCGGTCTTCGGACAACGCTTCTGGTCCGGCGCACTGGTCGCCGTCAGCGCTCTCGACGAGGCGGAGCTGCACCCCGTGCTCGGGGACCTGGTCGTGCGCGGCCTCATCCGCCCAGAGCTGCCCTCATCACTCCCTGGAGAACCCGAGTTCAGCTTCTCGCACGAGCTGGTCCGTGACGTCGCCTATCAGCGCCTGACCCGACGTCGGCGCGCGATCAGGCACCGTGCCGCCGCCGTGTGGGTGCAGAGCCTCCAGCCGCAGCCCACTCGTGAGTTGGCCGACCTCATCGCCCGGCACTTCTCCACCGCCCTTCGTTTGGCCACTGCGGCAAGAGACGCCGAGCTCATCGAGACGATCACGCTTCCTTGCGCGAGGGCGCTCGCGGCGTCAGCCCGTCAGACATTCCCCCTCGACGCGCGCGCGGGTGAACGACTCTTCTCGGAAGCCGCGCGGCTCGTCGCGGCCGACGATCCCGAACGGCCGGCCCTGCTGTCTGATTGGGGCGAGGCGGTGGCGCAGGCCGGTGACCTGGCGCGCTCGATCCGGCTCTTGGAGGAGGCGCTTGCTGGTCACCAGGCCGTTCGCGACTCGGCCGGGTCTGTTCGCACCATGATCAGGCTGGCGCGCTTCTTGTACCTCGTTGGCGACACTCGGCATGAGCAGGTGACGCGACGCGCGCTCGCATTGGCGGAAGAGGGCCCCAGGGGTCCCGAGTGGCTGATGGCCAAAGGGCAATGGTGCTTTCTGACAGCCGCATCGTTCGCGGGGGAGGCCGCGGTGGCGGCCGCGAACGACACGCTACGCGCCTGCGCGGAGCTTGACGAGGAACCTTCCCCCTTGGTCTACGGGTACAGGGGTATGGCTCGTTGCGACCTCGGAGACCCGGAGGGCATCGACGACCTCCAGCTGGCCCTTCGCATCACAAGACACAAGGGTCTCAGCTATGACTTCTCGGCCCTCTCCTACAATCTCGCCGACGAGTTGCACATCTATCGCGGCCCGGCTGCCGCGATGGGGGTCGTGCGCACGGCCATGGCCTTGGCGACTCGTCGCGCCGACGAGACCTCGACCTGCTACCTGCAAGCGATGCTCCTCTGTCTGCGCTCTTATGCCGGACAATGGGACGCTGCCTTGGCGGGTGGCGACGTGCTGCTGCCCGAGCTGCAGCGACAGAGCCAGGCTGCGGACTACGTGGAAATCGCCGTCATGGCTGCGTACCTGCATTGCATGCGTGGCGCCCCTGTCGACCCTGCTCTGCTCAGAAGGACGTGCGAGGCGCGGCCGCCGACAGGGCCAGAGGAGTTGATGTCGTACTGGATCCATCTTGCTTGGACTTACCTCAGAGCTGGCGACACAGAGAATGCGGTGGGCTTCCTGACTCGTGCGGCCGACACCCGGGACGGGTTCGGTTGCCCGCTGCAGACCGGCATGACGATGCCTCTGGCGCTGGACGCCTCGTGGGAAGCCGGTGATGTCGGCCTCGCCGCTCGGTTCGCCCGCGGTGTGCCTGAGACACGGGCGATCGACCGGAACGTGCTGCTGACCCACCAGGCGCGTCTTGCCGAGGCGGACGGCGACCTCGAACGAGCGGCCGAGGAGCACCAGCGCGCAGCCGCCGCGTGGCACGCGTTCGGCGCCCCGTTTCACGAGGCTCAGTCGCTCGTGTCCCGAGGCCGGTGCTTGCTGGGAATCGACCGCAGAGCGGAGACCCTGCCTCCACTGCGTGAGGCTCACCGAATCCTGAGGCGCCTCAAAGCCAAGCCGTTGCTCGACGAGGTCGATGCTCTGTTGCGACAGGTGCCCGACGTGGCGGGCCACGCCACCGGCGGTGGGCAGAACGGCTAGCCCCCCACAACCAAGGCGACATCGGGTTGCCGCTTGCGGACGGCGAGACTGAGGTAGCTGTCGCCGTCCACCAGCATCCACCCGCGTGCAACGAAGGCATCCAGCCTGGTCCGCACTGCCTGCGCTTCAACGCTTTCGTTTGGGTCCGCCCCTGCGAGCAGACACAGCGGGCGGAATCGGCCGATGTCCTCACAGGCGAGGTAGAGCAGGCGGTCTTCACCGCGCAGTGTCGTAGTGACGACCGAATCAAGTTTCCGCGTATCGCTGAGCCGCAACTCATTGCCTAGGTCCACGAAGGTGAGGACGCCGAGGTCGCGAGCCTTCTTCCAGGTACGGACCTCCGCGCGCAAGCGATGTACGTGGGCCGGTCGGTCAGCTTCACATGGATGAGAGTAGTCGAAGAAGTAGGCGATCTCGCACAGCGTCCGACGGTCAAAAGGATAGATGTAGCCTGTACGGACTTGCGGGTCGCGGATAGCTTAGGCCGAGGTCCGCGGCGTGCTCAAAGTAGTAACTGAAGCGCTCGAGGTCGACCGGCGCGCAGAAAGCCGGGGGTTGGAAAGACTGCACCGCTGGCATGATCGATGTCACTTGCCGATAGTCCTCTGCCACCTCGCCCGGCACCGCGTAGAGCATGTTCCACGACAGGTTCACGCCGTATTCTCGGCACCACTTCAGCAGCCTCACGTTCCGCACAGTCCTTGTTCCTTTGCGCATGAGTCCAAGCACGCGATCACTGAGACTTTCGATCCCGCATTGCAGCTCTGCTCCCGCCGCCGCGGCGTTGCGCACATGCTCCCTCCGGACATCTGGGCGAATCGAGAACGTGAGCTGGGCGTCCAGTGGGTGGTCAGCAAGCTCAGGCAGGACCTCTTCAAGGAATGCACTGGGCACGACGCTGTCCACGATGTCGATTCTCGCACCGGGCCACTGGGCGGCCCGGGAACGAAGCTCTCTCAAGACGGCGTCGGATGACTTGCTCCGGTACACCGCCTTCGAGCCGCTGATGCCGCAGAAGCGACATGCTCCTCGAGTGGCCCACCAGCAGCCACGGGACGTCTCTACGGGGATGACGAGCCGTCCGGCGCTCACCTCAGCGTCCCGAATACGCACAGCGAAGTAGTCCGCAAAGTCCGGCAGTGCTCCCTCGCTGAGGGCTGAATCTGTGCTGTCCTCAGGAGTGGTCTTCGTTTTGCGTTGATGGCGGTACGTCAGCCCCGGGACCGTGTGGCCCGGCAGCTCCAGGCCGGTGGCCAGCTGTCTGACGAACGCGGGAAACGAATCGTCTGCGTACCCAGAGAAGGCAAAGTCGACGAACGGGAACTGACGCAACAGCTCTCGCCCCATAGGACCCTCCCACGCGTGTCCGCCAAAGACGATGACGCTTCGCGGGTGAGTGACCTTGATCGCCTGCGCGAGCGAGAGTGACGCGATGTTCTGCTGCCCCACCGTCGTGAATCCGACAACGTCGTACTCGCCAAACCCGACGGACTTCAAGGAGCGGCTCAGGAATTCCGCAGCCAGCGCTCGCGCGTGCACCACCGTATCCTGGATAAGATCCGACTCCAGGCGCCAGCGGCGGCTCAGCTCCTCATCGATGTAAGCCTCCTGCGCGGGGATGGACGAGCCGAACAAGCAATCCGCGAAGACCCATTCACAGGCCAGAGACGAAAACGGCAAGTCGTCGATGATCGCCTGATACCGCTCGCGACCGAGCAAGTCAGCGAAAGCGAGGCTGAGGTAGGCCACGTCGCAAGCAACGCCGCCCTCCCTCAGCCTCGCCTTCAAGGTGCTGATCCCGAGCGCCGGACCGTCCAGCGCGCCGAAGGGCATCGAGACGAGCAGTACCTTCATTCGTCGACTTGGGAGTCGCGGTGTCGGCTAAGGCTTCCGCGCGGGGCGCTCCGGCGGTAGCGAACCTTCTCTGATCTGCTGGGGCGTCGCCTCAAGAGCCCATTTCCAGGCGTACCGGTCAAACGCCTTCATGGTCACGGTCCTCGACGTGCCTGACTTGGCCATTGCCGCCCCCCAGGCCAGTGCGACGTAGTCGCTCGGCGCTTCGCCGATGGCAACGAAGTCGTACTCGCCCATCACGGCGTAGACATCCACAATCTTGCCGCCCAGTTCCTCCCATTTCTCAATGGCTGCGGCCATCCGGCCTGGGGACTGGTCGACCGTCCTTGCTCCCTCGTCGGTCAGCCTAATCAGTGCCACGTACGTTGGCATACGCTCCTCCCTCCCGAAGCCCTGCGCGTCGCGGGAACTTGGCTGACTCTGCACGTCGACGAACACGGATGGTCACCCGTCAGCCCCCGCGACCAGACGTCCGCAGTCTACACGGCCTTCCTGCAAAGCCGCCGTTATGGCTGTAGACGAGCCCGGGTGCGGCCGCTGTACGGACGGACCTCAGACGCCGAAGTACGGCGGCTACCGCGTCAGCTCGTCCGCCAGCTGCTCGACGAACAGGCCGACGTCGGTGACGATGCCGATGGCCTGGAACGAGCCGCGGTCGGCGAGCTTGGTCACGACCGCGGGGTTGATGTCGGCGCAGACGGTGCGCACGGTGGCCGGCAGCATGTTGCCGACGGCGATGCTGTGCAGCATCGTGCTGAGCATGAGGCAGGCGCCGGCCTGCTGCGCGTAGCGCCGCATCTCCCGCTGCGCCGCCATCACGTCGGTGATCACCTCGGGCATGGGGCCGTCGTCGCGGATGCTGCCGGCGAGCACGTAGGGCGTGTCGGTCTGCGTGAGCGTGTACATGAGCCCGTCCGTCAGGATGCCCGCGTCCACGGCGGCCCGGATGCCGCCGGCGCGCCGGATGGTGTTGATGGCGCGCAGGTGGTGCTCGTGGCCGCCGGGCACCGGAGCACCGGACCTGAGGTTGATGCCGAGCGAGGTGCCGTAGAGGTTGCTCTCGATGTCGTGGGTGGCGACGGCGTTGCCGCCGAACACGCAGCCCACGTACCCGGCCTCGATGAGGCGGGCCAGCTGCGGCGCCGCCCCTGTGTGCACCACGGCGGGGCCGACGACGGCGATGGTGAGCCGGCCTTCCTCCTTCACCTGGCGCAGGATGTGCGCCACCTCGTGGACGATCTGCGCCTTGGGCTTCTCGCTGCTGACGGCGCTGGCCATGAACTCGAACGGCTGGCTCTCGCGCGGCCGCTCGAGCGGCAGCACGCGGATGCCCTTGTGGCCGGTGACGAAGAGGTCGCCGGCCACAGCGTCGCTCATGGCCACCGTCTGGGCAGTCCCCTCTTCGAGGTCCACGCGGATGCCGCAGTCCATCTCCGGATGCCCGACGCGGACCCAGTCGCCGCCGAGGCGGACGAATGTCGTGAGGTTGGTCGTCGAGTAGAAGGCGTCCGGGAAGACGCCGTCCATGTCGGCCGCCTCGAGCACGGCGTCCTGCGGCTTGACCGCGACCACGCCGAACTCGGTGATGGCCGTGAGGATCTCGTCGAGGTGGGCGGCGTCGCGGCCGAAGATGCGCATCACCGCGTGAGACGGGTCGTCCTTCATGCGTCCGACCTCGAAGGTGAGCATCTCGAACTCGCCGTCGAGGTCCATCACCTCGTCCATGATGTGCGGCATCATGAGCGAGTCGATGAGGTGGCCCTCGATCTGGACGTCTTCGTATGGCTTGTCGGGCATGTGACCTCCCGTGAACGGCGGCGCGGACGAGGCGGGGCCGGCCCTCCGGGCCCCGCCCGCCCCGTCAGTCTACCTCGCCGAGCGGGCCGCATCCCGCCCGCCGTCCCTTGACGCCCCGGCGGCCCGTCCCTATCGTCGGCGCACACGGGACCGGCGCCTGGCAATGCCGGTCCGACCGCAGAGGGGGATCCGCATGACCGCTCGTACTGGGCCGGCAGGCCTGCTCGTCAAGGCGTCCTTGGTGCTCGTCCTGTCGCTGCTGTTGGCGGCGGCGGTCGGCGTCGGTCGCGCCGCCGCCTCGTCCAGCCCGGCGCCGGCCGAGAAAGTCGCGCTGCACATCGGCATCGTGCAGGAGCCCGACAACCTGAACCCCTTCATCGGCATCCAGG
Organism: uncultured Alphaproteobacteria bacterium; assembly: GCA_963778745.1. Classification (GTDB taxonomy): domain Bacteria; phylum Pseudomonadota; class Alphaproteobacteria; order Rhizobiales; family Xanthobacteraceae; genus Pseudolabrys. Next base: position 326,952 of record CAVZVP010000018.1, on the reverse strand, counting down.
GCATCGACTACATGTTCTGGCACATGAACTACGACTTCCTGGTCGGGTTCGACTCCAAGACCCTGGAGCCCCGGCCGGAGCTGGCCACCGCCTGGGAGGTCTCGCCGGACGGCAAGGAGTGGACGTTCACCATCCGCGAGGGGTCCACGTGGCAGGATGGCGAGCCGGTGACCGCCCGTGACGTGGCGTTCACCTTCAACTACATCGTCGACAACAAGCTCCTCAACCTCTCGACGTACACCAACGGCATCACCGGGGCCAAGGTCATCGACGACACCCACGTCAAGGTCACCACCAGCGCTCCCAAGGCCAACATGCTGCGGATGGTCGTCCCGATCCTGCCGGAGCACATCTGGAGCAAAGTCAGCGGCAAGGCGGCGACCACCAGCTACCAGAACAAGCCGCCGATCGTCGGCGACGGCCCCTTCCAGCTCGTGGAGTGGGTCAAGGGCAAGTTCGTGCGTTTCGAGGCCAACCCGACGTACTGGGCCGGAAGGCCCAAGGTCGACGAGGTCATCTTCCAGATGTACACCAACCCCGACACCATGGCCCAGGACCTCAAGCTCGGCACCATCGACGGCGCCGTGGACATCCCGCCGGCGCAGTTCAAGCCGCTGGGCGGCGAACAGGGCATCACGATCAGCAAGTCCACCTCGTGGAACTTCGTCGAACTGGCGATGAACTGCTACGACAGCCCGAACTCGAAGGGCAATCCGGTACTGAAGGACCAGCAGTTCCGCACGGCGGTCAACTGGGCGGTCGACAGGCAGAAGGTCGTCGACGTGGCCTACCAGCAGTACGCCACCCTCGGCTCCTCGCTCATCGTGCCGTACTCCAAGTATCACTGGGAGCCGGCGGCCGACCAGGCCTTCAGCTTCGACCCGGAGAAGGCCAGGCAGATCCTCGAGGACGCCGGCTACAAAGACGTCAACGGCGACGGCTTCCGCGAGACCAAGGACGGCAAGAAGCTGGCGCTGCGCTTCTACGCCACCACCGACTCGGTGCAGAACCAGACCGCCGCCAAGCTCATCGTCGGTTGGCTCAAGGACATCGGCATCAAGCTGACCCTGCAGGTCATCGACGCCGGCACGCTCATCAACTACCAGTACGAGTACACCGGCGACACGTACACGCCCGACTGGGACCTGTTCATCTGGTACTGGGTGCAGGACGTCGACCCCAACTTCATCGTCGACATCTACACGCCACAGCAGATCGAGGGCTGGAACGACTGCCTGTGGACCGACCCCGAGTACACCAAGCTGAACGCCGAGCAGATCACGACGATCGACGAGGCCAAGCGCATCCCGATCATCCAGCAGATGCAGCAGATCTTCTACGACGGCGCCGCGTACGCGATCCTCGCCTACCCGTACCAGCTCGAGGCCTTCAACACCGACAAGTGGCAGGGCTGGGTGCACACCCCCGGCGACGCGCCGGGCGGGCAGGAGGGCTCGGTCATCTACAGCTACAACAACATCGACACGTACCGCTTCGTGGAGCCCAAGGTCGGCGCCGCGGCGGCGACCGAAGACCAGCCCTTCGTCAACTGGAAGTGGCTAGCGGTGGGCCTGGGCGGCGTGGTCGTCATGATCGTCATCATGTTCCTGCTGACGCGCGTGTTCCGCAGCCGGCAGGAAGAGGAGTAGGGCGGCCGAAGAGGACCGCGCCTCGAAGGCGGGGCCGGCAACGCCGGCTCCGCCTTTGCGCTTTGGGACGCGCTGCCCGGTGCTAGCATCGGGGCAGGCGGCGCCGTGCCGCCCTGGACCCGCGGAGGTGACGCCGTGTCACGCACGGCCATCGCGATCGTCGCCGTCGTAGCCGCGGCGCTCTGCGCCGTGCTGGTCGTGCTGCTCGTCTGGCGGCCGTTCGACGACCAGCCGCCCATCCAGACCCAGGCGCTCGGCGTCTGGCAGGAGGCGACCGCGACGCCGGTCCGGCTCACGGTGAGCGCGGCGGGCGAGGACGCTGCCGCGGTCCGATACTGGGTCACCTACCCGAGCGTGTCCGACGTCCCCTTCCCTGCCCGGCTCGACGGCGACAGGATCCTCGTCCTGGGCGAGAACACCCAGGACGCCCGCTGGGTCATCCGCTACGACGAGGGCGCGGACGCGCTGATCGTCAGTCCGCGCGGCGGCGGAGAGACGCACATCCTGAGACGCATCTCGAAGTGACCGCGGCGAGCGGGCGCCGCCGCCAGGCCCGCCGCGCTGTCGGCAGCAGGTCGGCCGGCGAGACCCAGCCGTGGCCGGCGGGCTCGCGGTCGGCGCTCACGGCGCCGTCCCCTCTTCCGCCTCGATCTCTTCGACGATCGCCTTGCTCCCGGGCAGCAGTTCCACGATGAACACGCCGGTCAGCATCATCGAGCCGCCCACCAACAGACGCCACGTCACCGCGTCCATGCCGGCGATGATGCCGGCGATGGCGGCGAACACGCTCTCGAACCCGAGCAGGATCGCGGCGTGTGTGGAGGTCGTGTAGCGCTGCGCCCAGCTCTGGATGAAGAACGCGTAGATGGTGCCGCTGATCGCCGTCCAGACCACCGCCGCCCACACCTGCCACGGCAGGTCGAGGGTGACGTGCACGACGAACGGCGTGACCACCAGCAGGATCAGGGTCGAGACCGCCATCTGGCTGACCGCGAGCGTCGTCGGCCTCACTTTGGGGGCGAAGAACCCCGTGGTCATGATGTGCAGCGCGTAGAACAGCGTGCCGAGCAGCGTGATGGCATCGCCCCAGCGGATGGAGAAGTCGCCTTGCAGGCTGAGCGCGCCCAGGCCGGCGGTGGCGACGACGGCGCCGACGATCTGCCAGCGGCCGGGCGAGCGGCGCGCGACGAACCAGTAGAGGAAGGGGACCATGGCGACGCTCATCCCGGTGATGAAGCCGCTGACGCCGGGCGAGGTGCGCTGCAGGCCGATGGTCTGGAGGATGAGGGCGGTCAGGTAGAAGGCGCCGAGCAGACCGCCCCGAGCCCAGTCGCCGCGCGAGGACCCGAGCCAGCTCCTGGGCTGGACGACCGCAAAGATGCCCGTGGCGACCACGTAGCGGAGCACCAGGTAGAGCATGGTGCCGGCGACGATGCTGCCGGCGGCGAGCTCCGTGGTGCGCTCGACGACGTCCTTGATGAAGACGAAGTTGCTGCCCCAGAAGATGGCGACGCTGAAGAGCAGCACGTCGGCGACGAGCGCCTTGCGGCGCGAGACCTGTGTGCTGCCGAGTGGCGTCGCCATCGCGGCAATCCTATCGGACCTGAGCTGTCGAACGGGCGGGCCGGAGGCTCGGCCGCACGCCCCGCTTACTGCTGCGTCGCCTCGGCCTGCAGCGCCGCGATGGCGACCAGCGGCTGCGTCAGGAAGCCGTCCTTGCCGCGCGGCCCGCCAGGTCGCGCCGCCGTCCGCCGTCGCCAGGATGGGCTGCGTCTGCGTCGTGGCCAGCACGTGCTCCTCCCCGGCCGCCGCCACGGCCAGCGGCTGTCCGGCGGGGACCTGCTGCAGCTGCCACGTCGTACCGCCGTCGGAAGTGGCGAGCACGCCCGCGTCACAGGTGATCCAGAGACGGGACGCGCCGGCGCAGGCGATCTGCCTGGTCTGCAGGGCGCCGGGCTGGGGCGCGGGAACGTCGACGCGCAGCCTGCTCCACTTCGCGCCGCCGTCGCTCGTGGCCCAGACGAACGGCAGGCCGTCCTGGGTGTCCCAGCCGGCGACCCAGGCGCGCCGGGAGTCGGCGGCGGCCACGCTCGTCAGCACCGTCATGGGTAGCTCGCGCCGGAGTCGCCAGGTGCGGCCGCCGTCGCGCGTCGACCAGATCTTGTCGAGCGCCACCAGCACGCCGTGCCGCTCGTCGGCGAAGGCGACGTCGGCCAGCTGCGCCATGCCGAAGCCGGTGCGCTTCCAGGTCGCGCCCGCGTCGGCGGTCCGGTACACGGCGGCGGCCCCAAGGTCACCGGCGGCGCCGAACGCATTGCCGACGATCCAGGCGTGAGCGGCACCCGTCGCGGCGATCGCCTTCACGCTGACCCTCACCTTCTCGACCACGGTCCAGGCGGCGCCGCCGTCGGTGGTCGCAAGCACCGTGCCGGCGTCGGTGACGAGCCAGCCGGTCTGCACGTCGGTGAAGGCGACGTCCACGCCGCGCTGCGGAAGCAGAAAGCGCTGGCGTTTCCACGTCGCGCCGCCGTCGGTGGTCACCAGCAGCGCGCCGGGCTCGCCGGCTGCCCAGGCGTGGATGCCGGGGGCGGGCGCCGGGGGCTCCCCGTAGGGGTGCTCCGGCGCCTCCGCTTGCCCGCCGCCGCAGCCGGCCACGGCGGCGGTCGCCACGGCGAGCAGCAGGACCGCGAGCGCCGTCGTCGTCAGAAGCCGCCTGGGCTTCACATGCGCCCCGGGACCACCAGCATGCGCCTGTCCACGAAGACCGTGACGAAGACCGCCGCGGCGGCGCCCGCGTCAGACCCGCCGCATCCGCGGACGATGAGGACGACGATCAGGACGATGATCGCGATGAGGACGGCCAGCGCGACGAGCCGGCGGCGGCGGAGCTGACGGCGACGCTGCTCCCTTCGCGCCGTGCGGTCCTCCGAAGAGCGCGAGCGGCGTTCGTAGCCCTCGGACCCCCCGGCGCCGGCGACCGCCGCACGCTCGGAGGATTCGATCGTCCCTGCTCGAGGCCGCTCGAACTCGGCGCCGCTCTGCGGGGCGGGACGCCCGGTCTCGGTGCGATCGGGCAGGACGTACTCAGGAGGCGGCGACTGCACCGGGGGCTCGTCCGGCGCCCGCTCAGGCACCGTTCCGGGCGAGAACACCCGCGTCTCGGACTCTTCCGGAGACTCCGGCCACTCCGGTTCGGACGGCGCGGGCTCGCGAGGAGCCGGCGTCTCGTCCGGCGCGCGCCGTGACGGCGGGGTGTCTCGCGGCGGCCCGTCTTCCCAGTCCCAATCCACGTGGTCTCCGACCCTCGTGATGGTCCAGCCCTACACGGTAAGCGTACCAGAGGGTTTCGCCGCGCAACGCCCCGGACCTCGGGCCGACGTCAGTCCGCGCGCGGCAGCACGTCGGCCGGGTTGGGCGCGCCGTGCCGGCTCGGGAGCGTCTCGATGACGATCACGCCGGCCAGGATCAGCGCCGCGCCGGCCACGAACCGCCAGCTCAGGACGTCCATGCCGACGAGCAGTCCGAACACCGCCGCGAAGAGGCCCTCCAGGCCGAGGATGACGGCTGCTCGCGTCGACGTCGTCGACTTCTGCGCCCACGCCTGGACCAGGAACCCGAAGACGGTGCCCGACAGTGCCGTCCAGACGATGGCCGCCCACGCCGGGGCGCCGAAGTCCCAGGTCACGTGCTCCACGAACGGGGTGACGATGACGAACAGCGCGGCCGCGGCGACGATCTGGGTGAGCGCCAGCACGGCCGGCTTGGTCCTCGGCGCGAAGAACCCGGTCGCGACGATCTGCGCGGCGAAGGCGGCGGCGCCGGCCAGGGTCAGCAGATCGCCCCTGGACATGCCGAGCCCACCGCGAAAGCTGAGGAGGCCGAGGCCGACGGTGGCCAGGACCGCGCCGCCCACCTGCACCCGGCCCGGCGAGCGGCGCGCCACGATCCAGTACAGGAACGGCACCATCACGATGTAGAGGCTGGTGATGAAGCCGCTCTTGCCTGGCGTCGTCCACTGCAGGCCGATGGTCTGGGTGACGAAGGCGGCGAACAGAAAGAAGCCGAGAACGGCGCCGTAGATCCAGTCGCGGCGCCGTGTCTGCAGCGCGGTGCGCGGCATCACGGCGGCCAGCATGATGGCCGCCACGACGTGCCGCCACAGCAGGTAGGTCATGGGGCCGGTGTCGCCGATGGCGTCCTTGATGACGACGAAGTTCAGACCCCAGACGACGGCGACGCTGAGGAGGGCCGCGTCCGCGAGCAGCGCGCGGCCCCGGTCACGGGCCGGCGGCGGCGCAGCCGCTCCGCCGGCGCCCGAGTCCGTCACACCTCCTCGAGGAAGAAGCCCTCGACCTCGGCGGCCTCCCACTCGTCGAAGGGGTCGTCCGCGACGGCCGCGCGCATGGCCTCCACGCCGTCGCGCCAGGACGCCTCGTCCTGCCAGCGCGCCATCCCGATCAGGCGGCCCGAGTGGCGGTCGCGCAGCGTCTTCGCGTCAACGAACCCAGGTTGACCCACACCTGCCGCACCGTAGCGGTGCATGGAGGCGATGAGGTCCTGCTCCCTCCCCGGCTTGGGCGTGTGAATGGACATGTGGACGATCATGACGCCACCCCGCACCAGCGCAGCATCAGTGAGCGCGACGGCGGCGCTGAAGTCCACGAGCCCGCCGACGCTGACGCGCTCGTTGGCCGCGTGCGCCGTGTCGATGCCGTCCGGACCGAAGCTGAAGGTCGGCGTGCCGGCGCGCGTGAAGGTGGCCGCGTCGTGCCAGCTGTTCAGGCCGGCCGGCTCGCCGCGATGGCCGAGCGCGGCGGCGCAGCCGAGTGCGGTCGTCACCAGCGGATGATCGGCCGGCATCTCGGCCGGCACCACGTCGTCCGACCAGGCGAACTGCAGCGGGTGCTCCGCGAACCACGGGTCGCCCGCGACGGCCCTGGTCAGGCGGTCGATCACCTCGGCCTCGACCGCCCTGCCCGTCCCCTGCGCGTCCACGTGCCGCGGCAGGTACGTGATGTCGGCGGTCACGGCACAGGACGCCGGGATCGTCACCATCCAGGTGCCCCCGTGGACGATGGTCGGGACGATGTCGCCGGGCGCGAGCAGCGGGTGGACGTGGTCGGGGCGCGCCTTCCACTCCTCGCGCAGCGCGCCCATCCCGTTGATGACGGCGACGAGCTTCTCGATCGCGTTGACCGCGCCGCCGTCGCGCCAGTCCGGCTGCGGCATCTCGGCGTGGCCGGCGCGCCCGGCCACGGTGATCGTCGGCGTCACCGTGCCGCGGCAGCTGACCCAGGCGTCGAAATCCGTGGCCTCGGCGGCGATGCCGGCGTCGGCCTTGACGCCGTGCGCCACCGCCGCCCGGCCGCCGGCGCCCGAGGACTCCTCGTCGGTCACCGTGCAGAAGACGACGTCGCCGGCCAGACGGACGCCCTGGCGGTGCAGCGTCTCCAGGGCGATGACCAGGCCGGCGACCCCGCCCTTCATGTCGTTGGCGCCGCGGCCGAAGAGGTAGCCGTCGCGCTCGGTGAGGACGAACGGGTCGCTGTGCCACTGGTCGCGCGGCTCGACGTCCACCGCGTCGATGTGGCCGTTGAGCAGGATGCTGCGGCCGCCGCCGGAGCCGCGGAGGACGGCGGCGAGCTGCGGCCGGCCGGCGAAGTCGAGGCCGGCCGGCACGAACCGGTCGCCTTCGCCGGTCGGCTCCGGCTCCCACACGTCCGCCTCGGCGCCGAGCGCCTCGAGGCGCGCGGCGAGCAGCCGCTGCAGCTTCTCCTCGTCGCGCGCGGGGTCGCCGGGAAGGCGCGCCGTGGTGTCGCACGCGACGAGCTCGGCCGTGAGGCCGACCAGCTCGTCCTTCGCGTCCCGTACCGCCTGGACGACGCGCTCCTCGAGCGCCGACTGCAGTTCGCACCCCGGACCTCCCTCCGTCGACGGACACTTCAGGCGTCGCCGGGCATACAATGGCGGCGCCGGAGCGACGCCGCGATTGAACGGCGCAGCTGGCTCAACTGGCGGTGCCCCGCAGGCGCGCCGGCTATTCTACGACGCCGCAGACGATCAGGAGGGGGCATGGGCGATCTGAGCGACACCAGGATCCGCGTCATCAAGGCCGACGAGGTGATCTGGGAGGAGGCCATGGCCGGGTCCGAGGAGGCCGATCCGCCGGGCAAGGAATTCACGGCCGCGATGTCCGCCGACGACAAGTTCAGCTTCGGCCTCTGGAAGCGCGACGTGCAGCAGCGGCACTTCGAGCGCCCGTACCACGAGGTCGCCTACATCATCGAGGGCGAGGTCGAGGTCACGGACGACGACGGCGACGTCCACATCGCCGGCCCGGGCGACATCCTCATCACGCCCAAGGGCAGCACGGGCTTCTGGAAGAACCTCACGCCGGTCAAGAAGGTGTGGGGGATCTACGAAGAGGCCGACGCCAGCCTCAACGCGTACATCGGACCCGGCGGGTTCTGAGTCGGGCGCGAGCTCGACGGGGCGACCGCCGCCCAGGACCTCATCGTCCTCGAGCCCCCGGAGTAGGCGGCAGGGCGCGGCGCGGCCCGGCCACGCACCGGGTAGTATCGAGGCATGGACTCCTCCTCGCCCGTAGGCGGCCCCCAGCAGGACGCGTCCCCCCGCCGGCCTCGCGGTCGGTTCTCCCGAGTCCGAGGGCTTGACCCCAACGTACGCACGCTCGGGCTCGTGAGCTTGCTCGCCGACCTCTGCTCGGAGATCGCCTACCCGCTGTTCCCGATCTTCGTCACTACGGTGCTCGGCGCGCCCGTGGCGCTCCTCGGACTGATCGAAGGCATCGCGGAGGCCACCGCGAGCATCACCAAGTACCCGTTCGGGCAGGCCGCCGACTACACCGGCCGCCGCAAGCCCTTCGTGCTCGGCGGCTACACGCTCGGCGGCGCTCGGCAAGCTCGTCATCGCGCTCTCGCCGGGGTGGGGGATGGCCCTCGCCGGCCGGTTCACGGACAGGTTCGGCAAAGGCATGCGCACGGCGCCGCGCGACGACCTCATCGCGGCCAACACGCAGCCCGGCCAGCAAGGCCTCGCGTTCGGTCTGCACCGCACCATGGACACGATGGGTGCGGTGCTGGGCCCGCTCGTCGCACTCGCGCTGGTCCAGGCCGACGTCTCGCTGCGCTGGATCTTCGCCATCGCCGTCGTCCCCGGCCTGCTGAGCGTGGTCGCCATCGTGTTCCTCGTGAAGGAGCACCGGGAGACGCCGCAGCGCAAGGCGTTCAAGCTCTCGCTCCCGGCCTCGCCGGCCTTCCGCTGGCTGCTCGTCGGATCGCTGGCGTTCGCCGTCGGCAACTCCAGCGACACGTTCATCCTGCTCAAGGCCAAAGACGTGGGCCTGAGCACCTCCGCCGTGATCCTGCTCTACGTGCTCTACAACGTCGTCTACTCGGCCGGGTCGCTGCCGCTGGGCGGCCTCAGCGACCGGGTCGGTCAGTACCCCCTGGTGATCGCCGGCTACGTGGTGTTCGCGGCGGTGTACGCGGGCTTCGCCGCCGCCGGCTCCGGCTGGACGCTCGCGGTCCTCTTCGCCGCCTACGGCCTCTACATCGCCGCGACCGAAGGCACGAGCAAGGCGCTGATCGGGCGCGCCATCCCGACCGGGGAGCGCGCCTCCGCACTCGGCCTGTACTACACGGCGACCGGCCTCGCGGCCTTCGCCGCCAGCACCCTGGGCGGCCTGCTGTGGAGCGCCTGGGGCCCGTGGGCGACGTTCGCCTACGGCTCGGTGGCGGCCTTCGCCGCCGCTCTCCTCATGCTCGCCGGGCACGGACGCGTGCGGCGCGCGCTCGCGGCGGACGACGCGGCGCGCGCGGCCTGACCGCGGCCACGGCGAGGCTTCGACCGCGCCGCGGCCCCGCGGCGCATACGGCGATTCCCCTGTCGCGACCGGCGTCGAGCGGATACGATGCGCGACAAGACCGGCCGACCTGGAGGGGAGGACATGGCCCGGACCTGCCCGCTGTGCGGGCGCGCCAACGACGACGACGCGAGCTTCTGCCAGGGCTGCGGGGCCGCCCTCGCCGACACCGTGCAGCCGGCCCCACCCGCGCCCCCGCCTCCCGCAGCAGCCGCGACCCCACCGGCCGCCGGTCCACCCACGGGCCCGCCCGCCACGAGTCTTCCGCCCCGCGACGGACACACTCCCGGCTGGGTCATCGTCGTCAGCATCGCGGTGGTCATCGCCATCGCCGCGGTCGGCGGCGCTCCTGTTCCTGCCGCGCGGCGAGAGCACGGACGGCGCCGCCGACTCGTCCACACCGTCCGCCGGAGCCACCGTCGGCGTCGCTCGGTCCCCGGCGCTCGGCCAGTACCTCGCGGGCGCCGTAGGCCCAAAGGCGGACCGTCTCGCGGCCATCATGGCCGACGGCACCGTCAAGCCGATCACCCGCTTCAGCGGCCGGCAGATCCGGCAGATCGCCTACTCCCCGGACGGCAAATGGCTGGCGTGCATCGCCGGCAGCTTCCAGACGCAGCGAGGTGTGGCTGTTCGACGCCGCCAGCGGCGCTGCCCGGCAGGCCGACGGCGGACACGCCCAACGTCGTGGCCGTCGACAGCATCGCCTGGCTGTCGGCCACCGAGCTCCTGGTGGCCGGGTACACGGAGACGCCCAAGGCGACCGGCCAGAACGCCGACTTCCTCGTCTACGACACCGGGACACAGGACTTCACGCCGCTGGTGGACGCAGGCGGCGTGTCCCTGCGCGGCGTCGCCGTGAGCGCATCGAGCGACGGCGCCAGGGTCGCGTTCGTCACCTACACCGGCGCCAGGACGGACAAGTACGGGATGGCGACGGCCAAGGAGCGGCTCGAGCTGCTGGACCGCGCCTCGGGCGCGGTCACCGAGCTCGGCACCAACAGGGCCTCCTTCGACGTCAACGCCCGCGCCTTCGACGAGCCGCTGATCTCCCCGAGCGGCGAGGCCCTCATCTACCGGCGCGCCGGCAGCGACGTCGGCACCAGCTACACGGTCCTGAGCGCCGACGGCAGTGTTCTGATGCCGGCCAAGGAGACGCAGTTCCCGGCCGGCTACGCCTGGGATCCTGACGGGGTGCGGGTCGTCTTCACCGGCCATTCGCTCAAGCCGTCCGGCGACCCGGGCGGCATCGGGCCCGCCATCTTCTGGATCTTCGACACGGCGTCGGGCGCCACACGTGTGGTCGCGCGCTACAGGAACACGCTGGTGCAGGACCTCTCGTGGTCGCCGGACGGCACCACCATCGCCTGGGCGGAGTACGACCAGGAGAAGTACCGGACCGGCAACGTGTACCTCACGCCGGCGGACGGCGGCGACGCGCAGGCGCTGGTCCAGGAAGCGCTGTCGCCGGTGTGGGCGCCGGGCGGCGCGCCCTCCCTCCAGACCTCGCCGAGCCCCTGATCGGGCGGGCGCCGGGACCGGGCCCGCCGGCCGGGTCGCTTGTGCCGCCGTCCACAATCAGGACCTGAGTTGCCCTCTTTCGCTTGTGCCATCTACACTCAAACGGCACGGTTTATACTCAGCCCTCCAGCACGACGGACGGCGGTCGACGGCTCTCCCGGGTCGTCAGCCTCGCCAGAAGGACCGATCGCCACGATGACGAGCAGTACCCCCCACCTCGCCACCGAGATCGAGGCCGCGACGGGCATCAATCCCGCGACCTGCTACCAGTGCGGCAAGTGCTCCGCGGGATGCCCGATGGCTTCGGAATCCGACCTGCGCCCCCACCAGGTGATGCGCCGCGTCATGTACGGCTCGCGCGAGCGGGCCCTCCAGGACGAGTCCATCTGGCTCTGCCTCACCTGCGAGACCTGCAGCGCCCGCTGCCCCAACGCCTGCGACCCGGCGCGCGTCATCGACGCCGTCCGCGAGCTCGCCCTCGAGTCGGGCCTGGCGAACATGCCGCGCAACATCGGCGCCTTCCACAAGGCGTTCCTCGAGCAGATCCGCACCAACGGCCGCCTGCACGAGATGGGCCTCGTCATGGACTACAAGCTCAAGACGGGCGACCTGATGAAGGACGTCACCAACGCGCCCGGCATGTTCGCGCGCGGCAAGCTCAACCTGCGCGCCGACAGGATCGACGGCGTCAACGAGATCAAGCGGATCTTCGAGCAGTGCGGGGTGACGCTATGAGCACCGTCGCCGAAGACGTGACGGCCCTGGCCGTCGAAGGCGCCGCGCCGGAGAAGACCGCGCGCGGCCTCGCCTACTACCCCGGCTGCTCGCTGCACGGCACGTCCCCCGAGTTCGACGAGAGCCTGCGCGCCGTGGTCGAGGCGCTCGGCATCGCCCGTCGCCGAGATCCCGGACTGGAACTGCTGCGGCGCGAGCAGCGGCCACACCACCGACCACCTGCTCGGCGTGGCGCTGCCGGCGCGCAACCTGGCGCTGGCCGAGGCGCAGGGCTTCGACCGCGTGCTGGCGCCCTGCGCCGCCTGCTACAACCGCCTCGCGTCGGCGCGCCTCGCCGTCGCCGAGGAGGACGGCCTCGCCGAGCGCATGCCCGGAGATCCTCGGCCGCCCGTTCGCCAACACCGTCGAGGTGCTCAACGCCGTGCAGCTGCTGCACGAGTACGGCGCCGCTGATCGACGAGAAGGTGGCCGCGTCGCTGGCCGAGCCCAACCCGCTCCACGGCGTCAAGCTGGCCGCGTACTACGGCTGCCTGCTGGTCCGCCCGCCGGAGGTCAGCGGCGACGACGACCCCGAGCAGCCGATGCTCGATGGACGACGTCATCAACGCCTGCGGCGCCGACGCCGTCGACTGGAACATGAAGGTCGAGTGCTGCGGCGGCGCCTTCAGCGTGAGCCGCACCAGCTCCGTCGTGCGGCTCGGCCGCGCCATCATCGAGGACGCGCGCGCGCAACGGCGCCGAGGCGATCGTCGTCGCCTGCCCGCTCTGCCACAGCAACCTCGACCTGCGGCAGAAGGCGATGACGGCGCGCGGCGAGCAGCCGCTGCCGATCCTCTTCATCACCCAGGTGGTGGGCCTCGCCCTCGGCCTGCCGGCCGAACAGCTCGGCCTCAACCGGCACTTCGTGGCGACCGCAGCCGTTCATCCAGGAGCTCGTCGTCCGCGCCGCCAGGCGCGTGGAAGAGGAGAAGCGCCTGCAGGCCGAGGCGGACGCCAAGGCCGCCGCCCGTGCCGCCAAGCGCGCCGAGGCCGAGGCTGCCGAAGGCGGCCGCCGCGCCGTCCGACGCGGGAGGTGACGCATGAGCCGCATCGGCGTCTTCGTCTGCCACTGCGGCGAGAACATCGCCCGCACCGTCGACTGCGCCAGCGGTCGCCGAGACGCTCAAGGACCATCCGGGCGTCGCGCACGCCGAGGACTACAAGTACATGTGCTCCGACCCGGGCCAGGCGCTGGTCACGCAAGGCCATCGAGGAGAACAACCTCACCGGCGTCGTCGTCGCCGCCTGCTCGCCGCACATGCACGAGAAGACCTTCCGCCGCGCCGCCGACCAGGCCGGCCTCAACCCGTTCATGTGCGAGATGGCCAACATCCGCGAGCACTGCTCCTGGATCCACGAGGACAAGGACGAGGCGACCGCCAAGGCCATCGACATCGGCCGCACGATCGTCGAGAAGGTCAAGCACAACCGGCCGCTCGAGACCATCAAGATCCCGGTCACCAAGCGCGCCCTGGTCATCGGCGGCGGCATCGCCGGCATCCAGGCGGCGCTCGACATCGCCGACGGCGGCCACGAGGTCATCCTGGTCGAGAAGGAAGCGTCCATCGGCGGCCACATGGCCAGCTGAGCGAGACGTTCCCCACGCTCGACTGCTCGCAGTGCATCCTCACGCCGCGCATGGTCGAGGCCTACCAGCACCCCAACATCAAGCTCCACACCTAGAGCGAGGTGGAGAAGGTCGACGGCTACATCGGCAACTTCGAGGTCACGGTCCGCAAGAAGGCGCGCAGCGTGAACGAGGACCTCTGCAACGGCTGCGGCGACTGCTTCGGCGCCTGCCCGGCCAAGAAGATCCCCAGCGAGTTCGAGGCCGGGCCTGGGCAAGCGCACGGCCATCTACGTGCCGTTCCCGCAGGCCGTGCCCAACATCCCGGTGCTCGACCGCGAGAACTGCACGCTCTTCAAGGGCCGCCGCAAGGGCCTCGCCAAGGACGCTTGCGGCAAGTGCAAGGAGGCGTGCCTCAAGGGCGCGATCGACTACGACACCGAGGACACCTTCGTGACCGAGGAGGTCGGCGCGATCGTGGTCGCCACCGGCTTCAAGCTCTACGACATCGGTCGCGACCAGCCGGAGGGCCTCAAGGGCTACGGCGAGTACGGCTACGGCGAGGTGCCGGACGTCATCGACGGCCTGCAGTTCGAGCGCCTGGCGTCGGCCACCGGGCCGACCGCGGGCGAGATCCGCAGGCCGTCCGACGGCAAGGAGCCCAAGACGGTGGTCTTCGTCCACTGCGTCGGCTCGCGCGACCCCGAGAAGGGCATGAGCTACTGCTGCAAGATCTGCTGCATGTACAACGCCAAGCACGCGATGCTCTACAAGCACAAGGTGCACGACGGCCGCGCCGTGGCCTTCTACATGGACATCCGCGCCGCCGGCAAGGGCTACGACGAGTTCAGCCGCCGCGCCATCGAAGAGGACGACGCGGAGTACATCCGCGGCCGCGTCAGCCGCATCTTCCGCGACGGCGACAAGGTCAAGGTCTGGGGCTTCGACACGCTGAGCGGCGAGCAGGTCGTGATCGACGCCGACATGGTCGTGCTGGCCACGGCCATGCGCCCGCAGGACGGCGTCAAGGAGCTGGCGCAGAAGCTCAGCGTCAGCGTACGACGACCGACGGCTTCATCAACGAGGCGCACCCCAAGCTGCGCCCCGTGGAGACCAACACCGCCGGCGTGTTCGTGGCCGGCGCCTGCCAGGCGCCGCGCGACATCCCGGACGCGGTGGCCATGGCGAGCGCGACCGGCGCCAAGGTGCTCGGCCTCTTCAGCTCCGACGAGCTCGAGCGCGAGCCGGCCGTGGCCGTCGTCAACGAGCAGACCTGCATCGGCTGCATGCGCTGCGAGCTGGTGTGCCCCTACGGGGCCATCGAGCAGCGCGAGGTCTGCACCGTCGACGGCCACGTCTGCGGCCACACCGCCTACGTGAACCCGGGCGTCTGCCAGGGCTGCGGCACCTGCCAGGCCGTGTGCCTGAGCAAGAGCGTCGAGCTCGAGACGTTCACCGACGAGCAGATCTTCAGCGAGATCAACGCGCTCTGCGCGTGGGAGTGATGGCACCGTGACCGACGCACACACCGACTTCGAACCGCGCATCACCGCCTTCGTCTGCAACTGGTGCACCTACACCGGCGCCGACCTGGCCGGCACCAGCCGCCTGCACATGGCGAGCAACGTGCGCATCATCCGCCTGCCCTGCACGGGGCGCATCGACCCGCTGTTCATCATCAAGGCGTTCGAGCGCGGCGCCGACGGCGTCATCGTCAGCGGCTGCCACCCGGCCGACTGCCACTACACCTCGGGCAACTACCACGCCCGGCGGCGCTTCGCCGTGTTCCACGACATCATGGAGTTCGTCGGCGTCGACCCGCGGCGCATGACCTTCAGCTGGGTCTCCGCCAGCGAGGGCGCCAAGTGGAAGGACGTCGTCGACGAGGCCGTGGCCAACGTGCGCGAGCTCGGCCCGTTCGAGGCGTACCGCGCGCTGGCGCCCGAGGCCGTGGAGGCCGTGGCCGGCCGGCCGACGGCCGGGCCGGCCCGCGACGCACGGCCGGCGAGGAGGTGGCCTCATGACCGAGCGCCGCCCCCGTCTACACCGGCGTCGACGACCTGCGCCGCATCGCCCGCGAGCTGCTCGAGGCCGGCGACGTGCGCGTCATCATCGGCTGGGAGCACGCCCGCCGCGGCGCCCGGCCGGTCTTCGTCAGCGACCCGGCCGAGACCGACAAGCTCATCTTCGACACGCGCTGCGTGCACAACCTGGTGACCTACCTGAACCCGCGCCGCGACCACGTCGCCGAGCTGGGCAAGATCGGCCTCGTCGTCAAGGGCTGCGACGTCAAGGCGGTCGCGGGACTGCTGCGCGAGGCGCAGCTCACCCGCGACGACGTCGTCCTGATCGGCGTGCGCTGCGGCGGCGTGCTCGAGGAGAACGAGCTGCCCGCCGCCCTGGCCCTCACGCCCGAGAACGTGGCGCCGCGCTGCTACGGCTGCGACAACCGCGAGCCGACGCTGACGGACCACCTCGTCGGCGAGCCGCAGCCGGAGCCCCCGCGGCCGGTGATGACCATCGACGAGCGCGTCGCAGCGCTCGACGACCAGCCCATCGAGGAGCGCTGGGCGTTCTGGACGGACCAGTTCAGCAAGTGCGTGCGCTGCTACGCCTGCCGCCAGGTCTGCCCGCTGTGCATCTGCGAGCGCTGCATCGTCGAGAAGACGCAGCCGCAGTGGATCGAGTCGTCGGCGCACCCGCGCGGCAACTTCAGCTGGAACATCACCCGCGCCATCCACCTCGCCGGCCGCTGCGTCGACTGCGGCGAGTGCGAGCGCTTCTGCCCGGTCGGCATCCCGCTCAGCCTGCTCAACCGCAAGCTGCAGCACATCGTGCGCGACCGCTACGACTACACGGTCAGCGACGATCCCGAGAACGCGGCGCCGATCGGCGACTACCGCCTCGACGACCAGCAGGAGTTCATCAAGTGAGCGACCGATACTTCATCTCCGACGCGGACCTGCGCGGCCTGGCCGCCGACCTGCTCGGCGCGGGCACGGAAGTGATCGCGCCCGTCGCCACCGACATCTGCCAGTCGCCGTCCGCGATCGCCGCCACGGCGTGCACGCTCGACCACTCGCTGGTCGACATCGACTACCGCGCCCTCGCCGACGCCGACGACCTGGACCTCAGCCGCGGCCTGCCGCAGCTCTCGCTCAAGGGCTACTTCCTGCCCGAGCACGAGGCGCTCTGCCGCTGGAAGCAGAAGGGCACGACCATCGAGGTCGATCGAGGTCCCGACCGAGTTCGCGCCGCGCGTCGTGCTGGCCGCCAAGGCCTGCGACGCCGCCGCCCTCGAGGTCGTCGACAAGGTCATGAACTGGGACTACAAGGACGAGCTCTGGAACGGCCGCCGCGAGGCGACCACCATCGTCAACCTCACCTGCCCCATGATCGACGACAGCTGCTTCTGCACCGCCGTCGGCGCGGCGCCGGACGACGTCAAGGGCGCCGACGGCCTGCTCACGCCGGTCGCCGGCGGCTACGTCTACGAGCCGGCGACCGACAAGGGGCGCGCCCTGGTCGAGGCCAACAAGGCGCGCTTCTCCGGCGACGTCGAGGCCGACACGCTCGGCCGCGAGGCCGACGACGAGCGCGCGGCCGCCCGCGAGCGCGTCGCCGCCAACCTCGAGATCGACGCGCAGAGCGTCCGCGACTGGATCGACACGCACTTCGAGGACCCGCTGCTCTCGCAGCTGGCCATGCGCTGCAACGGCTGCGGCGCCTGCACCAGCGTCTGCCCCACCTGCCACTGCTTCGACATCG
The DNA here is from genome assembly GCA_963778745.1 of uncultured Alphaproteobacteria bacterium. Classification (GTDB taxonomy): domain Bacteria; phylum Pseudomonadota; class Alphaproteobacteria; order Rhizobiales; family Xanthobacteraceae; genus Pseudolabrys. The sequence goes on along the minus strand of CAVZVP010000018.1, from coordinate 309,791 downwards.
TCGACGAGCAGGAGGGGGTCGGCCGCGGGACCCGGCGCCGCTGCTGGGACACCTGCCAGGCGCCGACCTTCACGCTGCACGCCAGCGGCCACAACCCGCGCGACGACCAGCACGTGCGCTACCGCCAGCGCATCAACCACAAGTTCGCCATCTACCCGCTCAAGTTCGGCGAGGTGCTCTGCACCGGCTGCGGCCGCTGCACGCGCGTCTGCCACGCCGGCCAGGACCTCGTCGAGATCCTGCAGGCGATCGACATCGCCGCCCGCCGACCCGGCGACGCCGCCGCGGCAGCGCGAGCCCGAGGAGGCGGCATCGTGAACATCTACCAGCCGCTCCTCGACCACGGTCACCGAGGTCATCGACGAGACCGCCGACACGCGCACGCTGCGCCTGGAGTTCCAGGACGAGGCCGTGCGCGAGGGCTTCGACCTTCAAGGCCGGCCAGTTCGGCGAGTACAGCGTGTTCGGCGCCGGCGAGAGCACCTTCTGCATCGCCAGCTCGCCGACGCGCGAGGGCTACATCGAGTGCAGCTTCAAGGCCATCGGCAAGGTGACGACCGAGCTGCGCGAGGTGAACGTCGGCGACACCGTCGGCTTCCGCGGCCCCTACGGCAACTGGTTCCCGGTGGACGACTGGAAGGGCAAGGACGTCGTCTTCGTCGCCGGCGGCATCGGCCTGGCGCCGGTCCGCTGCGTCATCTGGAACGTGCTGGACCGGCGCGACGAGTTCGGCGACGTGACCATCGTCTACGGCGCCCGCTCGGTCGCCGACCTGGTGTACAAGCGCGAGCTGGAAGAGTGGGGCTCGCGCTCCGACGTCAAGATGGTCACCACCGTCGACCCGGGCGGCGACACGCCGGACTGGACCGGCGAGGTCGGCTACGTCACGCCGGTCGTCGAGAAGACGGCGCCCAAGGCGGACAACGCCGTCGCCGTCGTCTGCGGCCCGCCGATCGTGGTCAAGCTCACGCTGCCGGTGCTGGAGAAGCTCGGCTTCGCCGACGACGCCGTCTTCACCACGCTCGAGAACCGCATGAAGTGCGGGCTCGGCAAGTGCGGCCGCTGCAACATCGGGCCCGTGTACGTCTGCAAGGACGGGCCCGTCTTCACCGCCGCGCAGATGAAGCAGCTCCCGCCGGAGTTCTGACGCCACCCGGCGGGCCCCGCGCCCGCCGCACGACCATTCGAGCCAAGGGCCGGCGCGCGGCAGGGGGTCGCGCGCCGGCGCCGGTCCGGTCAGCCCCTCTCGGCAAGCGCCTGATCCTTCGTCCCATGTATCGGCCCTTGGAGCCATGCGATACGATTCGACTGCACTTCGCGCCTGCGTCAGTCGCGGAGGGACCCGAGGGCCAGGGAAGACTTGGAGGACTCATGAAGGCAAGCCGCTGGGCGTGCGCTCTCGCTCTTGCATGCGCGACACTACTTTCGCTCTCTTCCGTCGCACTCGGCTCGGCGCCCGGCGACTTGCTCTGGGCGCGCACGGCGACGGGACACTCGATCTACTACGCAGTGGCCGCGGCGCGCGACGGCGGCGTGTACACGGTGGGCGAGTCTCACCGCAAGCCCAACACGGCCAAGGTCCTCGTCGTCCGCCGCGCCGCCAACGGCAGCACCAGGTGGAGCAGACGTACGGAGCCGGCAACGCATTGGCGGTGGCGGTGGACGGCTCCGGCTCTGCGTACCTGGCCGCCAGCGTGACGAGCAGGACCGGCAAGCCGGGGTACGCGCTCCTCAAGATAAGCCCGTCCGGCAGGCTGCTCTGGAGCAGATCCGCCTTCGGGAAGGACGGCCGTGGGCTCATGGGCCGGCCATGCCTCGCCGTCTCTCCATCAGGCACTGCCTTCCTCGCGGCCAGAGAAGCAAGGGGCCTGCACGTGATCGTCAGGAAGTACACCACGAAGGGCACCCTCAAATGGACCTGGCGGAACGCGCGCGCGGCCAGGACCTCGCTCGTGCAGGCTGCGCTGGGACTGGACGCCGCGGGCAAAGCCTACGTCACCGACATCGAGACCGACGGATCGCTTGCCACGTCCGGCATCGACGCGTCCGGACACCTGCTATGGCACAAACTCGAGGTGCCTCCGTCCCCAAAGGCGCTCGGCTTCACGGCGATAGCGGTCCGCGGAGAGCGAGTCTGCGCAGCCGGCAGTGCGGGATTGATGTTCACGACGCCGTACCTCACGGCGGTGGCGACCTACGACCTCTCGGGCAGTCCCATCTACGCGACCGCCTTCTCGGATGGCGTGCACACCTCGAGCCGGGTGAACGCCGTCGCACTGGACGCCGAGGGAGCCGCGTATCTTACCGGCAGCACCGGAGCGCTGACCTTCCCTCCGGAGAGCGGCGGCTGTCTGACGGTCAAGCTCGACCCCACGGGCGCCGTCGCCTGGACGCGGGTGTACGGTTCCGACGCGCGTACGGACGGCGTGGCCGTGGCACTCGACACTTCGGGTTCGGCCTACGTCGTCGGTACCACCTTGGTCGGCCTCAAGCAGGCCATGTTCGCGCTCTCCTATGACGCCAGTGGCGGTGTGCACTGGGAGCGCACATGGCGCGACTCGCACAACGGCGACGACGAGGCCCGCGCTCTGGCCGTGGCCGGGAGCGGGGGAGTCTACGTCGGCGGCGACTACCTCAAGGGCGATTACTATGCCGCCCTCGTCAAGTTCCAGCCGTGACGCTACCTCTGGCCAAGGCCGTTTCCGGCCGCGGGTGTAGGCTTCGGCCATGGAGTCAAGCTCACGCTGCCGGTGCTGGAGAAGCTCGGCTTCGCCGACGACGCCGTCTTCACCACGCTCGAGAACCGCATGAAGTGCGGGCTCGGCAAGTGCGGCCGCTGCAACATCGGGCCCGTGTACGTCTGCAAGGACGGGCCCGTCTTCACCGCCGCGCAGATGAAGCAGCTCCCGCCGGAGTTCTGACGCCACCCGGCGGGCCCCGCGCCTGCCGCACGACCATTCGAGCCAAGGGCCGGCGCGCGGCAGGGGGTCGCGCGCCGGCGCCCGGGTCCCCAGGCCGACTTCCGTTCTTCCCGCCGGGTGTAGGCTTCCGCCATGGACATGCGCGATCTCGGCCGCACCGGCCTCACCGTCACTCCCATCGGGCTCGGCTGCTGGCAGCTGCAGCAGGGCAAAGGCGTGACCGGCAAGATGTGGTCGGTCCTCGACCAGGAGACGATGGACGCGATCGTCTCGGCGGCGCTCCGCGGCGGGATCTCCTGGTACGACACCGCTCAGATCTACGGCAACGGGGCGTCGGAGCGAGCCCTCGCCGCCGGCCTGCGTCACGCCGGCGTCGAGCCAGGCAACGTGGTCGTCGCGACCAAATGGATGCCGTTCCTCAAACCGGCCCGCGACCTCCGGCGCAACGTCGACACCCGGATCGAGTGCCTGGCGCCGTACCCGGTCGACCTGTACCAGGTCCACTTCCCGTGGAGCCGCTCGTCCGTCGCCGCGCAGATGAGGGAGATGTCCGCGCTGGTCCACGCAGGCAAGGTGCGCGCCGTCGGTGTCAGCAACTTCTCGGCGAGGCAGATGGCCCGGGCTGGAGCGGCCCTCCAGGCCGAGGGGCTGCCTCTCGCGTCCAACCAGGTGCGCATCAACCTGCTCGAGCGCTCCATCGAGACGAACGGCGTCCTGGACCTGGCCCGCGAGCACCGCGTGACCCTGATCGCCTACTCGCCGCTCGCCCAGGGCATCCTCACCGGTCGCTACCACGACGACCCCTCGCGCGGTACGAGCGCTGCCCTACGGGCGCCGCTCCCTCCTGAGTCCTTCCAGCAAGTACCTCACGTCCGAGGGACTGGCGCGCTCGGCGCCGCTCATCGCGGAGCTGCGCGCCGTCGGCGAGGCGCACGGCGCGACACCCGCTCAGGTGGCCCTGGCCTGGCTGGTCACGTACTACGGCGAGGCGGTGGTCGCCATCCCCGGCGCCTCGCGCCCGGAGCACGCCACCCAGGCCGCCGCGGCCATGGACCTGCGACTCACCGCGGACGAGATCGACCGCATCGACCACCTCTCGGCGGAGGCCACGCGCAAGTAGATACGAGAGGAGGGGAGCATGGTCGAGAACTACGGGAGGCGATACGCGATCGCCCACATCGACGAGATCGACTCGCTTCCCGAGAGGGACAGGACTCGCGAGTGGAAGCCCATCAGGCATCACTTCGGGGTGGGCTCATTCGGGGTCAATCTCTTTCGGTCGACGGCGGCGGGGGAGCTCCTGATCTACCTCCACGACGAGACCGACACCGGCCACGAGGAGCTCTTCTTCGTCGCCCAGGGCGCCGCCCGGTTCTCGGTTGATGGAGACGAGTTCGATACGCCCGCGGGGACCTTCGTCCACGTCGTCGAGCCATCGGCGATCCGAGGGGCGTGGGCCCAGGAAGCGGGCTGCGTCCTGCTCGTGATCGGCGGCAGGCCGGGGACGGCCTACCGTGTGCAGGACTGGGAACTCGAGGAGTTCGGGCCCGAGGGTTAGCAGGCAGCGCTCGACGAGGTCGCAGGCGGGGAATAGCAGACCCATGAGACGCCTCATCATGTGGAACCTGATCACGCTCGACGGCTTCTTCGAGGGCGCCGCAGCCTTGGGACCTGGACTGGCACAACGAGGTCTGGGGCGACGAGCTGGAGCGGCTCTCCCTGGAGCAGCTGCGCGCGGCGGACCTGCTGGTGTTCGGCCGCGCGACCTACCAGGGCATGGCCGCGTACTGGCGCACCGCGAGCGGCGAGATCGGCGAGATCGCGGACCTGATGAACAGTATCGCCAAAGTGGTGTTCTCGCGCACGCTCGAGGCCGCGGACTGGAACAACACGACGCTGCTCAGGGAGGCGGACAGGGCCGCAGTGCTCGAGCTCAAGGCGGGCGGCGACGGCGACATGTACGTCTTCGGCAGCGCCACCCTCTCGGCCTCCCTGACGCAGGCGGACCTCTTCGACGAGTACCGCCTGCTGGTCGCGCCGGTGGTGCTGGGCGCAGGCGCGCCGCTCTTCGGGCGCGATCTGCCGCGCCGCCGGATGCAGTTGCTGGAGGCGCGGCCGCTGGAGTCGGGCGGCGTCCTCCTGCGGTACGCGCCGGCCCCGACGACCGCGGACGGCGTGACGCCGTGCTCTGCCTGCTCATCATCTGTCACGACGACTCCTTCGGCCGAACGGGATCGCTGGTCGCGGCGATCCAGGATTGGGACCTGGAGATGGATCGCCGCGGCATCCGCCTGGACGGCCGGCCGCTGCGGCCTCCGGCCGACGCGGTGACCGGCAGGGTCCGCGAAGGCCAGCCGTTCATCAGCGGCGGCCCGTTCGCCGCCACGGCGGAGCAGATGGCGGCCTACGAGCTGCTCGACTGCGCCGACCTCGAGGAGGCGATCCGCCTGGCGTCGACGCACCCGATGGCGGCCGCCGGGACGATCGAGGTCCGGCCGGTCTGGGAGGAGCTCGCTCCGGCGTCCGGCGGGCGACGCGGCCCGGAGGACGCGTCGTGAGTCCCGTCCGGATCCGGCGAAGACCGGCCTCGAGCCTCCGTGGATCGGCCGGCTACGTGCACGGTGGACGGCGTTCAGCGCCGGAGCCGGCGAGCGATGGCGGCGTCAGGCGACTGGAAGGTCTACGTGAACGGCGAAGCGCCGCTCGGCGACTGCGTGCGAACTCCTCGGCCGGCTCGGAGCGAGCGCCGTGGGGTTCGTCTTCGGAGCCGTTCGGCGACCTCGGCGAGTACGCGCGGTGGTGTACGCGCTGGCGGGCGGACCGAAGGCGAGCGCTCGTGGCCTACCAGTCGTGACGCCCCGGCGAGTCTAGCGGAGCGCCCGCCCGATGAACCTCGCCTCGGCGGGCGCCACCCGGCTCGCGTACTCGTGGTCGTGGCCGCCCTTGCTGAACCCGCCGGCGGCGGGCTTCGGGAGGGCGGCCGTCAGGTAGGTGACGTAGCCGTAGAACGGGTCCTGCTTGCCGCAGTCGATGCGCAGGTCCACGCCGGCGAGCCGGTCGGCGTGGGCGATGACGTCGTACTTCGCGAAGTCGGCCGCGTCGTCGAACGCGTCCCGCGGCCCCAGCATCATCGCGTCGTAGCTGGTCCACACCGCGGGGCTGACGGCGACGACCGCGGCGAACAGGTCCGGCTCCGTCTCCGCCGCGACCAGCGCGCCGTAGGCGCCCATCGACCAGCCGATGACCGCGCGCTTGCGCCCGCCGCCGCCGAGCTTGAAGCGGCGGGCGCACAGCGGGATCAGCTCGCGGAGCAGCATGCTGAGCCGGTCCTCGCCGGTCTTGCGGCGGTGCCAGTAGGTGACGCCGCCGTCGACGCCGACCACGGCGTACGGCGGCGACTCGTCCTCGCGCACCGCCGCCGCCACGTGGTCGGCGAACCCCATCGGCGGACCGCCGCCGCGCCCGGGCAGCGCGAAGCACACGGGGAGCGGATCGCCCGGCTCCGTAGCCCGGCGGCCAGGCGATGCTGTAGTCGACCGGCTCGTCGACGTAGCGGGAGTGGAGCATGAAGTCTGGACGCGTGACGCTGCGAGGCGCCGGGGATGTCGACGCCGAGCTTGTCGCCGGCGGCGCCGAGCCAGTCCCGCCACGGCGCCACGCGCCAGGCGATGCCGCCGACGACCAGCACGGCGGCGGCGAGCCCGGCGCCGACCAGAAAGCCGCGCCGGGTGACGCCGGCCTCGGCGTCCCGCGCGCTCCGGCTCGGCAGGCCGTCGGGCCGGCCTCCGCGGCCACACCTCGAGGTCGTGCCGCATGAGCTCTCGCGTCCCGTCCACGAGGCCCATCGTAGCGCAGGCGCGCGAGCGGATGTCGTACCATCGCAAGCGACCGTCAGGACAGCGAGAGGAGGCGACGTGAGCGAGAGCGACGTGACAGGCAGGACGGCGACTCCGCAGGACGTGACGCCGGCCATGGCGCCGTGGCCGCGGCTGGTCGGCGCGCCCGACTTCATCCTCCCGTGGCTGGACCGCTTCTACGACGAGGACGACGCGGAGCTCCTGCTCGCCGCGGCCGGCGATGCCGGCGCGCGCTCGCCGGCGCCGTCGCGAGGCGCGGCTCGCGCGCGCCGTCCGCCGCGCGATCCTCGACCGCGACGAGGCCGGCGCCTCACGCCCGGCGGACTTCCACGAGCGCCTCGAGATCTGGGCCATGTTCGAGGGCTGGAAGGACGTCCCGCTCGCCGTCCACCGGCAGCTCGCCGACTGGGACGTCGACTCCTACGCGCGAGAAGATCCGCGCGGACGTCGAGGCCGTCCGCGACGGCCACCCCGGCGACTCCTACGAGGCCCGCTACGCCTACGTCCTCCTGCACGAGGCCGAGGCGATCGTCGCCGCCCAGGACCACGTCTACCTGTGGCCCTGCGACTGCCGCTCGATCGTCGAGCAAGTGCCGCAAGCCCAAGGACGTCTGCCTGCGCTTCGAGAACGACCGCGGCCTCGGCTGGGAGATCTCGCAGGGAGCGCGCCGTCGAGATCCTGCGCGCCGCCGACAAGGCCGGCCTCATGCACACGGCCGACCTCGCAGGACGACCTCGCCGCGCACCTCGTCCATCTGCAACTGCTGCACCGACTGCTGCTACCCGCACCTCGCCTCGGAGCGGCTGGAGGCGAGCGACGTGTGGCCGGTGCGCCGGCTACGTCGCCGCGCATCGACATGGACCTCTGCAAGGCCTGCGGCCGCTGCGGCCTGCGCTGCCCGTTCGAGGCCATCGTCTGCGGCACCGACGGCCGGCCGGAGTTCGACGCCGCCCTCTGCCGCGGCTGCGGACTGTGCGCCACCGGCTGCAGCGCCGACGCCATCGAGCTGCTGCCGCTCGCCGCCGAGTAGCGCGCCGAGGGCGCAAAGCAGATAGCGTACCGCGCGATGGACCACGATCCGCTCCACGACTTCGAGCTCCTCGATCCGCTCCCGCTACGGCGCGCTGCTGGTCGAGACCGCCGAAGAGGACCGCGCGGAGGCGCTCGTGGAGCGCGCCGCGTGGCGGCTGCAGCTGCCGCTGTTCGTCTGGCGGCGCGCCACCGGGCTGCGCCGCAAGGGCGCGCCCAGCGGCGTCTACGGCACGCAGGACCCGCGCACCGCGCTCGACCACGTCATCAGCTCCGACATGCCCGCGCTGTACGTGTTCCACGGCCTCGGCCCGGAGCTCGACAAGCCGGAGGTGGCCGACCTCCTGCGCGAGGCGGCGCAGCCGCTCGCCGGCCGCTCCGGCGCCGTCGTCCTGACCGGCGCGGACGTCAGGCTGCCCGAGGCGCTGCGGACCGCGGTCGGGCCGGTGCACCTCCCCGTGCCCACCCACGAGGACTACGACGAGCCTGCTGCAGCGCGTCGTCAAGGACCTCTCCGCGCGCATGGGCGATCGAGGTCGCGCTCACCCCGGCCGACCAGGACCGGCTGCTGGCCAACCTCAAGGGCCTGACGCTCGCCGAGGCCGAGAAGCTGCTGACCCGGCTGATCGTCGAGGACGGCCGCCTGGACGCCGACGACATCAGCGCGCGTGGTCGAGGCCAAGCGGGACCTCGTGGAGCAGGACGGCCTGCTCGAGTACCAGCCGAGCGCCCAGTCGCTGGACGAGATCGCCGACCTCGCGCGCCTCAAGGAGTGGCTCGAGAAGCGGCGCGCGCTTCATGGAGGACCCGCCAGCGCGCCGCCGAGTTCGGCCTCGAGTTCCCGCGCGGCGTGCTGCTCGTCGGCGTGCCCGGCTGCGGCAAGAGCCTCTGCGCCAAGGCCGTCGCCGCGGCGTGGGCGCTGCCGCTGGTCAAGCTGGACCCCGGGGCGCTCTACGACAAGTACATCGGCGAGACCGAGCAGAACTTCCGCAAGGCGATGGGCTCCGCCGAGCGCCTCGCCCCGCTGGTGCTCTGGATCGACGAGATCGAGAAGGCGTTCGCCGCCGGCGGCGGGGACGAGGACGGCGGCGTCTCGCAGCGCGTGCTCGGCTCGTTCCTCTCGTGGCTGCAGGAGCGCCGCGGCGACGTCTTCGTGGTCGCCACCGCCAACGACGTCGCAGCGCCTGCCGGCCGAGCTGCTGCGCAAGGGCCGCTTCGACGAGACGTTCTTCGTGGACCTGCCGGACGAGGCGGCGCGCGGGGCCATCCTCGACATCCACCTGCGCCGGCGCAAGCAGGCGCCGGAGGGCTTCGACCTGGCGCTGCTGGCGCGCGAGAGCCAGGGCTACAGCGGCGCCGAGCTGGAGCAGGTGGTGGTCTCGGCGCTCTACACCGCCTTCTCGGCCGGCACGCCGCTCACCGACGAGCTGCTGCTCGCCGAGCTGCGCCAGATGCCGCCGATCGCCTCGACCGCCCGCGAGAAGATCGCCTTCTTGCGCGAGTGGGCGGCCGGGCGCACCGTCCCGGCCAACTGACGCCGGGCCGGCCGACGTCGGAGCCGGCCGGCACCACCGCGTCGAGCCGCGCGGCCAGACCCGTCCGGCAGCGGCGCGACCTCGTGCGTCGCCAGCAGCTCGCGCGCCCGCTGGCGCGCCTTCTCGGTGGCGTCGGTCGCGCCGTCCTCGGACCAGCGGTCGTAGCTGGCGCGGTTCAGGATCCTTGCCGCGCCACTGGTTCTGCGCAGGTGCCGGCGCGTGTGCCGCTGGCCGAGGAAGTCGCCGCCGGGGCCGACGGCCTTGAGCACGTCCACGGCCAGCGTCTCGTCGCCGACCTCGATCTCCTTGAGCAGCTGGCGGTTCGCGACTGATGAACTCCGCCACCAGCACGACCTCGGCGAGCGACCCGGAGAGGCCGAAGTCCATGTAGCCCCTCCTTCCGACGTCGTGGTTGAGGTTGGCGCCCAGCTGCATGGAGAGCTTGGTGATCTCGTCGGCCTCCATGCCGGCCTGGGCGTCCACGACCTGCGCGTCGGTGTGGCCGCTGAACCCCCAGTTGGGGATGTCCAGCCACTTGGCCATCTCGAACTCGCAGGCGTAGGCGCGGATGAACTCCGGCGAGTTGTACGACGACTGCGACGTCGCCATGTCCAGGGTGTTGGGGCCCTGGCCGATGACGAACGGCGCGCCGGGCGCGCGGAGCTGGTGCATGACGAGGCCGAAGAGCGCCTCGGCGATGCCGAGCGTGATCTGCCCGGCGTGGTGATGGGCGCGGTGCCGCCGGCGACCGGCGAGGGGCAGTAGGTGGACGGGACGCCCTTGTCGGCGCAGAAGAGCAGCTTGTCGACCGTCTCGAACGGGTGCTTGAGCGGCGTGACCGGCTGGTTGTACATGACGAAGTACGGCTTGTCGCGCAGCGCCTGCTCGCCGCCGCGGACGTCGCAGGCCATCCGCCACATGGGCTCGACGGTCTCGACGCCGCCGGCGGTCATCACCAGCGGCTTGGTCGGTGGCGGCGATCATGGCGCGGAACTGCCTGGGGTACGCCTCGCCGGCGTCCATGCCGTCGGGGTAGGCGCCCGACATGACGAAGTCGATGTCGGGCAGCGCGTCGCAGAGGCGGGCCGCCTCGGTCACGTCCTCGAGCCTGCCGAGGCGGCGTTCGCCGGTCTCGAGGTCGTGCAGGTGCATGACGTCGGAGCCGTTGCCGAAGTAGGAGCGGCAGGCCGCCGAGGTCCATCGCCGGCTCGCCGGCGCGGTCGTAGACGACGAAGCTCCGGGGCACCGACTCGCGCGCCTGCTCGACGAGGGCGGCGGGGACGTGGACGAGGCCGTCCGCGTCCCTGGTGCAGCCGCCGTCGAGCATGACCTGCTCGCCCTCCTCGTGGAGCACGACCATGCCGATGTCGGCGAGGATGCCGAGGGCCGTCTCGTAGATGCGCTGCTTCTGCTCTTCGCGGAGGAAGCTGACGCGGCCGGCGCCGATCTCCTTGCTGCTGTCTGACATGGTCACTCCCGGACGGCGTTGCGGGCGAGGCGGCCGGCGCTGCGCCGGGCCGCCTCGCCGAACACTACACCGCCAAACGCGTCAGCGCACTCCCAATTCGCGCTCGGCGCCATCGATAATCGAACGAAGTTCTGCCGCCACGCCGTCGGGCAGTGGCTCCGGCTGGTGCGTCTCCAGGATGCGCCGGGCCTCGGCGAGCGAGCGGTCGTACAGCGTCGTCGCGCCGGCGGCGGTCCACTCCTCGCGGACCCGCCGGTCGATGAGCTTCGAGTTCGACTGCCCGCGCATGCCCTTGTAGGTGTCCTCGTGCGAGAGGAAGTCCTTGAACGGCCCGACCTCGCCGATGACGTCGACCGACAGCGTCGCGTCGGTCACCGGGATCCCCGGCACGCAGAACTTGACCATGCGCGCGAACTCCGCGTCCATGACCAGCTGCGCGTAGTCGATGGTGACGCCCGACTCCAGCATCCCCAGCCCGTAGATCAGGTTGGCCCCTGCCAACGCCGGCAGCAGGCTGGTGATCGTCTTCTCGTGACCGGATTGGGCGTCCGCCACTTTGGAGTCGCCCTACGCACCGGCCACCCAGCTGGGCAGCAGGTAGAAGCGCGCGAGGCAGGCGACCCCGGCGCCGATCATGCCGCACTCGGGGCTGCCCACCGAGGCGCTGGCGAAGCGCAGGTCCATGGCGGTGGTGGACGAGCCGTAGATGACCGGCGCGCCCCTGCTGCGTGAGCTGCGCCAGCGTGATGCCGCTGAGCACCTCGGCGTTGTGGGTGACGAGCGTGCCGGCGAGCGACACGGGAGAGGAGCCGCCGGCCATCGCCATCGAGAGCACGTTGACGGGGATGCCGGCGCGGGCGCCCTGATGATGATCTCGCAGGCGTCCTTGACCAGCTTGAGCGGGCTCACCGGGCAGGTGAGGAACGAGAGGATGGGGCGGCGGCGCAGCTGCTCCGCCCCGCCGACGATGGCGGCCGCCATGTCGATCATCTTGCGGGCGCAGAAGCCCGAGAGCGGCCCGATGGTCGCGTGCTTGGTCGTGTTGCTGAAGATCGCCTCGGCGTTGTGCAGCGCCGCCGTGTCCGGCGGCACGTCGTGGGCGCCGAGGGGCCGCTCGACCACGTCGACCTCGGGCAGGGCGTCGATGATCCTGGTGCAGTCGGCGACGTCCTGCTTGCGGCTCTCGTGCAGCTCGCCGGTGTACGGGATCGACGACCTGGATGCCCTCGCCGAAGTTGGTGAACCCGACCCGGCCGTCCTCGAGCACGACGTCCCGGGCCGGGTCGCGGCCGCACATGACGACGGTGGAGGGCGCCGAGCGGACCGCGTCCTCCACGAGGTGCGCCGGCAGGCGCACCACGTGCGTCTCGCGGTCGACCTCGGCGCCCGCCGCCGCGAAGATCTCCCGGGCCTCGTCGTCTTCGACGAAGACGCCCGTGCGCGACAGCACTTCGAGCGTCGCGCCGTGGATCTCCCGCAGCTCGTCGTCGGTGAACACCTCGAGCCTGAAGCCGCCGCTCTTGCGCGCTCCCGCGCGCGGGTTCCTGATCATGGTCAGCCTCCCGCCGTGCGTTCCTTGAACTTCTCGACGCTGTTGATCGGCACGTCCAGGACCCGGGCGATGTTGAACTTGGCCTCGATCTGGTTGGCCTGCCAGGGCTGGCTGATGGCGTAGCTGTGGACGCGGCCGAAGCCGTGCTCGTTGCGGACGTCGGTCATCGCGACCGGGTCCGAGAGGTCGAACGGCGTGACGCCGAGCTTGTCGGCGACGTACTGCTTGGCTTCCTTGAGGCGCATGCCCCGAGTCATCTGCATACGGGCAACCAGGTCTCCGCCTGCCCGAATACCGCCGATGCTCGCGGCTTGCGCGTGGGCGTTGTGCATCCCATGGGGATCGCCCGAGCCCACCTACAACCCGTCGACGTGCAGCAGCTCCACGAACGACTTGGCCGCCCGGCACACCGCGTCGGAGGGCAGGTGGACGAACATCGGCACGCCGCCGACGCCCATGCCGGCGTTGGGGTGGACCGGGATGGTGGCCACCTCCATGCACGGCTTGATGAGGGCGATGGCGCGGGCCATGTTCCAGGCGAGCGACTTGCCGGTGTTGATGTTGACGACGGGGCCGAACATCGTGGCGCCGGCCTTCTGCGCGAGCAGGAGCTGCTCGCGCGGCCACAGGCCGGCCAGCCGCACGCCGTCCCACTCGAGCTCGCCGTGCATGCCGAGCACGAACTCGCCGGCCATGCCGAGCTGCACGCCCATGTCCGGGTACTTCTCGCGGATGATCCTCGTGGCGCGCAGGGCGGCGAGGAACTCGGGGTCGCCCGAGGCGCCGGTGGTGTCCCAGTCGATCGCGTCGGCGCCGGCCTCCCACTGCGAGTCGGCCAGCTTGACCATGTCGACGACGGCCATCTCGACGGCCTCTTCCGCGGCCGCCCGCGCCTCCGGGATCCTGCCCAGCGGAAGCAGCTCGTTCCAGTTCTCGCAGGGGCCGTCGGGCTTGGAGTACAGGCCCAGGTTGGGCATGACGCCGTACTGCAGCGGCGCGATGGTGCAGAGCTGGGCGTCGTGCATGTACTGGGCCTCGTAGGCGAGGATCGTGCGCACGACCTTGAGCGAGTAGTCGCCGACGCAGAGTTCCAGCAGGTCGGCGCCCATCCACTGCTCGTAGGACTGCAGGTCCTGGATGCGCGTCGCGTGCGTCTTCATGCCGGTGCCGTCGCAGCTGAGGACGATCTCCTCGCCCACGTCGACGCCGATGAAGCGCGCCGGCGAGGCGTAGATCTCGAGCAGGTGGTCGATCTCGTCGTCGGTGAGCGGCGGCACCTTGGCGCGCTTGGCCGCGATCTCGGACCCGGCGACGAGATCGGCGCGGATCTCGCTGCGCGTCAGCCGCGTGAAGGTGCCGTCACCCATGCGGGTCGGCACCCGGACCTCGTTCGTCATACGCACTCTCCCCTGAGCAGGCCGCCGGAAGCGGCGGCGACCCACTAATCAACCGGTCAATTAGCGTGGTAGAGTCTTCTCCTAGCAGACTGCGGTGTCAAGGCGAGCGCCGATGGACGGCGCGTAGGATGGCCCGGTCCGCTGAGCGGTGACCAGTCCCCGAGGAGGGTGGGCGATGCAAGCACACACGACGTGGCTGAGCGAAGCCGAGAAGAGCGCGATCGTCGACGAGGCGGTCGAGCTGCTCGGCCGCGTAGGCATGCGCTACGCCGGCTCCGCGGTCCTGCCGCTGCTCGAGGAGCGCGGCGCGCAGGTGGACCACGCCACCGGCATCGCCCGTCTTCCCCGCGAGCTGGTGGAGTGGGCGGCCGGCCAGTGCCCGCGGAGCATCCTGATGGCCGGCCTCACCGAGGCCGACGACGTGCTGCTGGGCGAGGGCGAGCCGTTCCACTTCGTGCCCAGCGGCTGCGTCGCCAAGACGCTCGACTTCCGCACCGGCGAGCGCCGCGCCGAGCACGCTGCAGGACCTGCGCGAGTGCACGGCGCTGATGGACGAGCTGCCGCAGCTCGACATCATGTGGACGCAGGTCAGCGCGTCCGACGTGCCGCTCGAGCAGCGCGAGCTCACCGAGTACTTCACGATGCTCACCGAGACCTCCAAGCACGTGACCTTCGTGGACTGCCCCGGCGAGGTCGACGCCGTGCTTCGCATCTGCGAGGCCCACTCGGGCGACCTCGAGCGGTTCCGCGCGCGGCCGCGCATCTCGACGGTGGTCACGGCGGCCTCGCCGCTGCAGGTCGACGGCGGCGCCCTGGACATCCACATCGCCCTGGCCAGGCACGGCGTGCCGATCGAGGTGTACTCGATGACCATCGCCGGCGCGACGTCGCCGGTCACGCTGGCGGGGAGCGTCACGCAGGGCGTCGCCGAGTTCCTCGGCATCGCCACGGCCCTGCAGGTCGCGGCGCCGGGCGCCCGCGCGATCTTCTGCTTCGGCTCGGGCGTGCTCGACATGCTGCGCACGACCTTCGCGCTCGGCTCTCTCGAGAGCGGGCTGATGGGGGCCATGGCCACGGAGGTGGGTCACTACCTCGGCGTGCCGACGCTCAACCCCGGGTTCTCGACCGACGCCAAGCACGCCGGCGTACAGGCGGGCTACGAGAAGGCGATGAAGGCAGCGACCGTCTGCGGCGCCGTGCCCGACATGGTCTCCGGCTGGGGGCTCATCGACTCGCACAACACCATGTCCCTGCCGCAGTCGGTGATCGACAACGAGATGGCGGCGATGCTGCGCCGCCTTCATCGGCCCGTCGAGGTGTCGGAGGCCACGCTTTCCGGCGACGCCGTCGCCGCGGTGGGCCCGGGCGGCAGCTTCCTGGGCGTCAAGGACACCGCGAAGCGCATCCGCGCCGGCGAGCACTACATGCCCACGCTGTCGAACCGGCTCTCCTACGAGAAGTGGTCGGAGGACGGCATCTCCGAGCTCGATGACGCGCGCGCGCAGGTGGAGCTCAGACTGGCCGCGCATGCCGACAAGGCGCCGTACCTGGACGGCGCACAGCTGGACGAGATCGCGGCCATCTGCCGCGCCGACGACGAAGCGATGCGCCGCGCCCGCAGGGACTGACGGCGCGGCGCGCGCACAGACGAAGCACCCGAACGGAGGACCAGATGACGCTCAGGATCGGCTACATCGGGCTCGGCGCCCTCGGCAGGCACCTGGCCGGCAGCCTGCTGCGCGCCGGCTTCCCGCTCACCGTGTACGACGTGGACGCGAGCTGCTCCGTCGACCTCGGGCAAGGCGGGCGCCACGTGCGCAGCCTCCATTGCGGAGACCGCGCGCGCGTCCGACACGATCATCACCTGCCTGCCGTCGCCCGAGGCTGTGGCCTCCGTGGTCGCCGAGGAGGGCGGCGTCCTCGAGGCGCTCGCTCCCGGCGGCACCTGGATCGACATGAGCACCAACGACGCCCACGAGTTGCAGCGCCTCTCGAGCCTCGCCGCGGCCAAGGGCATCGAGACGCTCGAGGCACCGGTCACCGGCGGTGTGCACCGCGCGGCCGCCGGCATGATCACCGTGCTCGTCGGCGGCAAGCCGGAGGTCTTCGAGAAGCACCGCGAAGCCTTCGACGCCATGGGCGGGCGCGTGTTCTACATCGGCGAGCTCGGCCAGGCCTCGGTGATCAAGGTCATCACCAACATGCTCGCCTTCATCCACCTCGTCGCCGACGGCGAGGCGCTCATGCTGGCCAAGAAGGGCGGCGATCGACCTCAAGCTGGCCTGGGATGTGATCAAGGCCAGCTCCGGCAACAGCTTCGTCCACGAGACCGAGGGCCAGCTGATCCTCAACGGCAGCTACAACATCAACTTCACGATGGACCTGGCCCGCAAGGACCTCTACTTCGCCCACCATGATGGGGCGCGAGTTCGGCGTGCCGCTGGAGCTCGGCGGCCTCACGGAGCAGATCTTCGCCCGCGCCCGGGCCATGTACGGCGGCGGCGCGCAGTCGCCCATGGTCGTCAAGATGCTCGAGGAGGCCGTGGGCACGGACCTGCGCGCGCCCGGGTTCCCAGCCGAACTCGAACCTGAGTAATCGACGTAGTTGGATCACCGTGCGGCGCGACGAACGAGACAACCAGAAATACAGCGAAGAAGTCGCCCGGCGACAGGATGTTCTCCGGGCGGCTTGACTTGACGAACATCCGGTCGAATACTCCGGGCCCGAGAGCCCGCCGACAGCACCGAAGGAGAGACCCGTGACGGACATCAGGGAGTTCTCGATGGACTACTTCTCCCTCAAGGGGAAGAACGCCATCGTCACCGGAGGCAACACGGGTCTCGGCCAGGCCTTCACACTCGCGCTCGCCGCGGCGGGCGCCAGCGTCTTCGTCCCCAGCATCGTGGACGACGACGGATCGACCGGCCCGCTCGTCGAGGAGCGCGGCGGCCGCTACGAGTTCATGAAGGCCGACGTCACCGCCCCGGGCGCGCCGGCCGAGATCGTCGCGGCCTGCGTGGACCGGCTCGGCTCGCTCGACATCCTCGTGAACAGCGCCGGCATCTGCCCGCTGGCCGCCGTGCTCGACTTCGGCCGCGAGCAGTGGGACGCCACGGTGGCCGTGAACCTCACGGCCGCGTTCGAGATGGCCTACGAGGCGGCCAAGGTCATGATCCCGCGGCGCTCCGGCAAGATCATCAACATCTGCTCGCTGTTCTCGTTCCTCGGCGGCCGCTGGTCGTCCGCGTACGCGGCCACCAAGCACGGCCTCGCCGGGTTCACCAAGGCGTACTGCGACGAGCTCGCCGAGTACGACATCCAGGTCAACGGCATCGCCCCCGGCTACTACGCCACCGAGATCACCACGGCCACGCGCAGCGACCCCGTGACCAACCAGCGCGTCCTGGACCACATCCCGGCCGCGCGCTGGGGCGACCCGGCGGACCTCATGGGCGCCACCGTCTTCCTCGCCGGCAGGGCTTCGGACTACGTCAGCGGCCACGTGCTCGTGGTCGACGGCGGCTACCTCGTCCGCTAGGACGGGAAGGAACCGCGACGATGGCTGGCAAGTACCTGATCGGCATCGACAACGGCACCCAGAGCTCCAAGGTCGTCATCTACGACCTCGAGGGCAACGTGGTCTGCGACGCCAGGCGGAACCTTCTTCCGATGGAGCACCCGCAGGTGGGGTACGCCGTGCATCCCGACGACGACCTCTGGGAGTCCATCGTCGCGGCGAGCCGCGAGGTGATGACCAAGTTCACCGGCGACCCGGCGGACATCCTCGGCGTCGGCCTGTGCACCATCCGCTGCTGCAAGGCCTTCCTCAAGGCCGACGGCACGCTGCTCGAGCCGGTCATGAGCTGGATGGACACGCGCGCGTACCAGCCCTGGCTCCCGGACGATCCCGAGCTCGCCTACGCCACCACCTCGTCCGGCTACATGACCCACAGGTTCACCGGGCGGTTCCGCGACAGCGCCGCCAACAACATCATCCTGCAGTGGCCCATCGACACCGACGCGTGGCAGTGGGACCCCGAGCTGTTCGAGCAGTTCAACATGCGCCAGGAGCTCCTCGTCGAGCTCCAGATGCCGGGCGACATCGCCGGCTACGTGACCGCCGACGCGGCGGCGGCGACCGGCATCCCGGAGGGCCTGCCGGTCGTGACCACCGCCAACGACAAGGCGGTCGAAGCGCTCGGCTCGGGCTCGCTCGACGAGCGCACGGCGCTCATCTCGCTGGGCACCTACATCGCCTCCATGGTGCACGGCCACGAGAACCGCCAGGAGGCGGCAGAGTTCTGGACGAACTTCGCCTGCATCCCCCACCGCTACCTCTACGAGAGCGGCGGCGTGCGCCGGGGCATGTGGACGCTCAGCTGGTTCCTCGACCTGCTGGGCCCGGAGTTCGCCGCGGCGGCGGCGAGCCAGGACACCTCGCGCGAGGAGTACCTCGAGCGCGAGGCCGAGCTGGTCCCCGCCGGGAGCTGCGGCCTCATGACCGTCCTGGACTGGCTCGCCCCCACGGACAAGCCCTTCCGCAAGGGCGAGATCATCGGCTTCGACGCGCGCCACACCCGGGCGCACGTCTACCGGTCGATCCTCGAGGCCATCGCGCTGACGATGAAGCAGAACGTCGACGCCATGTGCGCCGAGCTCGGCATCGACCTGGGCGAGATCGTCGTCTCCGGCGGCGGCTCCAACAGCCCCCTCTTCATGAACATCTTCGCCGACGTGTTCGGCGTACCCGCCTCGCGCAACGTGGGCAGCAGCGGCGCCAGCCTCGGCGCCGCCATCTGCGCGGCGGTGGCCACCGGCGTGTATCCCGACTTCGCGACCGCCGCCGGCGCCATGAAGCAGGGCCGCGAGTCCTTCGCCCCGAACCTGGACAACCACGACGTCTACCGGCGCACGAACGAGAAGGTCTACCGCGCCATCCACGACGCCACCGACCCGATCCTCGAGCAGTCGTTCTCGATCTTCCACTGACGGCGAGACCCCCCCGAGACCCAAAGGAACGCGACATGTCACTGAGTAGAGAAGCCATCGTCGAGGGCCTGCAGCGCATCGTGGGGCCGGAGGCCGTCGTCACCGACGAGAGGGTCCTCGTCGAGAGCAGCGTGGACAACTTCCGCAAGCTGCAGAACATCTTCGACGTGCACACGATGCCGGTGCCGGCCGCCGTAGTGCTGCCGGCCGACACGGCCCAGGTCGCCGAGATCCTGGCGTTCGCCAACGACGAACGGCGTCAACGTCATCCCGCGCACGGGAGGCACCGCGACCGAGGGCGGGCTCGAGAGCGTCGTGCCCGACTCCGTGATCGTCGACGGGTCGATGATGAACCAGATCGTCAGCATCGACCCGTACAACATGCAGGCCACCTGCCAGTGCGGCGTGCCCCTGCAGGCGCTCGAGGACCGGGTGCGCGAGCACGGCCTGACCACCGGCCACTCGCCGCAGTCCAAGCCGGTGGCCCACATGGGCGGGCTCGTGGCCACGCGCAGCATCGGCCAGTTCTCGACGCTGTACGGCGGCATCGAGGACATGGTCGTCGGCCTCGAGGCCGTCTTCCCTGGCGGCGAGGTCGCGCGCATCAAGAACGTGCCGCGCCGCGCCGCCGGCCCCGACATCCGTCACATCGTGATCGGCAACGAAGGCGCGCTCTGCTTCATCAGCGAAGTGACCGTCAAGCTGTTCCCGTACTTCCCCGAGAACAACAGGTTCCTCGGCTGGACGCTCAAGGACATGGCGACCGGGTTCGCCGTGCTCCGCGACGTCATGGTCAACGGCTACAAGCCGTCGGTGGCGCGGGTCTACGACCCGGGCGACGCCGGCATCCACTTCTCGCACTTCGCCGCCGAGGACGACTGCGTGCTGCTGTTCATGGCCGAGGGCGCGGCGGGCATCGCCAAGGCGACGGCCGACGGCATCCAGGCCATCGTCGACAAGCACCCCGAGTGCACCCAGGTCCCCAGCGAGTACATCGAGACCTGGTTCAACGACCTCTGCTGGGACGCGAGCAAGATCACCGCCGAGGACGAGCGCATCCGCCAGACGCGCAACGTGAACCGCACCACCGAGATCTCCGCCGACTGGAGCTCGATCAACGACATCTACCAGGCGGCGAAGGCGCGCATCATCGAGGAGATCCCCGACATCACGATGATGGGCGGCCACTCCTCGCACAGCTACATCAACGGCACCAACATGTACTTCAACTACTTCTTCAACGTGGTCGGCGTCGGCCCCGAGGAGGAGACCGAGAAGTACTACCTGCCGATCATCGGCATCATCTGCGAGGAGACGCTCAAGCGCGGCGGGTCGATCGTCCACCACCACGGCATGGGCAAGGCACGCGCGCCGTGGGTCAGGGACGAGTATGGTTCGTCGTACTACATCCTCGACACGCTCAAGCGGTCGTTCGACCCCAACGGCATCATGAACAAGGGGACGATCATCCCGCTCTGAGCGACGGGAGGGCGAGCTCCGCGTGGACCAGTTGCGGATCGTCGTCGGTTTCAAGGTCACGCCGGACTACGAGGCGCTGCGGCCGGCCGACTGGGCGCGGGCGGCGGCGGCGGGCCCGAGGCGCGCACCGAGGCGGTCCGGTACGTCCGCCGCGTCGTCAACGTCTTCGACGAGGCCGCGCTGGAACTCGCGCTGCGCCTGCGCGACGTGCGCGCGGCGGCCGGGCTCGAGACGAGCCTCGCGGCGTTCTCCGTCGCCGGCCGCGAGGCGGACCCCTACCTCAGCACGCTGCGGGCGCTCGGCTACGAGGGCGCGCGCGTGGAGCCCGGCGCGGACCTCGACTTCGCCCCTGCCGCGACGGCAGCGCTGGTCGCCGCCTGCGCGGAGCGGCTGGGCGGCGACGTCCTGCTGCTTGGCAGCCGCAGCGGCCCGGGGGACAGCGGCGTGGTCCCGTTCCTCGCGGCGGAGGCGCTCGGTCGGCCGTGCCTCACGCGGGTCACGGAGGTCGAGCCCGCCCGCAGCGGCCGCCTCCGCGTGACGTTCGCGGCCGACGCCGGCCCCGTCCGCGCGACGGTCACCCCGCCGTGCGTGCTCGCCGTCGGCAACGCCGTGGTCTCCATGCTGCGGGCGCCGACGCTCTCGGACCGGCTCGCAGTGCGCGACCAGCCGGTCGCCGTGCTTTCGCCCCGGGACCTCGGCGTGGACGTCACCGGCGCACTCTCCGGCGAGCCGGCCGCGCTCGCGGGACTCGAGACGATTGACCGCCGTCGCGCCGGCGTCATGGTCGCCGGCGCGACGGCGGCGGACAAGGCGCGTGCGCTGTACGAGGAGCACCTGCGCGCGCGGCTGGAGCGCCTGTGAGCATAGGCACGACTTCTCGCGTGGTGGCCGTGCTGGACGGCACCATTCCGGGCGCCGAGCGGCGCGCGCGGGCGCTCGGCGGCTTTCTGCGCGACGGGCTGCGGCTCGCCGGAGACACGGCCGTGGTCGCGGCAGACGCGGTGACGCTGGCGTTCTACGCCGAGGACGCCGACCGGGACCGGCTGGTGGCGCTCGCGCCGACGGGCGACGTCCGTCTGATCCGCACGCCCGCGTTCCGGCCGGACCTCATGGCCGCCGCCCTCACCGCCTTCGAGGCGGGCGGCGGCGCCGAGCTCTTCGCCTTCCCGGGCGGCCCGCTCGGCGTCGAGCTGGCGGCGCGCCTCGCCGCCCGCGCCGGCGGTGGCGTGCTGCCCGACGTCCAGAGCGCCGCGGTCGTTGCAGCCGGTCTGCTCTGCCGACGCGCCGTCTACTCCAACCATCTCACCGGCCGGATCCAGCTGCGCTGGCCGCCCTGGTGCGTCACGCTCGACGCGGACTGGTACGACGCCCGCGTCGAGCCGCCCGCCGACCACGTCGTGCGCGCGGAGGTCGAGCTGGCGGCCGACGGCTCTTCGACGCCGCCGCCAATGAAGGACGTCGAGGTGCTCGAACCGCCGGCCACCGACGACCTCGAGGCGGCGAAGTTCCTCGTCGTCGCCGGCCGCGGCGCCGGCAGCCGCGGCGGCCTCGAGCGCCTCGCGGCCGCCGCCGCGCGCATGGGCGCGACCTTCGGCGTCACGCGCCCGGTGGTCATGAACGCCTGGGCGGCGCCGGACCGCCAGATCGGCGTCTCCGGCACGCGCACGGCCCCCGCCGTCTGCGTCGTCGCCGGGGCCTCGGGCGCGCCGGCGTTCCTGTGGGGCGTCGAGCGCGCCGGCTTCATCGCCGCGGTCGACACCGACGAGCGCGCCGCCGTCGTCGGCGAGGCCGACGCCTCCGTCATCGACGACGCCGTAGCCGTCGTCGAGGCGCTCGCCGACCTCGTCGCCCGCGAGCGCGGCGCGCGGTAGCGCGCGGATAATCCGCGCGGTTTCTCGGCCTTCTGACGGAAGATTGTTCGCTTCTGCGCTTGACTGAGCGAACATCAGACTGAATACTCCGGGGGACCGCTCAACGGCTCCCGGAGGGGGAAGGCGTGGATGCACTAGACCGTGAAGTCCTGCTGGCTCTGCAGGAGGACGGACGCATGTCCAACCTCGCGCTCGCGCGCAAGCTCGGTCTGTCGCCATCCGCCATGCTCGGACGTGTCCGTCGCCTGGAGCGCTCGGGCGCCATCCGCGGCTACCGCGCCATCATCGACCCCGCCGCGCTGGGCATCACCGTCCGCGCACTCGTGGTCGCCCGCCTGCGCGAGCACAGCGAGGAGTCCATCCGCGAGTTCGAGAAGGGCATCAAGGCGGTCCCCGGGGTCCGCGCCTGCTACCACGTGACCGGGCAGTTCGACATGGTCGTGGAGCTCGCGCTGCGCGACCTCGACCACCTCGGTCAGCTCATCCGCGTGGACATCGCCCGCATCCCCGGCGTCATGAACCTCGAGACCATGCTTGTCCTGGCGGAATCCGTCGAAGACGAAGGCTGGCCCGTCGTCGCCGAAGAGTAGTCCCGCGGCACGAGCCGCGGCGCAATCAGTCCCCACAGGGAGGTCCACCCCATGCCCGCCAAGAAAGGTCTCTTCGACCTGCACGAGATGAAGCGCGCCGGCGAGAAGATCGCCTGGCTCACCGCCTACGACTATCCGACCGCCACGTTCGAGGAGGCGGCCGGGATCGACATGATCCTCGTCGGCGACTCGCTCGGCATGTGCGTGTACGGCTACCCCGGCACGGTGCCGGTCACCATGGACCAGTGCATCGTGCACAGCGAGGCCGTGCGCCGCGGCGCCCCCAACACGTTCATCGTCGGCGACATGCCGCTGGGCAGCTACCAGGCCAGCGACGAAGACGCCGTGCGCAACGCCATCCGCTTCCTCAAGGAGGCGAACGTCGACGCCATCAAGCTCGAGGGCGGCGTGCGCACCGTGAGCCGCGTCAAGGCGATCCTGGACGCCGGCGTCGCCGTCTGCGGCCACATCGGCCTCACGCCGCAGAGCTCCGGCCAGCTCGGCGGCCACAAGGCGCAGGGCCGCACCCTCGAGTCCGCCAAGCTGGTGGTCGAGGACGCCCGTGCCCTCTACGAGGCGGGCGTCCAGCTCCTCCTCGTCGAGGCCGTGCCGCCCGAGGTCGCCGGCTACATCCGCGCCGAGCTCCCGATCCCGGTGCTCGGCATCGGCGCCGGCGAGGACGTCGACGGCCAGCTGCTCATCGTCAGCGACGTGCTCGGCACGTTCCAGGCGTTCACGCCCAAGTTCGTCAAGAAGTACGCCGACCTCGCCGGCGTCGCGACGGCCGCGCTCACCGAGTACGTGGACGACGTGCGCGGCGGCGCCTTCCCCGAGGAGCAGCACTGCTACCGCATGCTCGAGGGCGAGCAGGACAAGTTCACCGCCTGGGCCAGGGGCTGAGAGCTCGGCCCCGGAAGGACGTGTGATGCACTCGCTCGCTGAAGACCTCATCGCACCCGGTCCCGGCTTCGTGCCGGCGGACCGGGTGGCGCGGCTCGGCACCGAGACGGTGTTCGCCGTCTCCGCCGAGGCGGCCGCGCTCACCGCCCAGGGGCGGACGATCTACCCGTTCCACCTGGGCGACCTCAACATCCCGACCGCCGAGCCCGTCGTCGAGGCGATGCTGCGCGCCGTCCGCGACGGCAAGACCACGTACTGCGCCAACGCCGGCGTCGCGCCGCTGCGCGAGGCGCTGGCGGCCGACGTCGGCGCCGCCCGCGGCGTCACGTACACCGCCGACGACGTGTCGGTGCAGCCGGGCGGCAAGCCGGTCATCGGCAAGTGGCTCATGGCGGCCATGAACATGGGCGATGAGGTGCTCTACCCGAACCCCGGCTTCCCCATCTACGCCTCGTTCATCGAGTTCGTCGGCGGGGTCGCCGTGCCCTACGGCTACGTGGATGACGGCGACCGCTACACCATCGACATCGACGCCATGGAGCGGCGCATCACCCCGCGCACGCGCCTGCTCATCCTCAACGACCTGCACAACCCGACGGCGGCGGAGTGCACCGCCGAGGAGCTCGACCGCATCGCCGAGATCGCGCTCAAGCACGACCTGCTCGTACTCAGCGACGAGGCGTACTTCGACGTGCGCTTCGCGGGCGCCAGCGAGTCGATCGTCTCGCGCCCCGGCATGCAGGAGCGCACCGTCATCCTCTACACGTTCAGCAAGAAGTATGCGATGACGGGCTGGCGCCTGGGCGCCGCCGTCGGGCCGAAGCCGGTCATCGACATCATCACGCGGATGAACGTGAACATGGAGTCGTGCCCCAACCACTTCGCCCAGTACGGCGCCCTCGCGGCGCTGACCGGCGACCAGGCCGGGCCCCGCGAGATGATGGCCCGGCTCCAGGGACGCCGCGACGCGGCGCTCCGCATCCTGAACGAGACGCCCGGGCGTGCGCTGTCACACGCCGGGATCGACGTTCTACCTGTATCCGGACGTCACCGGCGCCGTCCGCCTGACCGGCTGCGCCGGTCACGAGGACTTCCGGCGCCTGCTGCTGGACAAGACCGGCGTCTCGTTCTGCACCCGCCTGCACTTCGGGAAGGCAGTGCCGGGCGAGACCGGGTACCATCTCCGTCTGGCGTATTCAGGCGTGACCACCGCACAGATCGAGGAGGGCCTCGGCGCGTTCAAGGCCTTCATCGAATCCACAGAGCCCGCAGAGTCCTAGACCCCCCAAGGAGACACCAGGATGAAAGACCTGCCCGTCGTCGGTATCGAGAGCCGCCTCCAGGTGCTCTCCGACGAGAAGTGCCAGAAGATCTACGACGCCGCCCTGACGATCATCGCCGAGATCGGGCATGACCGTGCCGCACGCCGAGGCGCGCGAGATGCTGGTCAACGGCGCCGGCGCGACCGTCGAGGCAAGCGACGTCGTCAAGATCCCGCGCGACGCCGTCGCCGCCGCCCGCGACACCATCCCCGAGATGATCCACGTGTACGACCGCGCCGGCGAGCTCGCGATGCAGCTCGGCGGCACCAACTCGTACTTCGGGACCGGCTCGGACCTGATGAGCATCTACGACTTCGAGACCGGCGAGCGCCGTCTGAGCGTGCTCGCCGACACGGCGCGCATGGCGCATCTGTGCGACGGCCTCCCCAACATCGACTTCATCATGTCGGCGGCGCACCCGCACGACATCGAGGCGTACGCGTCCTACCTCGAGTGCTTCCGCGCCATGGTCAGCAACACGACCAAGCCCATGGTCATGACCGCCGCGGGCCTCGACGACCTCGAGGTCATGTGGAAGATCGCCTGCGCCTTCCGCGGCGGCGAGGAGCAGCTCCGCGAGAAGCCGTACTTCATCCAGTACGGCGAGCCCGTCAGCCCGCTGCAGCACGCCCCCGAGGTGCTCGACAAGATGCTCCTTCTGCGCCGACAAGGGCATCCCGCTCATCTACTCGCCCGCGCCGATCGCCGGAGCCACGGCGCCGATCACCCAGGCCGGCCACATCGTCCAGGCCGTGGCCGAGTCTCTCTTCGGCGCCGTCATCCACCAGCTGCGCGTGCCCGGCGCTCCGCTGCTCACCGGCATGGGCCCGGTCAAGCTCGACATGAACACCGTCCAGGCCCTCTACAACTCGGCCGAGTACTACACGACCATCCTCGGCATCACCGAGATGGCCAAGTGGATGGACATCCCCAACTGGGGCTACGCGGGCACCAGCGACTCGCAGTGCGTGGACGCCAACGCCGGTATCGACATCACCGAGCTCACGCTGCTCTCCATGCAGGCCGGCTCCAACCTCAACCACGACATCGGCTACCTCGACTTCGGCCTCACCGGCGCCGGCGAGCTCGTCGTGCTCACCGACGAGGTCATCTCGATGAACCGCCGCGCGCTCGAGGGCATCGAGGTCAACGACGAGACGCTCGGCCTGGACGTCATCGCCGCCGCCGGCCACGGCGGCGACTTCCTCCGGGCCCGCCACACCAAGAAGTTCGTGCGCGGCCAGCAGTGGAAGCCCACGATCCTCAACCGCGACACGCAGAAGAACTGGGAGGCCGGCGGCTCGCTCGACGCCACCCAGAAGGCGCACGACCGGCTCGTCGACATCATGACGAACCACACGCCCGAGCCGCTCAGCGCCGAGATGAAGCAGACGGTGGACGGACTGGTCGACGGGTTCGTCGCCGCCGGCAAGTAGCAGAACGCACGCGAAGGAGCCGGCGTGAACGGAGCCGCCCGGGCCGTCCTCGACGAACGAGGCTGCCGCAAGATCCACGAGGCAGCCCTCACGCTGCTCGAGGAGGTCGGCTGCGCCGTCCTCGACCCCGAGGCGCTCGCCCTGCTCCAGGCGAACGGCGCGCGGGTGGACGGGGAGCGCGCCCGCTTCGGCGAAGCACTCGTCGAGCGGGCGCGCTCCACCGCCCCCGCGCGCTACACCGTCGCGGGCCGGCGGCCGGAGCTCGACCTGCACGTCGGGCTCGGCGAGCCCGCCGTGCTGGCCAGCGCCTCCGGCCCGCCCTTCGTGCTCAGCGGCGGCCGGTACCGCACCGGGACGCTGGAGGACCTCACGGCGGCGGTGCGGCTCGCGCACCTCTCGCCCAACATCGACGTGCTCGGCTACAGCGTCGAGCCTGGCGACGTGCCTGAGGAGCGGCGGCCCAAGGTGGTCGCCCATCTGCACGCCACCTCGAGCGACAAGAACTGCCGCTACACGGTCACGTCCCTGTCCGAGCTCCAGGTGGCCACCGACGTGCTCGAGATCCTGCACGGCGCCGACTGGCACGCGCGGTCGCGCCTGTGGTCGGTGGTCAACACCACGTCGCCGCTGCAGTTCTCGGCCGAGGGCGCGCAGGTGCTCCTGCGCCTGGCGCGCCTCGGCCAGCCCGTACTGGTGGCCGTGTGCGCCATGGGCGGGACCACGGCGCCGATCACGCTGGCCGGCCTCCTGGCCGTGCAGCACGCCGAGCTGCTCGTCGGCCTCGTGCTCACGCAGCTCGCCAACGAGGGCACGCCGTTCCTGTACGGCGGCACGTCGTCGCTCTCGTCCATGCAGAGCGGCGCGCTCATGATCGGCGCGCCGGCCTACTGGTCGCTCATGGAGGCCACCGTACGGCTCGGCCACTGGCTGGGCGTACCGGTGCGCGCCGGAGGCTCCGTCACCGACGCGCACCTGCCCGACGCCCAGGCGGGCATCGAGTCGGCGCTGGCCATGGACACCGTACTGCGCACCGGCGCGCAGTACGTGCTGCACGCCGCCGGCATCCTCTCGTCGTTCAACTGCTTCTCGCCCGAGAAGTTCGTGATCGACGACGAGGTCATCAGCGGCATCCGCGTCGCGCGGCGGCCGATCGAGGTCGACGACGAGACCCTCGCCCTCGACGTCGTGAAGGCGGCGGGGCCGGGAGGCACGGTGCTCGGCCAGCGCACACACGCGCAGGCACGCGCGCGACGGCATCCGCCGGACGATCATGAACCGCGCGCCCTACGAGACCTGGCGGTCACAGGGCGGCGACGATCTCGCCGCCGCAGCCGCCGCGCGCGTCGCCGAACTGCTGGAGTCCTACGTGCCGCCGGACGACCTCGACCCGGTGGTGCGGCGGCAGCTCGACGCCTACTGCCTGGGCTGAGTCCCGATCTCGAGACGCTCGAGCATCCGCGCGAGCACCCGGTAGGGGTTGGCGAGGTCGACGTCGGGGTCCACCGCGACCTGGATGGCGAGCCCGTCGATGATGGCGCTGAGGAGCTGGGCCAGGCCCAGCAGGTCGGGGTCGGCCAGACCCGCAGCGCCGTCCTCCACGCCGAGCCACTCGAGCTTCGTCTTCCAGTACCAGCGGAGCAGCATGGCCATCCGGCGCCGCAGCACCTCGTCGCGCATCACGTGCGGCAGCAGCTCGTAGAAGACCTGGAAGTCCTCGACCGACGCCGCCATGCGCCGCATCTCCTCGACCAGGCGCGGGATGCGCTCGCCCGGAGCGACGTCCTTCATCCGGTGCAGCGAGTCGAGGTACTCGTCGTGGATCACGGAGTCGAGCACGGCGGCGATGAGTCCGGCCTTGTTGTCGAAGTAGTAGGAGACCATCGCCTTGTTCTCGCCGGCGCGTTCGCTGACGGTCTTGAGCGTGAGCGCCTCGAACCCCTCTTCGGCGACGATCTCCTTGGCCGCGACGAGCAGGTTCTGCGCCGTCTGCGGGCAGCGACGAGAGCGGGTCTTCGAAGGCGAAATGCAGGTGGTCGGTCAGCCGATGTGAGTCCGTCCCCATCGGTACTCCAACCTCCGGGTGCCATCGCGACGCTCACCTCCCCCGGCTCGCCGTCCAAGAACCGGTTTGACATCCCCTCCCGGCCACTGTGCAATGGAGCCACTAATTGACCGGATGATTAACGGGCGACATTGTAGCACCGGCCCCCCTGGAAGACCATGGTCCGGGGGCGCCGCCCACAGTGAGGAGACGCGTGGACTTCTACACCGGACGCGTGCTGCGGCTCGACCTCAGCGCCCTGACGGCGACGGTCGAGCCGCTCGACGAAGACTGGGCCCGGCTGTACGTCGGCGGCAAGGGCCTCCTGCTCCGGTACCTGTTCGCCGAGCTGGCGCCGGGCACCGACGCGCTCGCTCCCGAGAACCCGCTCATCCTCGCCAGCGGCCCGTTCGCCGGCACCGCCGCGGCGACCTGCTCGCGCCTCGCCGTGGGCTGCAAGAGCCCGGCGACCGGAACGCTGCTGGACTCCTACGTCGGCGGCTCGTTCGCCCCGGAGCTCAAGTTCGCGGGCTACGACGTGGTGGTCGTGACCGGCAGGGCGCCGCACCCGGTGCTCGTGCTGATCGAGGACGACCGGGTGGACTTCCTGCCGGCCGAGGGCCGCTTCTGGGGCCTCGAGACGGCGGCCCTCGAGCAGAAGGTGCGCGAGGAGATGGGCCCGTGGCACAAGGTCCTCTCCACGGGCCCTGCCGGCGAGCAGCTCGTCCCCTTCGCCTGCCTCTCCACCGACCAGTACCACAAGGCCGGGCGCGGAGGCGCCGGCGCCGTGATGGGCAGCAAGAACCTCAAGGCCGTGGTCGTGCGCGGCACCGGCGCGGTCACCGTCGGCGACGCGACCGCGTTCGCGCGCGACCTGCTCGAGCTGCAGGACGACCGCATCCTCACCGCCGACAACGCCTGGACCTACGAGGAGGGCACGCCGTACCTCGTCGACCTCGTCAACGCCGCCGGAGCGCTGCCGACGCGCAACTGGCGCTCCGGCCAGTTCGAGGGCGCGGACCGCATCGACTCCGCGAGACTCCTCGAGACCCGCACCAAGATCCGCGCCTGCACGCAGTGCCCGCTCGCCTGCCGCCAGGTCCACCGGTTCGGCGACCACGTCTGCGAAGGGCCCGAGTTCGAGACCCTCGGCCTCTGCGGCGCCAACTGCGGCGTCGGCGACCTGGCCACCATCGCCGCCTTCAACGGCGCCTGCGACGAGCTCGGGCTGGACACGATGTCCACGGGCGCCGTCGTGGCGCTGGCCATGGACCTCTGCGAGCGTGGCGCCGCCGACTACGGCCTCGCCTTCGGCGACGCCGAGGGCTACCTGGCGGCGCCCGGCCTGATCGCGCGGCGAGAGGGCTGGGGCGCCGAGCTGGCGCTCGGCGCCCGCGACCTCGCCGCGCTCAAAGGCCGGCCGGAGCTCGCGCCGCACATCAAGGGGCTCGAGCTGCCGTCCTACGACCCGCGCGGCACCTTCGGCATGGGCCTCGGCTACGCCACCTCCGACCGCGGCGCCTGCCACATGCGCGCCTTCAGCGCCGGCGACGACATCCTCGGCGGATCGGCGCCGGCCGACTCGCTGGAGGGCAAGCCGGCGCTGGTGGCGGAGCAGCAGGACTTCAGCGCGCTCGCGTGGACCGGCGTCTGGTGCGCCAACATGTACATGGACACCGACTTCCTCGCCGTCCACTTCCGCCACCTGTGGGGCCGCGAGACCTCGCACGACGAGCTCATGACGACGGGCGCCCGGATCTGGAACCTCGGCCGCCTGCTCAACCTGCGCGAGGGGTTCGGCCGCGAGCACGATCGCCTGCCGGCGATCCTCGACGTGCCGCATCCCGACGGGGCCGCGGCCGGTAAGACGGTGGGCGCGGAGGAGTTCCGCGCGGCTCTGGACGAGTACTATCGCGTGCGAGGGTGGGACGCCGACGGCGTGCCCACCGAGGAGACGCTGGCGAGGCTGTCGCTGGACGTCCGGCTCTAGCGGCCTCCGGCCCGGAGCCGGCCCAGCGCGCGACGCGAGAGGGGCGCCATGACGTCCGCGGACGAGGTCATCCGCCGCCGGGTGAGGCAGGACCCCGGCAGGTTCGAGCTGCGACCCGGAGACGAGGCCATGCTCGCCGTCGTCACCACCGGGAACGGCGGACTGGACAAGCTCGACTACCGGGAGGTCCGGCGGCCCCGGCCGCAGGAGGGCGAGGTCCTTGTCCGGGTCCTGGCCGCCGGCGTCAACGCCACCGACGTGAACACCCGCGCCGGCTGGTACGAGGACGGCGGCTGGAGCGCTCCGTCCCCCTTCCCCTTCATCCAGGGCACCGACTGCTGCGGCGTCGTCGCCGAGGCCGGACCCGGCGGCGATCAGGCGCTGGTGGGCCGCCGCGTCCTCGTGCGCCCGTGCATGCGCCCTCAGGGGTTCTCCGCGCCGGACACGGTCTGGCTGGGCTCCGACGCCGACGGCGCCTTCGCCCAGTACGTGCTCGCGCCGGCGTCCGAGGTGTTCCCGGTGCGCAGCGGCCTCAGCGACGCCGAGCTCGGCGTCGTCCCCTGCTCGTTCGGCACGGCGGAGAACATGCTGGCGCGCGCCGGCGTACGGCCGGGCCGGCACGTCCTCGTCACCGGCGCTTCCGGCGGCGTGGGCACGGCCGCCGTCCAGCTCGCGCGGCTGCGCGGCGCCGAGGTCACGGCGGTGACGACGGGCGACAAGGCGGCGCGGGTGCTCGGGCTCGGCGCCGCGCGCGTACTGGACCGCGGCGACGACGTGGCCGCGGTCCTGGGCGAGCAGTCCGTCGACGTGGTCGTCGACAACGTCTCGGGTCCGGGTCTCGACGGTCTGCTGGCCGTCCTGCGCCGCGGCGGCGTCTACGTCTCGTCCGGCGCGATCGCCGGTGCGAAGGTCGGCTTCGACAAGCGCACGGTTCTACCTGCGCGACCTGACGCTGCTGGGCTGCACGGCGTGGGACGCGGCGGTGTTCCCCGCGCTGGTGGAGAGGATCGAGCGAGACGAGCTGCGGCCGCCGGTCGCGGCCACCTTCGCGCTCGAGCGCATCGCCCAGGCGCAGACGGAGTTCCTGGAGAAGCGGCACGTGGGCAGCTACGCGCTCGTGCCGCCGGGCGCCTAGCTCTTCGGCGACTCCGCGGCGCGCTCGTGCTCCAGGCGCACGTCGCGCACGGGCGCGCGCGCCGCGTCCGCGGCCGCGTCGGTCAGCGTCCTCTGCGCGGCGCTCTCGGCGTCGAGCCGCGAGCGGTAGTGCTCGACCTCGTGGCTCACCGTGGCCTCGTCCCACTCCAGCACCGGCGCCATCAGCCGCGCGACGTCGTCGACGGCGCGGCGGCCGCGATCCTGCGTCTCGAAGGCGATGTGCGTGCGGCGCGTGAGGACGTCGTCCACGTGCAGCGCCGCCTCGTTGAGCACCGCGAACCGGACCTCGGCGGCGAGGTACGTGTCCGCGCCGTCCAGCGGCGCTCCCAGCGACGGGTCCTCGACGACGAGGTCCAGGACCCGCAGCGCCAGCGTGCCGTACCGGCGCGCGAGGTGGTCGAGTTGCGCGGGAGAGAGGCCGGCGGCGCCGGGATGGAGGCCGGCCCGGTGACCGGCCTCCGACGAGCCGACGGCGCCGAGCAGGGGCACGTCCTCCGTGTGGCTCGGCGGCACCGTGAAGGGCAGCTCGCGCGCGGCCACGTCCACGGCGTCGCGCGCCATGATGCGGTACGTCGTGTACTTGCCGCCGGCGATGCTGACGAACCCCGGCGCGCTGCGCCGCACCACGTGCTCGCGCGAGATGGCGGCCGTGTCGGTCGAGCCCTCGGCCACGA
This sequence comes from uncultured Alphaproteobacteria bacterium, assembly GCA_963778745.1. Lineage (GTDB taxonomy): Bacteria > Pseudomonadota > Alphaproteobacteria > Rhizobiales > Xanthobacteraceae > Pseudolabrys. The sequence goes on along the minus strand of CAVZVP010000018.1, from coordinate 277,583 downwards.
GCGGCCGCAACCCAACGTACACGGCCGTGATGTCCTCGGTGGTCAGCGGCTCGCGCAGGATCGCATTGGTGTGCGCGAGCAGGTAGTCGACGTCCGCGCGGCTGGCGGCCGGGTGGTCCAGTCCGAACTCCCACGGCGTGTCGGTGGTCCCGATGATCCAGTGCGTGCCCCAGGGCAGCACGAAGAGGACGCTCTTCTCGGTGGGCAGCGATCAGTGCGAGCTGCGAGTCGATGCGGTCGCGGGGGACGACGATGTGGACACCCTTGGAGGGGCGCACCGGCAGCGGTGACTCGACGCCGGCGAGGCGCTCCATCTCGGTGGTCCAGATGCCGGTGGCGTTGACGGTCACGCGTGCGCGCACGTCGAACTCGGCGTCGCCTTCCAGGTCGCGTGCCTGGACGCCGGCGACGGCGGCGCCGTCGTGCAGGAACCCCGTGACCTCGACGGCGGAGACGCAGCAGGCGCCCTGCGCGGAGGCCGTGCCGGCGAGGGTCACGGCGAAGCGCGCGTCGTCCACCTGCGCGTCGTAGTAGCGGATGCCCCCGGTGACCGCGTCGTCCCTGAGAGACGGCACGGCGCGAAGACAGGCGGCGTGCGAGAGGTGGCGGTGCCGTGGCATCGCGGGCCTGAGGCCGGCCAGAGAGTCGTAGAGCAGCAGGCCGGCGCCCATGTAGGCGCGGTCCTTGACGCCGTGCTCGAGCGGCAGCAGGAAGGGCGTCGGGTGGACGAGGTGCGGCGCCAGGTGCTCGGTGAGCAGGCGCCGCTCGTGCAGCGCCTCGCGCACCAGCCCGAGGTCGAACCGCTCCAGGTAGCGCAGGCCGCCGTGGATGAGCTTGCTGGACCGGCTGGACGTGCCGGCGGCGAAGTCGCGCTTCTCGATCAGCGCGACCGAGAGGCCGCGGCTGGCGGCGTCGAGCGCCACGCCGCAACCGGTGACGCCGCCGCCGATGACGAGGACGTCGAAGAGCTCGTCGCCCAGGCGCTGGAGCTGGCGGCTCCGCGCGTCCCAGGGGGATCGGCAGCTCAGCCCCGATCCCGAATGGCGCTCGCTCATCGTCGCTCCTCGCTCGCTTGGTATGTACCAGTCTGTCTGGTATGTACCATGACCGCTGTGCCATACTCTGTCAAGACGGCGACGGGCGCGTCCGCGGGTGCGCCGGCGCTGTCCGGGACCACGGTACGACGGCGCCTCGCGCCACGGGAGAGCTCCATGAGGCACATCGCGGAGGCGGCGAGGACGACGCCGGTCATGCACGAGACGGAGGTGCTCGTGGTGGGCGGCGGGCCCGGTGGCCTCGCCGCCGCCCTCGCCGCCGCCAGGGCCGGCGCCGCGACCACCCTGGTCGACCGCTACGGCTGCTTCGGCGGCGTCATCACCCAGGTCGGCGTCGACACGCTGGCCTGGTATCGGCACGAGGCCACCGTCGAGGCCGGCGGCATCGGCGCCGAGTTCGAGCGCCGCGCCGAGCAGATGGGCGGCACGTCGCCGGACGTCCAGTCGGACAGCCAGGCGCTCGACTCCGAGCTCTTCAAGGTCGTCGCCGACCAGCTCGTGCAGGAGGCCGGCGTCCAGCCGCTCCTGCACTGCCTCGTCACCGAGCCGGTGGTCGAGGACGGCTGCGTGAGGGGCGTCGTCGCGGAGAGCAAGTCCGGCCGCCAGGCGATCCTCGCCGAGCGCGTCGTCGACGCCACCGGCGACGCCGACCTGGCGTTCCGCGCGGGGGCGCCGTGCCACACCCACCCGCGCGGCTCGGTGATGGGCGTCAGCGTCATGTTCTCGTGCTCCGGCGTGGACAAGGCGCGCTTTCTCGACCACGTCGCGACGAGCGCGCCGACCTACGGCGACTGGGGCAAGTGCTGGAGCGTCCGGACCACGGGCAAGGAGGACGCCCTCTTCAGCCCCTATCTGCAGGAGCCGTTCGACCGGGCGCGGGCAGACGGAGTCATCCCCGCGGACGTCCGCAGCATCGGCGGCACCTGGGGCCGCATCACGGACGCGGGCGAGGCGACCTCGCTCAACCTGGTGGTCATGGCCGGGTACGACTGCACCGACGTGCGGCGACCTGACGCGGGCCGAGATCGAGGGCAGACGCCAGGCGCTGCTCGCCCTCGAGGCTCTGCGGCGCTACACCCCCGGGTTCGAGCAGGCGCGGCTGCGGGACTTCGGCGCCACGCTGGGCACGCGCGACTCGCGCAAGATCGTCGGACGCTACGAGCTGACCGGCGACGACGTGCGCGGCGAGGCGCGCTTCGAGGATTCGGTCGGCATCTTCCCCGAGTTCCTGGACGGGTACGGCGTCCTCGTGCTGCCCACCACAGGCCGGTACTTCCAGGTGCCCTACGGCATCCTCGTGCCCCGGGACGTCGACGACCTGCTGGTCGCCGGCCGCTGCGTGGCCGGCGACCAGATCTCGCACGCGGCCACGCGCAACCAGATGTGCTGCGCCGTCACGGGGCAGGCCGCCGGCGTGGCCGCCGCGGTCTCGTTGCGGGACGGCCGCACCACGGGCGAGGTGGACGTGGCGCGCGTGCAGGCGGAGCTGCGGCGTCAGGGCGTGCGGCTGGACTGACGGCCGGCGGCGCTTCGCCGGCCGGCGGCGGACCCTAGGGCTGGTCGCCCTCCACCAGAGCGCTCACCTCGAACTCCGTGCGGTCGCCGCGGTAGACGTCACGAGCCAGTTCCACGACGCCGCCCTCCGCGTCGTACACGGTGCGGGTGAGGACGATCGCCGGGCTGCCGGCCTTGACGCCGAGGGCCTCGGCCTCGAACCGGTCGAGGGTCACGGCGACCACGCGCGCGTCCGCCTTCTCGGGATGCACGTCGTAGCGCTCCCGCAGGATCGCCCACAGGGAGCCGGCCAGATCGTGATCGAGAAGGTCGGGAAACCGCGCCGCCGAGAGCTGGATGTTCTCGATGGCGATGGGCTCGCCCATCGCCGTGCGCAGCCGCTGCAGCACGTGCACCCGGCCGCCCGCAGGGACTCCGAGCAGGGCGGCGACCACGGGGTCGGGGTCGACTGTGGACGCGGACAGGACCTCGGTGCCCGGCGTCCGGTCCGCCTCCGTCATGTTGCGCGTGAAGCTGCCGACGCTGAAGCGCAGGCGCGGCTCCGCCACGAACGTGCCGCGCCGGGGGTTGCGGTAGAGGTAGCCCTCGAGCGTCAGCGTCTCGAGGGCGTGGCGAGCGGTCATGCGGCTGACGCCGTACCGCTCGCTCAGCACGCGCTCCGACGGCACCAGGCCGTGCGCGCTCAGATGCCCCGCCTCGATCTGGTCGCGCAGAAGCGCCGCCAACCACAGATACAGCGGACTCGTCCGCTCCGGCGTGCGCCGCGTGTTCGCCACCGTCACCCCCTGAACGGGCAGCTCGAGGTCGTCGTCCGAGGGGCAGCTTGGCATTGCCCGACGGCGCGGGCAAGCGTAGCATAGGCACGCGTGGTACATACCAACGGCGAGCCACGCTCGGTCAACGGAGCGTGTCGTTCGGAGGCGTCAACGCACACTTGACGGCGCACTTCGCTGGGGCAGCGAAGATAATGCCGTCAAGTGCCGGTCGATGAGAATATCTGAACGCCGGAAGGGGGGGTTGCGACTAACTGACTGGTCAATTTCGTCTTGCCATCGACCGCGCGCGTGTGTATGGTGACCCGGATGTGTCGGGGGCGGCCCCGCAGCGGGGCCATCGCCAGATATCCGTGTCGTTCCACAAGAATGCGTCAGGGGGGAGTAGCGATATGGCTAGTGCGAAGTACGAGAGGGAATACGGCCAGCATCTGGTCGACCAGGTCCTCAAGGGCAAGATGACGCAGGCGCCAGCTGCTGGTCCGCGCGTCGGTCTTCGGCTTCTCGATGACCGCCGCCGGCCAGCTGCTCGCGGCCTGCGGCGGCAGCGACACCGACGACCACGGCGTCGCCGAGCGCGACCGGCGCGCCCGAGCCCGGTCATGGGCGGCACGCTCAAGCGGCATCATCCCGCCGCCGATCACCGACATGGACCCGGTCACCATCTACGACCAGGGCGGCATCGTCCTCATCCAGCCAGTTCCTCGAGTACCTCATCGCCCTCAACAACGACAACTCCTCAAGCCGAGCTCGCCGAGAGCTGGTCGCCGAACGACGACGCTCGACGTCTGGACCTTCAAGCTGCGCCCGGGCGTCACGTTCAACGACGGCAGCCCGTTCGAGGCCGACGACGTGGTCACCAGCCTCGAGCGCGTCGTCGACCCCAAGAGCGGCTCCGGCGCCCTCGTCGCAGCTGCAGCGGCATCCTCTCGCCCGAAGGGCACCAAGGCCGTCGACGACCACCACCGTCGAGTTCAAGCTCGACAAGCCGTTCGCCGACTTCCCGTACCTGTGTCTGCCAGCATCTACAACACGGCCATCCTGCCGCGCACCTACAACGGCGACTTCGTCAAGAACCCGGTCGGCACCGGCCCGTTCATGCTCAATCGTACAACGCCAAGCAGAAGGCCGACGTTCAAGAAGACCCCACCTACTGGGGCAAGGACGCCGCCGGCCAGCCAGCTCCCGTACCTCGACGGCCTCGAGGACATCATGGTCGAGGACGACTCGGCCGCAGAACCTGCAGCTGCAGTCCGGCGCCGTCGACTTCCAGCCGCAGACGGTGTTCCAGGGCGCGCAGGCGCTGTTCCAGCGATCCCAACCTGCGCGTGGACATCTACCCGGGCACCGGCATCCGCGAGGTCGCCTTCAACCAGACCAAGGAGCCGTGGAAGAGCGGCCCCCAAGCAGCTCCGCCAGGCCGTCGCCTACTGCCTCGACCGCAAGGCCATCAACAAGGCCCTCTACGACGGCCGCAGCAACCTCGGCTACGACACCTTCTGGGAGCCGACGGTGTTCCCGGGCAGCCCCACGCCGCCCGAGCGCGCCCAGGACTACGACAAGGCCAAGCAGCTGCTCACCGACGCCGGCTCCGCCGGTGGCACCACATCGAGCTGACCGTCGCCAAGTACCTCGAGAACCCGCAGCTCGCCCAGCTCATCCAGGAGCAGTGCAAGCCGGCCGGCATCACCGTCAACATCAACCAGATCAGCTACGACGCGTTCTACGCCGGCAGCGACGCCGACACTACGGCACCACGCCGTGGCTCAACGCGCCGATGGCCATCGTCGAGTGGGGCAGCCGGCCGACGCCGGGCGTCTACGCCGCAGGCCATGCTCATGCCGGACGCGCCTGTGGAGCTCCTCGCACTGGGACAACGAGGACTTCGCCACCACGTTCGACCAGTACAAGTCGACCACGGACGAGGCCAAGCGCACCGAGTTCGCGCACCAAGCTCTCGCAGATCCAGCAGGACGACACGCCGATCATGGTGCCGTTCTTCATCACCCAGCTGCGCACGCAGAAGAAGAACGTGTACGGCATCCAGGGCCCCGGCACTTCTACTGCGACATGCACCGCCGCCTTCATGACGACCGCCTGAGGCAGACGGACGGCTACGGACGACTGACGTAAGGTAGGGTCCCGGGATGCTGCGCCTCATCGGGCGCCGGCTGCTCCTCATGATGCCGACGCTGATCCTGGCGTCGATCCTGATCTTCGCGCTCGCGGAGGTGCTGCCCGGCAACGTGGGGCGCTCCATCCTGGGGCCCTACGCCACTCCGAAGAACAGGTCGCAGCGCTCAACCACGAGCTTGGCGCCGACCGGCCGCTCGTACGAGCGCTACGTCAGCTGGGCCGGCAACTTCGTCACCGGCGACTGGGGCGAGTCGCCCGTCTCAGAGGTCCCCGTCCGTCCCTACGGTGATGTACGGCGCTCGGCAACTCGCTCCTCCTCGCCGGCTTCGCGCTGGTCATCATCGTGCCCACGTCGATCGTGCTGGGCGTGTTCGCGGGGTTACGACGAGACAGCGTCCTTGACAGGACGATCACCGTCTCGACGCTGTCGATGACCGTGATCCCGGAGTTCGTCAGCGGCGTCGTCCTGCTCTACGTCTTCGCCGTCTGGCTCAAGTGGCTGCCGGTCACGGCCCTGCCGCCTGACGGCGCCCCCTTCTACGAGCGCCTCTACTACCTCATCCTGCCGGCCATCCCGCTCATGTTCCTCGAGCTCGGGCTACATCGCCCGCATGGCCCGCGTCGGCACCGTGCAGGTGCTGGCCATGCCGTACATCCGCACCGCCGTGCTCAAGGGCCTGCCGCGGCAGCGCGTCGTCTTCGGCCACGTGCTGCGCAACGCCATGGTCCCCACGGTCACGGTCATCGGCAGCCAGGTCGGCTGGCTCATCGGCGGCCTCGTCGTCGTCGAGACGCTGTTCGTCTACCCCGGCATCGGCAAGCTCATGGTCGACTCCGCCCAGACGCACGACGTGCCCGTGCTCGAGGCGTCGGTCCTCATGGTGGCCGTCGTCTACATGGTCGCCAACCTGATCGCCGACATCGTCGTGGCGCTGCTCAACCCGCGGATCCGGATGGGCGGCTGACGTGCGGACGACCGCCCGACCCCCTTCGGCCCGGATCCCGACCTGCGCGAGGAGGCCATGGCAGCTCGGCGCCGACCCCGAGATGATCGAGCTCCGCGCCGACGCCGCCGCGGCAGGCCGCGAGCCGGAGCTGCCCGGCGAGGGCCGCGCAGGAGCAGGAGCTCCAGGCCGACGCCGCCGCGGCGGCCGAGCAGAAGCGCCAGCGGCGCTACCTCGATCACGGCGCTGCTGCGCAGCCCGACCTTCATGATCGGCCTCATCATCGTGCTGTTCTGGGTCTTCATGGCCCTGTTCTCGACGTTCATCACGCAGAGCCCCACGCACAGGACGCCTGACCTCGCTCGCAGGCGCCGAGCCCGGCGCACTGGTTCGGCACCGACGACCTCGGGCGCGACGTGTTCGCGCGCACCATGGCCGGCGCGCGCACGGTGCTCATCATCGCGCCTCTCGCCACGCTGCTCGCCCTGCTCTGGGGCGGCATCATCGGCCTGATCGCCGGCTTCTGGCGCGGCCTCACCGACGAGATCATCATGCGCCTGATCGACGTGCTGCTGGCGCTGCCGATCATCATCACGTCGATCCTGATCCTGTCGCTGTTCGGCAAGGGCACCGCGATCATCATCGTCACCATCGGCGCGCTGTTCACGCCGGTCGTCAGCCGCACCGTGCGCGCGGCCGTCATCGGCGAGCGCGAGCGCGAGTACGTCATGGCGGCGCGGCTGCGCGGCGAGCGCTCGGCGTTCGTCATGGCGCGCGAGATCCTGCCCAACATCACCCAGCCGATCATCGTCGAGGGCACCGTCCGCCTGGGCTACGCGGTGTTCACCGCCGCCACCCTGTCGTTCCTCGGCTTCGGCCTCGCGCCGCCTTCGCCCGACTGGGGCCTCACCATCGCCATGGAGCGGGTCTTCCTGCAGATCGCTCCGTGGACCGTGCTGTTCCCCGCGGCCGCCCTCGCGTCCCTCGTGGTCGCCGTCAACCTCATCACTGACGGACTGGGGAGGACGTTCTCGAAATGAGCACCACGGAGAACCACGGAGCGCCGCGGACCCGACGGCCGCCGCCCTCGACGTCCAGGACCTCGAGGTCACGTTCCACCGCCGCGGCCGCAGGCTGCCGGTGCTCAAGGGCGTCACGCTCAAGATCGAGCGCGGCCAGGCCTACGGACTCGTGGGCGAGTCGGGCTGCGGCAAGACCACCCTGGCCATGGCCGCCATGCGCTACCTCGCCTCCAACGGCACGCTCGACAACGGACGGGTGCTGGTCGACGGCCAGGACGTGAGCACGCTCAGCGAAGAGGCCCTGCGCAAGTGGCGCGGCGGCAAGGTCGCGATGGTCTACCAGGACCCGACCCAGGCCCTCAGCCCCGCGATGCGCATCGGCGACCAGCTCGCCGAGGTGTTCCACTACCACGAGGGAATGGACAAGAAGGCGGCGCTCGAGACAGGCTCGCGAGAGCCTGCGCCGCGTCGCCATCCCCGATCCCGAAGGCGACCCTGCGGCGCTACCCGTTCGAGCTGTCCGGCGGCCAGCAGCAGCGCGTGGTCATCGCGATGGCGCTGGCCGTCAACCCGCAGCTGCTCATCCTCGACGAGCCCACCACCGGCCTCGACGCCACCGTCGAGGCCGAGATCCTCGACCTGATCGAGGAGCTGCGCGGGCGCATCAACGCCGCCATCCTGCTCATCACCCACAACCTCGGCCTGGTCGTGCGCCTCTGCGAGCGCGTCGGCGTGCTCTACGCCGGGCGGCTGGTCGAGGAGGGCTCGGCCAAGGAAGTCTTCACCGACCCGCGCCACCCGTACACGATGGGGCTGCTGCGCTGCGTCCCGCGCTTCGGCATGAACAAGACGGACGCGGCGCTCCAGACCATCCCCGGCACGCTGCCGGCTCTCGGCGACCCACTGGAGGGCTGCGTCTACTCGGCGCGCTGCCCGATGGCCCAGCCCGTCTGCAAGCGCCGCGAGCCCGACTTCTACGCGCTGGCCGGGCGACGAGGGCGTCAAGGGCCGGGCTCGAGGCCGAGGCCATGCCGCCCGACCCCGCGGCCTATTCGCCGCACCACGCGGCTCCCGTCGGCGACGCCCGGCGCCACGCGCGCTGCTACTTCTCGGAGATCGTCGAGGAGATGCCGCACACGACGCCGGTCCTCGCCGACCAGCCTCGAGGCGCGCGGCGCCCACGAGGGCGACGTCCTCGACATCGACAGCATGGTGCGCACGTTCAAGGACGGGTCGCAGGAAGCTCACCGCGGTCGCCGACGTCTCCCTCAGCCTGGTAAAGGGCGAGACCTTCGGCCTGGTCGGCGAGTCCGGCAGCGGCAAGACGACGCTGGCCAAGTGCGTCACCGGGCTCATCCCGGCGGACTCCGGCACGATCACCTTCGAGGGCGGCGTGCTCAAGTCCACCGCCGGCAAGCGCTCGCAGGACGCGCTGCGCGCCATCCAGATGGTCTTCCAGAACCCTGACTCCACGCTCAACCCCGCCTGGAGCACGCGTGCCATCCTCACCCGCGCCGTGCGCAAGCTCGGCGGGGGCCAGGAGCGGCTCGGTCCGCGCCAAGGTCGACAAGCTGTCCGCCGACGTGCGCGTCGAGCCGCGATTCCTCTTCCAGCGGCCGACGGAGCTCTCCGGCGGGCAGAAGCAGCGCATCGCGATCGCCCGCGCCTTCGCCGGCGACCCGACCCTGGTCGTCTGCGACGAGCCGGCCTCGGCCCTCGACGTCTCGGTGCAGGCCAGCATCCTCAACCTGCTTGTGGAGCTGCAGACCAACGAGCAGACGTCCTACGTGTTCATCAGCCACGACCTCGCGGTCGTGCGCTACATCTCGGACCGCATCGGCGTCATGTACCTCGCCGAGCTCATCGAGGTCGGGGCGGCGGCGGACGTGTTCGACCCGCCGCACCACCCCTACACGGAGGCGCTGCTCAGCTCCATCCCGCGGCTCGACTTCGAGAAGCAGCGGGAGCGCATCCCGCTGCGCGGCTCGATGCCGAGCCTCACCGATCCGCCGTCGGGCTGCCGGTTCCACACGCGCTGCCACCGGTTCCTCGGCGACATCTGCGTGGAGCAGGTGCCGCCGGCGATGGACGCCGGCGACGGGCACACCTACAGGTGCCACATCCCGCCGGACGAGCTGCGCCGGCTGCAGGTCACGGACGCGCCGGCGCCTGAGCCGGCGCCTGCGCCTGACCGCACCGAAGCGCCACGACCTTCTCACGCCGCCGTCGCGGCGTACACGCCCCTAGGCCCAGGCGGGCTCGCAGGGCGGGCTCAGCGCGAGCATGTTCCAGGCGTCGTACGCCAGCCCCACGGCCGCATGCTGCTTGTACGGCAGTGAGTAGCGGCCGGGGATGGACTCCTGCACGGCCGCCACGCACCCCTCGGCGAACAGCTGCGCCGTCGCCTCGTCGGCTGGGCGTCCGGCCAGCGACTCCTCGAGGCGCGGGGCGCGGAAGGCGGCTCCGCCCACCGCGCCGAGCGACACGCGCACGTCGTCCAGCGTCCCGGCCGCCGCGTCGAAACGGACCACCAGCGCGGCGCTGAGGCGCGCGACGCTCACTGCCGTGCGCGAGCCGATCTTGGCGAACGCCGAGCGGTGCTCCGGTCCGAGCGCCGGGAAGGAGAACTCGGTGATCGCCTCGTCGTGGGCGAGGCTCGTCTGGCTGGGGCCGAGGAGGACCTCGCCCAGCGGCCGGGTCCGGCTCGTCCCGGCGCCGTCGACGCGTCGTCACGTCGGCGCCAAGCGCCGTGAGCGCAGTCGCGCCGTCGGCGCAGGGCGATGCATTGGCGATGTTGCCGCCGATGGTGCCGGTGTTCCTGATCTGGACGGAGCCCACCTGCGCGGCGGCGAGAGCGAGGCACAGCGCATGCTCGCGGACCAGCGGATCCCACTGCAGCGCCGTGAACGTGGTCGTCGCGCCGACACGCAGCGTGTCGCCGTCGAGGCGCACGTAGGCGAGGTCGGCGAGTCCCGTCAGGTCGATGATGATGTCCGGCTCGTTCCCCGGCCTGCGGATGGAGCGCACGAGGTCGGTGCCGCCGGCGAGCAGCCGGGTCTGCGGCGTTGCCGCGGCGAGCGCGGCGACGAGCTCCTCGAGGGCCATCGGCGTCACGACGTCCGTCACGGGCACGTCACTCACCTCCCTCGGGGTCGGTCGGCGCCTTCGGAGCGCCGGGCGGCGCGCCGGACGCGCCGGGCGATGGGAGGGCGTCGGGCGCGGACGGAGCGCCCTCGGTCAGCCCGGCTTCGGCGGCCTCGACGACCTCCTGCACGATGGCCAGGGTCTCGGGGTCGGTACTGACTTCGGCGGCCAGCTCGTCGGCCTCGCCGGGCAGCACCATCGCCGGCGTGGCGTCGTGACCGCCGGCCGCCTTCACGGCGGCGACGATCGCCGAGTAGCCGGTGCAGCGGCACAGGTTGCCGGCCAGCGCGATGCGGATGTCCTGCTCGGACGGCACCGGGTTGCCCATGAGCAGCGCCTTGGCGGACATCAGCATCCCGGGCGTGCAGTAGCCGCACTGGACGGCGCCGTATTCGCCGTACAGCGTCCAGTTCAAACGAAACGGAAACGTATCAAGTGGCTGGGCGTTGGCCGACGTCGCAAACGCTGATAGGGCTGCAACGGCGGCCATCAGCGGCAGAAAGATACCTGTGTGTTTCATCGCTTTATCTCCTCCCTTGATTATCTTCATATGAAACGAAGCTTCGTTTTGATCGTTGGAACATAATTGCCGAGGCTGGCTTACATCGTTCCCGACCCTTCGCGGACCCGGTGGGTGACGTGCCATGGGATCAGAAACGCTTCCAAGAACTCCACCAAGTAATAGAAGACCAGGCCGATAATCGTCAGCGCCACAATAGTAGCGAACATCAACGCGGTCTCCATGTTCGAATTGGTTACCAGCAGCAGATACACCCGCGAGCCCCTTGTCCGCACCTACGAATTCGCCGACAACGGTGCCGGCGATGGCCAGCGTTGCCGCCACTTTCAAGCCGCTGAACAGATAGGGAAAAATCGTCGGCAGCCGAAACTGCGCGAATACCTGCATCCGCGTGGCGCCCATGGATCGCGCGAGATCGATCATTTCCGTCGACATCGAGCGCAGCCCGACCGCGGCATCAATCACGATTGGAAAGAATGAGATCAGGAATGCGACCAGGATTTTCGGCGTCGCTCCGACGCCGAACCACACCAAGAACAAAGGCGCGATCGCGACCTTCGGCACGATCTGAAAGAATAGCATGGTTGGCATCACGAATTCGTTGAAACGTTTGGAGGATGTAATTGCGATAGCCAGCGGGATGGCGATGACGACCGCCAATGCATATCCCGCCAGCATCTCGTAGACGGTCACCCAGCCATTGCTGAGCAGAAGTCGGAAGCTGATCAACGAACGCATAGGCAATGCAGCAGCGCCGCAACAAATAAGCGGGCACCCCGTAGGCGACGACAAAGATCTGCCATGCGAATAAGAATGTGAGATTCCGGCGAGCGGCGTCAGTTTCCTGAGCACGCCAAGCCCGGCCGCGGGCGGCGCGGCGACGGTATCGGGTTTTGCAGAATCACCCACCAAAGCCATCGTTTCATACCTAATTCCACATCACTGTGGTTGTCGGTCAGCGTATCAGAGCCTTCAGGCCGGTAAAGCGTCCCGGGCCTCCGCCACGGTCGTCATCGACGTCTGCATCTCCTCGGGAAGTTCAACGCCCAAGCCTGGCCCGGTCGGAACGGGCATGATGTCGCCGCGGGCGCGGAACGACGGGTCCATGGTACCGCGGCCGACGAGGTATTGCGGACCGTTGACCGCGGCGGGAAATCAAGTCCCGCCCAAGCAAAGAAATGCGCGGTCGCCGCCATCGAGAGCTCCGGGTCGGTCAGCCCCGATGCAAACAGCAGCAAGTCGTTTTCCTGTAGCAGCCGCGCGATCCGTGACGCGTTCCACAATCCGCCGCAGCGGGCTACCTTCATGGCGACGCCGTCGAACATATCTAGCGCGATAAACTCGCCGACTTCGACCGGCGATACGATACCTTCGTCCATCAGGATCGGCAGCGCGCCCTGGCGTTTCAGCGTTTGATAGGCGCGGATACGATTGGGAGGCAGAGGTGATTTAAGACCTTTCAGGCCTAAATTCGCGAGTTTCGGCGCCATGGCCATCGCGGTGTCGAGATCGTAGTTCGTGTTCGCGTCGGCCCAATGAAAACCATTCGGGGCGAAAGCCATAACCGCGCGCACCAGTTCCAGATCGTAGGCTGGCGTCTGCGGATAGCCGATCTTGATATTGAAATTTCTATAGCCGAGCGCCTTACCCTGCCGCAGTTGCTCTTCCGCACCGGGATCGTCGGCGACTGAATGGTCCAGCTTAGTGTGAACTGGGTTTTCTTCGCGCCGCCCAAAAGATCGCGGACGGACTTGCTTGTCTGTTTGCCCCAGAGATCGTAACAGGCGAGGTCGACGCCGGCCTTGCACAGAGGCTGGCCAACCGAAAACGACGGGCGGATCGCGCGCTCCATTCTGGCGTGTACGTCGGCAAGGTCGCTCGGATCGGCGCCGAGGACTGCAGGCGCGAGATAATGACGCAGAGTCGTTTCTACGGTCTCGGCCGTCTCATAGGTCCAGGTTTCGACTGGAACGGATTGTCCCCACCCTTGGACGCCGTTCTCATCGGTTAGCCGCACGAGAATCGACGGCCGCGCCCCCGTCTTGAAGAATTTGAATTCGCCAAGCAGCGGATAATCGTATCTTTTGATGTCGACGCGAATTATCCGAGCCATCTCGGACACAATCCTCTGGGTGTTCCCTGCCTCCACTTTTTATTGGTCGAGCCGTGCCGGGGGAGGTTGCCGTCAAGTTTAACTATCTGGTTAGATCGCGCGAGCAAAATTTTCAGGCAGTGTCGGGGTTTCGAGGAGAACGGCCGAATTGCGGCGTGAATGATGCCTACGGGCAAGAATGGTATGACAGAAAAAATACGCCTTAATTTCAGACACTTGCATCGCGCCGAGGTCGGCGTGCCGGCTGACGGAAAGCTGCCGCGGCAACTGCCGGAGATGCTGGGTGAACACACCGCAACTGGTCGTTCGTGAGGTGCGTCTCTACGAAAGAGACGTTCGCTTGCGCATGCCCTTCCGCTTCGGCGTGGTCACGCTGACGGAGGCGCCGCAGTGTTTTGTACGCGTTCGCATCGAGCTTCCCGATGGCGGTTCGCATTGGGGGGGCGCCGCCGAACTCCTTGCCCCGAAATGGTTCGACAAAAACCTAGCGCTGTCGAACAGCGAAAATTTCGATCAGCTGCGGCTTTCGCTCAGGCTCGCCGCCGACGCATACCTGAATGCGGGCGCACAGCGCTCGGCGTTCGGCCATTTCGCCGCCCATTACGACGAGCAGATCGCCGCTGGCGCCGAACGCGGCCTCAATCCGCTGGTGGCCAATTTCGGCCCGGCACAAATCGATCGCGCGATTCTCGACGCACTTTGCCAAGCGCCGGTTGCTCGTTCTACGACTGCATGCGAAACAACCTCGCCGGCATCGACGCAGGCCTGCTTGGCAAGCGCCTCCCCGATCTGGCCGGCTTCGACATGGCGCGTTTTCTCGCGCAACTTACGCCCGCCGACAGTATCGCCGCGCGGCACACGGTCGGCCTGGTCGATGTCATTGGCGGTCATCCCGGCCAGGTCAACGATGGCTTGCCGGAATCGCTGGAAGAAGTCGTCGCCGCCTATGGCCACAGCTATTTCAAGCTCAAGGTCGGCGGTAACCTGGCCGCGGACGAGCAGCGGCTGATCGACATCGCCGCGGTGCTGGATCGCATCGCAGAGCCTTATTACGTCTCGCTCGACGGCAACGAACAGTATGACGATATCGGAGCGCTGCTCGAATTGTGGCGGCGCATGCAGGCCGCGCCGCAGCTCAAGCGGCTGGTTGCGAGCATCTTGTTCATCGAGCAGCCGATCAACCGCGCCCGCGCGCTCGACAGCGACGTGTCGCCGCTGTCTCGGGTCAAGCCGGTGATCATCGATGAATCCGACGACGATCTTAGCGCCTTCCCGCGCGCGCGCGGCTTGGGTTATGCCGGCGTCTCGAGCAAATGCTGCAAGGGCCTGTACAAATCCGTTCTCAATGCCGCCCGCTGCAGCATTTGGAATGCGCAAACAGGCAGCACCCGCTACTTCATGACGGGCGAAGATCTTACGACCCAGGCGGGGCTCGCGGTCCAGCAGGACCTCGCGCTGGTCAACCTGATCGGCCTACGGCACGTCGAACGCAACGGCCATCACTACGTCAATGGCATGGCCGGTTTGCCGGAAGCCGAGCAGGCCGGCTTCCTCGCCGCCCATCCCGACCTCTACGAGCAAAGCCAAGGCGCGGTGCGGCTGAAAATTCGGAACGGGCGCCTGGGCATCGGATCGCTGGCAGCGCCGGGCTTTGCCTCCGGCGCCTATCCCGATTGGGATGGGCTTGCGCCGCTGGCCGCCGCGCCGCAATCCTCTTAGCAACGCGTGAGCGGCCCGGCTCCGCACTAAATATTCGATTTCGCGGCGACGAGCTGAAACCGTGACGCCGCTGACGCCATTTCCGCGCAAGCGGAATCAGCGCCGTTCAGTGCCGGCCTTCGTAGAGATCGCGGCCGAGCACCAGCGCGCGAATCTTGCCGTCGGCAATGCCGCGCTTGAGCATCCAGAAGCCGCAATCGGGATGAATGTATTTCACCCGGCCGACGCCGAGCACCTTGTCGGCGTGCTCGATGGAGCGGGCGATCGAATCGGCGGATTCGATCACGGTCTGTTTGATGTCCACAACGCCCAGCCCGAAGCCGATTTCCGGCCGCAACTCCTTGAACACGGCAAGCTCCTCGGCCGGGCGGTGCGCGTTCTCCATGACGATGTGGTCGGCATGTAGCATATTCAGATAGTTGATGAGCTGCCCCCACCCGCCCTGCTGAATTGTCTGGCCGCCGTAATTGCCGAAGCACAAATGCACGGCCGGCGTGGTCGGGATGGCGTCGAGCACGCGGTTCATCGCCTCCGCCGCCCATTCCCATTCCTCCGGACTGCCGGGGAGATTGGCTTCGTCGACCTGGATCACTTCGGCGTCGATGTGCTTCACTTGCTCCGCCAGCACATCCGCGATCGCCATCGTCAGCGCGACCTTGTCCTTGTAATGGGTGTCGAGCAGCATCTTTGCCAGCATGTGCGGGCCGGTGAGCGTGAACTTGAGCGGACGCGTAGCGAGCTTCTTCGCGCGTGCACAGGCGGCCGGCAAGTCGAGCGAGCCGGGGCCGATCGCGCTCTCGACCACGCCCGGCGGTCGCGTGCGGAATTTCAGGTCCGGCGTCTTCCTGAACGTCAGCCATTCAGCCAGACCAATTTCGCGCCGCACGCCTGCCATCGGCCGCACGAAATATTCGATCATCCCATTGGTTTCGGGATGATTGACATCGAAACGATAGAGCTCGCCGTCGCAAACGAGATCGATACCGGCCTACTCCTGCGTGTCGATAACAACCCGCGTCGCGTCGATGACCGCTTGCTCGGACGGCAGAGCCACCAGCCAGTCCGGCACCGGATAGGAGCCGACGGTGGTGGTGAGAATACGCGCGTTGGAATTGCTGGCGCTCATGGTTGACCTTCCTGTGCTACTGCAAACGGCTTTTCCCGCGAAGCCGCGAAGCTAGCACTGGTTGTTGCGGGTCGCGGTTTGCACCGCGGCGACGGCCTGCTCCAAATTTATTGTTATGAAACTGTATAGTTACGCGTGTTGTCCTGTCAAACGCGGAGCCTTCCCGCCATTGAAGCGATGCGCGCGCCTTCCACAAGCGCTTTGAATTTTGCCCAGACGATCGTTTCGTGGATTTCGTCGTTTCCGGCGAAGCTCGCAAAGCCGCAATCGGTGCCGGCAATGACACGCTCGCGACCGAAGACGTCGATCCAGCGCCCAAGCCGTTGGGCGACCAATTCCGGATGCTCCACCATGACGTTGGATTGGGTGATCATGCCGGGGATCATGATCACGTCGTCGGGCAGCTTGGCGTCGCGCCAGGAGGTCCATTCATGCTCATGCCGGGGATTGGCGGCCTCGAAGGAAAACGCGCCGGCGTTGAGCCGACCGAGAATATCGACGATATGTTTGACCTCGATATCGTGCACGCGCGGACCGAAATTGATGCCGTAGCAGGTGTGGAAACGCACACGATCCTTGGGAATTCCGCGCAAGGCATGGTTGATGGCTTCGACCCGCACGGCGATCCATTTGCGGCATCGTTCGATGCTTAGATCGGGGTGCGTCACGTAATAAGTGACCAGATGCGGATCGTCGACTTGAAGCAGAAAGCCGGCGTCGACGATGGCGCGATACTCTTCTCCCATCGCCTCGGCGAGCGCAAAAAGATAATTCTCGTCGGACTTGTAGTAGACGTTGCGATTCCAGTCCTCGACGCTCGAAACCGAGGTCGATGGCACGAAGGCGTCGGCAACAACGATACCTGACAATGCAGCCGTGAGATTGTTGAGATCCGTCTTGAGGTGCTGCGCGCCGAGATAGCTGACCGGCCCGGTGCAGAGATAATGCGCGTGCCGAGTGTGCACGTTGGCCAATTGCGGCTTGTAGTAATCCGGAAACTCCCGCACTTCGCGTGAACGGGCCCAAGGACTTTGATTGCGATCGGCGCTGTCGACCTCGAAGCCGCCGAGGCGCTCGTTGATATAGGTGATGAAACTCGGCTTACTCATCTCACCGTCGTCGACAATATCGATGCCGATATCGACCTGCTTGCGGACAATGTCCGTCACCGCTTTGCGCACGCGCGCATTGTACAGCGCGTCGTCGATCTTTTCGCCGCCGCGACGCGCGACATTCATCGCGTGAAGATCCGCCGGGCGCGGCAAGCTGCCGACATGGGTCGTGAGAATCCGATCAGTGCTGCGTTGCATTGCGTTTCCTCCGCTTTGAATTTTTTTTCGCGCCAGGATTCTTACGCCGATAGCGTGTGCGCATTCAAGAGCGCATTGCGCACCGGGGAGATTTACCAGCGCGTTAGAGAGATTATGCAATTGCGCAGCCTAATCTAGCGGCGTGACCTCGGCTGGCCTTTTTTTGGGCCAAGCATTGTGAGAGAATGGGTGTTCCTCAAGCGCGGGAATGGGTGTTATGTATGGAGGGGGAGGAAAGGAAGGGGAGGGGGAAGTATTTGGGATGGTAATCGGCGAGCATTGACTTGCCATCACGCTCTGGGCCGATGAATATCTATAGATGATTACGGCCACAAGGATTAAAGAGAGGTCTACCGGCCAACCTTGCGTGGCGCACTGATAAGGCGCTATGTGTCATTAGCGGAAATCGTCGTGCCTTTCAGAGGCATGACAATTGGGATAGTTTTGGTGTCGCCAGGAGGCACGCCATGAAACTTCTCCGCCGTCAATTTCTCCATCTGGCAGCGGGTGCTGCCGCACTCCCGGCCGTATTGCGCTTCGCTTGGGCGCAAAGTTATCCGTCGCGGCCGGTGCGCTTGATCGTCGGCTTTCCTGCCGGTAGCTCGGCTGACATCGTCGCGCGCCTCATGGGTCAATGGCTTGCAGCCCGTCTTGGCCAACCATTCGTTACCGAGAACCGGGCGGGCGCCGCCAGCAATATTGCTACTGAGGCCGTTGTTAGGGCGGCTTCGGATGGCTATTCACTCCTGTGGACCACGCCGGCGAATGCCATCAGCGAAACATTTTACGACAACCTCAATTTCAATTTCATCCGAGATATCGCGCCGATCGCCGGCGTCATGAGCACGCCGCTCGTGATGGTGGTGAACCCATCCTTCCCGGCCAAAACCGTTCCCGAGTTCATCGCCTTTGCCAAAGCCAATCCGGGCAAAATCAACATGGCGTCGGGCGGCAATGGGGGCACGCCCCACGTCACCGGCGAGCTATTCAAGATGATGACCGGCGTCAACATGGTCCACGTGCCGTATCGTGGCGATGCGCCCGCGCTGATTGACCTGCTCGGCAGACAGGTGCAGGTCATGTTCGGCATCCTGCCTCTCTCGGTCGAGTACATCAGGGTCGGCAAGCTGCGCGCGCTGGCTGTCACGACCGCGACGCGCTCGGCGGCGCTGCCCGACATCCCGACCGTGGGCGAATTCGTTCCGGGTTACGAGGCAAGACTTTGGCACGGTGTCGGCGCGCCCAAGAATACGCCGAACGAAATCGTTGACAAGCTCAACAAGGAGATCAACGCCGGCCTTGCCGATCCCAACATGAAGGCGCGGCTTGCAGACCTAGGCGCTGTGCCGATGCCAATGACACCCGCTGAATTCGGAAAATTCATGGCCGATGAAACCGAAAAATGGGCCAAGGTGATCCGGGCGGCTCACATCAAGGCGGGATAAGGCCGCCTCGTTGTTCCATAATCTCCCGTTACGCGAATTCGGCGAGCGGCCGTTCCATAACCTGCCATTAGGCGAATGCCGCAAGTTTGACAAAATATTGCGATTAATTGCGCTAGAAGATGGTGACCGCGATGAGTTCGTTTCCGACCTCGAAAGAGAATCTTGCGCTCGATCTGATTTTCGTCCGTCTCGGCGAGTCTCGATTTAACCGCACCATGGACGAATACATGGATGTTGCGGCGCGCGCACCCAAGCTTGAAGCGATGCACGCTGACGTCAATAACATGCTTCGGCAGATGGCCGAGGCCGGTTATGCCCCCTACTGGATTTGCTATTTCAAGGCTGGCGACTGCTACCCTTGGTACGAGCCTTTCCCAAAGGCTCTCTCGCGCGAAGTGATTCGCAAGGCGTGGATCAAGTCGGGCATGCGCGCTCTGCAGGTCGAGGCCAAAGAGGCAGAAGCCGAAAAAAGCGAAGCCCTTGATTTAATTATGATTGTTTTTTTGTTGCTGCGGCGGGCATAAGACCCTTCTATATGGATGGCTCCTTTTTGAATGAGGAGCCACATGCCGATCAGCGAAATCCAGCAAATCCCAATCGGAAAGCTGCGGCCTAATCCTGCCAACACCCGCGCCCATCCAAAGCGACAGATCGCTCAGCTTGCACGCGGCATTGAGAAATTCGGTTTCGTCGCTCCGATCATCGCTGACGAAAATTTCGTCATCCTGGCGGGTCATGCTCGAGCCGCGGCAGGACAGGCAGCAGGGCTACAGACCCTGCCGGTCATCATATTATCGGGGCTAAGCGAAGCCGCACGTCGCGCCTATCTTTTGGCGGACAACAAGCTAGCAGAAAAGAGCGGATACAATCGGCAAGCACTCGCGACCGAGCTTCAAGAATTGGCTCCTTTGCTTGAAGGGGCAGGTCTCTCAATTGACCTGACCGGCTTCGAACCGGCCGAGATCGACGCACTTATGGGTGATCTTGTCGATCCTGAGCAGGATCCGGCCGATGAGCTACCGGTGATCGCAAGAACTCCGGTAAGCCGGCCAGGCGACCTATGGCTGCTCAATGGCCACCGCTTGCTGTGCGGTGATGCCAGAGACGCAGTTGATCTTCGCAAACTTATGGGTTGCGAGCGGGCGGCGATGGTGTTCACCGACCCGCCCTATAACGTGCAAATTTCCGCCGTTCAGGGGCGCGGCAAAATCCGGCACCGAGAATTCGTAGCGGCATCCGGTGAGATGTCGCGTCCACAATTCACAAAGTTTCTCTCCGACTGCCTATCGCTTGCCAGCCGATTTTCGGCCAATGGCTCAATTCACTTTGTTTGCATGGATTGGCGGCACTTAGGCGAACTGTTGGCGGCAGGTGAAGAGGTCTACAGCGAATTCAAAAATCTCGTGGTCTGGGACAAGACCAACGCCGGCATGGGCTCATTTTACCGGTCGAAGCACGAATTGATTTTCGTCTTCAAGAACGGCGATGCACGACACATCAACAACTTTGAACTCGGGCAACACGGCCGCAATCGTTCGAACGTCTGGACCTATGCCGGTGTAAACACATTCCGGACCGGTCGTATGGATGATCTCGCCACCCACCCGACTGTGAAGCCGGTGGCGCTGGTCGCCGATGCGATGCGTGATTGTTCTCGCCGCGGCGACATAGTGCTTGATCCCTTCATAGGCTCCGGGACCACGATACTTGCTGCCGAACGGGTCGGTCGGCTCGGCTTTGGCGTTGAGATCGACCCTCTCTACGTCGACGCCGCCATCCGACGTTGGCAGCAGTTCACCAAACGCGACGCGACGCTGCAGCCAACCGGCCAAGCCTTTGATGAGTTGGCAGAAGCCCGCACCTCCAAGCCACCGCGGAGGAGGAAATGAGCCGTCACCGTAGCCCTCCAAAATCTGCACGTGGCCGAGAGTTTGTGCGCGATTGCGAAGTCGGCTACCGCGCGCCACCCCGCGCTTATCAGTACAAACCTGGGCAGAGCGGAAACCCAAAGGGGCGGCCGAAAGGTACGCAAAACACCGACACGGTCATCAGAGAAATACTTGATCGCAAGGTCGATGTTCGCGTCGGCGGGACATTACGCAAAATCAGCGTTCGCCAAGCCATCCTGACGCGGTTCGCAGAGGATGCCTTGAAGGGCAACCCCAAGTCTGCAGCCTTCCTTTTCAACCGTTACGATGCGGGCGCTTCCGATGAAAAAGATAACGACGTCATCAGCCAAGACGATCAGGCCATAATTGATGCTTTCGCTCAGCGACTTCTGCAAACGGACAGAAAGGAAAAGCCATGACTAAGCATGACGAGGCGTTAATCAACGCACTTCTAAGAACGGACTTTGAAATGTTTCTGCGTCGATGCTTCATGACGCTTAATCCCGGGGCTCAATATCTGCCGAACTGGCATATTCGCGCAATCGCCCATCAGCTCGAACGCGTCCAGCGCGGCGAAATTAGTCGTCTGATTATCAACATGCCGCCGCGCCACCTCAAATCGATGGCAGTCTCAGTTGCATGGCCGGCCTTTTTGTTGGGGCATGAGCCATGGCATCGGATATTTGCGATCAGCTATGGCAACGAATTGTCGACCAAACACGCTAGCGATGCTCGCTCCATCATGGAGTCCGGCTGGTATCGACAGCTTTTTGCCGGCATGCGCATACGCCGTAGCCTGGAGGACGAAATCGTCACAACAGCGCGCGGATTCCGAAAATCAACTTCTGTGTTCGGAACGCTAACCGGCCTCGGCGGTGATATTTTTATCATCGATGACCCACAAAAGCCCGTTGATGCGCAATCCGACATTCAACGAAACCGGCTC
Source organism: uncultured Alphaproteobacteria bacterium (assembly GCA_963778745.1). Classification (GTDB taxonomy): domain Bacteria; phylum Pseudomonadota; class Alphaproteobacteria; order Rhizobiales; family Xanthobacteraceae; genus Pseudolabrys. Next base: position 255,926 of record CAVZVP010000018.1, on the reverse strand, counting down.
AACCAATGGTTCTCGAATACGCTGATGTCGAGGCTCGACAATAAGGAAACAGGTGCGATTATTGTGGTAATGCAACGCGTTCACCTTAACGATCTTACCGGCTATTTGATCGACAGCTCGCAAGATTGGACCGTGCTGAGTCTACCAGCAATCGCTGAAACCGACGAAACAATCGCCATCGGAGATAATGAATTTTATGTACGCCGTGTCGGCGAAGCACTGCACCCGCTGCATGAATCCTTACAGAGTTTGCAAAAACAACAACTGATTCTCGGTCCTGACGTATTCGCCGCGCAGTACATGCAACGTCCAGCACCGCAAGGCGGGGTGATGATTCGCCGGGAATGGCTGCGCTACCATGATAAGGCTCCTGAGCGGAATTATCGGGCCGATTTGATCCTAAGCTTGGATACGGCGGCCAAAGGCGGCGCGCAAAATGATTTCTCGGTGTGTACGGTCTGGTTATTTGTCGATAAGCAGTACTACTTGCTCGACCTGATACGTGATCGGTACGAGTACCCACTGTTGCGCTCCACCGTGCTCGCTGTCGCAGAACGTTATACGCCCGATGTTATTCTTATCGAGGATGCATCCACAGGCACCGCACTCGCTCAAGACTTACGTGAGGCGCATTGTTACCGTGTTGAACTTGTACCGGTGGAGCACGACAAGGTCGGGAGGCTTTATGTTCAGCAAGCCAAATTCGCTGCCGGCCGCGTTTGGTTTCCCAGAGGGGCTCCATTTTTGCCGGCGCTTGAAGCCGAGCTGCTGACATTCCCGCAAGGAAAACACGACGATCAAGTCGACAGCATCACTCAGGCGCTAGCGTATGAGCCATCAGGCTACGATTCATCCATGCGGTGGGTCACCGGCGAGTGAAAAACCGACCAGTCGGTCCTTACGGCAATTCATCGTGCGACGGCGGGTAACCGGTGTTATGGAATGTTTCCTGCCGAATGCTTTGGTTCCAATAAGACTCTTTATCGGATGTAGTCGTCCCACGCGCTATTCATTTTTTTCTTCGTCTTTAATTGCGCTTCGTTCGCAGCATCTGAAAAGCTTGTAAGGAAAGCCGATGCCTCTCGTCACCAGCAGAAACTCCAGACACCTGGGAAGACCTAGAAGATCTGGTTGCCTCAATCTTGAACGAATGTGGCATGTCCGCAAGACGCAATGCGTCAGTTCAGCTTGCGCGAGGTAGCGTGAACGTCGACGTCCTCGCCGAGGACACTGTAGACGGCATCGTCCAACGAATTATTTGCGAATGCAAAGACTGGCGAACGAACATCCCAAAAGAGGTGGTGCACGCCTTCCGCACGGTGATGCAGGAGACGGGTGCCCATCGCGGTTACATTATTTCACGCATCGGATTCCAGGCTGGGGCTTTCGAAGCCGCGAAGGCAACCAATATCGAGCTGGTTACCTTTGCGGAATTTCAAAATATCTACTTCGATAAGTGGATCAACCGTCGTATTCGCGCCGTTGAAGACGAAGTCGGCAACTTCAACACATATTACGAGCCGATCGGACCGCCCGGGTATGCGCTTCTCAAAGACGATGCGGAACGCGCGGCCTACGATACGTTGTGGAGCAAGTATCTGTTCGCGGGGCTGATGCTTCAACCGTTTTCGCCATACATGCGTTTGTTGGGGTCATATCCGTTTCCCTCGCTACCATTTGATGTCTCTGATTTGGACAAGAGAGGTATCGTTGTGCCTGCGGATATCAAGGCTGCCAAGGGATATCGCGAGTTTTTCGGATTGCTGACGGATTATGAAAGGCCGGCCTGAAAGAGCTTCGCACCGTAAATCCTATTACACGCGGAAAATCCCCAAAATCGATTTACCGCGACGACTGAGGGCATCGCCCCCAATATTAGCGGAGTGCCCAAGTCTCCGCATAATCTGATGACGACAAGAGCGCTTAAAGCCGAACACGGCCAGAGTTCGCCTAAATTCTCTGGCCGACCGCAGAAACCGGCCTGGCAAAATCGGCTATCATTGGCTCACACAAGCGACTATTCAGCTAGTAGGATACGTTATGATTCGCAAAAGCACGGTCATTAAGCTTTTTGACGGCGATATAGACTCCCATTTGCAGACAACTCGTCGCAGGGTCTGCGAATATATCGAGCGGCCAATGAACGGTTTCGTCAAATCCCCTGGCCCCAACCGTTCGATAAAACTAGCCACTCTGTTTCTATCGGGGATGCGCGCGATCTGTCGCACATCGCAGACAAGTCCGTTCATCTGGTTGTCACTTCTCCACCCTACTGGAATCTGAAAAAATATGCCGGTGCCAAAGGTCAGCTTGGCGACTTGCAGAACTACGAAATCTTTCTAACCGAACTAGACAAGGTTTGGGCCGAATGCGCCCGCGTGCTCGCACCAGGTGGGCGCATTTGCTGCGTCGTCGGAGACGTTTGTATTCCACGCAAGAGATACGGTCGTCATCTTGTCATGCCGTTACACTCGGACATCCAGGTTCACGCTCGCAAACTTGACCTGGATGTTCTCACACCGATTTTCTGGCACAAAGTCGCTAACGGCGTGACCGAGGCAGAGGGCAACGGTGCAGGATTCTATGGCAAGCCCTACCAACCCGGTTCAATCGTGAAGAATGACATTGAGTACATCCTCTTTATGCGGAAGGGCGGTGAGTATCGGAAGGCCGAGCCACTCCAAAAAGCTCTTTCAATGTTAACGAAGGTAGAGATGCAATCCTGGCTGCGCTCGATATGGACCGATGTGCGTGGCGCTTCACTTCGCAACGGTCACCCGGCCCCATATCCTCCGGCTGTCGCTGAGCAACTACATCAAGCTTTTTTCATTTGCTGGTGACACGGTGCTCGACCCATTCGCGGGGACCGGCAGCACGGCTGTTGCCGCTATCGCCGCTGGGCGAAATTCTATTTCACTTGACGTCGAGCCTGCCTACATCCAGATCGCCAAGGTCACCATTCAGGAAGCAATCAAGCAACCCCGCATCACAGGTGCGATCCACGCTGAATTGACGGTTCAGACATCAAAAAAACGATCTGGGGCTAAAATTGCTATACGGGCATCTCAAACAGTTTCGTGACGTCTTTGACGGCAAAGTTCGGCCGATGTTCCAGGCCTTGATCACCGGCAGGCTCGCCATCAATCCGGGGAACGCCGCGAAATAGGCATCAATATCGGCCTGCTTGGCATCAGGCTTGAATTTCAAGATCGCCATGTGGCGGAACATTGGTTGCTCCTTTGTCGATTGTTTCGGTTTTGATAAGGCTGCCTACAGCCCGTAGATGCGTTGCGCCGATCCGCCGAGCATGGCTGCGCGTTCCGTAGGCTTGAGATGCGCGATCAATTCGTTGAGACCGTGCCAGACTTCGGCATAAGTTCCGCCGAGTTCCACCACCGGCCAATTGCTTCCGGCCATCACCCGGTCGGGCCCGAACAGATCGAGCACGTGGTCGGCATAGCGGCGAATTTCCTTGGTCGACCATTTCCATTTGACCACTAGCGCCAGCCCGGCCGAGAGCTTGATCGACATGTTGGGTAGTTCGGCCGCACGCGCGATGTAGGTTGCCCACGGCTCCCAGCCGTTTTCCCGCACCGGCGGATTGCCCAGATGATTGAGCACGACCTTCAATTCCGGACTCGCGCGGGTCACCGTAAGCACCGCTTCGAACTGACGGTCGTTCACCGGGATCGCTTCGAACACCAAGCCGGCCTTGGCAAGCAGACCGAGAGATTCGCGCACGCTCGGCTGCAGCAACCAATCGGGGTCGGGCTCGTAGGCGATCAGCGGGCGGATGCCGACCAGTTTGCCGCGCGGCTTCATGCTTTCAAGCGCACGCGCGCAGGCCGCGGGATCCGTGAGCGGCACCCAGCCGACCACGCCGGCGACAAAGTCGATCTCGCGCTGCATGTCGAGAAATTCGTAGGTTTCGTCGACCTCGTTGAGCACCTGCACCAAAATGGTGCCGTCGACGCCGGCTTTCTTGAGCTGCGGTCGCAGAATTTCGGGCGTGAAATCGCGATCGAGCCGCGTGCCGACCGCGGGCGGAAACTTGTGCGCCCGCTTGCCGAATGTCCAGAAGTGCTGGTGACAATCGATGACAGACATATCGGTACCCTGCAATGAACGGACAACACGGACGAAGTGCTATTTCATATGGGGCAGCCAAACCGTCTCGGCGGCGTCGGTGTTCGGCACGCCGATATAACAGAAGATCAAAGATGCCTCTTCGGTCTCCGACGCATTGGAGATGACGTGAATCGCGCCGGACGGCACGTAGACGAAGTCGCCGCCTTCCAGGATCACCTCGGTGCGGTCGCTGCCGTCGCTTTTTGAATACCAGCATTTAACTTTGCCATAGAGGATGTACCAGCAGACGTCGTTCTTGGCGTGGTAATGCGTCGGATTGGGCCCCGCGCCCGGCATGAGGATGGTGCGGCCCATGGTGGCGTTGGCGACATCGCCGACGGTCTTGTCGCTGATGCCGAAGCCGATGCGCAGCGGCGGCTCATAGCTGGTGTCGGTGCCGATCGCCTTCTGCCGCACGACTGTCAGCATTTGCTTTTCGAACGGATGCATTGTCGGATTTCCTTTTTGGGTGTTTTTTAATCTCGGGCGTCGGGCGTCGGCGGCCGCGATTAGCTGCCGCTCCATTTCGGCGTGCGCTTCTCGACGAACGCCTTGACGCCGGCACGGAAGTCGTCGCTGCCGTAGCAGGCGCGTATCAGATCGTCGCCGTCCGGCAGGCCAGCCAGTTGCAGCCGGCGCATGGCCTCCTTGGTGACTCGCATGGTGACCGGAGCGTTCCCCTTCAGCCGATCGCAGATTTCAGCGATACGCTGGTCAAGCGCCGCGGGATCGACAACGTCCATAAGAAATCCGGCGGCCAACGCGTCTTCGGCCGGTATGTTTTCCGCCATCAGTAACATGCGCTTGGCGCGCGCCAAGCCAAGCGCCACCACCAGCCGCGCATAATTGGCGACCGATAGGCAATTACCCAGCGTGCGCGCGATCGGCACGCCGAATTTTGTGCCGGTGGAGGCAATGCGCAGATCGCAGCAGGCGGCAATCGCCAGACCGCCACCGATAGCCCAGCCTTCGACCACCGCGAGCGTCGGCATCGGCAGCGCTTCTAGCGCGCCGAGATAGGCTTCCATCTTCGCCTCATAGGCGACGCCTTGCTCAGCGGTGGTGAATTCCAAAAACTGAGCAATGTCGGTGCCGGCAATGAAGGCCTTGCCGCCGACGCCGCGAAAGACTGCTACACGGATGCTCTTGTCGCTGCTGAGCTGCGCGCACGCAGCTGCCAAGCCTTCATACATTTGCCAGGTCATGGCGTTGCGTGCCTGCGGCCGATCGAACAGAATTGTCGCCACCGCACCTTCGCGCACCAGACGCACTTCACCGTCGCTCATTGGTTCGACGCTCCATCCTTGCTTCTATCGAGCATCATAAGGGCAACTTGGCGCGACGTCACTTGAACGGCTCGATTCGTGATATCCACGCCACGTTCGAAAGCGCACGCAGGTTGTCGGGATTTACAAAGCGCAGTCGCAGCCGGTTGAGCGCCCCGTCGCGCCCCGCGAAAGTGCCGTACTGCGCTACCCGTTCGTTGTGAAAACGATCCGGCATGAAGTCGAGCACCACCACGACATTGCTCGGGCCGGTGGCGTTGCGCAGCGAAGGATCGAGCCGGCCCGACGCCGTCGCCATGCCATAGATGCTCTGCCCGAACAGGATGACGGCCAGCACCACCGCACCGGCGATAAAGCGACGGCCGTCGGCGGTCGCCCAAAGGCGGCGACGCGCAACCGGTTTGGTGGTTATCTGCAGGCTCATCGCTCATCACTCCTTTTCGGTATCGGCGACCAAGCCCCAGCGCCGCACCGTGCGTCGCTCGATCGGCAGCAGCAGCCAGCGGTCCATCGCGATAGCGATCACCCCAATGATCAGGCAGCCGGCGACGATGATGTCGGAGCGATGATATTCGGCGGCGTCGAAGATCATGGTACCGAGGCCGGTGGCTGCGCCGACCAACTCAGCGGCGATCAGCGCGCGCCAGCCGAAGCCAAGCCCTGTTCGAATTCCGGTCAGAATATATGGCAGCGCGCCGGGTAGGATGACACTGCGCATGGTCTGCCAGCGGCCGCCGCCGAGGGCGCGCACGCCCTGCTCGTAGACCTCCGGCACCAATTGCACACCGAGCGCAGCGTTCTGGAATACGATGAAAAACACGGTATTCCAAATCAGAAATACGGCGAGAGCGTTGCCAATACCCAGCCAGGTAATCATCAACGGTAACCAGACGATGCCGGAAATCGCGTTGAAAAAGACCACAACGGGATTAAGTGACTCGGCCAGCTTACGGTTAAGGCCGACGATCACACCCCCGATCAACCCCGTGACAATGCCGAGTATACTGCCAAGTAACAGCCGGTAGAGGCTTGCAACCACATTGATAGCGAGCTGGCCGGACAACGCCAATTCCTTGATCGACGCGAGCACGTCGGTGACCGGCGGCAAGGTTTCCTTGGACGGATTTAGAATTCTTGTCGCCATGATCCAGATCAGCGTTACGATCACGAACGGCGCGGCCGGAACCAATGTCCAGGCTAGCCGGCCTAGCGCGCGGCGGGCGGTCGATGTGGTTGCGATGGGCGCGGCTTGCACACTCATTTGCGCAGAACTCCCCAGCGCGCAATGGTCAAGTTCTCGATCGGCTGCACCAGCAGGCGGTCGATCAGCAGATAGAGCGTACCGATGATGATCATGCCGCCGATGATGCGGTCGATCTGGCCCGAGGTGCGCGCGCCGAAAATTAGATCGCCCAGGCCGCCTTGGCGGACGAGCATCTCCGCAGCGATCAGCGCGCGCCATCCGTAGCCCATACCGAGGCGCAGCCCGACCACGATGCTCGGCAACGCGCCGGGCAGATAGACGTCTGTGATCAGCCGCAGTCGGCCGGCGCCGAGCGAGCGCAGCGCCAGGCCGTAATGTTCAGGGATCGCGCGCGTGCCGATCATGGTGTTGAAAATGATCGGGACGATCAGCGTATAAACCACCACCGCCAGCGTCGTGGCGTGGGTGAAGCCGAACCAGATGATGATCAAAGGCAGCCAGGCGATGCCGGACACGCCTTGCAGAAAACGCAGAAAACCTTCAAGCGAGCGCGCCGCATAGCGGTTGGCGCCAACGGCGAAACCGATCGGCACGCCGACCACGATCGAGATCGCGGTAGCGATCCCGATAATCTTCAGGCTGGTGCTGACATATTCGGCGATCACACCACGGCTGATGAGCAAAACCATGGTATCGAACACGCGTTGCGGCGACACCAGCACACGGTCGGGAAAATTACCGGCCGCCTGGATGGCCCACCAGATCGCAACCAGCACGATGAAGGGGAACAGGATCTTGACGCTACGCAATTGACGCGCGGCGACAGCCCATCCGGTCGGCACCGGGATCGGTCTGGCGGCAGACGCGTGCTGTATGCTGACCAGGCTCATGCGCCGGCCCCTGCAGCCGCGCGTGCCTCCTCGGCTGGAGTCAGACCGCGTTCGGCGCGCACCAGTTTTAGGACGCGTTCGGCTATCCCCTGCATTTCGACATCGGTGGTGAAGCTTTCCCAGTCGCGACCGCCGGCAGCGCGGCGCGGTATGTCGATTTCCGCCTTGATGGTGCCGGGTCTGCGCGTCATCACCAGCACGCGATCGCCGAGGAATACCGCTTCGTCGACTGAATGCGTAATAAAGAACACAGTCTTGCGCGTCGCCACGCATAGCCGACCAAGCTCTTCCTGCAACGTCAGGCGAGTCATGGCATCGACCGCCGCGAACGGTTCATCCATTAGGATCACGTCAGGGTCGGCGGCCCAGGTCCGCGCGACGGCGACGCGCTGACGCATGCCACCGGACAATTCATGCGGATAGCGGTCCTCAAAACCGCCAAGACCGATCAGGTCGATCAGCCGAGTGACCTTTTCCTCCCGCTCGACTTTCGGGACACCCGCGATTTCTAGACCATGGCCGATGTTTCGCCGCACCGTGCGCCACGGCAGGATTGCAAGTTCCTGGAATACTACTCCGCGCTCGCGGCCCGGCTTAGTCACCAGTTTACCGTCGCAGTGAATCGTGCCTTCGGTCGGACGGATGAATCCGGCCATCGCCTTGAGCAGTGTGGTCTTGCCGCAGCCACTGGGCCCGACCAAAGTGACGAACTCGCCGGCGCGAATCTTCAGGTCGACTACGCCGGTCGCCTGTACCGGCCCATCTTCGGTGTCGAAGAAGTGGCGGAAGCCAGATACGGCGATTTTTTCGGCGTTAGCGGCAGCGTCCATCGTCTTTTCCAATATAACGCGAGCGGCCAAGATATCGTGGCCGCTCGCACCGAGGAGGTTCAGGCGCTCAACTTGCGAGTTTGCCTTTGCACTGGTCCACCGTCTTGGGCAACGGCGGCAGGTCAGAGAACAGTTCTGGATGCTTTTGCTGTAAGCGGTCGAGCACGGTCATGTCGATGAAGTCACTCGCCACGAACGGCTTGTCCTGCTTGATCAGGCCATCCTTTATCATACCATTTCCGGCAGCGACGGTGCCCTCGATCGTGCAAACCGACATTCGCGGATCCCAGTGCAGCGTCTTGAAGCCCTCAACAGCATCCTCGATGTTCATTCCGTCGATGTAACGCGCGTCAATCTCCGCGGCCTTGCGCGGGTTCTGCCGGATAAATTGTGCCGCCTGGGCGACGCCGGTCGAAAATTTCTCCAGCAAATCATAGTTCTTGCTGATCCAGTCCTGGTGGGCGACGACGCCGACGACGTCGGAGACAAGGCCCTCCTCTGCCCGACTGACGATGGCCGCATTGGGTCCAAGTTGGCGGATCGCCTGGGCCGAATACGGCTCCCACGGAACCACCGCGTCCACGTCACCTTGCGTGACCGAAATCGGCATGTCCTCGACGGGCAGATTGATCAAGGTCGACTTGCTGATGTCGAGCTTATTCTTCTTGAACCATTGGCGCAGATAGACGTCATTGGTGCTGCCACGCAGATAACCGATCTTTTTGCCTTCCATGCTTTTGGGATTGGCGGCGTCGATGCCGCGATCCTTGCGGCCGATAATCGCGCGTCCGCCGAGCGCGATGTACTCGGCTGCATTAAAATAAGGCATCACGCCGGTGAGCATGTTGCCGCCGGCCCGGGCCGATGCGACCGTTGTCGACAGCGCGGCGTGTCCGAACTGCGCCTCACCAGCTTGCAGCGCTTGCGTGACTTGGCGGCCGCTCGCGGTAAGTTTGATTTTTACGTTGAGTCCCTGTTGCGCCCAATAGCCGTTTTCGGCGGCAACAAATGACGGCGTGCTGAACAGATTGTTGACGACGATGAAGGTGACTTCCTTCATCTGCGCATGCGCGGCACTGCTGAGGCCGGCGACGCCGAGGATGGCGCCCGCAATGCCTGCAAAAACGTGCCGAAGTAATAGGAACTGTTGCATAAAACATCCTCCCGTTCTTATTGTGGTCGCTCCGGCCGTGGATTGAACGGAAGGAGCGACAAATTGTTGGTTAGCGCGCTTTTTATCATAAAAAGCGTATCGAGCGGGCGCGTCAAGCAGGTCCTACGCGATGTTGTGGCGTGTTCTGACTAACGGCATTTGAATTGTTTCGAAGCGTAAAATTTCGCGCGCTAAGCCTTGCCATCCATGTCGAGCCTGTCGGCAAAAGAGGCCCGTTCACGCAACGCACCCACTAACAGCGACAAATCATTACCTACCAACAACATCCTCACGCCCATGCCGGCATAGAGCCTCAACCAGTCCGGTTGATACGCACCACCGACCGCGGCAATCTTGCCGTGGCGACTGCACGCTTTGATTGTAAGCCGAACTGCATCTTGTACGCGTGGATGGTCGAGCTCGCCCGGAACACCTAACGAAACTGAAAGGTCGCTGGTACCGACCTGCAGCGCGTCGATACCCGGCACAGCAGCAATCGCGTCGATCTGCTCGATGGCTTCTTTGGTCTCGATAATGCCAACAAGGAAGGTCAACGCCTCTGATTGCGCCATCTGCTCACGCGCCGGCAACGCTCTGTAGCCAAATTGCGGCAGCAACCCCGATAACGAGCGGATTCCAATGGGTGGATAGCGCGCGGCGTCGACGGCGCGCTTCGCGTCTGCCGCAGAATCTATATGTGGGACGACGATGCCGACGGCGCCGCCATCGAGCGCTCGGCCAATCCAGCCAGGTGAGTTCTCTGGCACTCGTACGAACGGTGCGATGCCAGCGTCGAGCGCCGCGACACATATCTGGCTGGCAATCTCGAGGCTGGTAGCGCCGTGCTCCAGGTCAATGAAAAGCCAATGGTACCCGCAGCTCGCAGCAATGCGGGCGATGGTCGGCGTGCGCGAATGCGCGACGACCAGACCGGACGCGACACCGCCGGTAGCGAGCCTAGCCCGCAGTGGATCGACACTCATCTCTTGCCTTTCCGCCGCTATACCTTTTGGATAATTGCACGATTTTGGCGATCGTCTGTACATGCGCGATGCGTTCAGCAAGCAAACCGGTAAGCGCTATAAAACGCAACAGGCGCTGCCTAACAATCCGGGCCTGGTCAAGCATGCGCCGAACCTCAGAGTCTGCCGGGCCCACATGAAGCCGCAGCGGAGCAGAAGCACGCTCGACCAGCAAGAACCAGCATCCCGCCCAGAACCTAGGGGCGGTCTTGCCGCAACGGAGTATTGAACTTTCGGAAATTGTAGCAGTCGGTCGTAAACGTGATGTCTGCCTTGGATCAAACTCGGACGCCGGAGCCTCTCTGCCCCATGTCTACCTTTCCCTCAATAGTAGGCATACGTTTGAAAATCGAGCGCTGCTTAAGCGCCACATTCGAACCATTCTCTACCCGCGGCAGTCTCTGTTTCCGGGAAACGGGATTTCGCGGCCAGAGACAAATGCGCGAAAATCGCCGCCAAAATTCGGATGCCCTATCTCAGAGACTGAGCGCTGGCGCGCAACCCCGCCAATTCGGCGCAATTTGTGAGGCTTCGGGAAATCTCTGGATTACGAGGGACTGCGTGGTGGGCCCGGGAGGACTCGAACCTCCAACCAGACCGTTATGAGCGGTCGGCTCTAACCAGTTGAGCTACGGGCCCTAAGCACGTTTTATCAATGCGCGCGGGCGAAGCGCAATGTCGCCCTCTCCTTCTCCGCACGTATTTGCGCTAGGCTCCGGCGTCCTCATTTCGCCGGAGATCAAGTGGCATGCATGTTTTCAGCGTAGAACGCGAGCAACAGTGGGATCCCAAGCACCACGTGGAAAAAATCCTCGGCAAGATTGCCGATGGAGACGTCACGGTCGCCTGCTGGGAGCCCGGCCAGATTAGTCCGTACCATTGCCACCCGGACGCCACCGAAATCTATTTCTGCTTTTCCGGCGGCGGCATCATGCACACGCCGAAAGAGACCATCGCGGTGACGCCCGGCGCTTTCGTGGTGCATCCGCCCGGCGAAGTGCACGAATACGAAAACGGGGCGGGCCGCACCATGCTGTTCCGCGTGCGCTACGGCACCGACATGCGCGCGCATCATTGCGCCTGGCGCGGCAATGCGGAGTGGAAGCAATCGGCGGAAGATGCGCAGTATTATCGCACCCATCCGGTCACCTAATTACATCTTCAACAGCCGCTTGGCGTTGCCGCTCAATATCTTCGCTTTGTCGTCATCGCAAAGCGGCACGCCCGTCATCCATTCCATGCCCGGCGGATTCATCACGAACGGCCAGTCGACCGCAAACAGGATGTGGTCGATGCCCATCTCCATCACGCAGCACAGCAGCGCCGGATTGGAGAAGAAGCCGCTAGTCGTGACGTAGAAGTTCTTGCAGAAGATGTCGCGGAAGCTCATCGGCTTCTGCCCCGGCCGCTTGAGCGAAGCATCGATGCGCCAGACCAAAAACGGCAGCGCCTCGCCGAAATGGCCGAGGATGATCTTCAGGTTCGGGTACGCGTCGAACGCGCCGGAGAGCACCAGCCGGATCGCCTGCGTCGCGGTCTCCACCGTGTAGCCCCAGCCCGGGCGAACCACCAGCGGGAAATCCTTGGCGTAATCCTGGTAGTAAATTTCCGTCACCTTTGGATGCGGCAACGACGGATGGAAGTAGATCGGCACGTCAAGCTTTTCGGCACGCTCGTAGATCGGCCAATATTTCTTGTGATCGAGGAATTCGCTGTTGGTCATGCCGTGCAGCATGGCGCCCTTGAATCCCAGTTTGGTCACCGTGCGCTCAAGTTCGTCGGCGGCGGCTTTCGGATCGATGGTGGGTAGCGCCGCAAACGCCGCGAAGCGTTTCGGATTGGCCGCGCACACCTTGGCCAGACGATCGTTGACTGCACGCGTGAGGTCGGCCGCGATCTCGATCGGAAGCTTCTGGGCGGAGGGGGCGCCGTGCGAGAGCACCTGAATGTCGATGCCGGCCTCGTCCATTTCCTTTATCCGCAGCGCGCCCAAATCGTAGAGCCGCGCGTCGGTTTCATTGCCGCGGCCCGCTTCCGGACCGGTGAAATGTTTGGCGAATTCCGGATCCCAATAATGCTCTTCGATGGCAATGACCGGAACATTAGGCTTTTTGAACATGACGTTTCCCCCGCGACGCTGAAGGTCATTCCCTAGCAATCTGCGCGTTCCCTGTCACCTCTCCGTGCCTTGCACGCCATAAACTCGTCCTGCGTGTGGCCGCCGGCATTCGTGCGAATTAGCGGTGGAGATTGGCTTTGGCAATCATGCCGATTTAGTTATCGGAACGCCGCGGTGGATTAAGCCGCGCGAAGAAAACCGGGCTGCATGCAACGCGGGCGCGGGCCGGTAATTAGTCGTTGAGGCGGGCGCCGAAATTAGGCGACGCGGGTGAGGCGCTCGGGCCTTCGGTCTGTGCGGCTTGCACAGTTTTGCTGCGGCCGGGCGCGGATGCAAACGCGTCGAACCCGGTTTGCTCAGGCTGCGCCCCGCGGCCTTTGGCCTTGGCGGCGTAGTAATAACCGGCGGCGTAATAATGCACCGCGCGATTGCTGTTGCCGCCAGCCACGTGATAGGCGCCGGCGAGATATTTCACCGCATAGGTCATGTTGGTGTCGGCATCGAGCAGACCGGCGGCGGTGCCGGTGTAGCCCATGGAGCGCGCGGTCGCGAGCTTGATCTGCATCAGCCCGTAATTGCCCGCGGAGATCACGCGCGGATTGCCGCCGCTCTCGCGCTTAATGATGCGCCGGACCAAGTCCTCCGGCAGATTGTTGGCGGCTGCGTGCCGGGCGATCAGGCTGTCGAGATTGCCATTGGCATCGAGAAGTGCCACGCGCCGATGTTTTGCGGACGCGGCCGAAGCCGAAGCGGCAAGCGCAACCAGAATAGTTGCAAAGAAAATTTTGCGAATCATGTCGGCTCCAAATTTTTTGGGGGATGTCCGCCTTTTCGTTGGGAACTCGGGCAACTTTGTGACGCAACTGCATTAACTGCGGCGGGTTCCATCACAAATTGATTCACGCTATTGCAGGTTCCACAAAACGGATTGGGAGGACGGATGAGCAAAGACGACACACTGGAAGGGCGCCTGCGCGCGGTGGAAGACAGGCTTGCGATCTTTCATCTCATTGCCAGCCATCCTCCTGCCGCCAATACCGGGAGCGACGGCTATTACCGCGAAGCCTTCGTGCCCGACGCCGTCATCGACCTTGACGGCGGCATGGCCGCTAATGGCAACGAGGAGATTGCCGCCGTGGTCAAGACGCCCGAACACCCCGCCATCGTCGGCGGACTGTGCCACTTCGCCGGACTGCCGCGCGTGGAGCTCGACGGCGACAGCGCGGTGGCGATCTCCTATCTGCAGGTGCTCACCCCGAACCGCGAGGGAAAGCCGGTGGAACTTTCCGGCCATGGGCTGTCGAGCGGCTATCGCATCCACCGGCTCGGCGCCAACCGCTGGGATCTCAAACGCACCGAAAACGGCTGGAAGGTGACCCGGCGCGCCTACCGCATGCTCGACGGCAGCGAAGGCGCGCGCGAATTGCTGCGGGGGGCGGTGGCGAAATAGGCCGATTGCCCAATCAGTGAACGGACAGCCGCTTGTGGGCGGCAAGTGCCCGCAGTTGAGCCTCGGCGAACACGTCGAGTACCGTCACGATGGCGACGCCAACGCGCGCGAAGCCGAGCCGAACCTGCGAAGCATGCGGGGCGTGAAGCAGTAGAGTAGACATCTAGCTTAATCTCCTGAATTCGTTCGATGTATTGAAAGCGTTCACCAGCTCGACGAGCCGGACAAAAAGCGGCGCTCGATCTCGCGCTCGGTTTCGTCGGTGAATTTGCCGCCGCTGAGCGCCATGTAGCGCGCGATTTCCCGCTCGGCTTGGTGCTGGCGTGAGGTGGCCATCGCCTCAAGCAGGCGGGCGAACAGGCCTTTGCCCTTGCGGGCTTCGGATTGCGGAAGTGTGAGGCCTTGCAGCGTGAGTGCAAGCGGGGCGTAAACCATGGTGTCATTCTCCTTCTATGAGCCCGACACCCAAGGCGTTTCCCGTCGAGTTTCTTGTTGTTGCAGTGCAATATAGGCCGACTGGGGTATTTCAGTAGTGCCTGAAAAGCATGTGATCCATGCATCTGACTCATGCGCTGCACCGCACCAATGTCGTAATTGCATGCACAATTCGTTAAATTCGATTAGGGAAAAATTAACCCTGGGCGGCGCCCGGCGGGTCGGTCTCGCGGCGATTGCAATGCGGGCGCCGGGCCCCTATATAACGCGAGTTCCGATTTCGCCTGCCTTGCAGTTTCGCCCCGAGGGGCCTTCCCCAAGAACACGCCGAATCCGGATATGAGGCCCATGCGAATGGTTTGCATGGGGCATTGACGCCTTTGAGCGTTTTTAAAAGGAGGCCACTATGGCCACAGGTACCGTTAAGTTCTTCAACGCCCAAAAGGGCTTCGGCTTCATCGTGCAGGACGGAGGCGGGCCGGATGTGTTCGTCCACATCTCGGCAGTCGAGCGCGCCGGCATGAGCAATCTCAACGAGGGCCAGAAACTTTCGTTCGACATCGAAGCCGATCGCAAGAACGGCAAGTCGGCCGCTGCCAATCTGCAGGCGGTCTGACACTAAACGACTGGAGAAACCCCGCGCTTGCGCGGGGTTTTTTCTTTTTGTAATTGGATGCGAATCATACCGTTTAGGACCACGCCAATGGCCAAGAAACCAGGCACCAATCCGAAGGGCGAATTCGTGTTCTTCGACGTCGTCTATGCGGACGGCTCGCAGCGCTCCAACCGGCGCGTGCCGGCGGAACTTCTGGGCGGCCTCGAGAAGGACGCGCCCGCGCTCGGCTTCATCATCGAGCAGGACCGCGAGATCGCGGAGAAATCCGGCCGCGCGCCGCTCAAGATTGAGCGCATCGCCCGCGTCGGGGCGAAGCCCGAAAAAATGATGAGGACCGGGTAGCCCTTTTTCCGGCCTCATGGTGAGGAGCGCTCGAAGAGCGCGTCTCGAACCATGTGGCCGCCCCATCCTTCGAGACGCGATCCTGCGGATCGCTCCTCAGGATGGGCGGATAAAAATCCCCATCACCCTGCCCCGCTTTGCTCCGCGCTGCGCCGTTTGAGAGCGCGTTGCAGCATGGTCTTCGCTTCCACTGCGTTTTCCGGGAACTTACGCCGTAGCTCGACAGTCTTCTTTCCGCTAAAAATTTGCGACGCGTATTTCGGCCGCACGCTAACGAGTACATCTCGTTTTGACGACGGCATCGTTCCCCTCGCTAGCCTCTCGAATCAATGGCAGTGAATCAGCACAAGAATCCAAGAGCAAGACCGCACAAAGACCAACCGACGGACTTTTAGTCTGGTGTTCTGATTCTGATAAATAAAAGAAAAAGTCGGCCCAGGCCGTCGCCCTTCGAGGAGCGCCTGAAGGCGCGCACCTCAGGGTGACGGCGAAAGGAGGCCCTTCCACCCGCCCCCGCCTCTGCGCTAAGACCATCGCCTCAGAAGACCACCACCCGCACGGAGCCCCCATGCCCAAGGCCTACTGGATCACCTGCTATCGCCAGATCAAAAACCCCGCCAAGGTCGCCGCCTACGCCAAGCTCGCCGGACCGGCGCTGGCGCCATTCGGCGCGCGCTATCTCTGCCGCGGCACCGCCAACGAGACCTTCGAGGCCGGGCAAAAGGAGCGCGTGGTGGTGACCGAATGGCCGAGCGTCTCGCAGGCGGTCGCCGCGCATAACGCCCCGGCCTATCAGGAAGCGCTCAAGGTGCTCGGCGACGGTGCTGTGCGCGACATAAGGATTATCGAGGGGCTGGAGTAGCAGACAAGATGGCAAAGGCGGCCTTCAGCCGCCGTCCTTTACGCCAAGAATGCCGATGCGAAGCATCGGCTATGGTGAGGGGCACTTTCTAGCGCTCAGACTCGCGGTGACGCCCCCTCACCCGGACCGCTTCGCGGTCCGACCTCTCCCCGCACGCGGGGAGAGGGAAAGCGAGCGAGCCTCACCGCCCGCTGAGCCGCTCCGCAAACATCACGATGGTCTTGCGATAGACCTCGGAGCGATTCCACTCGCGCATCACCTGGAAATTCTCGCTGCCCTCGCCGAACGGCGCGCCGGCGCGCCAGCCGTTCACCTTCAAGAGATTGGCGGTCGAGGCCAGCACGTCCGGCACCGAATGGCGCAGATCGACATGGCCGTTGCCGTCGTAATCGACGCCGTATTTGATGTAGGACGAGGGCAGGAACTGCGTCTGCCCGATCTCTCCGGCAAAAGCGCCGACCAGATCGCGCAACGGCAGATCGCCGCGCTGGACGATCTTGAGCGCGGCGATCAGCTCGCCCTGGAACAATTCGGTGCGGCGGCAATCGTGCGCCAGCGTCGCCAGCGTGCGGATCACTGGCAGCTTGCCCATGTCGCCGGTGCCGTTGTCGGATTCGAGCGTCCAGATCGCCATCATGACGGCGCTCGGCACGCCGAATTGCCGCTCGATGCGCGACAGCAGCTGAGCGTGGACCTGCATTAATTTCCTGGCGCGGTTGAGGCGGGCGGGGATGACGCGGGTCACCGCGTATTCCTCGAAGCTTTTCGAGTGAAACATGCCGCGCTGGCGGCGGTCGAAGGCGAGCACCGCCTGGTCCTGCGCGAGCCCGGCAAAGGCGCTGCCGATGACGTTCTGCGAGACGCCGGCCGCTTGCGCCTCGCGCGCCATCGCGGCGATGAACGTGCTGAAGTTGCCGCCGCAGGACGCGGCCAGCGTAGGTGTGGCGAGGAGGAGAGTGAAAAGCAAACTTGCGAGGATGCGTGCGGTCATGGGCAAACATCACCACGTCCGCTCATTCCAGCGCAAGCGAAAATCCAGCAGGCCGTCATTCCGGGACGGCCCGAAGGGCCGGACCCGGAATCCAGAGGCGGGCTCAGAGAATGTATCTGGATTCCGGGTTCGCCGCTTCGCGGCGCCCCGGAATGACAGAATTAATTGTCCAGGAAGCTGCGCAGCTTGCGCGACCGGCTCGGGTGCTTGAGCTTGCGCAGCGCCTTCGCCTCGATCTGGCGGATGCGCTCGCGCGTGACCGAGAACTGCTGGCCGACTTCCTCCAGCGTGTGGTCGGTGTTCATGCCGATGCCGAAGCGCATGCGCAGCACGCGCTCCTCGCGCGGGGTGAGCGAGGCCAGCACGCGCGTGGTGGTCTCGCGCAAATTCGACTGGATCGCTGCGTCGATCGGTAGAATGGCGTTCTTGTCCTCGATGAAATCGCCGAGATGCGAATCCTCCTCGTCGCCGATGGGCGTTTCGAGCGAGAGCGGCTCCTTGGCGATCTTTAGGACCTTGCGCACCTTCTCCAGCGGCATTCCCAACTTCTCGGCCAATTCCTCCGGGGTCGGCTCGCGGCCGATCTCGTTGAGCATCTGCCGTGACGTGCGCACGATCTTGTTGATGGTCTCGATCATGTGCACAGGAATGCGGATGGTGCGCGCCTGATCGGCGATCGAACGCGTGATCGCCTGGCGGATCCACCAGGTGGCGTAAGTCGAGAACTTGTAGCCGCGGCGGTATTCGAATTTGTCGACCGCCTTCATCAGGCCGATATTGCCTTCCTGGATCAAATCGAGGAACTGCAGGCCGCGGTTGGTGTATTTCTTGGCGATCGAGATGACGAGACGCAGGTTCGCCTCCACCATCTCCTTCTTGGCCTGGCGCGCCTCGCGCTCGCCCTTCTGCACCATGTGCACGATCTTGCGGAATTCGCCGATCTCGACGCCGGTCTGCCCGGCAAGCTCGTGCACCAGGCCGCGGATTTCCTTGATGCGATCCTTTTCCTTGGCGACCAGATTCTTCCAGCCCTTGGCGGCGAGCTTGGAGATGCGGTTGAGCCAGCGTGGGTCGAGCTCGTTGCCCATGTAGTGCTTGAGGAAGTCCTCGCGCGTGACGCCGTAGCTTTCCGACAGCCGCATCAGGCGGCCTTCGTTGGAGACGAGGCGCTTATTGATGTCGTAGAGCTGCTCGACCAGCGAATCGATGCGCGCCTGATTGAGTCGCAGCGACTTCACCTCGGCGATGATCTCTTCTTTCAGCTTCTTGTATTTGCGCTCCTGCGCCGGCGAGAGCGAGGTGTTCTTCAGGCGGAATTCGATGTCCTGCTCCTGCAGGCGGCGCAGCCGCTTGAAGCTGTCGGCGATGTTGTCGAAGGTCTCAACCACTTTCGGCTTGAGCTCGGCCTCGATCGCGGCGAGCGAGAGCGAATTCTCCATATCGTCTTCGTCGTAATCGCCCTCGGCGGCAGCCTCGGCCGGATCCTTCGGTTCCTCACCGTCGGCTGCGGGCTCGCCCGGTGCCTTGAACGGAGTCGCCGCGGGCGGGGCCGCCGGCGGCGCCACCGGCTGGACGACCTGCAAATGCGGCGCGCCGGGAACGGGGATGGCGCCGGGGACTGCGGCTTGCGGAACTGGCTTGCCGTCGGGACCGATAATCACCGGCACCTGCATCTGCTTGGCGTCGGGGCCGGCATAGGTCGCTTCCAGGTCGATGATGTCGCGCAGGAAGACTTTTCCTTCGCTCAATTCGTCGCGCCAGATGATGACGGCCTGGAAGGTCAGCGGGCTTTCGCATAATCCGGCGATCATCGCCTCGCGGCCGGCCTCGATGCGCTTGGCGATGGCGATTTCGCCCTCGCGCGAGAGCAGCTCGACCGAGCCCATTTCGCGCAAATACATGCGCACGGGATCGTCGGTGCGCTCGGACGGCTCTTTCTTTTCGGCAACCGCCAGCGACTTTGGCTTGGCCTCGACCACTTCGCGGCCGGACTCGTCGTCCTCATCGTCGTCGTGCTCGTCGGCGGCCTTTTCGGTCTCGCCCTCCTCGCCTTCGGCGTCTTCCGTCTCGACGACATTGATGCCCATCTCGCTGAGCATCGCCATGATGTCTTCGATCTGTTCCGGCGAGGTCGATTCGGAGGGCAGCACGGCGTTGAGGGCGTCGAAAGTGACGAAGCCGCGCTTCTTGGCGGCCTTGATCATCTTCTTGACGCCGGCGTCGTTGAGATCGAGCAGCGGCAGCGGGGAATCGGGGGCGCCTTCGACTTCCTTTTCCGGGGCCTCTTCCTTGACCTGCGCCTTTGCCTTAGTCGCCATAATCGTCCTCTCCTTGGAGCGGGCCCGGGGCGGAAAAAACACCCCCTATAAATAGGCAACAGCCAAGGGGGCCATGAGCGCCCCACAGGGCGCCGCCCCCGAATCAGCTCGTCAGTGTCGTCGGAACCCGCTTAAGCTCCGATTAACTACGTAAGTACCGCGGGAATCGACCTCTTATTCCCTACCGGTCCGGCAATTACCCCGCCCTGCGCGAGACTCGGGGGTCATGCTCATAAGCTACGAACGCCCCGACCGGAAGAAGCCCCAAACCCTTCAATCAGGGCCTCGGTTCCGTCCATCCGCGCCAAGCGGGCCTTGACGTCGCGCAGCCGTAAATAGTTGGCCTCACTATTGTCCTGGCCGAGCGCCTGTTCGGCGTCCTTGAGCTCCTTAGTTAGGGAATGCCACTGCCGATGCAAGGCGACGAGCTGTTGCCAGGTCACCAAAACGTCCTCGGGCGCGGCATCCGGCCGGGCACCCCAGACCGACTGGGTGGTAATCGAGGCGCCGATGCGCTCCATCACCTCGGTAAGGCCGCGCCCGGCCAACTCCGCGCGCACCGCCGCCGCGTCCGCCGCCGCGGCATGGGCGGCGATATCGACCATGGCGCTTTTGAGCTTCTCGGCGTCGGCATGGCGAAACTCGAGCGAGGCAAATTCCTCTAAGTGGTCGTGCAGCAGCCAGGGGTAATTAAGTGCCGCCTGCAGGATCAGCGCCTCGCGTTTGGGTACCGCCGTGCGGTTACCGCGATGCAGCGGGCTGGAAGCGAGCTGCTGGCTGACCACCACATAGGGCGTGTTCTTGCCGCCGGTGGCCGGGCGCTGCGGCGCGCCGTTGCGCGGTTGCCAATTGGAAGCGCCGCGCTCGCGCCAGTTTTGACCGTGGCCCCGCCCGCGCTGGAAATTGCCGCGCGGGGCTTGCGCCGGCGCGAAGAATTGCGAAAGCCGGGCGTTGAAATCCTGCCGGTAATATTTGCGCACGGAATCGTCGGCAATACCGCTGGTGACTTCGTTGATTCGCGCCTCAAGCGCCGCGCGCCGCTCCGGCGAGTCGAAGGTATGGCCTTCGGTTTCGCGCGCCCACAGCATGCCGGCGAGCGGGCGCGCCGCGCCGATCACGTCGTTCACGGCGTCGCGGCCGGCGGAGCGCACCAGATCGTCCGGGTCCTGTCCTTGCGGCAGCAGCGCGAATTTCAGGCTCTTGCCTGGTTTCAGGCGCGGCATGGCGAGTTCGACCGCGCGATAGGCCGCGCGCAGGCCCGCATTGTCGCCGTCGAAGCAGAGCACCGGCTCGTCCGCCATTTTCCAGAGCAGCGCGAGCTGGTCTTCGGTCAAGGCTGTGCCGAGCGGCGCGACGGTGGCGGCAAAGCCCGCCATCACCATGGCGATGACGTCGACATAGCCTTCGACCGCGATCACGGGGGCGCCGTCATGCGCCGCCTGGCGAGCGCTGGCGATGTTGTAGAGCGTGGCGCCTTTATGAAAGAGCGGCGTCTCCGGCGAATTCAAATATTTCGCCTGTGCGTCCTTTTCCAGCGCGCGGCCGCCGAAGGCGATGACGCGCCCGCGCAAATCGGTGATCGGGAACATGACGCGGTCGCGGAAGCGGTCGAACGGCAGCGGGATGTCGTCGCCCGAAACCAAAAGGCCGGCTTCCACCATGTCCTCGACTGGAATGCCGTGCGAACCGAGATGTTCCTTGAGCGCGAAGCGCTCGTTGGTCGCATAGCCGAGGCGGAATTTGATCTGCGTCGCCGGATCGAGGCTGCGGTCGGCCAGATAGCCACGCGCCTTGGCGCCGGCGCGTGACGACAGCGTTGTTTCGAAAAACTTCGCCGCCAGCTCCATGACGTCGTGCAGCGTCTTGCGGCGAGCGTCGCGCTGCTCGTCTTCATGGGAGACTTTCGGCAGCGGCACGCCGGCAAGCTGGGCGAGGCGCTCGACCGCTTCCGGGAAGGCGACGCCTTCGGTTTCCATGACGAAGCCGAAAATGTCGCCGTGCTTGCCGGAAGAGAAATCGTGGAAGAAGCCCTTCTGGTCGTTGACGGTGAACGAGGGCGACTTCTCCTTGTTGAAGGGCGACAGCCCGATGAACTCGCGGCCCTGCTTGCGCAGCTTCACGCGGCGGCCGACCACCTCCGACACCGGAAGGCGGGCGCGCAGTTCATCGAGGAATTGGGGCGTGAAGCGCATGGGGTTGGGGCGCCAAATCAGCGGTTAACCGGCGAGTTTTGCCTATATCGGCCGATTAAGGCGCGGCCAAGGGCGGGTTTGTCCCCGCTAGACACAGGGGACACGTAGTCCGTTAATGACGGAAGCTTCTCAACAGCCCGCGCTATTCGCGCATCTGCGGACGCCGCTCACACGTCAAACTATCGGCTTCACGTGCTGTGGGAAAGGTATAGATGGATCCGCGGCTTGCATCCGCTTAAGCAACGACGCCGAGCCGAGTTGAGGATCGACCATGTCCGGATTCAACACATGGTCGGGGGCAAATTTGCCTTTGACGTACTGGTTCGAGAACGACCGGATGTAGGGCGACGGCAGCCCGCGGAAGGCGTAGCCGAGGCCATTATATTGCTCGAGCAGCGTCATCGCCCCGCCGGCTGACCACGCGCGGCGAAGGGAGCGCATTTGGCCAAGGCGTCGATCGCGGCTTCCTCGAAACTGCCGAAGGGTCCGCGTCCTTTCGGCACACTCACCGACTGCCGGTTCCAAGGATCGCCTTGCGCGATATTGGCCAAAAATTGCCTGTCGTTCCCTTTTTCGCGTTCGTGAATGACCGCGATGATCCAGGGGACGCTTGTGGTGTTCGATATGCCCTGATTGGCGGCGCGATCGATGTCGGGGATTTTAGCTGGCGTAATGACCATGCTCTGCAAGCGTTGGTGGCCGTCAATTGCCGAAGCGTGGGAGTCTTGTTCGCTTTCGGCGGGGGAGTATTCGGATCGGTGATTTTCTTCGGTGCCGCCGCCCCGATAACGCGGACTTCCCCCGCGTCTTCGAGCGCGGCCGTCTGATCGAACGCGGTCTTGAGCTGATCCGCGATATCGGCCGGCGCATTGGGCCATTGCGCCTTGTAGAGGTCGACCGGCGTGGCGTTAGCGCCAAGCGCCGCCATATGCCGCTCCACCATCGCCGCGAAACCGGCGCTTAGGCCAGAGCGAAATTTCGCAACGCCGATACAATAATTGGATTGACGTCATAGGTGAGGGAATGAAGCACGCAAAGATCGGCAAAAGTGTTCTCGTCGAACGGACCGGCGCCGCCCGCGGAGGTTCCGGCGGCGTCAACCGATGTTGTCGGCACCCATCCCTCGTCGGCGCCGTTGCGGACCCGGGTCCAATCGCCTTGCGTCTCCAAAATTTCGACATTCGTTCTGGCCACCAAATCGGCGCCGTCCTGCGGGCCGTTCGGGGAAGACCGCAAGATTTCCGCATTGATCAGCCTGGCCATAATTTTCTCTTTTTTAAGGCGATCAAATAAATGCACCCGGTCGAGTTCGACGTTACCGCGACAAGAGAATGGCTCGATTGACGGCATCGTCGAGCTGCCGGAATTGCGGATCGCGAAGATCGTTTGAGCTCGGCGTCGCGGCTGGATTTAGCGCGCGCAGACGGAATTGCGCGATCGCGGTTCGCGTCGAGTCCCCTGACCGTTGTTATGGGGCCCGAATGCGCCGGTCGCTTCGAATGGCATGTCCAGGCCTTTTTTCTTCAGGCCGCAAACGAGCGCTCCCTGCAATCCCTCGATCGCCATCTTGGTATCGTCCGCGTAGCCCCTGCGTCATGGCGTCGAATTCGCGCGACGTGTCGGTTTTGCGCATCGCCTTGAGATAGTCGCCACTGGCCTTATGCGTCACAGAGTCCTCAGAGCCCATAGACGCCATCGACGGGCGAGACGCAGAGCGCGCGTTGATACGTCTTGATCGTGTCCAGCGGAATATGGATTTCGAATTTGCCGAATCGGGAATCACCGGGCAGCGACGGCGGCGCTTTTGGCCCGGGCGGGATCGGCGCATTCGGGTTGGTGATCGTCGCGCCCACGGTCCCCGCTAAAATCATCGGGCCGCCTGCATTGAGCGCGTCCGTACCGCCGCGCGAGAAATTCGCCATGATGCAGTTGATCTGCATTTCGATCGTCATCGACATGCACAAGCGCAGATAGGAGCGCAGCGCGTAGATGGCGGCAGGCTTGCTTGCGATGACGACGGGGGTCTTGTTGTCGCCGGTGCCGAGCAAGTCCTCGCGGTAATCCTTTTTGATGGCTGAGCACGACCGTCTGCACGGTCGAATGATCTACTTCGAATATTAATCGTGACGTGACGTTGTTGAATGTGTTGGTCGCAAACCCGAACACGGCGGCGGCGATGGCATTAGGGCCAACCCCCACGCCGGCCGCCTGCATAATCAGCGTGCTGGTGGTTTGTGTGTCGGCGAGCTGCTTGACGGTGGGCGCTTATGCGCGGCGCACATTGTCGAGCCATGTAAGGCAGGCGTCACAGCGCTGATTGATGTCGTTTATGCCGGCTTGCACGCACAACCGCCGAACCGTCTGGCTGAAATTATCGATGTTGCAGCTATTAGGGGCGAGACCGGCTTGGTGGCAAATTTGTTCGACGTAAGTGTCTTGCAGTTGCGTTTGCGCGACCACATCGTCGCTATAGATGTTCGTCCCGACGCCTTGCGTGAAATAGTGCCTATCGGTCGAATCACAGCCCGCCACCGTCAACGCAATGCCGACGCACGCAATCAACCGCACAAAAAACGCATGTCCCCCCGCCCCGTTTTTTGGCGCACGTTGGCGCCTGCGCCATTAGTGGCGATTGCGGATAAGGAGACAACTATAGGTCGGTATAATTCAACAAAATCAACAGAAGGCTGCGTACAGCCTTTTAATTGCTATGGATTGATGTGCGCGCTACGCGTTTAACTGCCGAAACCGCAAAGACTTTTCGGCCGAGGCGGTTGCCCGCCTATTGCGGCTCCAGCCCCGACTCCTTCACCACCTGTTTGGCGGCGATGCGGCCGGCCTTGATGTCCTTGTCGAATTCCTCCGGCGTCCCGATCGCCGGCACCAGGCTGCGACTGGTGAGGAATTTCTCGCGGAAATCCGGGTCGCTGATCACCTTCACGATCTCGCCGTTGAGTTTGTCGATGACCGCCTTCGGCGTGCCCGGGGGCGCGAACAGCCCGTACCAGGTCTCCGACGGCGCGCCCTTGTACCCGAGGTCGGCCAAGGTCGGCACGTCCGGCAATTGCGGTGTGCGGATGTTATTGACCAGCGCCAGCGCACTCATCTTGCCGGCCTTGATCTGGGAGATGACGTTGCCAAGCCCGATCAGGCCGATCGGCGTGGTGCCGCCAAGGATGGCGGCAACCGCCTCGCCGCCGCCGCGAAACGGCACGCGTATCCAGTCGGCGCCTTTGTCGCGCTTGAGGCTGTCCATATAGACGACGCACGGCACCGACGCGGTGAGATAGTTCAGCGTGCCGGGCTTTTCCTTCGAGATCGCGATCAGATCGTCCACCGACTTGGCGCCGAGCTGCGAATTCACCACCAGCACCTGGATCAAGTGGAACAGGTTGACGATCGGGGCGAGCCCCTTGTCGGGGTCGAAGGGGATCTGTTTGTACAGGAACTGGTTGTACATAATTGTGTCGGCATTCATGATGCAGATGGTGTAGCCGTCCGGCGCCGCATCCTGGCAGGCGCGCGCGGCGATGTTGCCGGCGCCGCCGGGCTTGTTCTCGACGATCAACGGCTGGCCGATGCGATCGTGCAGCGCATCGTTGAGCACGCGCATGAAGATGTCGCTGAGGCCCCCGGCGCTCGAGGTGGTGAACACCCGGATCGGCCGGTTGGGATAGTCGTCGGCAGACGCGGCGGTTGTAAACAAGGCCGTGGCTAGGGCCGCCGCTATAAGCCTTTTCATGTGTCCTCCCCCTGCAGTTTCTTATGTACCATTATTGCAGCTTCGCTTTTACCAGCCCACTCGCTTTCGCCATATCCATCTGCCCGGCATATTTGCCGCGCAGCGCGCCGATGACCTTGCCCATGTCCTTCATGCCGGCGGCGCCGGTGTCCTTGATGGCCGCCTCGATCGCGGCGGCCATTTCGGCTTCTGACATTTGCTTGGGCAGATAGGTGGAGATTATGGCGATCTCCTCCTGCTCCTGCTTGACCAGGTCGGCGCGGTTGCCCTTCTGGTAGAGCTCGACCGATTCCTGGCGCTGCTTGATCATCTTTTGCAGCACCGGCAGGGCCTCCGCGTCGCCGAGCGGCGGCTTGCCCGCCCCGCGCGCCTCGATATCGGCGTTCTTGAGCGTGGAATTGACCATGCGCAGGGTGGAAACCATGCGCTCGTTCTTGGCCTTCTGCGCCTCTTTCAAGGCGTTATTGATGTCGTCGCGCAGCACAAGGAGCCCCTTTCATTAGAATTTTATCTGCTGGGGGCGGCACCCGGCGGCCCCTTGCCTCTCTTCTTATAATACGCAACTAAGAGGCCATGACCCAGACGAAAGCGACCCCCGCCGCCGGTACTTCCGGCGAGGCTTGGGCTGAGCCCAAGCCGACGGCGCTTTTGGTGCTGGCCGACGGGACCGTGCTGGAGGGCTTTGGCCTCGGCGCCACCGGCACCGCGGTCGGCGAGGTCTGCTTCAATACCGCCATGACCGGCTATGAGGAGATCCTCACCGACCCCTCCTATGCCGGGCAGATCATCACCTTCACCTTCCCGCATATCGGCAATGTCGGCACCAATGAAGAAGACATCGAGACCGTCAATATGGCGGCGACGCCGGGCGCGCGCGGGGTCATCCTGCAAAGCGCCATTACCGCGCCGTCGAACTACCGCGCCACCCGCTCGCTCAACGATTGGCTCAAAGCGCGCGGCATTATCGGCTTGTACGGCATCGACACCCGCGCGCTGACCTCGCTGATCCGCGTCAAAGGCATGCCCAATGCGGTGATCGCGCATGCACCCGACGGCAAGTTCGATCTCACGGCGCTGAAGAAAGAAGCCGCCGCCTGGCCGGGTCTGGTCGGCATGGACCTGGTGCCGATGGTGACCTCGGGCCAGCGCTTCACCTGGGATGAGACACCGTGGGTGTGGGGGCAAGGTTTCGGCCGCCAAGAGAAGCCGGAATTTCACGTGGTCGCGGTCGACTACGGCATCAAGCGCAACATTCTGCGGCTGCTCGCGGGTTCCGGCTGCAAGGTGACGGTAGTGCCGGCCAAGACCTCGGCCGAGGACATCATGGCGCTCAAGCCCGACGGCGTGTTCCTATCGAACGGGCCGGGCGATCCGGCGGCGACCGGACAATACGCCGTGCCGGTGATCAAGAAGCTGATCGATAGCGGCACGCCGACCTTCGGCATTTGCCTCGGGCATCAGATGTTGGGCATAGCGGTCGGTGGCAAGACCATGAAGATGCATCAGGGTCACCATGGCGCCAATCATCCGGTGAAGGATCTCACCACCGGCAAAGTCGAGATCACCTCGATGAACCACGGCTTCGCGGTCAACAAAGAATCGCTGCCGAAGAACGTCGAGCAGACGCATGTGTCGCTGTTCGACGGTTCCAATTGCGGCATCGCGCTCAAAGACAAGCCGGTGTTCTCGGTGCAGTACCACCCGGAAGCCTCGCCCGGCCCGCGCGACAGCCATTATCTCTTCACGCGCTTCGTCGACATGATGCGGCAGGCCAAGCGCAAGATTGCTTGAGTCGTCCGCGACCGTTGACACCCATTGGGTTACATCCTATCTTGGTGCATGATCCGCAGTTCCCGGCGCCGGGAACTGAGACTGCTGCATGAACGCGGCGACGCGTCGAGAATCCACGCAGCGCACCGAATCAAGATCGCTCGTATTCTCGGCTATCTGAATATGGCGCGGATGCCGCGCGATATGGACTTCCGGGTTTGCGGCTACATCCGCTGACCGGAAACTTGAGCGGCTTCTGGAGCGTTTCCGTATCCGGCAATTGGCGCGTCATTTTTTGATTCGACGACAATCACGTCGTCGATGTCGATCTGGTCGACTACCACTGAGGTGAAACAATGCCGATGCTCGATCCGCCTCACCCTGGTGAGAGACTCAAAGAAGATGTTCTTGCTCCGCTCGGGCTAACCGTTACTGCTACTGCCAAGGCGCTTGGCATCAGCCGCAAGACCCTTTCGGAAATCGTCAACGGAAAGTCGCCGATCACGCCGGATATCGCGGTTCGGCTGGAGCGCGCCTTTAGCAACCCGCCGGCGGATATGTGGCTGCGCTTGCAAGCGGCTTATGATTTGCGTCGCGCCGAGCAGCGATTGAAGAAAACGGCGGTGCGCCGATTGCGCAAGGGTACGCCGGAACGCCGGCTTCACGTAGCGTAACGCGATGTCTGACTGGATCAGTTTCTACGATTTCAAGCATTCCGTGATCTACGTGAATGCGCGTCACCGCGACGTGCATTACCGCACCATCGCGCAGGATATCCGCGGCTATGTGCCGTCGCCCGCAGCCAGCGCGCTCGACTATGGTTGCGGCGAGGCGACCTCGGCCGATCTCTTGGCGGCAGCCTGCGAGCATCACACGATGGTGGAGGCCGCGCCCAATGTGCGCGCCGCGCTCAAGGCGCGCCACGCGGGCAATCCGAAAATCTCGGTGCTCACGCCCGACGAGGCGGCAGCGTTGCCGGCCGGCTCGTTCGATCTCATCGTGCTGCATTCGGTGGCGCAGTATTTGAGCGCGGCCGAATTCGACCGCTTGCTGGAAATCTTCCGCGCGCTGGTCAAACCGGACGGGCTGGTCATTATCGGCGATGTCGTGCCGCCGAACTTGGCCGCGCCGGCCGCCGCGTTCGCGCTGTTGCGCTTTGCTATCGCCAACGGTTTCTTCTGGGCGGCGGTCGGCGGCTTGATGCGGATTTTCGTGTCGGATTATCTGCGCCTGAAGAAGAGCCACGGCCTCTCGCACTACACCGAAACCGCAATGCTGGAGCGGCTTCGCGCCGCCGGCTATTCGGCGACACGCGCGCCGCGCAATATCGGCCACAATCCCTGGCGCATGACGTTTTTGGCCAAGCCTATAACGTAACGTCTCGTAACCTCGATCTGCTGAACCTTATCGCAAAACGAAACGCCACTCGCGGCTGCGCGGCCGCGAGCGGCATCCGACTTACTTGCCGCTTACTTGGTCGGCGCAGGAGCCGGCGCGGGCGGCGGCGGAATATCGACCACCGGCACCGTCGGCTGGAAGTTCGCATCGCGCACGGCGAGCTGGCCTTGGCGAGACAGGTTGATCAACTCGGCCATAATGCGCGCGGCTTCTTGCGGCGCGTGGAATCCAGTCGAATTCTCCGCCTCGACGAAGTCGAGATAGAACTGGGCTCGCCGCTGCAGATAGCGGGCCGTCGTCAGCTCGGCATCGCCTTTGCCAGCTTCCTTGGCCGCCTTGAGATCGGCGATCAGCCCCATCAGCGCGCCCATCGCCTGCTCGCGGATCAGCCAGTGACGATTTTGGATTTGCTCGACGCGATCCTTGAGCTCCTTCTCGGTCACCTTGGCGTCGTGCTTGCTGTGGCACGTCACGCAGGCGGCCTTGAGATTGAGCACCGGGCTGCGCACCCAGTGATCGCTCACCGTTGCGCCTTTGTAAGAGATCTTCGGCATGTGGCAGTCGACGCAGGTGACGCCGGCACGCGCGTGGATGCCTTGGCTCCACAACTCGAATTCCGGATGCTGCGCCTTCAACAACGGAGCGCCGGTGTCCTTGTGCGTCCAGTCGCGGAAGCCAATCTCATCGTAATAGGCTTGGATCTGTTCGACCTTGAGACCCTTCGACCAAGGGAAGACAAGCCGCTTCTCGGCGCCCTTGAAATAATATTCGACGTGGCACTGGCCGCAGACATAAGCGCGCATCTCCTGCGCAGTAGCCTGCTTGTTGACGTCGTAGTCCTTGACGCCCTGCGACGCCTTGTAGGCGCGGATGCCTTCGATGAAAGCCGGCTTGGTGATCCGCAGCGCCATGGTCGTGGCGTCATGGCAATCGATGCAGGAAACCGGATGCTTCACCAGCTTGACGGCTTCCTTGTAAGGCATGACGTTGATTTTTTCGAAGCCTTTGATGATGTCGCCATCGCCGGCCTTCTTGAACGCGACGTAGTTGGACGCGTGACAATTCATGCAGGTGCCGGGCTGGGCCACGACGGCCTGCCGTTGCGTGAACGTCTGGTCCTCGAGCATGTAGGCGTGACCGCGGCGCTGGCGATAATCCACGGCAAAGGCATAGCCCTGCCACATGGTTTTGAGGCCGATGTCGTCTTCGACCTTGCTTCTGGCGACGATGGAGCGCGGATCGGCTTCCGTGGCCGTGCGCGGGACCGCCTCGCTACCGCCGAACTTGGTCCGGCTCATATCGACGGTCTTGAGATAGAGCTCGTACTGGAGCGGAAAGACCTGGCCCCACACCGCCGGATCGTCGACGTCGTCATTGATCGGGTAAGCCTGCACGGGTGCGGCCGCCGGCTTTTTCTTCGCCTTCTGCGCGAAAGCGGGAGTTGCGAATAGACTTCCTTGCGGGTTTGCCAATATCAACAGGCCGGCAGCGGGCAGTGCAACCAAGGCGCTGGTCAGAACCAGGAGCGATAGGCGCGGCAGCTTGCTCATTTGCGTTCTCCCATACTGAGTGCGCGTCAGCAGACGAACTCGCCGCTGACGCGGCGTCGCAACCGGCCCGTTAATGCGCTGGAAGCTGCTGACTATTGAGCAACGCAGCAGCGTCACCCGACCGGCTGGAATTGAATTACTTCAAAATAACTAGATCACGTCGGTTGGATTTTGCGTTGAGGCAAATCAACCCCGATAGGCTGGCAAAGCTGAAGACGCGTTATTCGGCACGCGGGACGCGCAATCGCGGTCACAAGCAGCACCGCATTACCGTTTGGCGCGACCGCCTGCGTCCAATTATCGCATCGCCATCAACTAATCCCAACCGCCGGGAACTCGTCCGGCCGGATTGGCGACGCGGCCATCGCTGCGCTTGAGCGCGGCGATGCGTTTCATCTCGTCGTCGGTCAAAGTGAAATCGAACACATTGAAATTATCGGCGATGCGCTCGGGCTTCGACGAGAACGGAATGGCGGCGACGTTTTGCTGCAACAGCCAGCGCAGCGCAACTTGCGCGATGCTGCGCCTGCGCTTCTCGGCGATGTCGGTCAGTACCGGATCGCCGAACAGGCGGCCGCGCCCGAGCGGACAATAGGCGATGTAAACGAGCTTGTGCCGGGTCACCGCGGCGAGCAACTTCGCCTGGTCGAGAAACGGATGATACTCCGCCTGCAAGGCGACCAGCGGCTCGGGGCAAAGCGCGATCGCCTGGTCGAGCAGAGCGATGTTGAAATTGGCGACGCCGATATGGCGTGCGAGCCCTTGCCGCTTGGCCTTGGCCAGCGCCGGCATGGTCTCGCTCAGTGCAACCTCCGGATTGGGCCAATGAATGAGCAGGAGATCGACATAGTCGACCCCGAGCGCGGCGAGGCTGTCATCGACCGATTTCGCAAAGTCATCGGCGCGCAAGTTTTCGTGGCTGACCTTGGTGGTGAGGAAGATGTCCTTGCGCGGCACGCCAGCGACCCGAAGGGCTTCGCCGACCGCGCGCTCGGTGCCGTATTTGCGCGCGGTGTCGATGTGCCGATAACCGGCCTTCAGCGCGGCAACGACGGTTTCGGCCGACAGCCCGCCGGTCAGCGGTGAGGTGCCGAAGCCGAGGGCGGGGATCGCTCCGGCTTCCTGGGAAAACGGCAGGCTGGGTTGAACGGTCATGATCGGGTCTGTCTTTGGCGGCTGCTAGAAAGGGGACGCGGGTCGAGGGCGAGGACACTAATATAGTTTTGCCCGGTTTTAGTTGGTTTTGTCCGTCCACCGCTAATCCGGCCGGCGCCCTTCCCTGCCCGTCGATTCGGGTCTATATGAGCCCCGCGCGCGAGGCTTGAACCCTCAGCGCGATCCGGGGAGCGCGCATAAGCGCGCCCTTTTTTTGTGCCGATTTTTCGGGAGCCGATGCCCAAACGAACCGACATCAAATCGATCCTGATCATCGGCGCCGGCCCGATCGTTATCGGCCAGGCCTGCGAATTCGACTATTCCGGCACGCAAGCCTGCAAGGCGCTGAAAGACGAAGGCTACCGGGTTGTGCTGGTGAATTCCAATCCGGCGACGATCATGACCGATCCCGATCTCGCCGACGCCACCTACATCGAGCCGATTACGCCCGAGATCGTCGCCAAGATCATCGAGAAGGAGCGCCCTGATGCGCTGCTTCCCACCATGGGCGGGCAGACCGCGCTCAATTGCGCGCTGTCATTGCGCAAGATGGGCGTGCTGGAGAAATTCAACGTCAAGATGATCGGCGCCACCGCCGACGCTATCGACAAGGCGGAAGACCGCGAGCTGTTCCGCGAGGCGATGAAACGCATCGGGCTGGAGACGCCGCGCTCGCACCAGATCAAGACGCTGGCGCAGGCGCTCGAAGCGCTCGACGATATCGGCCTGCCGGCGGTCATCCGGCCCTCATTCACGCTCGGCGGCACCGGCGGCGGCATCGCCTACAACAAGGCGGAGTTCATCGAGATCGTCGAGGGCGGCATCGACGCCTCTCCCACCAGCGAAGTGCTGATCGAGGAATCGGTGCTGGGCTGGAAAGAATTCGAGATGGAGGTGGTGCGCGACAAGAAAGACAACTGCATCATCATCTGCTCGATTGAAAACGTCGATCCGATGGGCGTGCATACCGGCGATTCAATCACCATCGCGCCGGCGCTCACGCTCACCGACAAGGAATACCAGATGATGCGTGACGCCTCGATCGCGGTGTTGCGCGAGATCGGGGTGGAGACCGGCGGCTCCAACGTGCAATTCGCGGTCAACCCGGCGGACGGGCGGCTGGTCATCATCGAGATGAATCCGCGCGTGTCGCGCTCCTCCGCGCTCGCCTCCAAGGCCACCGGCTTCCCGATCGCCAAAGTCGCCGCCAAGCTCGCGGTCGGCTACACGCTCGACGAAATCGCCAACGACATTACCGGCGGCGCGACGCCCGCTTCGTTCGAGCCGACCATCGATTACGTAGTCACCAAGATTCCCCGTTTTGCTTTCGAGAAATTTCCCGGTGCCACGCCGGTGCTGACCACCTCGATGAAATCGGTGGGCGAGGCGATGGCGATCGGCCGCACCTTCCAGGAATCCTTGCAGAAGGCGCTGCGCTCATTGGAGACCGGGCTCACCGGGCTCGACGAAATCGCCATCGAGGGTTTCGATACGGCCAAGGGCATCGACGACGGCGACAACAAGGCCGCCATCCGCGCCGCGCTCGGCACGCCGACGCCGGACCGCCTGCTCAAGATCGCGCAGGCGATGCGGCTCGGCGCCGGCGACGAGCTGATCCACAATGCCTGCCGCGTCGATCCGTGGTTCCTCGCCGAAATCCGCGCGCTGGTGGAGACCGAGGCCGAGATCGAGGCCAAGGGCCTGCCCACCACGGCCGGCGCGTTCCGGCAGCTGAAGGCCAAGGGCTTTTCCGACAAACGACTCGGCAAGCTCACGGACACAAGCGCCGACGAGGTGACGGAAAAACGCCGCGCGCTCGGCGTGCGGCCGGTGTTCAAGCGCATCGACACCTGCGCCGCCGAATTCGCCTCGCCGACGGCTTATATGTATTCGACCTACGAGACGCCGTTCGCCGGCACCGTCGCCGACGAGGCGGCGCCGTCGGATAAGAAGAAAGTCATCATTCTCGGCGGCGGTCCGAACCGCATCGGCCAGGGCATCGAGTTCGACTACTGCTGCTGTCACGCCGCCTTCGCGCTCAAGGAAGCCGGCTACGAGACCATCATGATCAATTGCAATCCGGAAACGGTTTCGACCGATTACGACACCTCGGACCGGCTTTATTTCGAGCCGCTCACGCCGGAAGACGTACTGGAAATCATCGACACCGAGCGCGCCAACGGCACGCTGCACGGCGTCATCGTGCAGTTCGGCGGCCAGACTCCGCTCAAGCTCGCCGAGCCGCTCGAGAAAGCCAAGGTCCCGATCCTCGGCACTTCGCCCGACATGATCGATCTGGCCGAGGACCGCGATCGCTTTAAGAAACTCCTCGACAAATTGAAAGTGCGCCAGCCGAAGAACGGCATCGCCACGTCGCTGAACGCAGCGCGCGCCATCGCCGACGAGATCGGCTATCCGGTGGTGATCCGTCCGTCCAACGTACTGGGCGGGCGCGCTATGGAAATCGTGCGCGACGGCGCCCAGTTCGACCGTTACGTGGCGCGGCTCGCGTCCGATCTCGACCGGCCAGGCGAGCTTGTGGTCTCCAAGCGAAGCCCGCTGCTGGTCGACCGCTATCTGTCGGACGCCACCGAAGTGGACGTCGATTGTTTGTGCGACGGCAAGGACACCTTCATCGCCGGCATCATGGAACACATCGAGGAAGCCGGCATCCATTCCGGCGATTCAGCCTGCGCGCTGCCGCCGCATTCGCTCAGCGAGGCGACCATCGCCGAGCTCGAGCGGCAGACCCGCGCGCTCGCGCTTGCGCTCAATGTCGGCGGGCTAATGAACGTGCAATATGCCATCAAGGACGGCGACATCTACGTGCTGGAGGTTAATCCGCGCGCCTCGCGCACGGTGCCGTTCGTGGCCAAGGTGATCGGCCTGCCGGTGGCCAAGATTGCCGCCCGCATCATGGCGGGCGAGAGCCTGGCCAGCTTCAAACTAGTGCCGAGCCACTATAAGCACCGCGCGGTCAAGGAAGCCGTGTTCCCGTTCGCGCGCTTCCCCGGCGTCGACACCGTGCTGGGGCCGGAAATGAAATCGACCGGCGAGGTGATGGGGATCGACGCCAGCTTCGAAATCGCCTTTGCCAAGAGCCAGATCGGCGGCGGCGCCAACCTGCCACGCTCGGGCACGGTGTTCGTTTCGGTCAAGGACACCGACAAGCCGCGCATCCTGGACGCGGTGCGGCTCTTGGCCTCGCTCGGCTTCAAGTGTATCGCCACCTCGGGAACCCAGCGCTACCTCGCCGAACATGGGGTGGAAACGGCCAAGATCTTCAAGGTGCTGGAAGGCCGGCCCCATATCGTGGATGCCATCAAAAACGGCGGTGTTCAGCTGGTTTTCAACACCACCGAGGGGACCGCGGCCCTGGCCGACAGCCGCTCGCTGCGCCACGCTGCCCTCTTGCATAAAGTGCCGTACTACACCACTCTTTCAGGTGCCGTCGCCGCGGCGCAAGGCATAAAAGCCTATCTTGGGGGCGACCTCCAGGTGCGTACGCTGCAGAGCTACTTCAGCGATCGGGCCTGAGGGCGGTTCCCTTAAGGTTCGCTAGCCCAGCGGCGGCGCGAGTTAGGCCGGGAATTCCACGGTCGCGGCGCGGGTGAAACTGGCCGCGGTCAAGGTTTTTTTGACCGGCCCTCGTCAAATGACTCCGGTGCGCGGAAATCCGTGGCCGGAGTCATATTGCGAGTCGATTGAACGGGTTTTTAAGGGTGGAAGGGGCTTGGCGGCGTTCACACGCGTTCAAGTTATTTCGGGCGCCCGCCAGGAGGAGAAGAGACGATGGACAAGATTCCAATGACGGCAGCCGGCTATTCGACGCTCGAAGCCGAGCTCAAGCATTGCCAGCAGGTCGAACGGCCGCGCATCATCCAGCAAATTACCGAGGCGCGCACGCATGGCGACCTGTCGGAGAATGCGGAATATCACGCCGCCAAGGAGCAGCAGTCGCTCAACGAAGGCCGCATCGCCGAGCTCGAGGATAAACTCGCGCGCGCCGACGTGATCGACGTCTCGAAGCTGTCGGGCGAGACCATTACGTTCGGCGCCACGGTGACGCTGGTCGACGAGGACACCGACGAAAAGAAGGTGTGGCAGATCGTCGGCGAGCCGGAAGCCAATGCGAAAGCCGGCAAGATTTCCATCACCTCGCCGCTGGCGCGCGCGCTGATCGGCAAGGCCAAGGGCGCGCAGGTCGAGGTCAACACCCCCGGCGGCAATAAGGCGTATGAAGTGAAGAAGGTGGAGTGGCGGTAGCGCCGCTGTCAAAGCGTCGCCACCATGCTGCAAAGCGTCATCATTATCGCCGGGCTTGTCCCGACGATTTTTTGCGCAGACGCGCGGGTCAAATACAGCCCGGCTTGCTCCTACGTCGGCGGAATAACGGGCAACAGCAGATAAGATTCCCGCTCCCCGCCGGCGTAGATGGTATTCGTGCCGGTGTTGTAATCGGCGTGATAGTGCAGGTAGCCCTGGGATCCTGCGCCGTCGCGCGGCTGCACATCGAGCCGGATGCGGTGGCCCTTTTTGAATACCATCGAGGTCGGCCAAATCTCGACATCAACTCGCACGATCTCGCCCGGCTTCAGGAACAGCCGGCGCTGGTGCTTGTGATAGGGGCGATAAGGCAAGGTCAGCTCCGCGTCGAGCTCGCGGTGCGAGACGCGCAGCCAGCCTTTGGCGACCGGCACCGGCGTGCCCTGCTGGCCGGTCTCCAGCACCTCGTTGCCCTCGGCATCAAAGTTTCGCAGCGTGAGGAACAGATCCATGTCCTCGCTCGAACTCGACACCCAGAACGTCGCGGCGAGCGGGCCGGTCACTTCGATGTCGTGCGCAAGCGGCGGCGTCTCGAGCGAGATCCCCATGCCCAGCTTGATGCCGCCGCCCATCACCTGCGAGGAGGCCGCCGAGGTCGAACCCATCGAGCCGAGGCTCGATGCCGCGTAGGTGCGCGAACTGGTCTGCTTTGGGTTTTCGGAAACGAGCCGGCCTGAATTTTCCGGCGCGCCTGTCGGCGGCGGCGTCAGGTCGAAATAGAATTTGGTCCATTGGGTGCGCGCGAGCGGCCATTCGCGCTCGTGCCGCCATTCGATCTCATCGTGGCCTTTGCGGATCGCGAGCTTGACCGGCGGCTCGTTCATCACGCCATTGTCGACACCTTTAAGCCAATAATCGAAGAAGCGAATCTGATCGGCCCTCGCCTCCTCGCGGTAGAACGGATGCACGTGGCTGCCGGTATGGATGCGCAGCTTTTTGTGCTTTGACGCCGCGCGCATATAGGCCTCGGTGTTGCCGCGCAAATGCAGGCCGAAGCCGGTCCAGTTACCGACCGAGAACATCGGCACGGTGATCTTGTCCCATTGCGCCTGCGCGCCATGCAAAGCGCCGCTGTCGAGATTGTTGCTCAGCCAGAAATGCAGCGTGTTGACCGTCCAGGCATTGGGAATCTGCTGCGACGCGCGGCCGAGCGTGTGGTGCATCAGATGCGCGGTGAACCAGTTGGTCATGAACACGCTCAGGATGCCGCCGTGGAACAGCGCATCGCGGTAGATATCGGCGAAACCCTCCCACGGAATGATCGCCTTCAGAGACGGCGGCTGGCGATTGGCAGCGAACCACTGGTTAATGGCGTAATAGGAAATGCCGAGCAGGCCGACTTTGCCGTTGCACCACGGCTGGGCCGCCGCCCACTCGATGGCGTCGTGGAAGTCGATCGATTCGGCGAACGACCACGGTTCGCATTGGCCTTGGCTTTTGCCGCTGCCGCGGCCGTCGACGCGCACGGCGGCGTAGCCGCGCGGCACCCACCAGGCCGGGTTGACGGTTTCCCAATTCATCCAGTCGTTCGGCTTTTCCTCCAACGTGTCGGGCGCGACCCACAGCTTGTCTTTCTGGTAGGGGCCGAGATTGAGGATGGCCGGCACGCGGGTATCGCCGCTCGGGCGGAACACGTCGGCCATCAGCCGCGCGCCATCGCGCATCGGAACTTCGACATCTTTCTCGATCAGGATGGTGTCGCGGTCGGCACTCACAAGAACATTCATCCGGTCAATTCCTCACGCCGCTGATTTGCGTCAGATCATTCCATCGGCACCATGGCCGCGTCCTTGGAATTGCGCAGCGTCAGCGAAGTCTTGACGTTGCGCACATTGGGCGCGGCGGTGAGCTTCTCGACGAAGGCCTGGAAGGTCTTCAAGTCGGGCGCGACGCATTTCAAAACGAAATCGATCTCGCCCGAGAGCATCCAGCATTCGCGCACCAAAGGCTGCGCGCGAACGAAATCCTCGAAGGCGGCAAGGTCGGCTTCCGCCTGGCTCGCCAGATGCACCATGGCGAACACCGCGACCTCGTAGCCGAGCTTCTTCTCGTCGAGCAGCGCGCGGTAACCTTTGATGTAACCGGCCTCCTCCAATCCGCGCACGCGGCGCAGGCAGGGCGGCGCCGAAATGCCGACCCGGCTCGCCAACTCCACATTGGTCATGCGGCCGTCGTCCTGCAGCTCTTTCAGGATTTTGCGATCGATGGCGTCGAGACGAGCGGGCAAGGCGGCTCCTTCAGGGACGGAAAGACTAGGAACATCCATACCGCGAAATATTGTTTCGCGAAACATTATTACGCGGCCTGGGTGTCGTGTTGAGCCGGTGTTGGCGAAGGCTGTGACTCCGGGGGTTGCGTATCTTGCATAGCTCCCCCGAAAGCCATACATCCGGGCATGCACAAGAGCCGGGAGTTATCCGGCCACAGGGGCGACGAGCGCCCGGCGCCCGCCAGGGGGCGGACATATGGCAAAGACTACCCACGCCAAGGTCGTGATCATCGGCTCGGGTCCGGCGGGCTACACCGCCGCGATCTATGCCGCGCGCGCGATGCTGGAACCGATCCTGATCCAGGGCGTGCAGCCCGGCGGCCAACTCACCATCACCACCGACGTAGAGAATTATCCCGGCTTCGCCGACGTCATCCAGGGTCCCTGGCTGATGGAGCAGATGCAGAAGCAAGCCGAGCACGTCGGCACCAAAATCGTCACCGACTATGTCACCGAGGTGGAACTCGGCAACCGGCCGTTTCGCCTCGCCTGCGATTCGGGCGACGTCTATCTGGCCGACGCGCTGATCATTGCGACCGGCGCGCAGGCGCGCTGGCTCGATCTGCCCTCGGAGCAGAAATTCAAGGGCTATGGCGTGTCAGCCTGCGCGACCTGCGATGGCTTCTTCTATCGCAACAAGGAAGTGGTGGTGATCGGCGGCGGCAATACCGCGGTCGAGGAAGCGCTGTTCCTCACCAATTTCGCCTCCAAGGTCACTGTGGTGCACCGCCGCGACGTATTCCGCTCGGAAAAGATCCTGCAAGACCGGCTGTTCAAGAACCCGAAGATCGACGTGATCTGGGACACGGTGCTCGACGACGTGCTCGGCAGCGACAATCCGCCGAAGGTCGATCGCGTGCGGCTCAAGAACCTCAAGACCGGCGCGGTCACCGAGCGCAAGGTTGATGGCGTGTTCATCGCCATTGGGCATACGCCCGCTTCCGAACTGTTCACCGGCCAACTGAAGATAAAACCGGCGGGCTATATCGTCACCTCCAGCCATTCCACCGTCACCTCGGTGCCCGGCGTGTTTGCCGCTGGCGACGTCACCGACGACATCTACCGGCAGGCGGTCACCGCCGCCGGACAGGGCTGCATGGCAGCGCTCGAAGCGGAGAA
Organism: uncultured Alphaproteobacteria bacterium; assembly: GCA_963778745.1. Taxonomy (GTDB): domain Bacteria; phylum Pseudomonadota; class Alphaproteobacteria; order Rhizobiales; family Xanthobacteraceae; genus Pseudolabrys. Next base: position 216,759 of record CAVZVP010000018.1, on the reverse strand, counting down.
ATTCCTGGCCGCGCACGAACACCAGCGCGCGGCGGCGGAATAAGTTATGGCCACACCTAACAAGTCGATGGATTGGGACAAGCTGAAGGTGTTCCACGCCGCCGCGGAAGCCGGCAGCTTCACCCATGCCGGCGAACGGCTCGGCCTGTCGCAGTCTGCGGTCTCGCGCCAGGTTTCGGCGCTGGAAGGCGAATTGTCGGTCTCGTTGTTCCACCGCCATGCGCGCGGCCTTATCCTCACCGAACAAGGCGAGTTGCTCTATCGCACGGCGCACGAAGTGTTCATGAAACTGGAGGCCGCGCGCACTAAGCTCACCGACAGCCGCGAGCGACCGAACGGCGAATTAAAGGTCCAGACCACACCCGGCATCGGCGTGCATTGGCTCACCCCGCGGCTGGGCGAATTCCTCGATCTTTATCCCGACATCCACATCACGCTGATCACCACCGACGAAGAACTCGACCTGGCGATGCGCGAGGCCGACGTCGCCATCCGCTTGCGGCAGCCGACCCAACCGGACCTGATCCAGCGCAAGTTGTTCTCCGTGCATTTCCACGCCTATGCCTCGCCCGACTATCTCAAGCGTTTCGGCACGCCGCGCGAACACGCGGACCTCGATAAGCATCGCATCATCCTGCTCGGTGGCGGCAACGTGCCGGCGCATCTCGCCAACCGGCGCTGGCTGGTGGAAGTCGGCCGCGACGGCAAGGACCCGCGCGGCCCGCATCTGACCATCAATAACGTGCTTGGGGTGCTGCGCGCGTGCCAGCGAGGCTTAGGCGTCGCGGTGCTGCCCGACTATCTGGTGGAGGAAAACGGCGGGCTGGTGCAGTTGCTCGGCGAAGCCGAGACGCTCGCGCTCGACGCCTATTTCGTCTACCCCGAAGAACTCAAGGCGGTCGCCCGTATCCAGGTATTCCGCGATTTTCTGGTCGCCAACGCGCAACGCTGGCATTTCTAGATTTTCGCGAAAGGAAATTCTCCGATTTGCAACTCCGCATGGCCGATATGCGAATGATTCGCGAATGCGGTCATAGTTGCGATTCGGCATGGCAGTCATGCGGCGCATGGCGTTGCTGGAGCGGCGGCGGCCTCGCATAGTTGAGGTCGCTGTTGTGCCGCATGTTTCCTCCCAGAGTCATCGGTGCACAGCTTGTTCCCCTCTGGAATATTGCCGGTCCCCACACCGGCAAACTGAAACCGGGCCCCTCACGGGGCCCGGTTTTTTTATGGGGCGGTCACTCGCGGTCAGTGAAAGCGCGCGATGGCGTAGGCGAGATCGACGATCTGCGCGTCGTTCACCGGCGCCAGCACCTCGGCCATGGTGGCGTCGTAGCCGTGCCGCGTGTTGTTCTTGTACTCGCGCAGCGTCTTGACCAGATAGTCCTCGCGCTGGTCGGCGATACGCGGAATGCTTTCGCGCCCTGACAAATCCAGATTGTGACAGCTGTTGCAGCGGTGTTGCGTGATCAATGCGCGGCCGCTCGCCAAGCGGGCGGCATCACCGGCGTCGGCCGGCGGTTTCGGCGGCGGCAGCTTGGCCAGAAAATTGGAGAATGTGCGCAGGTCGTCATCGGTGAAGGCCTTGGTCATCTCATTCATGATTTCGACGACGCGCTGCTTTTCGCGGAACAGATAAAGCTGGATCAGCGCGTAGGGCGCGTTCTGTCCGCCGAGCGAGGGAATTTCCGGATTTTCCGATTGGCCGTTCCCGCCGTGGCAGGCCAGGCACGGCGCCGCCCGTTCACGACATCGTTTCGGCGGCGAGCGGATGGCCGAGGGCGCAAATAGCCACGACTGCGGCGGTAAGCCGCGACGCAATGACAGTCGTGCGAGGAACTGACATCGAGAAAAAAACGCCGGGAACGCCGTTGCGTTCCCGGCATATTCCGTTAGCGGTTGGCCGTGCGGGCCTTGCCGTAGGTAATGCGATAGATCGCGCCGTTCCAATCGTCGGACAGCAGCATCGATCCGTCTTTCATGATCTCCACGTCCACCGGACGGCCGATATATTTGTTATCGACCAGGAAGCCGGTGATGAACGGCTCCGATCGACTTCACCGAGCCGTCCTTGTTGAGGAAGATGGCGACAACGTCGCCGCCGAACTTATTCGTCCGGTTCCACGAGCCGTGCCGGGCGAGGAAGATGGCGTTCTTGTACTTCTTCGGAAACATGTTGCCAGTGTAGAAGCGCAAGCCCAAGCCTGCTGAGTGCGGGCCGGTCAAGGCGACCGGCGGAGTGAACTCGCTGCACTTGTGGCCCCAGCCGAATTCCGGGTCCGGCAGATTGCCCTGGTAGCAGTAGGGCGCGCCGAAATGTTCACCCACCTTGGTGACGCGGTTGAGTTCGTCCTCCGGAACGTCTTCCGACATCCAGTCGCGGCCGTTGTCGGAGAAGTAGAGCTGCTTGTTCACCGGATTCCAGTCAAAGCCGACTGAGTGGCGCACGCCCCGGGCGACCACTTCAGCGCCGGTGCCGTCGAGATTGATTCGGCGAATCTGGCCATGCGCCTCGTCGTGCAGCACATTGTTGCCTGGCTGGCCGACCTCCAGATAGAGCTTGTTGTCGGGACCGATGGCGATGAACTTCCAGCCATGCGCCTCGTCCTTCGGCAGATCCTTGTAGATCACCGTCGGCTTCGGCGGCTTGTCGAGCTGGGCCTCGACATTGTCGATCTTGGAAATCTGCGACAGCTCGGCGATGTAGAGCGTGCCGTTCTTGAAGGCGAGACCGTTCGGGCGATAGAGACCTTCCGCGACGACCTTGGTCTCGGTCTTGCCGTCCTTCTTGACGACGGCGGTGACCTTGTTGCCGAAGCGGGTGCCGACGAACACGGTGCCCTTGTCGCCGATGCGCAGCGAGCGCGTGTTGGCAATGCCGCTGGCATAGACTTCGATGTTGAAGCCAGGCGGCAGCTTGAGCTGGGCGGTCGGCAGCTTGTCGGCTGCCGCCGGGATCGGCGGTGGCGCGACCGGCGCGAGTTTGGCTGGCGGCCTGGTTGCCTTCGGGGCGGCCGATCAGCGGCGAGCCGGGCGGCAATGCGGGGGCAGCCGGCGCGGCCGTAGGTGCCGGTGCGGCGGGCGGGTTGGATGCTGGTTGGGCGAAGAGTGGCGCGGCCGATATAAGGCCAGCGATCGTTCCGGCGAGCAAAAAGCTGCGCCGGGCGGTGACACGCGGAATCATCGAAGTCCTCCCTGATGCGGAGGCGCTTGACCCGCGGGGTCCAATCGAGAACGGCCCCGGAGCGCGCCCCCATCACCCTAAGTTTCCACCATTTCACCGGGGGGTGGCAATCGGGGGATCGCGCAATTTTCCGTGTGGCCGAACGGCGCTCACGAATGCCGGTAACTGTAGGGACTTTCGTCTCGCACCGCGGCCAGTTGCTCGACCAAAGCATGGTGCGGTGAGAGATGGCAGACCGGATCGGCGGCGCGGACATCGCCCGCGATCAGAAATGCCTGGCAACGGCAACCGCCGAAATCCTGCTCGCGGCGCTCGCAGCTCTTGCACGGCTCCTGCATCCAGTCGGTGCCGCGGAACGCCATGAAGGCCGGCGAGGACCGCCAGATATCGGCCAGCGAATGCTCGCGCACGGTCCAGAATTGGAGCTCAGGAATCACCTCGGCGGCATGGCAGGGCAGCACGCGTGCCGGCCGGCGTGACATTGAGCGAGCGGCGGCCCCAGCCGCCGACGCAGGGCTTGGGGAAGCGCGCGTAATAATCCGGCACCACCGCGTCGATGACGATGCTTGCCGTGGTGGCGTCGGCGCAGTTCCTCGACCTGGCGCACCGCCAGCATCGACCTGTTCGCGCGACGGCATCAGCGTGGCGCGGTTCTTCAGCGCCCAGCCGTAATATTGCACATGCGCGATCTCGACGCGCGTGGCGCCAAGGCTTAGCGCCAGTTCCACCATCGGCTCGATGCGAACGATATTGGCGCGATGCACCACCATGTTGACCGTGAGCGGCAGACCGAGCTTGACGACCTCGGCCGCGAGCGCCCGCTTGCGCGCCGAGGCGCCGTCATAACCGGCAATATGATCGGCGGATTTTTGCTCGCTGTCCTGGATGGAGATCTGCACGTGATCGAGGCCGGCATCGGCGAGCGCCGCCAAGGTCTGCGGCGTCAGGCCGACCGCTGAGGTGATTAGATTGCTGTAGAGACTGGCCTCGCGCGCGGCCTTGACGATGTCGGCGAGGTCGCGCCGCGCCGCCGGCTCGCCGCCGGACAAATGAACTTGTAGAACGCCCAAGGCCGCCGCTTCGCGGAACACGCGGGCCCAAGTCGCGGTGTCGAGTTCGTCGGCGCGATTGTCGAGCGCGAGCGGGTTCGAGCAATAAGGACACCCCAAGGGACAGCGATGCGTCAGCTCGGCCAGCAGGCCGAGGGGGGCGGGCAGCGTGTCTTGCGTCGCCACGCTAAAGCTCCAGCAATTTCTTGTCTGCCAGCGAGGCGAGCAGTTTCACCACGTCGGCATGGATGCGCTCGCGCGGCGCGTTAAAGGTCTTGGCGAGATCGTCGACAATTTGCGTCACCGTCGCCTCGCCGGAGCAGCGCTTGAGAATTTCGTGCGCGATCGCATCGGCCTTGAACACGCGCTCCGGCGCCAACAATATCCAGCCGCCCTGCGCCTCGTTGTGCGTGAGCCGCACGCCGCGCGGCAGGCGCGGCTGCACGCCGTCCGGGACCTGGGTTGCGCTCTGTTCGCTCATTTGTTGTCCGGAGTAAATGCGCCCGGCGGCACATGGCCTGGCGACACGTAGGCGTAAGACAGCGCGTCCAGCATGGCCCACAGCACGCCGCATTTGAATTCGAGCGCTGCTAGCACCGCCTGCTGCTGCTCGGGCGTCTTGGCGTTTTGCTTGACGTAATTGAGGGCGAAATCGGCGTCGCGCTGGGCCTGCGGCGGGCGCTTGTCGAAATAACTCAGCGTTTCGCGGGTGACGAATGGGTAATTCGCCAGCATCCCGGCCATGCGCTCGCTGATGATGCCGGGCGAGAACATTTCCGTCAGCGAGGATGCTACCGCCTCTAGCAACGTCTTTTCGCGCACGAAGCGCACATACGCCTCGACGGCAAAACGCGTGCCGGGCAGCAGGCCGCGCAGCGAAGTGACATAGTCGCGGTCGAGCCCGAGGCTGTCGGTGAGTTTGAGCCAGCGCGCAATGCCGCCATCGCCTTCATGAGCGCCGTCGTGATCGACCAGGCGCGAGCGCCACTCGCGGCGCACCGCAGAATCCTCGCAGCGCGCGATCAGGCTGGCGTCCTTGATCGGGATCATGGCCTGATAGTAGTAGCGATTGAGCGCCCAGGCCTGCACCTGACCCTTTGAGCATTTGCCGCCGTGCAACAGCGCGTGGAACGGATGCAGGCGGTGATAGCGCCGCTCGCCGATCTCGCGGAGCGCGGCTTCCAACTTGTCGGGCGAGAGCAGTTTCACAACGCGATCTCCATGCCGTCCTCGGCCACCTGCCAGCCGGCGGCCTCGACTTTGGTACGCTCGGGCGAGCCGTCGATCAGGATCGGATTGGTATTGTTGATATGGACGAAAATACGCCGCGCGGTAAGCCCGCCGAGCGCCTGTAATGCACCGCCCTCGCCGTCGATCGGCATGTGGCCCATGCGGCGGCCGGTTTTCTGCCCGGTTCCGCTGCGCAGCATTTCGTCGTCGGTGAACAGCGTGCCGTCGAACAGCACGGCGTCGGCGCGCGCGAAGCGCTCGCGCATGGCGGGCGTCACCGCCGCGGCGCCCGGCACGAACACGAGCCGCGCGCCCGCGCGTTGCAATTCGATGCCGACATTGGCGGCGCTCTCGGCATCGGTCTCGGGATCGTCGCCCTCGAGATAAAGCGGCAGCTTGCCGGGCACCATGAACAGGCTCGCCTCGATGTCTCCCGCCAGCATGAAACGCTCGCCCGGATTGACCGCGCGCCGCGTCATCGCCGAGAGCGCGCCGAACATGGCGTTGGCGGCGACCGCCGCGTGACTCGCCGGCGTCGCATACAGCGTGAAAGGCGTGCTTTCGCGCAGCGACAATAGGCCGGCGATCTGATCGATCTCGGCGCCGGTGAGCACCACCGCATCGATCGGGCTGCCGCGCAAGCGCGCCTTGCGGATGCAGCGCTTGCGTCGCGCGGATTTGCTGCGCCGAGATCGGGCGAGGCGTTGATTAGCGTCCAGCGGCCGTCGCCGGCGGAAACCGCGATGCCGGCCTGCGTGCGCGCACGCACGCGCGCGATCACCAGCCCACGCCAACGCGCAGACCGGGCAGCGGCAATTCCATTGCGGAAAAGCGCCTCCGGCCGCCGAACCAAGCACGATGGCGGTGAGGCGCCCCATCAGCCCCTCAGGCGGGACTCGGGCCCAGTACCAGGAAGGCTAACGTCAGAACTCGGCCGGCAGATAGCCGTTGATCTCAAGTCCGATGCAGATTTCGACGAGAGTCGGGGTGGTCCAGGCCATTGGCGTTTCCCTTTCGACCGCTCATTCACCGGCGGCGATTTATAAATACTAGCGCAATTGCCGGCCGCTGTCAGCGGGTTAATGCACGCCCTGCCCGTCGAGGGCACGCCATCATTTGCCTGTCACGCGGCCGCTCTATACTGGGCGTTCTGCCAATCCTGCCTTCACGAACAAGCTTGCCATCACAAAGAAGTCATCGGGGGAAAACTCCCAAAACCGGTTGAGGAACCGACCCGGTGGCCAGCCGTTGCACTAGGCTGAACCGGAAAATCAGTCAGAAAATGCCGCCGATTCGGGGGTTTCAAGCCGTGTGCAAAATAGCCACAGTCGGCTGCTCTTTCGCTCTCGGCCATTCGGAAAAGCGTAACTACCGCAGGACTATAGAGTAGGATGCCGCGGAAATTGGGGGCCTGGCCCCCCGCATAGTCTTTAGGAGACGTTCTGGTGAAAAGTGCCCGCTTTAACAGTTTGTTGGCTTCGACCGCGCTCGTGCTCGTGTTGGGATGCTATCCCTGCAAGCCTCAGAAAGCCTTGGCGCAGCAATCCGATCAGCAGATCGGTGCGGCGGTCCCGATGCCGAACACCGACCTGCCGCCTCCGCTGACGGCGAAGGACGTCGCGAGCCCTCCCAGCACACCATTTGCCGACACCAAGGCTGAGTCCAAGCAGGACGTCGCCGCACCGGTGGCCGAGCCGGCAAAAGCCGCGGCCGTGCCGGCCGCCACACCAGCGCCCGCTACGGCCGACAGCGCGCTTGCCGACCAGCTGCGCCAGATGATTGCCAGCAAGCTCGACCGCATCGTCAGCCGCAAGGCCGACCGCGATGGAGTGGAGGCGTTCTACAAGGCGCGCGACTACAAACCGCTGTGGGTGAGCGATGGCGCCGCCGGCGCGCGCGTCAAGTCCGCTATCGCCTATCTCGCCCAGGTCGACAGCGTCGGTCTCGATCCGAGCGATTATCCGACCCCCGGTTTCAAATCGGCGGCGAGCGCCGAGACTCAAGCCGAAGACGAGCTCAAGCTCACCGCTTCGGTCCTCACGTATGCGCGCCAGGCGCAGGCCGGCCGTATCCACTTCAGCCGCGTCGGCGCCGATATCGAATTCAAACCGGTCGCGCCGGAGCCGGCCGAGGTGCTGGCCAAGCTCGCCGACGCAAGAGACGTAGGCGCCGCGCTCGACGGCTACAATCCGCCGCAGCCGGAATTCAAGGCGCTCAAGGCCAAACTCGCCGAACTGCGCAAGGGCGCGCTGGCACCCAAAGCCGAAGAAGAAAAAAAACCTGACCTTGTGAAAATCGGCGAAGGCAAGACTTTGCACGTCGGCATGAAGGATCAACGCGTGGCGGCGCTGCGCAAGCGCCTCAACATTGCCGGCGACAAGGACAGCCCGCTTTATGACGACGCGGTGCGCGACGCGGTGAAGACGTTCCAGACCGAAACCGACATCGACGTCGACGGCAATCTCGGCCCCAATACCGTGCGCGCGCTCAACGGCGAGAAGAAGGTCGCGCGCGGGCCATCTGCCAATCCGATCGACACTGTCATCGTCAACATGGAGCGCTGGCGCTGGCTGCCGCGCGACCTCGGCAATCCGCACGTGATCGTCAACGTGCCGGATTACACGCTGACGCTTTGGAACAACGACAAGGTCTACTGGCACACCAAGATCGTCGCCGGAAAGCCGGGCAAGGCGACGCCGATGGTCAGCGCAGAGATGAAATTCATCACCGTCAACCCAACCTGGAACGTGCCGCCATCGATCATCGAGAACGAGTACCTGCCGGCGCTGCAGCAAGACCCGCAGGCGCTCGATCGCATCGGCCTGCAATTGACGCAAGACGCGGACGGCACCATCCACATTTCGCAGCCGCCGGGCGCCGGCAATGCGCTCGGCCGCATCCGTTTCAACTTCCCCAACAAGTTCCTGGTCTACCAGCACGACACGCCGGACAAATATTTGTTCGCCAAGGAAAAGCGCGCCTACAGCCACGGCTGCATGCGCGTGCAGAACCCGCTTACCTATGGCGAAAAGCTGTTGTCGCTGGTGTTGCCGAGCGAGCACTACACTGAAGCGCGGCTGGAGAAGATGTTTGGCGGCAGCGAGATCAACATCAATTTCCCGAAGAACATCTGGGTCCACCTGACCTATCAGACCGCCTTCGTTGACGAGGACGGCAAGCTGCAGCTGCGCGAGGACGTTTACGGCCGCGACGCCCGGATGATCGCCATCCTCAAGGGCAGCGAGCGCAAGGTCGCCGACATCGGGATCGAGCGTAAGCCGGATCCGTCGTCCAAGCCGGTGCGCGCGCCGGTCGGCATGTATGGCGGCAGCGGCGGCTATAGCAACGGCGATGGCTTCTTCGGCTTTCTGTTCGGCGGACCGCATTCGGCCCCGGTGCCGACCTATCGACCGCCGCGTCCCGTCGGCCCACGCGTCGGCAACAACGGACGCTATACGATCCGCTGAGCGCTTAATCGTTTCGCGAAGAAAAACGCCGGCGAGACCATCGCCGGCGTTTTTGCGTCCCCGTCGGCGGGATTGCTGAATATTGAGCAGAACGCTATGCACACCTGATGACGACTTTGGACCCAATTATGTGCGGTATCGCGGGCTTTATTGTTGGTCGGGCGCGGAGAACCAGCCTGCAGCGCAACTCGAACAAACATCATTGATAATAGGCACCTCCCAGACGCCATGCCATCGGTGAACCATCATGACTTCGCCTGATCCCCTCCTCATCGAACGTCCGTCGGACGCCATTGTGGTGTTCCGCCTCAATCGGCCGCAAGTGCGCAATGCGCTCAATCTCGAAGTGCGCACGCGGCTCGCCGACGAGGTCACTCGCCACGCCGCCAACCCGGCGATCCGCTGCCTGATCGTGACCGGCTCGGATACCGTGTTCGCGGCCGGCGCCGACATCTCCGAAATGGCGGAGGCCGGCCCGGTCGAGGTCATGGCGCGCAACGTGCAGAAATACTGGCGCACGATCATGGACTGCCCGAAGCCGGTAATCGCCGCCATCGAAGGCTTCGCGCTCGGCGGCGGACTTGAATTGGCCTTGTGCGCCGACATCATCATCGCCGGCGAAGGCGCTCGCGTCGGTTTACCCGAGGTCAAGCTCGGTATCCTGGCCGGCGGCGGCGGCACGCAGAAGCTGGCGCGGCTGGTCGGAAGCAAGCGCGCCATGCTGTTGCTGCTGACCGGCAAAATGTTCGGCGCCGCCGAGGCGCATGCCATGGGCGTGGCCAGCGAAGTGGCGCCTACCGGCCAGGCGCTGGCCCGCGCAATCGAGATCGCGACCGAGATCGCGGCGATGCCGCCGATCGCGGTCATGCAGATCAAGGAAATCGTCAATGCCGGTTTGAACGCGCCGCTTGACACCGCGCTGATGCTGGAGCGCAAGGCGTTTCAACTGCAATTCGCCACCCGCGATCAAAAGGAAGGCATGCGGGCCTTCATAGAAAAACGCAAACCGAGGTTTGAAGGAAAGTGAACGTGGCGCGCGACCTGCAGCGGGGCGATCTGATCGTCGCGGTGATCGGCGCCGGCACCATGGGGCGCGGCATCGCGCAGGTTTGCGCGCAAGCCGGCATGGCCGCGCTGCTGTTCGACTCGCGGCCAGGCGCGGCGGCCGAGGCCGTGGCGGCGATCGACAAGGCACTTGATGAGCTGGTGAGGAAGGGCCGCATGATTGCGGACGTCAAGCAGGGCGTCGTGGGCCGCCTGCGTGCGATCGGCTCGCTCGATGAGGTGGCCCCCGCCGGCATCGTGATCGAGGCGATCGTGGAAGATCTCGCGGTCAAGCGCGAGCTGGTTCGCGCGCTGGAGCAACGCATCGCGGCAGACGCGGTGATCGCCACCAATACCTCCTCGCTCTCGGTCACCGAGATCGCCGCCGGTTGCGGTGACCCGGGCCGCGTCGGCGGCCTGCATTTCTTCAATCCGCCGCCGCTGATGCGGCTGGTCGAGGTGATTGGCGGATTGCGCAGCGATCCCGCTTTGGTCGAGGCGCTCACTGCCTTCGTGCGCCGCATCGGCAAGCATCCCGTGGTGGCGACCGACACGCCCGGCTTCGTGGTCAATCACGCCGGCCGCGCCTACGGGCCGGAGGCGTTGCGTATCGTCGCGCAAGGCATTGCCAGCCCGCGCGAGGTCGATTTGCTGATGAAGGAGGCCGCCGGTTTCCGCATGGGGCCATTCGAGTTGCTCGATCTGATCGGCGCCGACGTCACTTACGCGGTGATGGTGAGTATCTACGATCAATATTTCGGCGAGCCGATGTATCAGCCGTCGGCGCAATTGGCCGTGCGGGTGGCCGGCGGCTTGCTCGGGCGCAAGACCAAGCAGGGCTTTTATAACTACGACGGCCCGCCGCAAGCGAGTACGCCGACGGTGTCGGTGCCGGCGCAGCCTAAGCCGATGTCGGCCTGGATCGCTGATGAGGACGGCGGGCGCGAGTTGGCGGAATGGCTGGCGGGCGCCGGCGTCAAATGCCAAGTCGGCGGCGCGCCGGACGCGGGTGCGCTCTGTTTCGTGACGCCGCTCGGCGAGGACGCCACCGGCGCCGCCGTCCGGCTCAAACTCGACCCGGCGCGAACGGTCGCGGTCGACATGCTGGGCGGGTTCAAGGGCCGCTGCACGGTGATGAAAACGCCGCTCACGACGCTGGAAACGTTAGGCGCCGCGGTCGCGGCGCTGTCGACGGCTGTGCCGGTGACGGTCATCAACGACAGCCCGGGCTTCGTGGTGCAGCGGCTGCTCGCCATGATCGTCAATATCGGCACGCGCATCGCCGAACTGCGCATCACGGCGCCGGGCGATATCGACACCGCGGTCGAGCTCGGACTCAATTATCCGAAGGGGCCGCTGGCGCTCGGCGACCTGCTGGGCGGACGCCGCGTGTTGGCGGTGCTCGACGGCATGCACGCGGTCACGCGCGACCCGAAATACCGCGCCACCGCCTGGCTGCGCCGGCGCGCGTTGCTCGGGGTGTCGCTGTTGACGCCGGATTGATAACGGAATTCGAGTGGTACAGGCGGGTGGACTTGAACCACCGACCTCTGGTTCCACATCGGCGTCCACGATCCGCTGGCAACGGCCGAAGAAAACGCCCTTGCACAGGCTATCGCGGAAAGCCGCGCTGGACGTTTCACGGGGCCGGGCCACGCACCCACTTGGCATGGTGACGAGCAATACATGAGCCAAGCCTATGGACGCGACTAATGCGCTATACGGCATTCGCGGACATCGCGGCCCGCTTGGAAAATTTCACGCTTGCCGTCGGGCACGTCACGCCCCGTCCCGAGCGCCAGCATGAACATCCTTCAAATGCACACCGATCATCCGAATAGGAACAATCTACCACCGCAGCAGATGAACGACATGACATTCGTCGAGCCGTTACCGTAAGCGCCTGCGTGTGTCCGCTCTTAGGGGTTAGAGCGGACATTGCGCGGGTTGTCGCGACGTCCTTAATGACCCGGAACCGACATCGGCAGTCGCGCAGTCAGTGGTGAGCCGAGACACTCTGGACGTACTCCGACAGCAAATCGCTTGGCGCCAAATCACTGACGTCGCCTAGCGCAAGCATACCGACCATCCGATTAGCTTTATTGATCACCGGCAACCTGCGGACCTCAAGCGTCTCCATGTGCCGCACCGCCTTGGCGAGATCGTCATCCTCGCGGCAGCAATGGATGCCTGGGGTCATCACATCTCGCGCGGTCGTGCGGCGCACATCAAAACTATCATGCGCCAATCCTTTGCAAACGATGTCGCGGTCGGTGACCATGCCGATCAACCGGTCGTTCTCTCCGATCGGGATGGCGCCGATGTTGCGTGTACACATCAATTTGGCGACTTCAGTGACAGGAGTTTCCGGGCCGACCCACTCGACGCCCTTGTGCATTGCTTCTTTGACTTTCATGCGGACCTCCTTGCTAGAGTTGGATGCACCTGTAAATAACAAACTGCAGCCCCAGCGGAGCCCCAAGCCTTAATCCCATCACATCCTTCGAGGGTTTGTGGAAGCATTGAATGTTTGAACGCTCGGTGAGACAATGAAGCAGCAGTGCTTACCTTTCGGCGTTTTTCTCCGACTATCTTCGATAACAGCGGCTTACGTTTCCCATCCTGCCTTGAACGCCGCCATCGCTTGCTCACGGCTAGCTGCATAGTCTCGGTCGCCAGTACTTTGGGGGAAGCGCGCCGTGATCGTTCAGCACCACGGCCTGTCCTTCGGCTTGCGGGTGAAGCAAGATGCGCCCGATGTTCTGGTCACCGTCAAGCACATCGTCGTCGTCACCGGCCCACGGGCCGCCGGGGCGGTGTTGGGATGCACGTTTGAGGGTCGGTATGGTTGCAGCGCCGCACGCGGCAAACGAAAAAAGTTTTCGATTATTGGCCGGGCGTTTTAGTCAGAGAAACTGTCGGAGCTTTTGTTGGGCGCGGCGGAGAGATGCTGATTCCCTCTTTGCGAGCTCGCGCAACAATGCCTCGCACACTATGCCGCGGCAATAATTCTGTGATTGCTTCCGGGCTTAAACAACCGCGATAAGCCCTTTTTAAGGTCAAGATTTCTTTGGTCGTCCAGTTGCGCATAAGCATCACAGCCCTTTCGGCGCGATAGGGGTGTTCTCAAAGTTGCAATTTAGGAAGTGCGAAAAGTCACTGCGCGGACTGTGGAAACCTGTGCAAAATGAGGATAACTCCAATTTTGTTTTGTCAGAGAACGAACATGGCGGCATGCTTTTTGCCTCAAAGGGGAGGAATAGGAGGGCTTAACAATGCTAAGTTCTTCTCGGCTGCCCACGCGCTTTCCGGTTGGTACGAAATATATTGTTGAAGGCCGCGGACTATTCGTCCGGCGTTATGTCGAGTTCCCAAACGGACGCAAAGTACAGCTCGCAACCCGAAAAGCATTGTCCTGCACGTGCGCGGAATTGCAGCAGATCAGTATTGCCCCGGATCAGATCTCCGCGGTGATGGACGCTCCAGCGCTACGCGCATTTTTGACCTCACCGTCCCCATCGCCAACCGCGACCATTTCGTGCTGCCCGCAATGCGCAGCAGTCACGCGTATCAAGCTAATCGAACCCGATCTGAAAGACCCACGCAAGACATGGCACGTTTTTCAGTGCCAAGAATGTGGTTTGCCGCGCACCTATTTAATTGATCGAGAAAGCCCGGTAGCATCGCATTAAGACGGCGAGCGTGTGCACGCGTGGCGCACATGTTCCCGAGGATATTGCGCACGCCGTTTTGAGCCGTGCGCGCAGCGAACACCGCCCGCTCAGCACGGCCGCGTAGGAATTTGTGGAACGGGTCGCTGAGGATGTTGCCGACGACTAGGCCGCCACCGCCTCGTTATAATAAACGATAACCTCAAAGGCGTAGTCGCAAGCGTCGCATTGCCAACAGTGCCGCACGCGCCGCTCATCGAGGTGCTCCGACCATTCCGGCATGAATAGCCGTTCGCCGCATTGGGCGCATGGCATGTATCGGCGGGCGGATTTCTCAGTGTAAGACATAGGCGTTCCTCGAACGGTTTTGGCGCACGTTGCATGCGCGGCGTTTTGTTGAATTTTGGAAAAATTCGCCCGGACTATGAAGCAGCAAACCTTACCTTTTTCTTATGCCGCCACTGGACTTCTTATGTCGGGGCCGAACAGATTGACCGTCAGGTGGCAGATTATTTATCGTTAGGCGTCACTGGCCATTAGGGCTGACTTTGCAGTGTCCGCGCGACGTGCATCACGAAATAAGCACGGTCTCAGTAAGTTCCTGGAGGTCGCGATGCCTGAGTATCGTTTTTTCTACCTTAAAAAGGATGGCCATGTTGCTGGTTCGCCCGCGACGTACGAATTTCCGAACGATGGTGCCGCAATAGAACAAGCTAGACTGCTTCTCAATGGGCGCGACACTGAGATTTGGGAGGGTGCGCGCGTGGTCGCCGGGGCGGTGCTTGGACGCGCGTTTGAGGGTCAACAAGACTGGCACACCTGAAATAGCCGGTTCGATCGACGTCCGGCGTTCCTCCGAGCGTCCTGCTTCACCCCGCGCCGGCGCGCGTTTCGCCGCTGCTGCTGGAATGTTACCCCAATGCGGTGACGGTATTTGGGGCCTTAGCTAGGTATTTGATTTTTATGGTACAGGCGGGTGGACTTGAACCACCGACCTCTGGTTCCACAGACCAGCGCTCTAACCAACTGAGCTACGCCTGCACAAGCTCGCCGTCTTTGGAGCGAGCGGCCGGAACCTAGGTTCAGGGCGTCAATTTGGCAAGCCTGCCGGCCACAGCAAAAAGCCCGGGCGCTTTTAGCGCCCGGGCGTTGGACCCCGCCGCGCAAGGCACGGCGGCTATTCGACAGGTTGCTTACGCGGCCTTGCTGAAGGCGGTCGTGAAACTTTGCTTGATCGGCTCGACAGTCTCGGTCGCGACCTTCTGCGCGTGATCGGCAAGCTCCTTGGCCTGCGTGCTCACGGTTTCGAACTGCTTGCGCACAAAGGCGGTGTAGAGCTCGACCACTTCCGAAACCGACTTGGCCGACAGCACTTCGCCGAACAGGTCGAACGTGGCGTTGCTGTTGACGCGGGCGGTCTCGATCACCTTGAGGCCGTAGCCCGAGCAGCCCTTGGAGGCTGTGGCGTAGGTCTCTTCGAGCAATTCCGTCGCGTCTTCGGCGGCGGTCTTCATCTTCTCGTAGCCTTCCTTGGCCTGCGCGACGCCCTTTTCGGCGATCTCGCGGAAGGCAGCAGGGACTTCGACGTTCGGCATGTCGAACTTCGGCATTTCAAACTTGGGCATTTCGAACATCGGCATCTCCAAGATGGACGCGCTGGCGGCAACAGACTTCGGCTTGGCTTTCGGTGTGGCGATTTGGGTTTCAGCCATGACAGTTATCCTCGGCTCGGAGGACGGTTTCCGGCTCAAAGCGAGCCGCCGCCCTCGGTTAATCGGTTCGCGCTTATGTCAGGACTCGCCACCACAAGGGGGCGCCTCAGAGGGGCGAGTGCTATAAAACCCATATAACACCATTTTTGGTGCATTGCAACAAAAATATTGCGATGCACAAAAGTGTCATAAAACCCACCTCGCCGGCCAGGCGCCGGCGTCAAATTGCATGCAATCCCAGCCCCCAGTGGCTGCGTCAGTGCTGGCCAGCCAACTTGGCCGCCTGCTTGCTCAATTCCTTAGCCTGATCGGTAAGCGCCGCGATCTGGCTTTTCACGAACTCGGTGTGCAGCGCCGTCAGCTCCTGGGCGTCCTTGGCGCGCACCAGCTTCTCGGCGAATTCGAACGACGAGGCGACATTGCG
Organism: uncultured Alphaproteobacteria bacterium; assembly: GCA_963778745.1. Lineage (GTDB taxonomy): Bacteria > Pseudomonadota > Alphaproteobacteria > Rhizobiales > Xanthobacteraceae > Pseudolabrys. The sequence continues at coordinate 200,978 of CAVZVP010000018.1, read as the reverse complement.
CTGAGCGAAGCCGATAGCCATTTCGCCGACCTCTTTGGCGCCGTTGCCAGCGGCCACAGCCTGAGTCTCGGCAGTATTCACCGCGTGTTGTGCGGCGGCGATGACGCTTTCGAAGGCCTGCTTGGCCTGCTCCACGCTTTTCTCGGCGAATGCGCGCATTTTAGCCGGGATCTCGAAATTCATATTCCCGTTCGTCGCCATGACATCCTCCTGCCTGGGGCACCGGCGGTGACCGCCGACCTTAACCTAACATCTAGGGCCAAAGCCGGTCCGCGCCAGTGCTGGAACCTATGCGATTAAGGTTATCTGTGCTTGCCAGGGAATGACCGGTGTCGCGTCGTGGACGGACCGCAAAAGCAGCCGTATTAGGAGTTTGTTAGCCGTAAACAGTCTGACGTGGCCGATGACCGGAACCGAGTTCCAATTCACTTACCTGACCGATCCGCGGCTCGCGGCCCATGCCTTGAGCCCGAACCCGGTATGGCTATGGAGCGCGGACGCAACGCGCGTTCTGTGGGCCAATCCGATCGCCGCCGCGATCTTCGATGCGGCCTCGCCGGGGGCGTTGGCAGCCCTCAGTTTCGGGCCCGAGCATGCGGCCGCCGCGCAGGTCGCGCGTCTTTCCGGCACGCTGCCGCAGGGCAGCGTAGCGCGGCTAGAGCGGCTGCGCGGATTCGGCGCGGGCTACGGCGGCACGCTGATCTGCCTTTGCTCGCGCATCGCGCTTTCCGACAACAGTCCCGCCGCGCTGGTGGTTTCGACCGAGCGCGCCGGCAAAGACCTTGCTTTACCCGACCGCGCGCAACGGCTGCTCTCGGATCTCGACCGGCCGGCGGCAATTTTCACCGCCGACGGCGAACTGATCGAGGCGGGGCCTGCGGCGCGCGAACGTTTCGGCGACAAGCGCGACCTGGTCGCGCTCGGCGCCGAGCAGCTCGCCCGCGAGGCATTGCTCAATGGCCGCGCCGATGGCGACATCGCGGGCTGGCCCTCGATCATGCTTCGGCTCGGCGCCGGCGCGACGGTGACGCTACTCGTCGCATTTGCCGCGGCTGAGAAGGCGGCCGGCGCCAAGACGACCACGGCTGTGACGCAAGCGGCGTCCACCGCCATCAATCCGGAACCGCATCAACGCCGTTTTCCGTTCCGTTTCGTCTGGCAGATGGATGCGGCGACCCGCTTCACCATCGGCACGGAAGATTTCGCCAAGATGCTCGGCCCGAAGACCGCCGCAGTGCTCGGCCAGCCGTGGGTAGACATCGCCGAAACGCTCAAGCTCGATCTGCAAGGCCAGGTGGCAAAGGCGCTTGTCGCGTGCAGCACATGGAGCGGCATCGTCGTGCCCTGGCCCGTCGACGATACGGATGAGCCTTTGCCGATCGAGCTGTCGGGCCTGCCGGTGTTCGACCGCGACCGCCGGTTTGCCGGTTATCGCGGCTTCGGCATTTGCCGCGACGTCGATCGCCTAGCTGCAATGGAGCGGTTCCGGGCGCATACGGCCTCCCCTCCGCCCGCCGTCCAAGCCGAAACGCCCGCGGATAACCTCATCGCGTTTCCGCCGCCGGCCGAAGAGCCGCCCGCGCTCAGCCCCGGCGAGCGCAGCGCCTTCGAGGAGCTCGCGCGCGAACTCAGCGCCCGGCTCAAGGGTACCGCCGGCAAGGGCGCCGCCGCGCCGGCACCGGACGATTTCGGCCGCGAGCCTGGCGCAGTTATGCCGCCGGTCAACATAGCGCCGCGGGCCGCGCGCAACGGCGATGCCGGGCGCGATATCCATGAGGGACGGCCGATTTTCGACCGCCTGCCGGTCGGCATCCTGGTCTATCGCCTCAACACGCTTATCTACGCCAACCGCGCCTTCCTCGACTGGACCGGCTACCCCTCGCTGGAAGCGCTGACCGAGGCCGGCGGTCTCGACAGCCTGTTCATCGACAGCAAGGCCGACCCTGCGGCCGGCGAAACCAGAAACGGCGGCAAGACGCTGACCATCACCACCGTCAACGGCAAACAGAAGCCGGTGGAAGGGCGCCTGTTCAGCGCGGCCTGGAACAACGAGAACGCGATGGTCCTCATGATCAGCACGCAAGCGGTGGCCGAAGACCGCGACAAAGTCATGTCGCTACGCCGGCTCGAGAGCGAAAATAACGAGCTCAAGTCGATCTTGGACACCGCCACCGATGGCGTCCTGGTGCTCGATCGCGCCGGCCGCATCCTCTCGGCCAGCCGCAGCGCCGAGGCGCTGTTCGGCTACGAAGCCGCCGATATCGGCGAACTCAGTTTCGGCGACCTGTTCGCGCCGGAAAGCCGGCGCTCAGTGCTCGACTATTTGGACCGGCTGGCGAAGGGCGCCGGCATGCTCGACACCGGCCGCGAGGCGATCGGGCTGGTGCGGCAGGGCGGCCTGGTGCCGCTTTACTTCACGCTGGGACGGATTTCCGACGGCGAGAAATTCTGCGCAGTGATGCGCGACGTCACGGCCTGGAAGCGCACCGAGGAAGAACTGATCAACGCCAAGCAGCAGGCCGAGAAGGCTTCCACCGCCAAGTCGGAATTCCTGGCCAGGATCAGCCACGAGATCCGCACGCCGCTCAATGCCATCATCGGCTTTTCCGAGGTGATGATGGACGAGCGCTTCGGGCCGATCGGCAACGAGCGCTACCGGCAATATCTCAGGGACATCCACACGTCCGGCGGCCACCTGATTTCGCTGCTCAACGATCTGCTCGACCTGTCCAAGATCGAGGCCGGCAAACTGGAACTCACTTTCGTGAGCGTCAATTTGAACGACCTCGCCCAGCAATGTGTCGCCATCATGCAGCCGCAGGCCAACCGCGAGCGCGTCATCATCCGCACCTCGCTGCCGCCGAACCTGCCGCAGATCGTGGCCGACGCGCGCTCAGTGCGGCAGATTGCGCTCAATCTCTTGTCAAACTCGATCAAGTTCACCGGCGCCGGCGGGCAGGTGATCGTCGCCACCGCCGTGAATGACGACCATGAGATCGTGTTGCGCGTGCGCGACACCGGCCCCGGCATGAGCGAAAAGGAATTGCAGACCGCGCTCGAACCATTTCGTCAGATCGCCACCGTAAGCCGCGCAGGCGGCACCGGTCTCGGCCTGCCGATCAGCAAGGCGCTCGCCGAGGCCAACCATGCGCGGTTCCGCATCACCAGCCAGGTCGACGACGGCACGTTGGTCGAGGTCGCCTTCCCGGCAACGCGCGTGCTGGCGCAATAAGAAAAAAATCGGCTAGACTTCGTACTTGATCCATCATCCTAGGGATGACGGAAAGAGGCTGTCATGCGTCGCTTGTTCTTGTGTTTCGTTATCCTCGTATCGGCCATCGCTACGCCTGTGTACGCGGCCGAGCCGGTCGACCTGCTGCTGGTGCTGGCAGCCGACGTCTCGCGCAGTGTCGATGCGCAAAAATTCCAATTGCAACGCGAAGGCTATGCCGCGGCGGTCGCCAACCCCCAAGTGCTCGACGTCATCCGGTCGGGCCGCAACGGCCGCATCGCGGTTTTGTTTGCGGAATGGTCGGGCCTCGGGAACCAGAAAGTCGTGATCGACTGGATGGCGATCGACGGGCTGAAGGCCGCGCAGGCGTTCGGCGACCGGCTGCTGGAATCGCCCCGCTCGTTCGCCGATCGTACCTCGATCAGCGGCGGCATCGACTTCGCGGTCGCACAGTTTGCACGCGCACCGTTTTCGTCTCAACGGCGCACCATCGACGTCTCCGGCGACGGCACCAATAATGCCGGCCGCGACGTCGGCATTGCCCGCAACGAGGCGCTGGCGCTTGGCATCACCATCAACGGGCTGGTGATCCTGAGCGCGACCCCGTCGCCGTGGAATCCCGAGCACACCCATCCGCCCGGCGGCCTGGCTAATTACTATCGCGAAACCGTCGTCGGCGGCCCCGGCGCCTTCGTGCTGGAGGCGAAGGATTTCAATTCTTTCGGTCAGGCGATCATCAAAAAACTGATCGCCGAAATTGCCGATGCGACGCCACCGCGGTAGCCTTATCCGGCCGGTGGCCTCGGCCATGAAAGGGTCACAGAGGCCGAGCACGGTTGGTGACGGCGCGACCGATGGTATAGTCCGCCGGCAATCGATGCCGAAACAACCGGAAATCCTTCCTTTGACGGCCGCCATTGGCTTTAAGCGCCTGGGTCTAGCCCTGCTGGCCGTGATCGCGGTTGGCAGCGGCGTGCTCGTCGCGGCGAGCTATCTGATTTCGGCCGACGCGGTGCGTCGGCAGGTCTTAAGCGAAATCCGTACCGTCACCGGCTTGAACCCGAGCCTGCGGGGCGAGACCAGGGTCTCGCTGTTTCCCACCGGCGGCGTGAGCTTCGCGGACGTGGTGCTGGGCGACGCCAACCGACCGGCGCTCACCGCTGAGCGGCTGACCGCGCGTCTGCGCTTTTTTCCGCTGCTGCTCGGCCGGGTCGAAATTTCCGACGTGGCACTGGAGCGCCCGACCATCGAGGTCAACGTGGAGCCGGACGGTAAATCCAACTGGTCCGGCCTGATCGAGGCGCTGACGCGCAGCCAGACCCAGGGCGGCCCCCGCCTCGCGGCATTCTCCGAAATGCGCATCGATAATGGCACCATCGTGGTGCATTACGCTGCGAACAAGCTCGATGAGACGCTGACCAACGTGGAATTTTCGCTGGCCTGGCCGTCGATCTCCAAGAGTTTCGGCGCTACCGGCCGCTTGGTCTGGCATGACGAGCCTCTCGACGTAACGTTGACGCTCGGCGATTTCCCGGCCGCGCTCGCCGGCAACCGCACCGGCTTGAAGTTGCGCATCGCAGGCAAACCGATCAAGGCGGCGTTCGAAGGCGCCATCAGCGTCAAGCCCACACTCAAGATCGAAGGCACACTCGCGGCCGACACCGCGTCGATGCGCACGGCATTGATCTGGACCGGACAGCGGCCGATGCCCGGCGGCGGATTCGGCCATTTCGCGATCAAGGCGCAGGCCAATGTGATGGGCGGCACCATCGGACTTAACAACGTCAATGTGGAACTCGACGGCAACACCGCCGAGGGTGGGCTCACCTTCGCGACGGACGGACGCAAGACGTTGCAGGGCACGCTCGCCTCCGACACTCTCGATCTGACGCCTTATGTCTCCACCATTCGCCTGCTCACTTCCAATCAGCGCGACTGGAATGACGCGCGCATTACGCTCGACGGCTTGTCCGGCGTGGACCTCGACCTGCGGTTGTCGGCCGCGAACGTCGTGGTGTCCAACGCCAAGCTCGGGCGCACCGCAATCGGCGCCAATTTACGCGGCGGCCACCTGGTGGTGACCGTCGGCGAGGCGCAGGCCTATGGCGGTGTGATCAAGGGCTCGCTGACGTTCGCCAATTTCGCCGCCGGCGTGGATGTGAAATCGCAGTTGCAATTCACCGATGTGGACCTGGAAAGCTGCCTTGGCCAATTGTTCGGATTGCACCGGCTTGAAGGCACCGGCAACATATCTTTCGCGGTTGAAGGCAGCGGCGACAGCGTGCTCGCGGTCACCCGCACGCTCAACGGTACCGCCAGCCTGATCGGCGAGAAGGGAGCGCTCGCCGGCCTCAACGTCGAGCAATTGCTGCGGCGGCTCGAGCGGCGGCCGCTGTCCGGCGGCGGCGAATTCCGCACCGGGCGCACTCCCTACGACAAGATCGCGGTGACATTGAAGATCACCCAGGGCACGGTCACCGTCGAGGACGTGAAAATCGACGGGTCGGCGGTGCGGCTGGCGCTCGCCGGCTCTGCCTCGATTCCGACGCGCGAGCTCGATCTCAAGGGCACGGCGGGTCTGGTAACCTCCAGCGCGCCCGAAACGGTCACATTTGAGCTACCCTTCATCGTGCAGGGTTCCTGGGACGACCCGATCATGCTGCCCGATCCCGAAGCCCTGATTCGCCGCTCGGGCGCGGCGGCCCCGCTACTCAATGCGGTACGCGACCAGCGCGCGCGCGACGCGGCGCGTTCGGTGATCGAGCGGCTCACGGGCAGCCCTGCACCCGCCGTCCCGGCGGCCGACCAGCCGGCCGCCCAAAAACCCTGACACGGCTTATTTCTTTCTTAGACGTGCCGCCGAACCGTCATTTGACTATTATTGCGTCTGGAACGAATCACCCGCCGGTCTAGCCCCGGCGCGATAGGGCGCGGATGCTGCACCCCTTCCTCCGGACGCTGGTTAAGGTCGCGGTCGCCTCACTGGTGCTGGGAGCGATCATGGCCCATTTCGGCATCACCGTTGATCAATTGATGCAAAAAACCGGCCTCACGGCCGAGCGCATAGAGGCTTACGCCCGTCGGGGCTTCGCTTGGGCCTGGCCGAACGTGCTGCTCGGCTCACTAGTCATCGTGCCGATCTGGTTTCTGCTCTACCTGTTCCTCCCGCCGCGCCGGCGCAGCAGCAGCAGCGACTAGCCCGCACGCGGGCATCAAGCCGCCGACGGCCCTTTGTTGAGGGCGCCGGTCGCTGGATCGGGCGCCAGGGCCCGCGGGACGGGACCGTAATATTTGCCGAGCTGCACGCTTGCGCGCGGTTTGAGCAGGATTGAGATCAGGCGTTCGAACAGCGCTTTGGCCGACACCGGCTTGCACAGAAACTCGTTCACGCCGAGCTTCACCGATTCGAGAATACGCCTTTGTTCACCGTGCGCGCTGAGCATGATGATAGGAAGGTCCGGCGTCGGGAATATGCCGGGTGAGCGCACGATCCGCACCAGCTCTGGCCCATTGAGCAGCGGCATTTCCCAGTCGAGGATGACGACGTCGGGGGTTTCCTCGCGGATCTTGTCCAGCGCGGCAATACCGTCGCCGGCTTCGATCACACCCTTGACGCCGATATTGTTGAGCAGGCCACGCACGACGGTGCGCATGAACGCGTTGTCGTCGACCACCAGCACCTGGAGCTGCTGGAGCAGGACTTCGGCGTGCTTCGGGCTGATCGGCATGGCACCGGCTTTGGATGCGGCAATATTCGCCGCGGATTCTCACCGGGCCGTTAACGTGCGCCGCACCGCGTCCTGCCAGCCGGAATATTTTCGCTCGCGCTCGGATGCGTCCATGCGCGGCTCAAACCTGCGATCAAGTCGCCATTGCGCGGCGAAAGCGTCGAGGTCGGGGCAAAGGCCGGCCGCCCGGCCAGCGAGATAGGCCGCGCCCAAGGCCGTGGTTTCCATCACCACCGGGCGATCGACTGGGCTGGCCAGGATATCGGCGAGGAACTGCATGGTGACAGCGCTCGCGGTCATGCCGCCATCGACGCGCAGAACGGTGGCGGCGCCGGCCGCCATCGGCCAGTCGGCAAGCATGGCCGCGAGCAGGTCGCGGGTCTGGTAGCCGACCGCTTCGAGCGCCGCACGTGCGAGTTCCGAGGGTCCGGAATTGCGGGTGAGCCCGAACATCGCGGCCCGCGCGGTAGCGTCCCAATAGGGCGCGCCCAGGCCAACAAAGGCCGGCACCAGGTAGACCCGCTCGGCTGGATCGGCGCGTTCGGCTAGACTGTCGGCCTCAGACGCCTTAGCTATGATCTTCAGGCCGTCGCGCAACCATTGCACCGCGGCGCCGGCGATGAAAATCGCGCCTTCCAGCGCATAGGTGCGTTTTCCCTCGAGCTGATAGGCGATGGTGGTGAGCAGCCGGTTGCTTGAGGCGATGCGCTCGGGGCCGGTGTTAAGCAGCGCGAAGCAGCCTGTGCCGTAGGTCGATTTCATCATGCCGGGCTTGAAGCAGCCTTGCCCGATGGTCGCCGCCTGCTGGTCGCCGGCCATGCCGAGAATGCGGATGCGCGCGCCGAACAATTCGGGCGCGGTCACGCCGAACTCACCCGCGCAGTCCGCGACTCGCGGCAGCAGCGACATCGGCACGCCGAATATCCGGCATAGCCGATCGTCCCATTGCCCGCTCCCGATATCGAAGAGCAGCGTGCGTGCGGCATTCGTGGCATCGGTGGCGTGGACCCGGCCGCCGGTCAGGCGCCACAGCAGAAAGCAATCGATGGTGCCGAAGGCGAGCCGGCCGGCCTCGGCAAGGCTGCGCGCGCCACTCACATGATCGAGCAGCCAGGCGATCTTGCTGGCGGAGAAATAAGGGTCGAGCAGCAGCCCAGTCTTGGCAGCAATCTCCGGCTCATGGCCGGAGCGGCGCAAGCGGTCGCAAAAATCGGCAGTGCGCCGGTCCTGCCAGACGATCGCATTATGGATCGGCTGGCCAGTGGCACGGTCCCATATGACCGTGGTTTCGCGTTGGTTGGTGATGCCGATGCCGGCGATGTCCTTGGCCGTAAGGCCGGCTTTCGTCATGGCGGCGCGCACGCTCGTCACCGCCGCCGCCCAGACTTCTTCCGGGTCGTGCTCGACCTCGCCCGGCGCAGGATAGATCTGGCGCAGTTCCTGCTGCGCGCTGGCGAGCGGCTGCAGCGCGGCATCGAACGCGATGGCGCGCGTCGAGGTGGTGCCCTGGTCGATGGCGATGACAGCGGTCGGCAACGAAAGTCTCCGCCGAACGGCGCGAACGCATGATCCGGAATCGGTCCTTGGATAAGATCATGCGCAGACGAAAAAGTCTGCGGCGACTAATTTGTCAGGGACAGATCGATGATTGCCAGATCGTTGTCGGCATGAATGGCGGAGGCCAAGTTGCGCGGTACCGGGCCGTAATAACCACCGCTTTTGACGATGTCACGTGGCTTGGTCAGCACCGACGCGACGCGGTCTTGCAGCGCCTTCACCGACACCGGCTTGAGCAGGAATTCGTTGACGCCGATCTTCACGGCCTCCACGACGCGCGCGCGTTCGCCATGGCCGGTGAGCATGATGATCGGCACGTTGGGGTACGGGAAAGTCGCGGGCGAACGGACGACGCGGACGAAACTGGGGCCGTCGAGTCCGGGCATTTGCCAGTCGAGAATAACGACATCCGGCGCCACCTTGCGTATCAACGCAAGCCCGGCCTCACCATCAGGCGCATCATAGATGTTCTGCACGCCGATGCTCAGGAGCATCGTACGCACGACCTTGCGCATATAATGCTCGTCGTCCACCACCACGATTTTGGCGGCCGCGAACCGTTCGGCGAGCTGTTTTGAATCGGTCGACATGGCAGTCCGATAACGGCGTAACAAGCACTGGACGGCGCCAGGAGAGCACAAAAATGTGGGGACCCGGTTAAGGCGGACGCGCTTGAATACACCGGTCTCGGCAAGTGTTCGTAAACTATAGGCGCGCTTACGGAGTCACCATTAGCGATGCGATGAATTGGCTGAGCGCGCTGCGCTGCTCAGGCGTGACATCGAGGCCGAGCTTGCTGCGGCGCCACAGGACGTCATCCGCGCTCTGCGCCCATTCATTCTCAACCAGATATCGTACTTCGGCGCCGGTGAGATTGCCGGTCAAGCGTGGGCCCAGGTCATCCATGCTTTGCGCATCTTTAAGAATGCGCTCGATGCGCCGGCCATAGGCGCGTACCAGGCGGCGCGCATGCGGCGCGTCGAGAAACGGCCAGCGAGCGCGCGCCTCCGCCGCTAGCGCATCAATGCCGTCGACCGGAAAATCGCCGCCGGGCAGCGTCGAACCTGCGGTCCACGGCGGCAGCGCGTCGAAGAAAACTCCGATCTTCGCCATCGCCGCCTCCGCCAGCCGGCGGTGGGTGGTGATCTTGCCGCCATAGATCGTGAGCAGCGGCGCTTCGCCATGGACTTCGTCGAGCGCCAGCACATAGTCGCGGGTGACGTCCTCCGGCTTATTGGCGCCGTCGTCATAGAGCGACCGCACGCCGGCGAACGACCAAACCAGTTCCTCGGGCATGACTTTGTCACGAAAATATTCATTTACCGTCTGGCACAGATAAATAATCTCATCGGCGTCGGGCGCCGGCGAATTGAGATCGCCGACGAAATTCTCGTCGGTCGTCCCGATCAAAGTGAAATCCTGCGCGAACGGCAGTGCGAACACTACGCGCCCGTCGGCGGCCTGCAACAGATAGCCGCAATCGTGCTCGAAGCGACGCCGCACGACGATATGGCTGCCTTTCACTAGTCGCACCGGCACCGGCAATGAACGCGGGATCACGGTGTTGGCCACCTCGCCGATCCAGGGCCCGGCGGCATTGACCAGCACGCGCGCGCTCGTCACCTCGCGTCGGCCGCGCGCGTTGAGCACCAGCTCCCATTCGTCTCGCCGCTCGGCCCGCACGCAGCGGGTGCGGGTGCGGATGATGGCGCCACGTTCGGCGGCGTCGAGCGCGTTGAGCACGACTAGACGGGAGTCGTCGACCTGGCAGTCGGAAAATTCGAAACCATAATGGAACGACCGCTTGAGCGGCTGGCCGAGCGGATGGTGGGTGAGATCGATGCTGCGCGTTCCCGGCAACAGCTTGCGTCCGCTCAACATGTCGTAGATGAAAAGTCCGAAACGCAGCCGCAACGCCGAGCGCAAGCCGGGCCGTGGCGGGAGCATGATGCGCAGCGGCCGGATTGCGTGCGGCGCCATGCGCAACAAGACCTCGCGCTCATGCAACGCCTCGCGCACCAGCCGGAAAGCGCCGTGCTCGAGATAGCGCAAGCCGCCATGGATCAGCTTGGTGGAGGCGGACGAGGTGCCGGAGGCGAGGTCGTTCTGCTCGATCAGCAGCACGCGCAAGCGGCGGCCGGCCGCGTCCCGGGCGAGACCCGTTCCGTTGATGCCGCCGCCGATAATGGCGAGGTCGTAGTCGGCCATAGCCTTACAGACTTTTGCCTGCGGATTTGCCCGCTGATTCGCACGAATTGACGCAGGATGGGCGGCTTGCATGGCGACCTCAAGAACGTACGCACGCGAAAGCCGCGCCAGGCCCACAAATTTCAGCTGCGATTGCAAAATTGCCTTGGCTTAGCCATATCAAGGCTGTGTCATGGGGTGCTGTTTAACGAGGTAATCACGGGACGAGGCCCGTTTATTTAACGCCCAATGCCCTCCCCCCGCCTGCTCGTCATCGAAGGCAACTCGCCGCAGACGCTCGCCGAGCACATCGCGGTCGGCGGCACCGCCGCGCACCAGGGCTATTCAAATCTATTGCGCGAGCTGATGCCGGGCTCGATCGTCGACATCTGTCATCCAGGCGACCCAGCCGCCACTTTGCCTGACGGAGAGTCGCTGGCGGGCTATGACGGCATCGCCATAACCGGCTCAAGCCTGCACATCTACAACGGCGGCGCGGAGGTAATGCGGCAGATCGAACTGGTCCGCAGCGCGCTTTCGACCGGTACGCCGCTGTTCGGCTCCTGCTGGGGGTTGCAGGTGATCACCGCGGCGGCGGGCGGCAGCGTGCGCAAAAATCCGAAAGGCCGCGAGATCGGTTTCGGCCGCGGCATCCGGCTCACGGAAGCCGGCCGCAAGCATCCGATGTATGTCGGCAAGCTCGACGTGTTCAACGCGCCGACTGTGCATCTCGACGAAGTCGAGGCGCTGCCGGCGGGCGCCACGGTGCTCGCCACCAATGCGATGTCGGACGTGCAGAGCGTGGAAATCCGCACCAACGGGTCGGTGGCCTGGGCAGTGCAGTACCATCCGGAATATCCGCTGCGCGAGATCGCGGCGATCGTGCGCCGCATCGGTACGCGGCTGATCGAGGAAGGCTTCTTCAGGGACGCAACCGACATCACGACCTTCGCGCACGACCTCGATACGCTCGACCGCGATCCAGAATGCAAGCGGCTGTCGTGGCGGCACGGCATCAGCAAGAATGTGCTCGACAAAAAGCTGCGGGTCGGCGAGGTGGCGAACTGGATCGAATTCCAGGTGCTGCCGACACGGGTCAAGCGTGGAAGAGGGTGATGGATTTCTCCGGCAAGAATGTGGTGGTCACCGGCGGTACCGGCGCGCTCGGCACCGCAGTGGTCGCAAGGCTGCTGGCGGCGGGCGCGACCTGTACCGTCCCCTACGTGCACGAAGCGGAGGCGCAACGTTTTCCCCATGCCGGCAATCCGAATGTGAAGCTGATCGCAGTCGCGGATCTCGCCGACGAGGCCATGGTTGCGAAAGTCTATGGCGGGCTGACGCTCTGGGCCTCGATCCACATCGCCGGCGGTTTCGCCGCCGGCAAGGTGGCGGATACCGGGCAGGCCGCGCTGATAGCGCAGATCGACAGCAATCTCGTGTCCTGCTTCTTGTGTTGCCGGGCGGCAGTCAATGTCATGACGGCGGGCGGGCGCATCGTCAATGTGGCGGCGCGGCCGGCGTTGGAATGGCGCAGCGGCGCCGGCATGACGGCCTATACGGTTGCCAAAGCAGGTGTCGCCGCGCTCACCGTGGCGCTGGCCGAGGAAGTGGCCAAAGACGGCATTCTGGTCAACGCGGTGGCGCCCTCGATCATGGATACTCAGGCGAACCGCAAAGCCATGCCGAAGGCGGATTTCGCTCTATGGCCGAAGGTCGAGGAGGTGGCGGCGACGATTTTGTTTCTGGCCTCACCCGACAACCGAGTTCACCCGCGGCGCAATCGTGCCGGTGTACGGGAAGTCCTGAAGCTCACTGAGCGATCGGCACTAGTTCGAGCGGCGGGCGCAATAGACGTTGCACTGTGCTCGCGGCGGCAACCGTGCGGGTTTCCTCATAGGCCTCGTGGTTGGTCTCGATGTCGCCGAGGTCGTATTGGTAATTCACCATCAGCCCATGCGCCTGCGCGATTGCCTTGTCCGAGGTGTCGGCCAGCCAATTGATCCGCTCGAGCCGCGCGCCATTGCCGAGATGGAAGCGCGCCACTGCATCGACCGGCAGTCCGCGCCCGTTGCGCGCGCGCAGGAAATACCAGGCGGCCGCGCGCATCAGCGGGTCTTGCAGGCGCTCCGCTGTTTCTTCGTTGCGCCACCAGTTGTGATCGTCGAGCGCGGCGAACAGCGCCTTGTCGGTATCGCTTAGCGCCGCCGAATTCTCCTGCCCGCGTTCGCGCGCGAGCCAATCGGCAAAATTGGTCGCCGGCGACAGCGTCACGAAAGTCGAGAGCTTCGGCATTTCACGGCTGATCTCCTCGACCACCTGCTTGATCAGGAAATTGCCGAACGACACGCCGGCGAGCCCGCGCTGGCAATTGGAAATCGAATAGAAAACCGCGGTACGCGCCTTATCGGTCTCGGTCACCTCGCGTCCGGGGCTCAGGATCGGTGCGATCGCGCCCGGGATATCGCGGGTGAGCGCTACCTCGACGAAGATCAAGGGATCGTCCACCAGCGCCGGATGGAAGAAGGCGTAGCAGCGCCGGTCGGACGGATCGATGCGGCGGCGCAGATCGTCCCAGTCGCTGATCTCGTGCACGGCCTCATAGCGGATGATCTTGTCGAGAACGATCGCCGGCGTCGACCAGTCGATGCGGCGCAGCACCAGGAAGCCGCGGTTGAACCATGATGAGAACAGATGGATGAAATCCTCGTCGACCGCGGTGAGATCGTCGCGATGGGCGAGCACGTCGATCAACTGCTCGCGCATGCGCACGAGCGCGGCCGTACCGCCCGGCGCCAGGTTGAGCCGGCGGAAAAGTTCCTGCCGGCGCGGCTCCGAGGCGGCATGAACTTCGGCAGCGGTTGCGTCGGACGGCTTGTCGCGCCAGGCGGCGATGGCGCCTTCCATGCGGGCGGGATCGGTGCCAAATCGCTCGCTCAGCACCTCGAAAAACGCGATGCGTGGTCCGGTGGTCAGCTCGCCATAGCGGCCGAGGATTTCGCGTGCGCGAGCGACGCCGGAGGCCTCGCCGCGGCTGGACAGAAGGTCCTCGCACAGCTCAACCAGGCTCTCGGAGCGGGCGGAGGCCTCGCCACGCCGGTTGCGCGCCAGCAGCGCGCGGCCGCGCTCGGAAATGGTCTGCAGAAGTTCCCCGAAGAACGAGGTGTTCATCACGACGTCCCGAATTGCGCTCGAGGGCGCTATTTAACGCCGCCCATCATCTGATTCGGCAGCCATGTGGCGATCCCGGGAAAGAAGCACAATATCACGATCGACAACATCATACAGAGGACATAAGGAATCGTCCCCCACATGACGTCGTGACCGGCACATCGGGCGCGATATGCATTGACGATGTAAATATTGAGGCCGACCGGCGGATGGATCAGGCCGATTTCCATGTCGATCGTCATGATCACGCCGAACCAGATCAGATCGAAATCGGCTGCCCGCAGAGGTGGCAGGATAATCGGCGCCGTCATCGAGAATGATAGAAACCGGCGGCAGGAAGAAGCCGAGCACCACGACCATCAGCAGGATCGTGATTAACAGGACCCACCGCGAAAGATGCAGCGAAACGATCCACTCGGCGGTCGACTGGCTGATGTGGAGATAGCTCATCACGTACGAGTAAAGCAGCGACATGCCGATGATCAGCATCAGCATCGTCGACTCCCGTAGCGTCGAAAACAGGATCGGCTCGAGATCACTCGGCGACCAGACGCTATAGATGATGGCGATCAAAGCGAGCGCGAGCACCGCGCCGAGACCTGCCGTTTCGGAGGGCGTGGCAAAGCCGCCATAAAGCGCGATCATCACACCGGTCAGCAGCACCACGAACGGAAGGACGCGGGGCAGCAACGCGAACTTGTCGCGCATCGAAAGAGTATCGACACGCAATAATTCGGATTGGGTACCGGCGCTTTCATAGGCGGCCTTGGCTTGCCGGAATTCCCAGCGGAATCGCCACATCGCGTAAGCGGTGAACAGCGCCACCAGCAACAAAGCCGGTCCGATCGCCGCCAGGAACAGCCGGCCCAGCGACTGCTCGGCCGCAACCGCATAGAGGATCATGGTGATCGAGGGCGGAAGCAGGATGCCGAGTGTTCCGCCGGCCGCGATGATCCCCGCCGCGAACCCGCCGGAGTAGCCATGCTTGCGCATCTGCGGAATGCCCGCCGAGCCGATCGCCGAACAGGTTGCCGGAGATGAACCCGCCATAGCGGCAAACAAGGCGCAGGCAAAAACGTTGGCAATGCCCAACCCGCCCGGGATGCGGTGCAGCCACGCATGCAACGCGCCGTAAAGATCTTGTCCGGCGCGCGAACGTCCGATGGCCGCGCCTTTCAGGATGAATAGCGGAATCGACAGAAGTGTGATCGACGCCATTTCCTCGTAGACATTCTGCGTAATGGTATCGACCGACGACGACGGCATGAATGCGATCATAAAAATCGTCGCCACCGCGCCAAGCGCGAAAGCAATCGGCATTCCGGCGAACATCACGAGCAACGTGGAGGCGCCGTACAAAAGGCCGATCGACAGAACGCTCATGCCTTCCCTCTCCTCCACCGGGAGATGTGGTTGGCCACCTGAAGGGCGACCTGGATGCTTAGGAGCACCATTCCGCAAGTCATCAGTGAGTAGGGAATCCACAGCGGCGGCTGCCAGGTCGAGCCGGTGCGATACCCTTCGACGATCGCTTCATGCAGCAGGACCCACGACTTCCAGGAAAAGTACGCGCAGAACATCAGCGTTGCGATATCGACGAAGAAGAGCCGGATACGGTTTGCCCGCGGCGGCATCATCGCGGATACGGCTTCGATGGCGACGTGACCGCGACGCGCCTGCACCGCCGCCGCCGACATGAAAACCGCACCGACGATCAGAAAAACCGAGAACTCGTCCTGCCAGTCGGTCGAGAAATGGAAGAAATAGCGGGAGGCAACGCTGTAGGTGAGGACAAACGATGCAACCACGAGCGCCAGCGAGGCAACGATCGTGACGATGTAGTTAACCGGCGCCATGTAGCGCTCAAAGCCGGCGGCGTCCGTTTTTACGGACACCGCCTCGCTTGCGGTCCCGACGTTGTCGAGGCCGTGAACCATGGTGTTGGCCTATCGCGTCAGGAGACGTGCACGCCTTCAGCGAGTTTCAGCAACTCCGCCGACAGCGCTGTCTTTTGAGCGTAGTCCTTCCAGGCCGTATCGCGCGCGATGGCCCGCCACTTATCGACGGTCTTTTCGTCGAGATCGACGATCTTGGCGCCCTTCGCGGCATAGACCTCGGCCACCTTCTTGTCGTCGGCGATCGCCTCGTCGGTGCCGAACTTCTCGGCCTCAAGACCAAGCGACATGATCAAGTCCTGCTGATCCTTCGGCAGCGAGTCGAACACCTGCTTCGACATGATCACTGGCTCGAGCATGTACCAATAAGACTTGCCGCGGCCGCTGGTGAGGCTCTTGGCGATTTCTTCGAGACGGAATGAGATCAGGCTAGTCGAGGACGTGATGCCCGCATCGCACGCGCCGGTCTGCATGGCCGCGTAGAGTTCGTTCGACGGAATCGACAGCGTGGTCGCACCTGCCGCTTGCAGGACCATGTCCATCTCGCGGCTGCCGCCACGGATTTTCAGGCCCTTGCAGTCTTCCGGATTGAGAATTGCCGCCGACCGGCTGGCCACGCCGCCGGCCTGCCAGATCCACGCAACGATGATGACGCCTTTCTCTGCCAGAAAGGCAGTGAATTTCTGGCCGATCGGCGACGCTTTCCACGCGGCGCCCTGCTTGTAAGAACTGACCAGTCCCGGCATCAAGCCGATGTTGAGCTCGGCGAACTCCCCGCCCGCATAGGAGATCGGATAAAGGCTCAGATCGAGCGCACCTTTTCGCACAGCCGAAAACTGCGCCACCGTCTTCATTAGCGACGAGTTCGGATAGACCTGCGCGCCGAGCGCACCGTTAGTCTTCGCCTCGAGGCCGGCCGCAAACTTGCGGCACAATCGGTCGCGGAAATCGCCCTGGTCGATAGTTCCGCCTGGGAATTGATGCGAAATCTTCAGAACCTTTGCCGGCGCTGCCGAGCCCAGACGCGCCTGCGCGATCACGGCCGGTGCAGCCAGGGCGCCCACAAGAACACGCCGTCTGCTCAAACTCATGAAATCCTCCCTTAGTCTTTTTTATTCGTAGCGGCGGAAGCACCGCCGCGTTTGATCTGTGTCAGAATACATAGCCAGAACGATATGGCACCCCCAGCCACACCATAGCCGCCGATGCGGCCCAGTGCCATAGCTGCGTAAGAAAATTCAGGCACAAGTCCATGCGGGCAAAGAACAATTCCCGGTCTGGTCAGCACGGATCGATGGTCTTATAACCCCGCCGTCGTCATCAATTCCGCGCCTCTCAGGAGTTTCACAGCATGCCGAATGCCGTTAGCGGGCCTCCGCGTCCTCGAACTTGCCCGCATCTTGGCCGGGCCTTGGGCGGGGCAGATGCTCGCGGACCTGGGCGCCGACGTCATCAAGGTCGAGCGCAAAGGAACCGGCGACGATACCCGCGGCTGGGGGCCGCCTTTCGTCGAAGGTGCCGACGGCAAACATATCGGCGCGGCCTATTTCCATTCCGCCAACCGCGGCAAACGCTCGATCGAAGCCGATTTCGAGGACGAGGAAGGCCGCCGCATCGTGCATAAGCTGGCCAAACGCTCGGACGTCCTGATCGAGAATTTCAAGGTCGGCGGGCTCGCCAAGTTCGGTCTCGACTACAAGAGCCTGGCGCCGGAGAATCCACGGCTGATCTATTGTTCGGTGACCGGTTTCGGACAGGACGGCCCCGACGCCGCGCGCGCCGGTTATGATCTCATGGCGCAAGGCATCGGCGGCTTCATGAGCCTGACCGGCTACGCGGACGGCCCGCCGACCCGCGTCGGCGTAGCGATCTCAGATGTGTTTACCGGCTGCTATTCGGTGATCGGCATCCTGGCAGCGTTGGCCGAGCGCGAAAGGACCGGTAAAGGTTGTTACGTCGATACCGCGCTAGTCGATTCGACCGTCGGCGTGTTGGCCAATCAAGGACTCAATTATCTCGTCTCCAACGAAATCCCCAAGCGCATCGGCAATTCGCATCCCAACATCGTGCCCTACCAGGAATTCCCCGTCGCCGACGGCCACATCATTATCGCCACCGGCAACGACAACCAATTCATCAAGCTGTGCCATGTGCTGGGCGCACCCGAACTCGCGGAAGTGCCTGAGTACAAGAACAATGTCGGACGTCTCGCGCACCGCAACGAATTGGTGGCCAAGCTTACCGCGCTGACGAAAAGCATGACGCGCAAGGACCTGCTCGATAGGCTCGAGGAACAGAAAGTGCCCGCCGGCCCGATCAACGATCTCGAGCAGGTATTCAACGACCCGCAGGTCGTCTATCGCGGCATGAAGCTCAATTTGCCGAGCGCCGCCGCCAAGGCTGGCCACATCCCGGGCGTGCGCACGCCGATCGTGATGGACGGCTGGAAGGCGGCCTCCGAGCGCCCGGCGCCGCGGCTCGGCGAGCACACGGCGGAAATCCTGAAAGAGATCGGGGAAGCGTAAACGTCACAACGTCGGCCGGCGCATCCGACTACTTCGCCGGCGCCGCCAGCCGCCGGCGTGTCTTGGCGCCTTCGAGCGCTTCGCGAATATTCCGCTTCAGTCCTTCGAGATCGTACGGCTTCTGCAGCACGACCACGCCCTGACGCACGGCATCTTGCGCGCTGGCGCTGTAGCCGGTGGTCAGCAGCACCGGAATGGTGGGAAAGCGCGCCTGGATCTCGCGCGCGAGATCGAGGCCGTTCATGCCGCCCGGCATCAGAATGTCGGAGAACACCAGGTCGACGTCGCCATCCAGCCGCAGGGCCGCCAGCGCCGCTTGCGCATTGACGACGCTGCGAACCCGGTAGCCGAGCTGGCGGAACAATGCGGCGCCGACCTCGGCCACGTCAGCGTTGTCCTCGACCAGCAGCACGGTTCCGGCCGGCTCCACTGGCGCTTCGGTCTGCGACTGTGGCGACGGCGGCTGCGGCGTCTCGTGGCTGCGCGGCAGATAGATCGTGATCGTGGTGCCGCGCCCTTCCGTGCTGGTGATGGTCGCCGTGCCGCTGGATTGCTTAGCGAAGCCGTAGACTTGGCTCAAGCCCAGCCCGGTGCCCTTGCCGACCTCCTTGGTGGTGAAGAACGGCTCGAACACGCGCGCCAGCACGTCGGGGGGAATGCCGTGGCCGCTATCCGCCACGCGGATGGCGACGAATTCGCCGGTCAGTCCTTCCGCACTCGCCTCGCCCTTGAGCGTCACCGGCTTGGCCCGGATCGACAGGACGCCGCCAGTCGGCATGGCATCCTTGGCGTTGACCGCCAGATTAAGGATGGCGAGTTCGAACTCGCCGGGGTCGACGCGGATGGCGCACACGTCTTCCGGCACGTCGACTTTGATCTCGATGTCGCCGCGCAAGGAACGCAACAATAGCTCGCGCAGCAGTGGCAACCGCTGCGAAAGATCGATGACCTGGGGCGTCAGTGTCTGCTGACGCGAATAACTGAGCAGCTGGCGGGTCAAGCTTTCCCCGCGCTGGGTCGCCGTTCCGATCATGTCGAGCAGCCGGGCTTGCTTCTTTTCGGTCAGCTCGCCACGCAACCGATGCACGCTGCCGCTGATAATCATCAGAAGATTGTTGAAGTCGTGCGCGACGCCGCCGGTCAATTGGCCGATCGCTTCCAGCCGTTGCGACTGGCGCAGCGCGCCTTCCACCGCCTCACGGCGATCGGCCTCGTCGTAAAGACGTCTTGTGCGCCGCAGCGCCAGCCAGAGGCCGGCAAACAGAAACGCGGTCGCGGGCAGGCCGAAGATCAGGTGGCTGGTCATGTAGCTCTGCCATTCGTTCACGATCGCCGATTTTTCAACGCCGGCGAGCACATAGAGCGGGAATCCGGTGAGCTTGCGATAGCCGATGCGACGGTCGATGCGGTCGAGTTGTGCTTCGACCGTGAAAATGTCACGGTCCAGCCCACGCGCGACGCCGACCCGGAATTGGCTGTGCTCGTCGAGCTTGATCAGCCGATTTTTGGGGACCGGGTAGCGCGCTAGGAAGCCGCCGTCGGCGCGCGCCATGCCGTAATAGCTGCCTTCGGTGCGGCCCATTTTCGCATAGAAATCTTCGAAATAGTTCGGCAACACGGCCACCGAAACGATGCCATTGAATTTTCCGTCGTCAGACTGGCGCCGCTGCGACAGCGCGAAAAAATAACCGCCGAAGCCGCCCATGCGCGGCTCATGCACGCTGCTGACATAGGTGCCGGCATTGCCAGATTCCTGCGCCTTGAAATAATCGCGATCGGAAGGATTGGCATCATTCTGTACCGGAAAGAGATTTGCCGAAACCAGCGGGTTGCCGCTGCGATCAATGATCGCGATGCCTTGCACCTGCGGCAACGCGTCGTCGATCCGCTTGAGTCGAGCGTGCAGCATCACTTCATTGCGCCGGATGTCGTCGTCCGACATGCCACGCACGACTTCGTCGATTTCTGCAAAGGTGCGTTCGACGGTCTGCAGCACTTTAAGCGCATGCTCGTGCAGAATGTCGAGCGAGCGGTCAATGCGCTCGTCGGCCACACGCTCGAAGTTGCGATAGCTCACGGTCGCGGCAAACGCGAACAGCACCGCCGGCAGCACCAGCGATGCCACCATCGTCAACTTGAGCAGCCGGATGGCTGCGTGGCGCGCGGTCAACATATCGCGGTCGAATACCCCCGCATGGCGGCTGGCATATTTTCACAAAACACTGAATCGCACGAGGGTTTTTGAAGCAAACGGCGCGGCTGAATTACCACCGAATTCGGCCGATCCAGCGACGTTACGCACTGGAACCTTTCGGTTCCAAGTGCGTTGAGTTCCCTCGGTCAACCTATGAAACCGCGGTCGGCGCCAGCGCCTCGATGTCACTGACCACGTCGATGACCGCCGGACGGTCGGCGGCGAGCGCGCGAGCAAGCGCAGGCGCAATGTCGCTCGCGCGTTCCACGCGAATGCCGAGCGCGCCCATGTCTTCGGCCAGTCGCGCAAAATTCATCGCATTATAGGTCCACAATTCGCGCGACTTGGCCGTCGGTTCGCCACCATAGGCGCGGTCGAAGCCGCGCTTGCTCTGGTTGCCGCCGCCGTTGTTGTTGACGATCGTTACGCTGTTGATTTTCCAACGCACCGCCGTTTCCACTTCGGCGATGTGATACCAGAAGCCGGCGTCGCCGGTGAACACCACAACCGGCCGATCGGGACACGCCGCTTTGGCACCGATGCCGGCGGGGAACGCCCAGCCGAGATGGCCGGCGCTGCGCAGATAACTCTGGGTGGGCTTGCGCAAATCGTACATGCCGCCCATCCACATGCCGGCATGGCCGGTGTCGACCACGACGATGCCGTCATCCGGCATGTGCTGCGTCAGCTCATGGCAGAGGCGCGCCGGGTGGATCGGCACCGCGTTCGATTCCAGGTCTGCCTTATATTTCGCGTACCATTCGCCGCGTAGCGCGGAAATTTCCTTGATCCAAGCTTCGCGCTTTTTCGCGCTCGCTTTGTCGGTTTGCTTGAGCATCGCTGAAAGCACCGCCTTTGCGTCACCCAGCACGCTCGCCTGCAGCGGATAATTGCGGCCGAGCGACTCCGGCTCGATGTCGATCTGGATCGTGGCCACGCCGATCTTCGGCACCGCCCAGAAATGCGTGGTCATGCCGCCGCTCTCGCTGCCGACGAAGCAGACCAAATCGGCAAGGTTGACAGCGCGGTTGGCGCTTTCGCGCGAATAGCTGCCGACCACGCCGACCGAAAGCGGATGCGTACCGGGGATGCAATCCTTGCCGTTAAGCGAGGTGGCGACCGGGATCTGCAATGCTTCGGCGAGGGCGACGAGCTCGCGGCCAGCGCCGGAGGCGCGTACGCCGCCGCCCACGATGAAAATCGGCCGCGCCGCGCTTTGCAGAAGATCGAGCGCGGACTTCACATGCGCGGCTTCCGGCTCAGGCCGGAACGGCGGCACGCAACCGAAATGCCCCTCGACCAGCGCTTCCATTTCGGCTTCTTCGAGGTCGACCTGTCCTTCGTTGCCGCGGAATTGCAAGTGGACAGGTCCCGGCGCGCCCGAGGTGGCGACACGGAACGCTTGCCGCACCATGTCGGGAATGCGCGCCACCTCGTCGATGGTGGCGTTGAACTTGGTCACTGGCTCGAACGCCGGCACGTCGTCGACTTCCTGGTAGACTTTGCGGAACTTGGTTTTCGGATCGCGCCCTCCGGTCATGGCGATCACCGGCGAATGCGCCAAGTGAGCGTCGCGCAGGCCGGCGGCGAGATTGAGCGCGCCGATTACTTGCGCCATGCAGACGCCGGGCCTGCCGGAGGCGCGCGCATAACCGTCGGCCATGTAGGCGGCGGATTTCTCGCCGTGACAGTGTACGCGCGCGATCTTGGTGCGTCGCTCCATCTCCGCGAAGGTGCGCCGCAACACCGCCGGCACCATGAAGACGTGCGTTACACCATAGCCGGCCAGCATGTCGGCGAGACATTCGGCACCAGTCATTCTGCGATTGTGTCCAAGCATGATCTTGTCCGTTCTTTCAGTTTGCATTTCTTACGCAAAAGCGGGTCCTATCGTCGTCAGGGTGTCGAAGCGGCAAAGGCGTGCGTGATTGACGGATCGATGTCATTTCGACAAGCTTTATGCTTTCAAGAGGGGATGGGAAGTATGAAAAATAGCATCCTTGCGTGGCGGCCTGCGGCTTGGCTGGTCGTAGCTTTGCTCGCATTCGCGCCCGCACCGGCCTCCGCTGCCGGCCTTCAAGCTGGCGAATATGCTGCGTCGAGCGCAGCGGCATCTTCATCGGGCTCGGCTTTCTGTTGAATTCGGACGGCACTTATACCGATCTCGACAGGAAGACGTCGGGCCGCGTCTCGTACGAAGGCTCGAACGTCAGATTCATCGGCGGTCATCTCGACGGCTATGTCGGAAATAACGTGAGCGGCGGCTCGAGTTTCCATATCCATGGGATTGGCTGCAGTCATAATTGAACCCGTGGCGCTCAGTCCGGCTTAAAGTTCATCGCAATGCCATTGATGCAGTAGCGCTGATGCGTCGGCGGCGGCCCGTCGTCGAATACGTGGCCGAGATGGCTGCCACAGCGGCTGCAATGCACTTCGGTGCGGGTCATGCCGTGGCTGCTGTCGGTCGTGGTCTCGACCGAGCCGGCGACCGGATCGTTGAAGCTCGGCCAGCCGGTACCGCTTTCGAATTTCTTCTTCGACATGAACAGTGGCTGCCCGCAGCCGGCGCAGGAAAAAGTGCCGTGGCGTTTCTCGTAGTTGAGCGCGCAACTGCCGGGCGCTTCGGTGCCCTGCTCGCGCATGATCTCGTATTGCTCGGGGGTAAGCAACTTGCGCCACTCCGCCTCGGAGTGGGTGACCGGATATTGTTTGCCGCTCATTTTATCGCCAGCGGATTGACCGGCGAGCCGACCGCACCGGTGATCGGAATGGCCGGCGCCACAAACATGAACTCGTAGACCTTGTCGGCGGCGCAGTCGTCGGCGAGTTCCTTGAGATTGAAGATCTCGCCCATGGTCATGCCCATGATCGGGATGGTGATCCAATGCCAGGGCTGGTTGATACCCTCCTCGCTCTGGTTCGGCCGCACCTCGCAGCCCCAGGTGTCGCTGGCGAGTGCGGCGAGCTCGGTCTGTTTGACAAAATCGAGCGTCTCGAAGGCAAAGCCCGGCGCGTCGCCGCCCGGATAGCCGTCCCAGCTGCCGGCCTTGATGCAGCGTTCCATCTGGCCCGTGCGCACGATCACATAGTCGCCGCGCTTGAGCGCGACGCTCTGCTTTTTGGCGGTGGCGTAAAGGTCGTCATTGGTCATGCCGTAGCCGTCATCGAGCAACTCCACGCCCTTGTAGCGCGCCACGTCGAGCAGCACGCCGCGGCCGACCATCTTGTTCTTGGTCTTCTCGATGCCGCACTTCTGCGCGCCGGCCGACGTCACTTCGCGGCAGTCGTAGCCGTTCCACATATTGTTTTCATAAAAAACGTGGCCGAGTCCGTCCCATTGCGTGCCGCATTGCAAAGGCATGGTGACCATGTCGTCGGCAGCGCGGATGCCGCGCTTGTCGAGGACGCCGGAATAAGCGTCGGTGCCGGTGCGGATCATGGTGTGGATCGGATTGGTGCGGCCCATCGCCGGATATTTGCTCTTGGCGCCTTGCGGCCCGGTGTGGTCGAAGTTGAGCGCGAGCGAGATCACCTTGCCCTTCTTGACCAGTCGGGTGGCGGCGATGATGTCGTCGGGCGAGGTGAAATTGAGCGTGCCGATTTCGTCATTCGGACCCCACTTGCCCCAGTTCTTGTATTTGTCAGCGGCGTCGGCGAGGTCTTTGCGGGTCAGCTTGCGGGCGGTCATCGGTCGTTCCTCTCGGGTTTCTTACACATCGGCGGTGTCAGGATGCTGGCGCGGAGCAAAGCTCGCGTCCGCTATCGGCCATGGCGTAAAACATCGTGCCGAGCTAAACAGTCGTCTGTCAATCAGCGGCGCGCACCCAGGACAAAACGGACATGGCCGGCCAAGCTAATAAGACGATCCTCACGGTCGCGGTGACCGGCAATCTCACCACGGTGCAGCAAAATCCCGCACTGCCGTGCACACCGGAGCAGATCGCCAATGCTGCGCTTGAGTCGGCAAAGATCGGCGCCGCGGTCGTGCATATCCATGTGCGCCATCCGGACGGACGGCCGAGCGTGGAGCTTGCGCATTATCGCGAGGTGGTCGACCGCATTCGCGATAAGAACTCTGCTTTGATCATTAATCTCACCACCGGCCCCGGCGGCCGCTTCGTGCCGGGCAAGGACGATCCGCGCATCGCCGGTCCGGGCACTAATATCCTGCATCCGCTCAAGCGCGTCGAACACATCGTCGCGCTCAAGCCGGATATCGCCACGCTCGACCTCAATACCATGTGGTCTGGCACAGCCGCGGTGATCAACACGCCCGACAACGTCACGATCATGGCAAACACGATCCAGGAGGCCGGCAGCAAGTTGGAACTGGAAGTATTCGACTCCGGCGATATCCAGCTTGCCCATGCGCTGCTCGACAAAGGCGCACTCAAGCGTCCGCCGCTGTTCCAAATCGTGATGGGCGTACGCTACGGCTTCATCTCGACACCGCAGACTTTGATGTATGCGCAATCACTGCTGCCGAACGACGCGATGTGGGCGGCTTTCGCGATCGGCCGCTGGGAATTCCCCATGCTGGCGGCAGCCTGGTTCCTTGGCGGGCATGTGCGCGTTGGCATGGAAGACAATGTCTACATCAGCAAAGGCAAGCTGACGCCAAGCAATGCGGCGCTGTGCGAGAAGGCCGTGCGCATTCTCGACGATCTGGGCGCCGACCTCGCGACGGCGAAGGAGGCGCGCGCGATCCTCGGCCTGCGATCGTGACGCCACGTTCGTAAGTAAAATGGAGAACCAACAGATGAAACTGTCCCGTCGCTCCGCACTCCTCCTGACGGCTTTGGCCGCCGCCTGCGTTACCCAGGCGATGCAGCAGGCGCAGGCGCAAAACTATCCGACCCGTCAGGTGAAGGTGGTCGTGCCGTTCGCGGCCGGCGGCCCGACCGACGTGATGGCGCGGCTGATCGCGCAGAAGCTGTCGGAAAGCCTCAAGCAGCAATTCTATGTCGAGAACCATCCCGGTGCGGGCGGCAATATCGGCATGACAATTGTCGCGCGGGCGAACCCCGATGGCTACACGATCCTGGTGGCGAGTTCGAGCTTCGTGGTCAATCCGAGCCTCTATGCGAAAAATCCCTATGACGCCTTCAAGGACTTCGAGCCGGTCACGCTCGCCGCGGCCTCGCCGAATATCCTGGTGGTCAACCCCGAACTTCCGGTCAAAACCGTGCAGGAGCTGGTCGATCTGCTGAAGGCCAATCCGTACAAATACCCGATCGCCAATCCCGGCATCGGCACGACGCCGCAGCTCGCCGCCGAATTGTTCAAGCTTGCGCTCAAACTCGAGGCTACCAGCGTGCCGTTCGGCGGCGCCGCGCCCGCGATCCAGTCGACGGTCGCAAACCAGACGCCGATTGCCTTCGCCGCCATGCCGCCGGCCGCGCCGCAAGTGGCTGGCGGCAAATTGCGGGCGCTCGCCGTCACCTCTGCCAAGCGCTCGTCCGCCTTGCCCGGCGTCCCAACCTTGGCGGAATCCGGCATCAAGGAGCAGGAATCGGAAACCATGCAGGGCGTCTTTGTGCCGGCCAAAACGCCGAAGGCGATCGTCGATCAGCTCCACGCCGAAATCGCCAAGGCGATGGCGATGCCGGACGTGAAGGAGAAATGTGCCCAGCTCGGCTTCGACCCGGTGGCAAATACGCCGCAGGAATTCGCGGTCTACATCAAGAAAGAAGTCGAAAAGTGGGGTAACGTGATCACGGAAGCCAAGATTCCGCAGATCAAATAATGCCTCGGCTCGCCTAAATGCGCATCGTCGATATCCGCGAGACGGCAATCCCGCTTAAGTCGACGCTCGCCAATTCGAGCTTCAATTTCAGCGAAATGACGACGTCGGTGGTCGCCGTGACCACCGACGTTGTGCGTAACGGCAAGCCGGTTTGCGGCTTCGCTTTCAATTCGACCGGCCGTTACGCCTGTGGCGCGCAGATGCGGGCGCGCTTTATTCCGCGCCTCCTCAAAGCGCCGCCCGACTCGCTGCTCGATGACGCCGGCAATTTCGCGCCGGAAAAATTCCTCGCCGTCATGATGCAGAACGAAAAGTCCGGCGGCCATTCCGAGCGTTCGGTCGGCATCGGGACCATCGAGGTCGCGGTCTGGGACGCGCTCGCCAAGATCGCGGAGAAGCCGCTACACGTGTTGCTGGCCGAGCGCTTCAATGGCGGCAAGACAGCCGACAAGGTGTTCTGCTATGTCGGCGGCGGCTGGTACGGGCCGGGTAAGACCACTAAGGATCTGCAAGACGAGATGCGCCGCCATCTCGACGCCGGCTACACCATGGTGAAAATGAAGGTCGGCGGCATGGCGCTTGCCGACGATCTCGCCCGCATCGAGGCGGTCAAATCGATGCTGCCGAAGGGCGCACTGCTTGCGGCCGACGCCAACTCGAAATTCGGCCGCACCGAGGCGCTTGCCTATGCGCGCGGGCTCGCGCCGTTCGCGTTGCGCTGGTTCGAGGAGCCGTGCGATCCGCTCGATTTCGCGCTGCTCGCCGAGATCGCCGGCGCTTACGCCCCGCCGCTCTCGACCGGCGAGAACCTGTTTTCGACCCAGGATGTGGAAAACCTTGTACGCTTCGGCGGTCTCAAGCCCGAACGCAACGACGTCATCCAGATCGATCCGCCGCAGGCCTACGGCATTACGCAATATGCCCGCACGCTTCGTATGCTGGCGCGGCACAGCTGGCCGCGCGCCTGCATGTTCCCGCACGGCGGCAACCAGATGTCGCTCGCCATCGCCGCCGGCTTCGGGCTGGGCGGGGCGGAATCCTATCCCGGCGTGTTCGGCGATTTCGGCGGCTTTGCCGACGATGCGCGCATCGAGAACGGCTTCATTTCGCTCTCCGACCGCCCCGGCATCGGCTTCGAGGGCCAGGCGCGGCTGTACGTGATCATGCGGGAGCTGGCCGCTTGAATCACTGAAAGGAGCCCGAACGATGCTCGGACATGCCCGGATCGTGACGATTGTTTCAGCGACCGCGCTGTTGGGCCTGTCGGTGTGCCTCGACGCCCAGGCGCAGACGGTAACGCTCTGACAATTTCAACATCCCAAAACCGCAAAAGATTTGGATTTCAACGAGACCTATTTGCTCGGGATCACGGACGGGCTCATCGCCTATAACTATGGCTTGGACGTTAATCTGTTTTGCACACCGGGAATCATTCCGAAAATTACCTTCAAGCAGGCCAGCGACATTGTCATTCGTTGGGCACGCAAGACGAGCGGTTCGGCCGACATGCCGTTGGGACGCGCGTTGTTATTTGGCCTCAAGGACGCCTATCCTTGTCGCCAATAGCCGGCTGGGCAATGAAACATTTCAATCGATATCGATAAACGTCAGCGGCCGCGCTACCATTTCCAACGGCTTGCGTTCGGCGGCGACACCCCAGCGCCACGCCACCAAGCCGCCGGCGATCATCAGCACGGCGCCGAGCAGGTAGCCGCCGAACACGCTGACGCGCGAGCCAGTATCGATCAGCGCGCCGAACAGCGACGGGCCGACGATGCCGCCGACGCCGGTGCCGACCGCATAGAAAAAGGCAATCGCCAGCGCGCGGATTTCCAGCGGGAAGGTCTCGCTCACCGTGAGATAAGCCGAACTCGCCGCCGCCGAGGCGAAGAAGAAGATCGCCATCCAGGCGAGCGTCTGCGTTTCCGCCGTGACCAGGTCGCGTGCGAACAGGTAGCCGGTACCGGCAAGCAAGATGCCTGAGACGATGTAAGTGAAGGCGATCATCGGCCGCCGGCCTTGCGTGTCGAACAGGCGCCCGAGAAAAACCGGCCCGAGAAAATTTCCCACCGCAAAAGGCAGCAAATACCAGCCGATGCGATCGGACGGCACGCCATAGAAGTCGGTGAGGATGAGCGCGTAGGTGAAGAAGATGGCGTTGTAGAAGAACGCCTGCGACGCCATTAGGCTTAAGCCCACCAATGTGCGTTGGCGGTGGCGCTGGAACAATGCCAGCGCCACTTCCAGGAGCGGCGTCGAGCGGCGCGCGCGCAGGCGCACGCGCGGCAGATTCGCTGCCGACAAGGATGTAAAGCGCGCCTCGATGCCGGCGATCACCTGGTGGGCGCGCTCGGCGCGGCCGTGGGTCATCAGCCAGCGCGGGCTTTCCGGAATCCACAATCGCATGAAGAAAATCACGACGGCCAGTCCTGCGCCGATCAAGAAGGCGAGCCGCCAGCCGACTTCCGGATCGATCACCTTAGGGTCAAGCAGCACCAGCGAGCCGAGCGCGCCTAAGGCGGCGCCCACCCAGAAGCTGCCGTTGATGACGAGATCGCTCCAACCGCGCACCCGCGCCGGGATCAGCTCCTGGATGGTGGAATTGATCGCGGCATATTCGCCGCCGATTCCAGCGCCGGTGATGAAGCGAAACAGAGCGAAGCTGAATAGATTCCACGACGTAGCGGTCGCCGCGGTGGCGATGAGATAGACCGTCAGCGTGATGAAGAAAAGCTTCTTGCGGCCGAGCCGATCGGTGAGCCAGCCGAAGAACAGCGCGCCCAGCACGGCGCCGGCCAGATAGGCGCTGGCGGCAAGCCCGACATCGGCATTGGAGAATTGCAGAACCGGACTTTGTTTCAATGCTCCCGCCAGGCTGCCGGCAAGCGTCACCTCAAGTCCGTCCAGGATCCAGGTGATGCCGAGCGCCGCCACCACCAGCGTATGGAAGCGGCCCCAGGGCAGCCGGTCGAGCCGCGCCGGGATGTCCGTGTCAACGATTGTCTGGTCGGCCGCCATCCGTGCTCTCGCCGCATGCGCGTGGATAACGCCTTGCCGGCGCCAATGTTCGGCATAGGGCCGGTGCACCCGGCAGGCAACGCGCCGCACGCCCCTTCCCCTCCTGTGGCGCGGACGCTATTGGATCATCCCCATGGACACCGACACTCTCCGCCGCTTGCACTACGCCGCGGCCATCGCCTGCGGCGTCTTCGCGGCGCTGATGGTGCACATCGTGCTCACCGTATTCGGCGTCGGGCTTGACGCGGTGCTACGCGACGCCGCCGCCGGCAACAAGCAGCAGTTCGTCTCGGCGCTGGCCTGGTGGGCGATCGGCGGCGCTGGCTTCGTCGGCGGCTGGGGCACCGGCGCCTATCTGATCGCGGCGGCGCGCGAGCGCGATCTCGTCTACCGGCTGGCGCGGGGCTTTCTGGTCGCGCTGGTGTTCGCGGCCGCGACCGCCGGCGGCGTCATGAGCAAGACCGGCAATCTCGGCGGCACGGTGGACGTGATCGCCGGGCTCACGGCACTGGGCTTAGGATTGGTCTGCGCCTTCTGCGGCGCGCGGCTCGCTTATCTCAACGCCGAGCAGGTGTAGGCGGCTGGTGAGAAGAATGGTGCCAGGGGCGGAGCCGCAATTATTCGATAACCTATTGTGATTATTGTCTTTGTTAGCCAGCAAAATCGCACAATACCAACACCGATACCAGCATCTTAAGAAGCGGCGGTACTGTCCGCGTTGTCCGCTCTTGTCCAATAGCGACCAAATTGCTGCGATGCCGCGAATGTCCGCTTTGTGCCATGTGTGGACGGCTCCGAGTTGGCAAGAGCTTTCTTCACGTTTGCAGCCTTGGTCGGTGCAGCCATGTGTTCGGCCTTTGAGTGCGGTTCACCTGACCGCTGGCCATAATGCCCTCCGCGGATCAGGTCCCGGTCATTAGCACGCATTCGACAATGCGCTGGCATAAGTGGGTTGTCCTGATCGCCGGATCGACCGGCTCTGCATTACGTGCTGTTCGCCCTTTCCAACCTTCACATCACGCCGGGATATCCGACGCGATCTCGTTTATGCCGCGAGCGCGACGGAGCGCTCGCCTCTGGCCATCATGGCCCAAGCCATCCGCGCCATCTTGTTGGCAAGTGCGATAGCAACGACCTTGGTGGACCGCCGCGCCAGCAGCGCCGTGAGCCAGGGACGACGCTCGGCCCTGCCAGTGGCGATGGCGTAGCGAAAGATCATGCCGCAGGTACTTCGCAGCCGCCGCGCGCTTTCATGGCGGCCGCGCGCTTCAACACGGCGGAGTACCGAAAGTACCTCTAGCGCTGTGATCTCAGCAACGGGGCGTTGACCAATCGTTGGATAGGCGAAGTCAAGTAACCAACGTTTCTTGACGAGGGTCACGTCAGCTTGACCTTCTTTCTCCTGCTTCGCCAACACCTCTTCGGCTACGGCTTGGAATGTACTTCCGGTCGATGCGATCTGCCTGTCGAGCCGACGTTGCACCGAAGGATCGATGCCGTTTGCGAGCAGCCGTTTTGCTTCCTCGCGTTTGTCACGGGCCGCTTTCAGCGTGATCGTTGGATAGGCTCCGATGGCAAGCGTCTTTTGCTTGCCGCCAAAACGATAAGCCAAGCGCCAAAGCTTGCTCCCGTTTGGTGCAATTAGAAGATAAAGTCCACCGCTGTCTGAGAGCTTGACTGGCCTTCTGCAGGGCTTGGTGATGCGTACACGGGTGTCGTTGAGCATGTTGGTATCGTCTCTGTTAGGCACATCCGATACCAACAAAAGTACCAACAAATTTCTCGGATGAGAACAAATGTTCTCGTATGGCTGCGAACGAGCCGATGCAACAAGTGACTGATATTACTTAGTTAATCGGATGCCGGCGAACCACTGCGAACGACGGCGGACAGTGAAGTGGTGCCCAGGGGCGGAATTGAACCACCGACACTGCGATTTTCAATCGCATGCTCTACCAACTGAGCTACCTGGGCGCCAAGGCTTGGTACAAGTCCTCAACTTGCCCGCTCAAACCGAGCGGACCAGCAGAGTGCCGCGCGTTATAGAGGCTCGATTCTAAGCTGTCTAGAACGGCGCTCGGATCACGCTTTAACCCCTAAAGCCGCGCGGAATCTGTCTTTCAGCACCACGCCGTCGCGCTCGGGCAGAACCCTCGGCGGCTCGTCCGCGGCGATCAGCACGCGGGCGAACAAAGTCTCGCGCAAGGTTTCCAAGCGGCCGGCAAGATCGCGCAACCCCGCCTCGTCGCGCACGTCAAGGCACGGCCCTATGCCGCAAGCGCCGGCCACCTTGAGCAGATCGACGCCGCTTTGGGTGTGGCTCGGCTGCATGCCTGTCTCACCATAGACGCCGTTGTCGAACACGACGATGGCGAGGTTGCCCGGCCGCTGGATGCCGATAGTGGCGAGCGAGCCCATGCCCATCAGCATTTCGCCGTCGCCGGTGATGACCGCAACGCGCTTGTCGGGCTGCGCCAGCGCCAGGCCGAGCCCAATCATGGCGGCGCCGCCCATGGCGCCCCAAAGATAGAAATTGCGGTTGTCGTCACCGAGCGCGGCCAGGTCCCAGGTGGTCGAGCCGAGACCGGGCACGACCAAGAGATCGTCGCCGCGGCCGGCGAGCAGCGTGGCCATGGCGGCGCGGCGCTCAAGTCTCGCAAGTCCCCCTTGGCTCATTTGGTCCACACCTTCATTTTGTCCAAACTTTTTTGCCGATCAGTTGCTGCGACAGCAACACGGCAGCGATGCGCTCGTCGCCAAACACGTGCTGGACGGCGCGCTCGGCCGCGCCATCGACTTCGTCCGGCGTGGTCACGCGATAGACTTGCCCCTCGCACAGCTTGAGCACCGGCTCGACGATCGAGCCCATCGGCTGCTGCCAGGGATTGAACTCCTCCCATTCGCCGCGCATCGTGATCAGCATCAGCAGCGGAAACCGGCAGGTCCTTGCAAGCGACAGCATGTTGACGCAATTGCCGAGCCCGCTCGATTGCATCAGCAGCGCGGCGCGCTCGCCGCCAAGCCAGGCGCCGGCGGCCATCGCCACGCCCTCCTCCTCGGTTGTGAGCACGACGTCGCGAATTTGCGGGTCGGCGCGGCAGCGATCGATCAGTCGCGAATGGCCTGCATCGGGCACATAGCCGACTTGACGGATGCCGGCGCGTTTGAGCGTGGCGAACAGACGGTCCGGCCATTCCGTGCTTTTTGCAGCGGCTTGCGCGCTCATGATTTCTCACCCGGCTCGCCCTCGGCCGGGCGCTCGCCGTCCTCGTCTTCATCTTCCTTCACCGGCACCGCATAAACGCCGGAAAGCCAGCGATTGAGATCGATGTCAGCACAACGCTTCGAGCAGAACGGCTTGAACGTCGGCTCGGTCGCCTTGCGGCAGATCGGACAACGCATGGTGGCCGATTTGCGCTCATCATTCATGGCCGGCCTTCTTAGCATCCATTTTGCGCAAGTCTCTGGCGCGCAGTTCCGTCTTCAATATCTTGCCGTAGTTGTTTTTCGGCAGCGCGTCGACAAAAACATAATCCTTAGGCCGCTTGAAGCGCGCAATACGGGCGAGGCATAGCGCGTCGAGTTCCGCGGCATTCGTTTCGCCGACCACATAGGCGACCACAACCTCGCCCCATTCCCGGTCGGGCCGGCCGATGACCGAGACCTCGCGCACCTTCGCATGGGTCAGCAGCACTTCCTCCACTTCGCGCGGATAAATATTGGAGCCGCCGGAGATGATCAGGTCCTTGGAACGGTCCTTGAGGTGCAGATAACCCTCCACGTCGAAAGCGCCGATGTCTCCCGTGTGCAGCCAGCCGTTGCGCAGCGAGGCCTCGGATGCCTGCGGATTTTGCCAATAGCCCGACATGATGACGCCGCGACAGAGGATCTCGCCGGCCTCGCCCTGCGCCATCGGCTGGCCGTGCGCATCCGCCACCACCACCTCAACGCAGGTATACGGCTTGCCGGCCGACGCCAAGCGCTCGCGCCAGCGCGGATGAGCGCGGTCGGCGATGTCCTGCTTCGACAAAGTGGTGATGGTCATGGGCGCTTCGCCCTGCCCGTAAATCTGCGCCAGACGCGGGCCGAAGCGATCGAGCGCGGCGAGCGCATCCTCGACATACATGGGCGCGCCGCCCCAGATCAGCGTGCGGATGTTGTCGGCATTCACATCGGCCGGACAGGCGACCAGGCGCTTGATCATCGTGGGCGCGGCAAACATCGACATGCGCGGCCAGGCATTGAACAGCGCGATGATTTCCTCCGGCTCGAATGCGCCGCTCTCCGGCACCACCTGCATGCCCAGCCGCGCGACATGCTGCATGATGTAAATGCCGGAGCCATGACTCATCGGCGCGGCATGCAGGATGGCATCCCCCGGTGTCACCGGATCGACCTCGCTGCCATAGGCGAGGCTCGCCATCACAAGATTGTCATGCGTGAGCATGGCGCCCTTCGGGCGTCCGGTCGTTCCGGACGTATAGAACAGCCAGGCGAGATCGCCTCCCGCGCGCGGCACAACGTCGATCGGATCTGCCGCAAACAGCATCTCGTATTCCGCGCTGCCAATTGCGATCAGCCGCTCGAGACTTTTCGGCGCATGCGGAGCGATCTCGGCGTCGATACCGTCCGAGGCAAAGCAAACGCGCGCGCCGGAATGTTCGAGGATAAACCCTAGCTCGGCGCCGTGTAGCTTGGCATTGGCCGGCACCGCGGTAAGGCCGGCATGCCAGATGCCGTAGAGAAGCTCGAGATAACGGTGAGAATTCTTGGCGGCGATGGCGACTCTATCGCCGGGCTTAAGCTTCAGCCGATCGCGCAAGGCTCTCGCAAGCCGCGCGGCGCGGCCGGCCAAGTCGCCATAGCTTGCTACAACGCGCGTGCCCGTCGCGGCCGCCCGCATAGTGGGGTAACCGAGACCAGCACGCTCAAG
Source organism: uncultured Alphaproteobacteria bacterium (assembly GCA_963778745.1). Classification (GTDB taxonomy): domain Bacteria; phylum Pseudomonadota; class Alphaproteobacteria; order Rhizobiales; family Xanthobacteraceae; genus Pseudolabrys. The sequence goes on along the minus strand of CAVZVP010000018.1, from coordinate 166,795 downwards.
CCATAAAGCGATGTTCATGGCGGGCGCGCCGGGTTGGGTCAGGTGGCATTCAGCCAGCCGAAACGGATCGGGAAGCCCTCGCCGCCGAGCAGGCTCATGGTCTCGTAGAGCGGCAGGCCGACCACGTTCGAGTAGGAGCCGACGAGCTTGATGATGAAAGTGCCGGCGATGCCTTGTGCCGCATAGCCGCCGGCCTTGCCGCGCCATTCGCCCGACGAAAGATAGGCTTCGATGTCCTCGTCCGACAGCCGCTTGAAGCGCACGCGCGTTTCCACGATGCGCTGGCGGAACGCTTCCTTCGGCGTCACCAGGCAGATCGAGGTGTGGACGCGGTGATTGCGGCCCGACAGCAGGCGCAGACACTGCGCTGCCTCGTCGAGCAACTCGGCCTTCGGCAAGATGCGGCGGCCGACCGCCACCACCGTGTCGGCGGCCAGGATGTAGGCGCCGCGCAGTTCATCGTCGAGCTTCACGTTGGCCAGTGCCACTTCCGCCTTGGTGCGCGCCAGCCGGTTGGCTTGGGCGCGCGGGATCTCGCCCTTGTGCGGGCTTTCGTCGATATCGGCGGGCTTGAGCGCGTCGGGCTCGATGCCGGCCTGATTGATCAAGGCGAGCCGTCGCGGCGAGCCGGAAGCAAGCACGAATTTGGGCCGGCCGATCATGGGTTTAGCGGCTCTGCGATGGATGGCGAACGGGCGCGGAAACTAGCGGAACGGGACTATTTTCACAACTCATTCATTGCCGCCGCCCGCCCGACCGAAGCGCTCGCGGATGCGCGCCGTCAGCTCGTCGCGCACGGCGCGATAGGCGCCGAGCCGCTGCTCGCGGCTGCCCTCGACACCGGTCGGGTCGATGGTCGGCCAATATTCGACCTCGGCGGCGTTGGCGCGGGTCAGCTCCAGCGCGCGTGGTGCGCCGGCGGCGACAGCGTCACGATCAGATCGAAATTCAGTCCTTCCAGGTCTTCCACGTCCTCGAAGGTGACCGGCTTGTGGCGCGCGATATCGATGCCGATCTCCTCCATGACGGCGACCGCGAACGGATCGAGGAAGCCCCTCTGCACGCCGGCGGAGCCGACATAGATCGACTTGCCGAACATCTGCTTGAACAGGCCGGCGGCCATCGGCGAGCGCACCGCGTTCATGCCGCACGCAAACAACACCGCCTGGGGGCGCGAGCGGCGCTCTGACTCGCTCACCGGCTTATTTCCCTTTGCGCATGATCTTGTCCGAAAACCGGTGCCCACTTTTCGGGATCATGCGCTAACCCTTCCAGTGCAACACGCAGATCAAAGTGAACAGCCGGCGCGCGGTGTCGAGGTCGACCGTCACCTTGTCCTTGAGCCGCTCCATCAGGATGTGCGAGCCGTCGTTGTGAATGGCGCGCCGGCCCATGTCGATGGCCTCGATCTTGTCGGGCGTCGCGGTGCGGATAGCCTGATAATAACTGTCGCAGATGATGTAGTAGTCCTTGACGATGCGGCGCAGCGGCGAAAGCGAGAACAGATGCGCCATCACCGGCGTGCCGTCTTCCAGGCGGATGTCGAACACCAGCCGGTTGCTGTTGATGCTCAAATGCAGCGCGTAAGGGCCGCCGTCATGGCCGACCGGCTTGAAGGTGTTCTGCTCGAGCAGATCGTAGATCGCGACTTCGCGCTCGTGCTCGACGTCCTCGTTGGAGCGGCCGATTGATTCCTCGTCGAGGGTGACGGAAATGAGGCGCTGCTTGCCCGCAGCGGGCGTTGATTTGGCCGGGCTCATTGCTGATTGAGGCGGATCGCCACCGAGCGGGCGTGAGCGGTCAAGCCCTCCGCTTCGCCGAGCGCGATCGCCGCTTGCCCAAGCGCACGCAATTGCTCGGGCCCGCATTTGAGCAGCGAGGTGCGCTTCATGAAATCGAGCACGCCGAGGCCCGAGGAAAAGCGCGCCGAACGCGCCGTCGGCAGCACGTGGTTGGAGCCGGCAACGTAATCGCCAATGGCTTCAGGAGTGTGCGCGCCGATGAAGATCGCGCCGGCATTGCGGATTTTCGACACTAGCGCCTCGGCATTGTCGGCCGCGATCTCCAGATGCTCGGGCGCGAGCTGGTCGACCAGCGCGACCGCGTCGGCAAGCTTGGGCACCAGGATGATCGCGCCGAAATCGCGCCACGACGCATCGGCGGTTCTGGCGCGCGGCAGCGTCTTGAGTTGCGCCTCTACCGCCTTCTCCACTTGATCGGCGAGTGCGGTGTTGTCGGTGATCAGGATCGATTGCGCGCTGGCGTCGTGCTCAGCCTGCGCCAGCAGGTCGGCGGCGATCCAGTCGGCATTGCCCGTCTTGTCGGCGAGAATGAGCACCTCGGACGGGCCAGCGATCATGTCGATGCCGACCTGGCCGAAGACCAGGCGCTTGGCCGCCGCCACATAGGCGTTGCCGGGCCCGACGATCTTGGCGACTGGCGTAATGGTCTCGGTGCCGTAGGCGAGCGCGGCCACCGCCTGCGCGCCGCCGATGCGATAGATTTCGTCGACGCCGGCGAGCTTGGCGGCCGCCAGCACCAGCGGCGAAAGCTTGCCGTCCGGCGCCGGCACCACCATCACCAGCCGCGGCACGCCGGCGACCTTGGCCGGCACCGCATTCATCAGCACCGACGAGGGATAGGCCGCGGTGCCGCCGGGCACATAAAGGCCGACCGCTTCGATCGCGGTCCAGCGCGAGCCCAGCTCGACGCCGAGCGCGTCGGTGAAGCGCTCGTCGCTCGGTTTCTGACGCAAGTGATAGGCTTTGATGCGCTCGCGCGCGAGCTTGAGCGCGGCCAGCGCTTGCGGCTCGCAGGATTTTGCCGCCGCCTCGATCTCGTCGATGGAAACGCGCATGCCGACCTTGGCCAGATCGAGCCGATCGAATTCCAGGGTCAATTGTAAAAGCGCGCGGTCGCCATAGGCCTTCACCTCGGCGATGATGTTGCGCACGCTTTCTTCCACGTCCTGCGCCGCCTCGCGTTTGACCGCGAGGAAGGCGCGGAACCGCTCGGAAAAGTCGGCGCTTTGGCTATCCAGTCGACGCGGCATGGCCTGATACTACCCGGATTTCAGGTCAATGGGTGATGCGCGCCGTCGCGTCAACCCTTTCGCGCGGCTGGCGGCGCCAGAAAGCAAAAAGGCCCCGCCCGGAGGCGGAGCCTTGCTGGCTGAAATTGCGCCCGCTTACTATTTCTTCGCCTGCGTTTTCTTTTTGTGGTGCCTCACCACTTTTTTCGGCGCCACGTAGTCGCATGGAGCGAGGCAAACTCCGCCTAACGCCGTACATTCCAAGACGCCAGGCACGCACGCCGACGGCGCGCCGAGTTTAACGCACGCGCAGCCGACCCACGTCGCTTTGGCCGGCGTGCGCCCGCGGCGAACAACGCAGCACCGGCAAGCAGCCCCGCGAGAATAACGATCTTCCGCACAGGTTAATCCCCCAATTTGCTAGACCCCGCCACTACGCCACCGGAACCGCAAAATATCAAAATATCAAGCGAAACGCCGCCCCATTGGGCGTCGCGCGCAGGGTTCTGAACCGCAATTTATATGCCGGATATTATCGGGCGGGCTCGGATGCCCTTAGCGGCGGCCGGCCGCCGGCGGGTCACCTTCGGCGACGGCATGGACCGGGCATGCCGCCGTGGTCCAGGACGGTCCGAGATCGGCCAATTCGGCTTCAAGGCACTCGACCTCCAGCCGCAGGGTTGCGCCACCGGAAAATGTGATCGTCACGACACCGGACGGCGCATTGGTCTCGGAAAACTCGACCGCCAGCAGGTTGAGCACGGCATCCTTGCCGGCCGGGTTCACGTCCCGGCATTTGCATGACAGCACCCGCTCGAAACGCAGCGCGGTCCGCCGCCGGCGGTATTCCGGTTTGGCGGATTGGGCGCTTTCCCAGTCGAAACGATTGACCGCCAGCACCACGCGCTTTTCTTGCCGGCGCCACATCACGTCGGACACCTTGGCCACCGCGTCCTGCAAATGGGTGGAGACGACCTCCAGGTCCTCTTCATCGAGGACGACAAATTTGAGCTGGTCCATGGCAACGCAACTCCCGGTCCCTGCGTAACTAGGCAAGGCCGCGCAGCCGCGCAAGGTGGTTAGAACGCCGGCTCCAACCCCGCCGCGGTCCAGCGCGCGCGGGTGGTCGGATCGGTGAGCGCGCGCAGCAAGGCCGTGGCGGTAGCCTGGGACGTACTGCCGGCCGGGATCGCCGCCGTATAAGTATTGGCGTTCTGCAGCTCGCCCGGCAGCGGGCCGATGACTTTGACGCCTTTCACCGGCAGCACTTCGCTGATGAAGGTGGTGCCGATCTCGGCGCGGCCCTCGGCGATCGAGGCCGCCACCTCGGCGCCGCGTTTTCCCAGCACAGCCTTCTTGTTGACCGCGTCGGCGATGCCGAGTCTGTCCAGCATCGCAGCGAACATGATGCCGCCGGAGCCGCCCGCTTTCGGATCGGTATAGGCCACGGTCTTGGCCTTGAGCAGCGCCTGCACGAAGGCTCGCGGCGTGGAAATGTCCGGCACGGATGCGCCGTCGCGCACCGCCACGCCAGTGACGGTGCGGCCGAGATCGGTGACGCTGCCGGGCACGAACATACCCGGCTTGTCGAGTGAGGCGATAAGCGATTCCGACAAGATCACGAGATCAGCGTTCTCGCCGTTCTTGACGCGGTCGCGCAGCGAGCCGGCCGTATTGAAGATGAGATCGATTTTGTTGCCGCTGACGCGCTCGAATTCGCGGCCGAGCGCCTCCACCATCGACTGCACGGCGCCGGCGCTCAGGACTTTGAGTGTAGCCAAGGCGGATGCTCCGGATTACGCGCTAAGCCGCTCGATCTGCGCGCCGCACCTTGCGAGCTTGTCCTCGACCCGCTCGAAGCCGCGGTCGAGGTGATAGACGCGGTTGACCGTGGTCTCGCCCTCGGCGGCTAAGCCCGCGATCACCAGCGACACCGAAGCGCGCAGATCCGTGGCCATCACCGGCGCGCCGGTGAGCTGCTTGACGCCCTCGATGGTGGCGGTCTCGCCGTCGAGCTGGATATGCGCGCCGAGCCGCACCAGCTCCTGCACGTGCATGAAGCGGTTTTCGAAAATGGTCTCGGTGATGCGCGAGGTGCCGCCGGCGCGCGTCATCAGCGCCATCAGCTGCGCCTGCAGGTCGGTCGGGAAACCGGGGAACGGCGCGGTCGACACCGTGACCGGCGCCAGGTCTGCACCGTTGCGGGTAACGCGGATGCCCTCGTTGGTCGGCGTGATGGTAGTGCCAGATTGCGCCAGCACGTCGAGCGCGGCCTGCAACAGTTCGGGACGCGCATTCTGCAACAGCACGTCGCCGCCGGTCATCGCCACCGCCATGGCATAGGTGCCGGTCTCGATGCGGTCGGGCAGCACCGCGTGGCGCGCGCCATGCAGGCGCGGCACGCCGTCGACCACGATGCGCGCGGTGCCGGCGCCGGAAATCTTGGCGCCCATCTTGTTGAGGCAGTCGGCGACGTCGCCGATCTCCGGCTCGCGCGCGGCGTTCTCGATCACCGTGGTGCCGTTGGCGAGCGCGGCCGCCATCATCGCGGTATGGGTGCCGCCGACGGTCACCTTGGGGAACACGATGTCGCCGCCGCGCAAACCCTTGCGCGTGCGGACGATCACATAGCCGCCATCGATCTCGATCTCGGCGCCGAGTTTCTCCAGCGCCATGATCAGCAAATCGACCGGCCGCGTGCCGATGGCGCAGCCGCCCGGCATTGACACTTTGGCCTCGCCCATGCGCGCCAAAAGCGGCGCCACCACCCAGAAGCTCGCCCGCATGCGCGACACGAGTTCGTAGGGCGCGATGGTGTCGATAATGTGCTTGGCCGAGATGTGCAGCGTGCGGCCGGCATTGGGATCGTCGCCCGGGCGTTTTCCCGCGATCATGACGTCGACGCCGTGATTACCCAAAATGCGCTGCAGCAGTTCGACGTCGGCCAGCCGCGGCGCGTTGTCGAGGATCAACGTATCCTCGGTTAGCAGGCTCGCGATCATCAGCGGCAACGTGGCGTTTTTGGCGCCCGATATCGGGATCGTGCCGTTGAGGTGCTGACCACCGACAATCCGAATTCGATCCATGACGCCCCGCTGGCAGCCCCTGTGGCCGAACAATAGCTAAGAACTGCTTCGGCCTTCCCGCAAGGCTTTAGCCGCCCGCAGGGTTACTAGCCTTTCGGCTTGTGCGGGGCAATTTCAGGGGTAATTCCGGCGGAATCTTTCTCCGCTGCCTTGGCGAGGCCTTGCGCGCGCGCTTTCATCTGCGCCTTGCGGCGCTTGAGATTGTCGCGCAGCGCTGCCTTGAGCCGCTCGGCGCGCCCGGAATTGCCGGATTTACCGCTTCCACCTGTCATGGCCGCCAAGGGATAAAAGGCCGGCCCGACATCGGCAAGCGGAACGCTCGACATCACCGGCATGATCGGATATTCGCTCGCCTCTAAGTGCTGCCGTAGCTCAGTGGTAGAGCACCCCCTTGGTAAGGGGGAGGTCCACAGTTCAATCCTGTGCGGCAGCACCAGCCACATCGGCAGTCCGCGGCTCAACTTCAGCGCGGCTTCAGGAACTTGAAATCGCAGCCTTGATCGGCACCGAGGATTTCCTGGGCATAAAGCCTGGCATAACCGCGCGCGAGTTGTTCCGCCGTCGTCTGGTTTGCCGCGGCGCGGCGCTTAAGTTCCGCCTCGTCGACGGCGAGATCGATGCGGCGGTTTTTCACCGACAGGCGGATGCGGTCGCCGTTGCGCACCAGGCCGAGCGGGCCGCCGGAGGCCGAATCCGGCGTCACGTGCAGCACGATGGTGCCGAATGCGGTGCCGCTCATGCGCGCATCGGACACCCGCACCATATCCTTGACGCCTTTGGTGGCGAGCTTCTTCGGGATCGGCAGGTAGCCGGCCTCCGGCATCGCCGAGGACGAATGCGGGCCGGCGTTTTGCAGCACCAGAATATCCTTCGGCTCGACTTCGAGATTGGGATCGTCGATGCGCGCGGCGAGATCCTCAAGCGAGGAAAACACCACCGCTCTGCCCTCGATCTCGAACAGATTGCTATCGGCCGCCGAACGCTTGAGGATGGCGCCTTGCGGGGCGAGATTGCCAAACAACGCGACGAGCCCGCCTTGCGGCTCCAGCGGCTTGGCGCGTTCCGCAATGATGCTGCGGTCGATCCAGGCGTCACTGTCGTGCTCAAGTCGCTCGCCCAGCGTCTCGCCGGTCACCGTTATGACGTCGAGGTGGAGCAGGTCCTTCAATTCGCGCATCAGCGCGCCCATGCCGCCGGCCGCAAAAAGATCCTCCATGTAGCCGTTACCGACCGGCTTCAGGTTCACCAGCACCGGCGTGGTGTCGGACAATTCGTTCAGCCGTTGCAGCGACACCGGCACGCCGGCGCGGCCGGCGATTGCCGTCAGATGGATGATCCCATTGGTGGAGCCGCCGATGGCGAGCAGGACGCGCAGCGCGTTCTCTACCGACTTCTGATTGACGATTTTGTCGGGCGTGAGCTGCGAGCCGATCAGCTTGACCGCCGCGGCGCCGGTCGCTTCCGCCGCGCGCAAGCGGTCGGCGTGCACGGCGGGGATCGCCGCCGTGCCGGGCAGGATCATGCCGAGCGCTTCGACCAGGCAGGCCATGGTCGAGGCAGTGCCCATCACCGCGCAGGTGCCGGCGGTAGTGGCGAGCCGGCCTTCGACGTCGAAAATTTCCTCATCGTTGACTTTGCCTGCGCGGTATTGTGCCCAGAATCGGCGGCAATCGGTGCAGGCCCCTAACCTCTCGCCGCGGTAGCGTCCCGTCATCATCGGACCCGCCAGCAGCATCACAGCCGGCCGGCCGGCCGACACCGCGCCCATGAGCTGGGCCGGCACGGTCTTGTCGCAGCCGCCCATCAGCACCACCGCGTCCATGGGCTGCGCGCGCACCATTTCCTCGGTGTCCATTGACATCAGATTGCGGAATTTCAGGCTGGTCGGATTAAGAAATACCTCGCCGAGCGAGATGGTCGGAAATTCGATCGGCAGCGCGCCGGCCGCCAGCACGCCGCGTTTCACCGCATCGAGCATTTCGGGGAAGTGCCGGTGGCAATTATTGAAGCCGGACGGCGTATAGGCGATGCCGACCACCGGTTTTTCCAGCATGGCGCGGGAATAGCCCTGCGACTGGGCGAACGAGCGCCGCAGATAGAGCGAGAAATCGCGGTCGCCGTAATTGGTCAGACCGTTGGCGATGCCGGTCGGTTTTTTGCTCATGCGGCACTCTTTTGCAGCCGCGTGAGGCCGGATGCAAGCCATAGCGAAAATGGGTGATTGGCGAGGCGTTCCGACAGCGTCGGATAGCGCCGACGCAGCCAGCCGATGCCGACCTCGTGCATGAACACCATGACCACCAGCATGGTAAGAAACCAAGTCAGGAAGTGATAGCGGACGACGTGCCCCCGATAGAACAGAGCCTCCGTATGCTGTGCCAGCGCCGCCGCGCCGATCAGCTTCAGCCAAGGGTCGAACCGGCGGCCGCGCAGCACGACATAGGCCAGTATGGCGACACCGGCGGCATTGAGCGGAATGATCGCGTAGGACTCCGCCGGGCCGCCTAGCCAATTCGCAATCTGCGCGAGCACACGGGCGGCGCCGCTGAAATCCAGGCTGAACAATCCGCGCGCCGGCGCCAGATAGGCGGATGGCGGCGTGACCAGCAGATTGGAATCTTGCGAATTGGCGCTAAACAGCACGAAGACATGGCCGTAAACCCAGTTGTGCAAAGCCATCGAGAACACCGGCAAGAACCCGACGCACAGCCCGGCGAGGCGCGGCCATTCCCGGCCATAAAGCGCGGCAAGCCCGGCACCCATCAGCAATACCGCGGCGGCGGGCGCCACGACCGGCCGCATGAAAATAGCGAGCGCCAGCAGCAGCGCCCCGAAAAATACCGGCAAGAATTTTCGGCCGGGTCCGGCCGCGCTCGCGCCCACGATCGGCAGAATTCCGGCGATGAACAGCGTGTAGGCCGCGGGATCGGCAAATCCCTTGCTCGCCAGTTTGGCATATTGAACGAAGCTGGTGCCGAACAGCACGCCCACCGGCACCGCGACGAACAGAAAGATCAGCACGAGCGACCAACGCTCGGGCAAAAAACGCCGGAACAGCGCCAGAACAATGAATGGCAGCGTCAGAATGAGCGAGAGATAGCCGAGATAGCTTTCGCCGAACACGATGTGCTCGAGCGCGCGGAAATAGCGCAGGCCGGGACCGCCGTACCAAAAGACTTTTTCGCCGCCTTCGAGAAATCCAGAAATATCCCCGGCCAAAAGTTTTTGCAGGATAAGGCGGCCGACACCGTCGTAGAACAGCCCATCATCGCCGCCGTCGAACGGCAGTAGCCCGCCGAGGAAGCTGGCGTCGTCGATCGCTATCACCAATAGCGCCAAGATAATCCCGATGGCCGGCAGCAGAAGATGGCGTGCTCGGAAGCGAACAAGCACCCCTACAACGGCGAGGACTGCCAGTACTGCCAGCGCGTCGACGGCGATATTCTGACCGCGTATCGACCACGGCGGGGTCAACCGCATGGCGAGCGTGTCCGGCTTGATAGCGATGCCGACAATGCGCCGGCCGGCGTCGGCGGGCTCGATCGCGCGGCAGCCGTCGCCGGGCCACAGCGTAAAACGCTCGCCCGCGCCTTCCCACATCAGTTCGCCGCGCCAGCACAATTCGCCGCCGACATAAGCCGCCGGCAGGCGGATCATCTCGAACCACGGCATGGCGAGGATCCAACGGTGCAGGCCACTCCATAGATGGCGGTCGCGGTCAGAACGGTGCACGTCGGGAGCGGCGGTGTACCAGTTGTAACGATACTCATTGATGAAGCCGAGCCGCAGCCAAACCGGATCGGAGAAATCGAGCTCCATTACCGCACGCGACAGCGGCGTCTTGTGAAATATCCCATCGGCCGAAAACGCGAAGGCGGAATCGAGAAAGCCGCCGTCCTGCCAGCAGCCGACACTGCCGGGTTTGCAGCGGACGGCGGCCGGATACTGCGCGTCGAATTCGCCCGCCAGACGGCGATAGACGTCCGCCGGCAACTGGCGTTCGAGCGCCGGGCTCGGCAGGAATACGTTATGGCCTTCCTCGAAGCGCTGCGGCGCCAGCAGAAATTGCCCGGCGACGGCGATGGCGACAATCGCGACCGCCGTGGCCCAGGCGCGTCCGCGCGCGCTCACCTCGCCGCTGAAAATAACGACCGCCGCCACCAGCAACAGCGCGTAACTGCCCAGTTCGTTGACCGGCAAGCCGACCGCAGCGAGCGCGAGGACGAGCGCCGCCAGCTTGCGCCAACCGGCGAAGGCGGCCGATGCGGTTTCACCTGCTACTGTCATATTGCCGCTAACGGCTTTTTGCTGGGGGCATAATCTTTTCCGAAAATCGGTTCCCACTTTTCGGATCACGCTCTGTGAAAACGCCCTTGCGTAGCATGTCGATTCGGCTCAAATCCATGCCGCGCGCGCCAAAACCGATATTTCTTGCAGGGCCTTAGACCGTGATCCGCCTTGGCATTGTCGGCACCAATTACGGACGCACCGTCCAGCTCCCCGCATTCCGTGCTGACCCGCGTTGCCAGGTGGTCGCGCTCGCCGGCCGCGACGCGCCACGCACCGCCGAATTTGCCCGCGCCGCCGGCGTCGCCAAGGGCTATGGCGGTTGGCGCACGCTGGTCGAAGACCCGGACGTGCAAGCGGTCGCCATCGCCACGCTGCCCACATTGCAGGCGCAGATCGCGCAGCGCGCAATCGAACTCGGCAAGCCGGTCTTCATCGAAAAGCCGATGGCCGGCAATCTAGCGGTCGCGCAGGCCATGCTGCGGCAGGCGACGCGGCAAGGCCTGCCAACCATGATCGATTTCAACTTCACCCAGATCATGGCTTGGCTGCGCGCCAAGGCGATGCTCGACGCCGGCGCCGTCGGCGCGCTGCGCCATGTCACGGTCCATTGGCACGTCGAAAGCCCCTCCCTGCGATTGCGCATGCGCAATTGGAAAACCGCCGGCGACGACAGCGGCGGCGTGCTGGGCGCCTTCATCAGCCACTGCTTCCATTATCTTGAATGGTTCTGCGAGCCGGTCGCCGGACTATCGGCGCGGATCGGCGGGCTGGCGAGCGAAGGCGGCTTGGAGACGACGGTGGCGATGGCCATGCAATTCAAATCGGGGGCACTGGTTACCCTCTCCATGAGCTGCTCGTCTTTTCTCGGCGCCGGCCACCGCATCGAATTCTTTGGCGAAGACGGCACGCTGGTGCTGCACAACCCGGGCGCCGACTACATGCGCGGTTTTGAATTGTTCCATACCAAGCGGCCGGCGGCGGCGCTCGAACGCATCGCCGTCACTGATCCGGACGACGCGCGATATCCCGATGGCCGCATCGCGCCGGTGTCGCGGCTGGCCAAGAAATTCTTCGACGCCATCGAAAGCGGCGGCACTCCGGCGCCCGGATTTGCCGAAGGCTACCGCGTGCAGCGGCTTATGGACGCCGCCCGGCGTTCGCACAGCCAAGGCGTCTGGATCGACTTTGCGGCCGAGGATGCCGGCCGGGAGAGTGCTTCGTGAGCGGCGCCGGCGCCCTGGTCACCGGCGGCGGCTGCATCGGTTCCGGCCTAGTGAGCGGCCGTGCTCCAAGGACTAAATACCGCACATGGAAGAACCCGCTACCGCTTTGATTTCGATCAATGCCGCTTAACGAAATGTGACGATTCTGCCCCTCGACAAACCCCCTGGAAGGCTTCTAAAAAACGGGGCGGTTGGGGCGGGAAAGAAAAGCCAATGGATTACAGCGTATTTTTTGCGTCCGCCCTGGATAAATTGCGGGACGAGCGCCGTTACCGGGTTTTTGCCGATCTTGAGCGAATCGCCGGCCGTTTTCCACACGCCCTCTGGCATTCGCCGGCCGGGCCGCGCGAGGTCGTGATCTGGTGTTCCAACGACTATCTCGGCATGGCCCAGCACCCCAAGGTGATCGGCGCCATGGTCGACGTCGCTGCCCGTATGGGCACCGGCGCGGGGGGCACCCGCAATATCGCTGGCACTAACCATCCGCTGGTTGAGCTGGAGCGCGAGCTCGCCGACCTGCATGGCAAGCCGGCCGCCCTGATTTTCACCTCCGGCTATGTGTCAAACCAGACCGGCATCCCGACCATCGCCAAGCTGTTGCCCGATTGCCTGTTGCTGTCGGACGCGCTCAACCACAATTCCATGATCGAGGGCGTGCGCCAGTCCGGCTGCGAGAAGCTGGTGTGGCGGCATAACGACGTCGGCCACCTGGAAGAGCTGCTCAAGGCCGCCGATCCCAAGCGGCCGAAGTTAATCATGTTCGAGAGCCTCTATTCCATGGACGGCGACGTGGCGCCGGTGCATGCGATCTGCGATCTCGCCAAGCACTATGGCGCCCTGACCTATGTCGACGAAGTGCACGCTGTCGGCATGTATGGCGCGCGCGGCGGCGGCATCTGCGAACGTGAAAATGCCATGAGCCGCGTCGACGTGATCGAGGGTACGCTGGCCAAGGCGTTCGGCTGCCTCGGCGGCTATATCGCAGCGAACGAACAGATCATCGACGCGGTGCGCTCCTACGCGCCCGGCTTCATCTTCACCACCGCGCTGCCGCCGGCGATCTGCGCCGCCGCGACTGCCGCCATCCGCCACCTGAAGACATCGCAGTGGGAACGCGAACGGCACCAGGATCGCGCCGCGCGCGTGAAGGCAGTGCTCAATGCCGCCGGTTTGCCGGTGATGCCGTCGACGACCCATATCGTGCCGGTGCTGATCGGCGACGCCGAGAAGTGCAAGGCGGCGAGCGACCTGCTGCTCAGCGAGTTCGGCATCTATATCCAGCCGATCAATTATCCGACCGTGCCGCGTGGCGAAGAACGGCTGCGCATCACGCCGTCGCCCTATCACGACGACGTGCTGATCGATCGTCTGGCGGAAGCGCTGACCGACGTGTGGGACCGGCTCGACTTGCCGACCCGCAAGCAGGCGTTGGCGGCGGAATAGATTTAATTCGCGAACTGAGAGCGGTCGGTTGAGCGGCTTCGCACCGGCTAGGCCTGCAATAGCCGCCGTAGCCCGGTCACGGGGCCGAAGCTGTCGAGCTTGTAGACCGCCGAGATGAGTTCGTTCGCCCGACCGGCGCCCAGGACCGGCGTCATCAGGTCGAGCGCCTTGGCAGCGACCTCGTCGGCGTTCATCGGATTGCCCGGCGTGCCGCGTACATCATAGGTGCGATGATTGAGCGTGCGGCCGTCGGTGGTCTCGATTTTAACGATGGCCTGGCGCGCCGGCACCGCGGTCACCAGTTCCTGATTCGGCACTGCCTCGACCAGCTTGCGGACCGCCAGCACCTTGGGGTCGCTCATGCGGGCGGCGTCGTGAATGCTGTCGAAGGTCGCGCCGCCGTCCACGATCATCATGGCGACGAGATGCTGCAAGCAGATATCCGAAATGGTGCGGTTGTCGACGATGTGCAGCCGGTCCGCCGGCATGTCGACCACGATACGCTTGATCTTTCCAGCGCGCACCGCGGGGTCTTCGAGCAAGATCGCGACCGCATCCAGCACCGATTGCAGCGGCGAGCCGACAGTCCATTTCTTGATCGACGTATTCATGATCTCGTAGCGCTTGCCGAGTTCGGCGGTGAGTTCGTCCGGCAGCGGCTTGTCGCCGCCGACCGCGGTGAACAGATTTCTCTTGCCGCTCAGGAAATCGTCGACCCCGGTAAAACCCGACGCGATCATGGTGGCCGCCGTGACGCCGTTACGGGCCCCCATGCCGCCGAAATCAAAGGCCTTTTCCACGTGCTCGCGGTCGCGCTCCCAGTACGGAACGCCGGAGGCCTGCTGGGCCGCGAACGAGAACGCGTGGCGCGCCCCGCGCGAATCGAGCCGCAGCATCGCGGACGCCGCCGCGGTCGCGCCGAACGTGGTCGACAGGCTGTGGGTGCTGTGGCGGTCGCTGTAGAGCTTGCCGAAGCCGAGCGACATGATAAGCCGCGCGCCGATGTCGTAGCCGAGCGCGACCGCGCGCAGCAGGTCATTGCCGTTGCGGCCAGCAAGCTCCGCGGTGGCGAGCGCCGCCGGCACGTTGCCGCAGCCCGGGTGAAAGCGACCGCGTAGATGTGAATCGTCGGTCTCGTCGCCATGGGCCGCCATGCCGTTGGCGAGCGCCGCATTGACGGTCGAGGTCAGGATACCGGTGCCGACGACCATCGCTTGCGGCTGGCCACCGAGGCTGTCCACATAGCGGGCCGCCAACTTGCCGGCCTTGAGCCGTGAGCCCGACACCATCGCAGCAATGGTGTCGAGGGTATGCAGCTTGGTCTTTGCGACAACCTCGGGCGGCATGTCGCGATCGAGGGTCGCCGCCACGTATTCGCAGAGCGCCGTCGTGACTGGAGAGATCGGAGCGTCCGCGGCAGGCTCGTCGGTGTCTTGGGCGGCCTTCGCAGCCGGCGCGCCCGCGACCTGCGCATAGGACGTCCCGCCCGTGAGCGCGTTCGACAAAATCGCCGCGCCGCTCGCATTGATCAGCCAACGCCTGATTTGATCCGGATCGTCACTCATTAGCCGGCATTCCCCGGACGACGGCACGGACGATAGCAGACGGCGGGGTTGCCGCAATGCCATAGGCGGACGACGCGTAGAGCCTGGTTTATGCGTAGCCCGACTAATCCTCGAAAGGCGGTCGCTTGCGTGGCGGTACGGCTACGTCCGCCTTCTTGCGCGCGGGCGCGGCGCTGTGCGCCAAGAGCGGCATGGCGAGCGATACGAAGAAGATGCGCACCAAGTGATGCGCGCCGACATAAACCGGGTCGAGATTGAGCGCGAGCGCGAGCAGCATCATGGCGTCCACCGCGCCGGGCGCGTAGGCGATCATCACCTCGCCGATCGGCAACCCCAATATCCCGACCAGTCCAGCCGCAAACACCGCTGTGACCGCCACCGCCACCGCGAACGAGCCGAAGGCGGCGCCGATGAAGTCCGCCAGCAGGCGCAGCGGCGTGCCGGCAAAGCGCGACCCGGTGACCGCGCCAAACGCGATCATCACCGTGTTGGTCACCCACCACGGCATCGCCACGTGAATATAGCCGCTGCCGTGCAGCGCGGCCGAGGTGAGCATGGCGCCAAACAGCAGGCCGCCCGGGAAGCGGATGAAATAGGCAATGATCGAAGCGACGGTCGAGGCGGCGACCAGAATCGCCAGCTCGCCGAGCTGCGCGGGATCGAACGGCGCGCCGACGCCGCGGCTGGCATGGCCGACGAGACCGAGCAGCGATAGACCTGCCGGCAAGCCGACCGCGATGATCACCACGCGCACGGTCTGCACGATGGCGATGGCGCGAATATCGGCGTCGAATTCGGCGGCGAGCCCCATCACCTGCGACAGGCCGCCGGGCGCCGCCGCAAGGTAGGCCGTGATCTTGTCCCAGCCGTGCACCACGCGCAGATAGGCGGCGCCGCTGATGCTGATGCAGGTCATGGCGGCGAGCAGCGCGGCGATGCTCAGCGGATAGGTCGCCATGCCGTTGAGCGTCGCCGGCGTGACCACGGCGCCGAGCGAAATGCCGATCAGCACCAGCAGAATGCGCATCGGCACGAGCGGCATCAGCATCGGCCGTCCGGCCAATGAGGCGACGGCGACCATGAGAATCGAGCCCGAGAGATAGCCGGCGGGCATTCCGAGAAGCCCGAGCGCGAGCCCCCCGGCGGCGGCAAAGGCCAACGTTTCCGCAAGCTGTCGGGCGATGGCGAGGCGATCGATGGTGAACGGCAAGGACAAGGGCTGACGGCTCGTTGAGCGCGATGAATGGCGCGCGCAAGCGCTCACGTCAAACGCGTTGTCCTCATGCCTATCCTGCGGCAGATAGAAAGGCTAAAATTCTTCACTTGTAGAGGTTTAGCCCCGATCTGGAGCACGCATGCTGCAAGGCTGGGTCGTCATCGCGGTGGCGCTTGCGTATATCGGCCTGCTGTTCCTGGTGGCGAGCTACGGGGACCGCAAGCGCGGTCTCGGCCGTGACGGCCGCAGCCGGCTGCTGATCTATCCGCTGTCGCTGGCGATCTATTGCACGTCGTGGACCTTCTTCGGTTCGGTCGGCTCGGCCTCGCGCACCGGCTACGAATTCCTCACCATCTATATCGGCCCGGCGCTGATGATCGGTCTGTTCTCGCCGCTCTTGGTGCGGATCGTGCGGCTGGCCAAGGCGCAGAACACCACCTCGATCGCCGACTTCATCGCCGCGCGCTACGGCAAGAGCCAGGCGGTCGCCGCCACGGTCGCGTTGATCGCGATCGTCGGCACCATTCCCTACATCGCGTTGCAGCTCAAGGCGGTGTCGTTCTCGCTCGAAACCATCCTCGCCCATATCGCGCCGACGGGTGGCGTCACCCAGCCAGTGCTCGGCGACATCGCGCTGTTCGTGGCGCTGTCGATGGCGACCTTCGCCGTGCTGTTCGGCACCCGCCATATCGACGCGACCGAGCATCAAGACGGGTTGATGCTAGCGATCGCCACCGAATCGATCATCAAGCTGTTCGCCTTCCTGGCGGTCGGCATTTTCGTGACGTTCTGGATGTTCGGCGGCCCGAGCGCGCTGTTGGAGACGGCGCTGGAAAGCCCGCAGACGGCCGGCATCTTCATGCGCAAGCCGCCATTCGACACATTATTGGCGACGACGCTACTATCGTTCGTGGCGATCATCCTGCTGCCGCGCCAGTTCCACGTGGCGGTGGTCGAGAACAACAATGAAGGCGAGATCAAGCGCGCCGCCTGGCTGTTTCCGCTTTATCTGGTGGTGATCAATTTGTTCGTGGTGCCGATCGCGCTCGCCGGTCTGCTGATATTCCCGGCCGACAAGGTCGACAGCGACATGTTCGTGCTGGCGCTGCCGCTGCAGACCGGCTCCAACATCCTCACCATCGCCGCCTTTATCGGCGGCCTATCGGCGGCCACCGCCATGGTGATCGTGGAATTGGTGGCGTTGTCGATCATGGTGTCGAACGACATCGTCATGCCGCTGGTGCTGCAGCGGCGCGCGGCGCTGATCAGCGGCCGCGGCGACCTCGGCTCGCTGCTGCTCACCGCGCGGCGGCTGGCGATCTTCGCCATCCTGGTGCTCGCCTATATGTATTACCGCACGGCCGGCGACGCCCAGCTGTTCGCCATCGGCATTCTCGCCTTCGCGGCCATTGCGCAGCTGGCGCCAGCGTTTTTCGGCGGCCTGTTCTGGCGGCGCGCCACCGCCGCCGGCGCCATCGCCGGCATGACCGCTGGCGTCCTGATTTGGGCCTATACGCTACTGCTGCCGACATTCGCCGACATCGGTGTCGTCGGCCAGCGCATCCTCACCGACGGGCCGTGGGGATTGGCGATGCTGCGCCCGCAACATCTGTTCGGGTTGGAGCTGTCGCCGCTGGTGCACGGCGTGCTCTGGAGCCTCACCATCAATCTCCTGTGCTATGTCGGCTTCTCCTTGCGTCACGCGCCCTCGTCGATCGAACGGCTGCAGGCCAATATCTTCGTGCCGTCGGATCTGGCGCCGATCGCGCCCAGCTTCCGGCTCTGGCGCTCCTCGGTGACGGTGGAGGAACTCACCACCACGGTCGCGCGCTACCTCGGCGAGGAACGCACGCGCAACGCTTTCGAAAGCTTCGCCGGCACGCATCGCATCAGCCTCGAGCCCAAGGACGAGGCCGATTTCCGGCTGGTGCGCTATGCCGAGCATATCCTCGCCTCGGCAATCGGGGCGGCCTCCTCGCGGCTGGTGCTCTCGCTGCTGCTTCGCAAGCGCACGGTCTCCAAGAAGGCGGCGTTGAAGCTGCTCGACGACGCCAATGCCGCGATCCAGTACAACCGCGAAATCCTGCAGACCGCGCTCGATCACGTGCGCCAAGGCATCGCGGTGTTCGACAAGGACCTGCAGTTGATCTGCTGGAACCGGCAGTTCGGCGAAATCCTCGATCTGCCGCCGAGCCTGATCCGCGTCGGCAGCGGGCTTGCCGATATCCTGCACTTCAATGGCCGGCGCAGCGACGTTGCCGCCGAGCGCATCGACGGTTTCGTGCAGGCGCAGATCGAGCGCTATGTCTCCGGCCGCGAACCTTTCCTCGAACGCTTCGCGGAGCCCGGCACGGTCATCGAGGTGCGCGCCAACCACATGCCCGACGGCGGCATTGTCACCACCTTCACCGACATCACGCCCAGCGTGGAGGCGGCCGAGGCGCTCGAGCGCGCCAATGAATTGCTCGAACGCCGCGTGCAGGAGCGCACCGAGGAACTCACCCGCCTCAACGTGGCGCTGGCGCGCGCCAAGGGTGAGGCCGACGAGGCCAACATTTCCAAGACCAGATTCCTCGCCGCGGCAAGCCACGACATATTGCAGCCACTCAACGCGGCGCGGCTCTACGTCACCAGCCTGATCGAACGCCAGGGCGGCAGCGGCGAGCGCCGGCTGGTCGACAATATCGACGCCTCGCTCGAGGCGGTGGAGGAGATTTTCGGCGCGCTGCTCGATATTTCGCGGCTCGACACCGGCGTGATGCGTCCGGACTTTTCTAGCTTCCGAATCGACGACCTGATGCGCCAGATCGAACTGGAATTCGCGCCGCTGGCCGGCGCCAAAGGGCTCGACCTCACCTTCGTGCGCTCATCGCTGGTGGTGCGCTCCGACCGAAGGCTGCTACGCCGGCTGGTGCAGAACCTGGTCTCCAACGCCATCAAATACACGCCGGAAGGGCGCGTGCTGGTCGGCTGCCGGCGACACAGCGGGCACTTGCGCATCGACGTCTGCGACACCGGCGTCGGCATTCCGCAATCCCAGCAGCGCGACATCTTCGTCGAATTCCATCGCCTCGATCAGGGCGCCCGCATCGCACGCGGCCTGGGCCTCGGCCTCTCGATCGTCGAGCGCGTGGCGCGCGTGCTCGGCTGCGAGATCGAAGTCGATTCGACGGTCGGCAGCGGCTCGCGTTTCTCCGTCATGGTGCCGCTCTCGAACGCGGTGGCGGTCGACCTTCCGGCGCGCGATGACATTCGCGTCGATCCCAGTCAGCTCGTCGGCACCACCGCGCTTTGCATCGACAACGAGCCGGCGGTGCTCGACGGCATGGAGACCATGCTGCGCGGCTGGGGCTGCGAGGTGATCAAAGCGCCCGATCTTGCCGTCGCGCTGGCGGCAATCGAGGAAAGCCCGACCATGCCGAACGGGCTGCTGATCGATTACCACCTCGACCGCGGCAACGGCATCGAGGCGATCGTGGCGCTGCGGGCGCGCTGCGGCGATCTGCCGGCGATTCTGATCACGGCCGACCGCTCGCCGCTGGTGCGCGAGCGGGCGCGCGCGGAAGGCATTCAGCTGCTGCACAAGCCGATCAAGCCGGCCGCGCTGCGCGCCATGCTGGCGCAATGGCGCGTGCTGCGGGTGGCGGCGGCGGAGTGATCTTTTTTCTTATCCCTCCCCGTTTGCGGGGAGGGTGGACGCGAGCGGAGCGAGCGGCCGGGTGGGGAACGGTTGTCGCATCCTGTGAACAAACCCCACCCCCGGCGCTTCGCGCCGGCCCCTCCCCTTTCAGGGGAGGGATAACTCAGCCCGCGGCCGGCGTGCCTTGCGACCATTGGCCGGTTTCGATTTTGGCAGCGGCGATCACAGCTTGCGTGCGGCTTTCGACCCCGAGCTTCTGCAGAATGGCGGAGACGTGCGCCTTCACCGTCGCCTCCGAGACGCCGAGCTGATAGGCGATCTGTTTGTTGAGCAGGCCCTCCGACAGCATCATCAGCACGCGCACCTGCTGCGGCGTCAGCGTTGCCATGCGCGCCATCAAGGCGGCGGTCTCGGCGTCCGAACCGGCGGAAAGGTCGACGTCCGGCGGCGTCCACACGCCGCCGTCTAAGATTCGCGAGATCGCCGCGCGCATGGCCTCGGTACCAAGCGTCTTGGGGATGAAGCCGGAGGCGCCGAATTCCATGCAGCGGCGGATCGCCGCTGGGTCGTCGTTGGCCGATACCACGATGACCGGGACGCCGGGATATTGCGCGCGTAAATACATCAGGCCGGAAAAACCGCGCACGCCCGGCATGGTCAGATCGAGCAGGACAAGATCGACGTCGCTGCCGCGCTCGAGCAGTTCCGCGGCCTCGTTGAACGTTCCGGCCTCCGCTATATCAACGTGGTCGAACAGACCAGTGACCGCCTCGCGCAACGCGCCACGAAACAACGGATGGTCGTCGGCGATCAGCAGGCGGTATTGCTCTTGGCTCTCCACTTATTGAACTTTCGTTGGTGTCTGCGGCCGGCCCGCCAAACCTCTGCGTCGAATGCGCGTGCCCGTCAATGTTCCACCTCGCTTGTTTCGAGCGCAAGTGCCTCACCGCACGTCATAAATTGCCGCTGCGCATAATTTATTGCAGTGCAAAATAGTTGATAACAATCAAGACCTTATAGGATTTACCGGGCCGAAAGTCGTATAAGCGGTCGCCGACGGCAATGTTATGTTGCTCGCAATGCACGGCGGGGGCTGGCTCGGTCCGCCGTTCGCTCGTAACTTATGAACCAAGATCGTAGCGTCAAACAAAGACCCACGACAAACAAATGGGGGAAATACCATGGTTGCCATGGCTGACCGCATTCCGAAAAACTTCCGACGTGTGATTACCGCCGCGGCCGGGGGAAACGTTATCGAGTGGTATGATTTCTATATTTTCGGAAGCTTGGCCACGATCTTGTCGGTCAAATTCTTCGAAAAGAGCCATCCCGTCGCCGCCCTGCTCAGCACGATCGCGCTGTTCACCGCCGGGTTCCTGGTCCGGCCGTTGGGCGCCTTTGTGTTCGGTTGGCTGGGCGACAGGGTCGGCCGCAAATATACGTTCATCTTGACGCTCGTCGGCATGGCTCTCGGCACCGGCGCGATCGGCCTGATCCCGACCTTCGATAAGATCGGCTTGAGCGCCGCGATCATCCTGTTCTGTCTGCGCATGATCCAGGGACTTTGCCTGGGCGGCTCATACGGCGGCGCCATCACTTATGTCGCCGAGCACGTGCCGGAAGACCGGCGCGGATACTATACCGGCTGGCTGCAGACCTCGCCGACCCTCGGCATCGTGTTGTCGCTCATCATCATCATCGCGACCCGCACCTACTTCGGCGAAGCCGTGTTCAACGACTGGGCCTGGCGCATCCCGTTCTTGTGCTCCTTCCTGCTGGTGTTCGTTACCATGTACATGCGGGCCAACTTCGAAGAGTTGCCGGTGTACGAGGAGATCAAGGCCAAGGGTAAGACCAGCAAGAACCCATGGCGCGAGGCCTTCCTCAACCCTGCCAATCTCAAGTACGTGGTGATCGCCACCATCGTGGTCTTGGGCGAAGGCGTGGTCTGGTACTCGAGCCAGTTCTGGGCGCTTTTCTACCTGCAGACGGTTTCCAAGGTGGACACGCTCACCAGCGCCTTCATCGTGGGAGTCGGACTGGTCATCGGCACTCCGTCACTCGTCCTCTTCGGCTGGCTGTCCGACAAGATCGGCCGCAAGCCGGTGATCTTGGGCGGCTTCTTCCTTGCGGCGGTCACCTACTATCCGCTGTATACGTGGCTCGGAGCGGTCTCGCAGCCGGGCCATGTCAACATCCCCGTTGCGATCTTCATCGTCGCCATCATGGTCTGCTACGTCGGCATGGTGTACGGGCCGATCGGCGCGTTCCTTGCCGAATTCTTCCCCGGCCGCATCCGCTACACGGCGGTTTCCATGCCGTACATGATCGGCAATGGCTGGGGCGGCGGTTTGGTGCCGTTCATCACCACGGCGGTGTACACGGCGACGGGCAGCCTGGCCTATGCGCTGATCTACCCGATCGCTGTTCCTGCTGTGTGCTTGGTACTCTCCCTGTTCCTGATGCCCGAAACGCGCCAAATGAGCGTCTGGGATGAAGATGAGAACCCGCGTGGTCGAGAAGCAGCTTAGAATCTAAGCGTTGTGCGGGGCCCGTTGGGCCCCGCATTTTTTTAGCGGCTGCCGACGAATTGCAGGACGATCTCGCGCGTGTGCGGCGCCCGCCGGTGCTCGACCAGAAAAATGCCCTGCCAGGTGCCGAGCGCGAGCTTGGCTCCGGTCACTGGCACGTGCAGCGACACGCCGCTGAGCATAGCCTTCACATGCGCCGGCATGTCGTCCGGCCCCTCCACATCGTGAATCCAGGGCACGTCTTGCGGGGCGAGACGATCGAGCGCGGAGATGAGGTCGGCCTGCACCTCGGGATCGGCATTTTCCTGGATGACGAGGGAGGCCGAGGTGTGGCGCAGAAAGATCAGCAACGCCCCCTCGCCCGCGCGGCATTGCGCCAGGAAATTTGCCGCGTGATGGGTGATGTCGGTGAAGCCGGCGCCGGGCGTGTTCAGGCGCAGCGTCGCGCTCGCGATCAGTTGCGGCGTAATCTCGGTGATGGCGGATAATTTACCAGCCACGATAGGCATGCATGACGCCGGGCCCGATCAGCCCCTGCGCATCATGTCCTTCTGAAGTTGGACGATGATCTCGACCAGCCGGCGCCAGGCGCTTTCGAAAGCGGCGCGGGCGCGCGCGAGGTCTTCGCGCAATTTTGTTGTGTCCTCGCTCTTGTCAGGCTGCGGCGGTTTCAGATCTGCCGGCGGCGGCGGCGGCGTCAGATCAGCGGGCGGTCGCGGCGGCGGCGGCTCGCGCAGCGCCGCGAGCTCCGACCTCAGACTTGCGACCTCGTCCTGCAGGCGCGCGATCTCCTTCTCCATCGCGTCGCGGTCTTCCGGCACCGCCTGGCAAGCCCAGCCGATCGGCTGCGGACTGCAATACGCGATCTTCCCGGTATGATTATCGAGACGCAGGAATCCGCCGTCGACGCGGTTGAAGGCGAAACGGCTTGGCGGGTTGGACGGGACGATGGCCGGCGCGCTCGGGGCAGTATGGGCATCGTGGGGAGGCTCGACCGGCTGCGTGCCTTGGCCACCTTGCGCCAGCGTCGGCGAAGCCGCGCAGGCCAGCAGGATGGCAAGGGCAAGCGTCGAGTTCCGCATCGCGATGATCCTCTTAACTCCTGCGCTGGGGTGGATAAGCTTACCACCCGCGCGCCACGGCCTGAACCCGAGCGTCGCGTTCTCTGTTGACAGCATTACAGCAGTGCACGCAACGGCGCCGAAGGAGGCGGAAAATATTGCATATAATGTCATATATCAAATGCTTACGCCGCAGAGCCGGTTTCTTGACTCGAACATACCCGGTCAGTATGGTCCGCGCGGCTTTTAGGGCGGCGGAACAAGAGCGAGGCCTTTTAATCCACGCGAGTCAAAAGCATGGCTGACGGCACGCGCGGCAAAGGTGATCGCAAGGAACCGCCGGACGACGAGGCTGCTCTCTCCGCGAGGCTCCAGCGTCTCGGCGAACGGCTCGAAACTGCGAGCCGGCCATCCGAAAACGACTTCAGTCCTCGTTCGGCCGCCGATGCTTCGGCGTTTGCCCGCGGTTTCCGGCTTTCGACCGAGCTGGTGGCGGGCGTGGTCGTCGGCGCGTTGATCGGCTGGCTGCTCGACCGCTGGCTGGGGATTTCGCCGTGGGGGCTGATTGTGTTTCTGCTGCTCGGCTTCGCCGCCGGGGTCCTTAACGTGATGCGCGCGGCCGGAGTCGTCCGCGAGAGACATCTGAACGACTAGCGCATGATCCCGAAAAGCGGGAACCGGTTTTCGGACCAGATCATGCGCCAAGAAAATTGAGACCATGGCCGTCGACCCGATCCATCAGTTTCGCATCGTCGATCTCTTTCCGGTCGCCAAGATTGGAAATACCGAGATCGCCTTCACCAATTCCGCCGCCTTCATGCTGGCGGCGGTCGTCGTCATTACCGCCTTCCTGGTGATCGGCACCGCCCGACGCGGCTTGGTGCCCTCGCGCCTGCAATCGGCCGCCGAGATCGCCTACGAATTCGTCGCCACCACGGTGCGCTCGACCGCCGGCGCCGAGGGCATGCGATTCTTCCCCTTCGTGTTCACGCTGTTCATGTTCATCCTGACCGTGAACTTTATCGGCCTCATTCCCTACACTTTCACCGTCACCAGCCACATCATCGTGACCGCGGCGCTGGCGATTACCGTGTTCCTGACCGTGTTGATCTATGGCTTCATCCGCCACGGCCTGCATTTCTTCAATTTGTTCGTGCCGAAGGGCGTGCCGATCTACATCCTGCCGCTGATCGTCTTCATCGAGATCCTGTCGTTCATTTCGCGGCCAATCTCGCACAGCGTGCGTCTGTTCGCCAATATGCTGGCGGGCCACATCACGCTGCAAGTGTTCGCCAGCTTCATCATCCTGATGGGCGGCGCCATGGGCGCGATCGGCTGGGCGGGGGGCGTGCTGCCATTCGCGATGATCGTCGTTCTGATGGCGCTCGAAGCGCTGGTGGCATTCCTGCAGGCTTACGTCTTCGCCATCCTCACCTGCATCTATCTCAACGATGCGATTCACCCGGGCCACTGAGGCCCGACCGGAAAAGTAGAACCAGAAGGAGTAGGGTATATGGATCCAGTGGCAGCGAAATACATCGGTGCGGGCATCGCCTGCATCGGCATGGGCGGCGCGGGCGTCGGCGTCGGCATCATCTTCGGCAATTACCTGGCCGCCGCTCTGCGCAATCCGTCCGCGGCGCAGGGACAATTCGGCAACCTGATCTTCGGCTTCGCCATCACCGAAGCACTCGGCATCTTCTCGCTGCTGATCGCGCTGCTGCTGCTGTTCGCGCTCTAAGCCAAGCACGCTGGAGCTGACGATGGCCGAGCCGGCCCATAAGACAAGCACGGAGCACCCGGCGGAAGGCGGGCACGGCGGCTTTCCGCCGTTCCAGTCGCAGACCTTCGCCTCGCAACTCGTGTGGCTCACGATCGCCTTCGTCCTGCTTTACGTCTTGATGTCGAGGCTGGCGCTGCCGCGCGTTGCTAGGATCATCGAGAGCCGGCAGAAACGCATCGCCGACGACATTGCCGAGGCAGGAACGCTCAAGACCCAGTCCGACGAAGCGGTCGCGGCCTACGAAAAGGCGCTGGCCGATGCCCGCGCCCGCGCGCAGGCCATCGCCAACGAAATGCGCGACAAGCAGGCGGCCGCGGCGGATGCCACCCGTAAGTCGCTCGAGGGCGAGCTCAACGTCAAGCTGGCCGAAGCCGAGAAGTCCATCGCCGCCACCAAAGAAGCGGCCATGGCCAATGTGCGCGCCATCGCCGAGGACGCCGCCCGCGCCATCGTCGAGCGGCTGATCGGCAGCGCGCCAAGCGACAAGGCGGTCGCCGCGGCGGTCGCCGATGTGTTGAAACGTTAGGGTATTGGCGATGCTGTTCGACGCGGAAACCTGGGTGGCGCTGGCCTTTGTGGTGTTCGTGGCCGGGCTTGGCTATATCGGCGTGCACCGCATGATCGCCAAGTCGCTCGACGAGCGCGCCGGCCGCATCAAGGCCGAGCTCGACGAAGCGCGCAAGCTCAAGGACGAGGCCGCGCAACTGCTGGCCGACTACCAGCGCAAGCGCGGCGAGGCCGAGAGTGAGGCGCAGGAGATCATCGCCGGCGCCAAGGCCGAGGCCGAGCGGCTCGCCGCCGAAGCCAAGGTCAAGATCGAGGAATTCGTTTCACGGCGCACCAAGATGGCCGAGGTCAAGATCGCCCAGGCCGAAGCCCAGGCCGCCGCCGACGTGCGCAGCGCCGCGGCCGAAGCCGCCGTCGCTGCCGCCACCAAGGTGCTCGCCCAAGAAGCCAAGGGCCCGCTTGCGGGCGAGTTGATCGCCAAGGGCATCGACGACGTCCGCAAAAAGCTGAACTAGCTGGCCGCGCTATCGCCCTCTCAGTTGTCATGCGCGGGCTTGACCCGCGCCTCCCGCTTAGGGAGGCAATGCTGTGCCTTCCTCAACGAGATGGCCGGGACATAGGCGAGCGAAGCGAAGCCGTCCTTTGGACGGCTATGCCCGGCCATGACAAAAAATTTATTCAGCTCTGGTTCGCCTTTGCCGCTGGCTTCTTGGCAACCGGCTTGCGCTTGGCCGGGGTCTTCTTTTCCGGCTGGGCGCCGACCGGATCGAAGCCGACATAGATTACATAGGCGTCGATCAAGGCCAGCGGCTGCGGCAGCGGGAACGCGATGTCTGATTCGATATGCGTAAAGATTACCCGATCGATCGAAGCGTTCATGGTCACCGTTTCGCGGCCGAATTTCGACGTCACCGCCTTGGGGGTGACGCCTTCTTGCACCACCGCGATGCGTAGCGGCACATCGACCGTGCCGGGGCCGCCGGCCGGCCCGGTGATGACGCGGCCCTCAATGCCCACTTTCAAGGTCATGATGCCGGTATTCACGTGACATTCGCGCGCGGTGCGGATGATGGAGCCCTGGTAGCGCACATCGAGCGCGGCCGGATCGCCCCCGCCGGGTTTGCTGCCGATCATGAGGGTCGACGCCCCGGTGCGCACACGCACTTCCGGGCAGTCAATATCGTCGGCTGCGAGATTGGCGGTGCCGCCGGCGGACGGCGCATCGTTGGTCGCCTTCGACGATGAACTGAAAAAATCCAATGGCGACGATTTGAGCAGATCGCTGGCGGTGCTGCAGCCGCTTAGCGCCAACGCCAGCGCCATGAGTGCGAGCGTGCCCACACCGCTGCGTACGGTTTGTTCAGTTCGTCCGCTACCCATTGTCCCGGCTCACGTTTCTTTAGGCGCCCCCGCCCTTGCCCGCCTTATAGCAAGCCAACCTTATAGCAAGCCAAGCATGGCATCCCAAAGGCAGCGGAACACGACATGATTTGTTTTGCTTGAATCACCGCCCGTCCCTCACATTTTGCTTGCGCAAGATCTTATCCGAAAACCGGTACCCCCTTTTCGGGATCATCCGCTAATCGGCGTCGTCCTTGAGCCGCGCATAGAGCAGATGATCCTGCCACACGCCATTGATGCACAGATAGCTGCGCGCGTAGCCCTCGCGCTGGAAGCCGGTCTTCTCCAGCAGGCGCACCGAGGCGGTATTGCCCGGAATGCAGGCCGCCTCCAGGCGGTGCAGCCGCAGCGTCGTGAAACAGAACGGGACCAAGGCGCGCATCGCCGCGGTCATGTAGCCTTTGCGGGCGTACGGCGCGCCGGTCCAGTAGCCGATGCTACCCGCTTGCGCCACACCGCGGCGAATATTAGCAAGCGTCAGCCCGCCGACCAGCGAGTCATCCTCGCTGCGAAAGATCAGGAAGGCATAAGCAAGATCGTTGCGCAAATCCTCGGCGTAGCGTTTGAGCCGCCGTCGGAACGCGCCACGCGTGAGATCGTCGTCGGGCCAGGTCGGCTCCCAGGGCACCAGGAAGGCGCGGCTCCGCTCGCGCAAGGCCGCCCACTCGGCATAGTCGCCGCTTTGCGGCACGCGCAGCGTAATCCCGGCGCCGGCGATGGCCGGTAGGATTTCGTTGCTGCTGACGGTGCGGAAAAACGCCATGGGCGATATTAGATGTTTGCTCCCGGATCAGGCTGCCCGGCGCACAAGACTTTCAGCGATCGCGGCCGTGCTGGCAAGACCGTTGCCGGGTCCGAGCGCCGCGATCGCCGGCCTGCTGCGTCCGATCAGCGCGCGGCCGGCGGCGCGCGCGCTCTCGACCGTCACCGCGTCCACTTTTGCGACGATTTCGTCGAGCGGGATCGGCCGGCCGAAGGCCAGCATCTGGCGCGCGATCTGGCCGAGGCGTGCCTCCGAGCTTTCCAGCGCCATCAGCAATCCGGCTTTCATCTGCGCCTTGGCGCGCGCGACCTCGGCTTCGTTGAGCGTTTCAGTGGCGCGCGCGATCTGGTCGATGGCAACCCGCATCAATTCGGGCGCGTCCTTCTCGTCGGTGCCGGCATAGAGCGCGAACAGGCCGATGTCGGCATAAGGCATATGGAAGGCGTGGATCGCGTAGCACAGCCCGCGATTTTCGCGCACCTCCTGGAACAGCCGTGACGACATGCCGCCGCCGAGCACGCTAGTGAACACCTGCAGGCTGTAGAGTTGCTCGTCGCGCACGGGCAGACCTTGTAGCGCAAGCGCGATATGCACCTGCTCGAGATCGCGCGTCTCGACCCTGGTGCCGCCGCCGAAATGCGCCGGTTCCGGAGCCGGTGCTTGCGGCCCCATGAAACTCGCAAAACGTCGCTCGGCCTCGGCGACGATGCGCTCGTGCTCGATCGCACCCGCCGCCGCCACCAGCATGTTCGGCGCGCGATAGTTGCGCGCGAGATAAGTGCGCAGCCGCGCCGAGTTGAACGAGCGCACCGTCTCCGGCGTGCCGAGAATGGTGCGGCCGACCGGCTGGCCGGGAAAAGCGATCTCTTGCAGGCGGTCGAAGACCACGCCGTCGGGATCGTCTTCGCTGGCGCCGATTTCCTGCACGATGACGTTCTGCTCGCGCCGCAATTCCTCCGGATCGAAGGCCGGCTCAGTCAGGATGTCCGCCATTACATCGAGCGCGAGCGGCACGTCGGCCTTGAGCACGCGGGCGTAATAAGCGGTCGATTCGGCGCTGGTCGCGGCATTGAGCTCGCCGCCGACCGCTTCGATCTCCTCGGCAATCTGGCGCGCGCTGCGCCGCTTGGTGCCCTTGAAGGCCATATGTTCGAGCAGATGAGAAATGCCGTGTTCGTCGGGCATTTCGTTGCGGCCGCCGGCGCCGACCCAGACCCCGAGCGAGGCGGATTCCAGATGCGGCATGCGGTCGGTCACCACCGACAGGCCGGAGGCAAGCCGGGTTATTTCGACGCTCATGCCGCTGCTCCTTCACGCGCCGCACGCGACGCCGATGCCACGTATCGTTCGACCGCCGCCTGATCGGCCGGCAGCACGGTGACGCGCTCCGCCCGGTCGGTGAGATCGGCCAGCCAGTCGGGCAGCGCGGGGGCGACCCCACAGGCGGCCTTGACCGCGTCCGGAAATTTTGCCGGGTGCGCGGTCGACAGCACCACCATCGGCACCGACGGATCGCGCGCCTCTTTCTCGGCCACCGCCAGGCCGACCGCGGTGTGGGGATCGACGCAGTAACCTGCCTCGCGCACCCAGGCGCGGATGGTGGCGGCGCTTTCCTGCTCGTCGGCGCGGTCGGCGGTGAACAGCGCGCGCATCTGTTTGAGCGCATGCGATGACACAGCGAAGCGGCGCGATTGCGCGAGCGAGCCCATTAGGGCGGCGACCGCCTTGGCGTCGCGGCCGTAGGCGTCGAACAACAGCCGTTCGAAATTCGACGAGACTTGGATATCCATCGACGGTGATGTGGTCGCCACCACGTCGCGCAACTCGTAGGCGCCGGTCGCGAAGGTGCGCGCCAGGATGTCGTTGACATTGGTCGCCACCACCAGGCGGTCGACGGGGAGCCCCATGCGGGTGGCGACATAGCCGGCATAGACGTCGCCGAAATTTCCGGTCGGCACGGTGAAAGCGACTTTGCGGTGCGGGCTGCCAAGCGCGACGGCGGCGGTGAAATAATAGACCGCCTGCGCGACGATGCGCGCCCAGTTGATGGAATTGACGCCGGACAGCCGCACGCGCTCGCGGAAGGCGTGATGATTGAACATCGCCTTCACCAGCGCCTGACAATCGTCAAAGGTGCCTTCGATGGCGAGCGCGTGCACGTTTGCGTCCGGCACTGTGGTTATCATGCGCCGCTGCACGTCGGATATGCGGCCATGCGGGAACAGCACCACCACGTCCACCTGGGTGCGGCCGCGGAATGCCTCGACCGCAGCGCCGCCGGTGTCGCCCGAGGTCGCCACCACGATGGTGGTGCGCTCGCCGCGCTGTTGCAGCTCGTGGTCCATCAGCCGGGCGACCAGCTGCATGGCGAGATCCTTGAAGGCGAGGGTCGGCCCATGAAACAACTCGAGCACGAAAAGACTCGAGGCCAGTTGCGCGAGCGGCGCGATCGCCGGGTGACGGAACGTGCCGTAGGCCTCGCGCGCCATGCGGGCAAGATCGGCTTGCGGAATGGCGGCGCCGACGAAGGGTTTGATCACCTCGACCGCAACTTCGGCGTAAGGCTTGCCCGCGAAGCCGGCGATCGTTTCGGCATCGAGCGCGGGCCACAACTCCGGCACGTAAAGGCCGCCGTCGCGGCCGAGCCCGGCCAGCATGACCTCGACAAAATCGAGCGGGGCGGCCTCGCCCCGAGTTGAGACATAACGCATTGAGTTTACTTGACTTTATGGTTCCGGCACAGCCGCTATTGCAGGCGCACAGTAGCCTCGCGCCGAGGCTTGCACAAGAAAACCCCGCCGACCTTTGGGCTGCTGGCGCGGCCTGCGTCCCGGTGTGAATTGATCCAGGTCAACGTCGCCCGCCGGCATTTAATGAACTGTCCCACCCGAGACAATTGCCGGCGCGACTATCGATTTCGCTCGTTCGAAATCGCCGGAATCTCAATTCAGGAAATGCAAAACCGGGGGTGCACGATGAGAAGCTGGATATTTCGGGTGGCTGCCGTCGCGGCCGTGATGCTGTTCGCCAACGCGGCGAACGCACAGCAATTCACCATGAAGCTGTCGTCGCCGACGGTCAACGATGCTCCACATGAATGGATGAAGGCGTTCAAGGCGGGCGTCGAGCAGCGTTCCGGCGACCGCATCAAGGTGGAAATCTATCCGGCGAGCCAGCTCGGGCAAATCCCCACGACCGTCGACGGCGTGGCGCTCGGCACCATCGAGTTCGCCATGCCGGCCGTCGGCTTCCTGATCGGGTTGGAGTCGCGCTTCCAAGTGTTCGATGCCGCCGGCATGTTCGACAACGTCGCGCAAAGTCAGAAGGTGCTCGCTGATCCGGCCGTGCGGGCGCGGCTCGCGACCTTCGGCGAAGCCAAAGGCATCGAAATTCTAGTGGTGGGCAACAATGGTCCGCTGATGGTGGCGTCGCACAAGGCGATCCGCACCGCCGCGGACTTCAAGGGCCAGAAGATTCGCGTCCCCGGCCCAGCGCCGCTGCACATCCAGCCGTTCAAGAAACTCGGGGCTTCGCCGGTATCGATCCCGCTCGGCGAGGTGCTGCCGGCGATGCAGAACAAGACGATCGACGCCTCGATCTCATCGTTCAATGTTCTGACCGGCTTCAAATACTATGACGTGACCAAAACCGCGACCTATCTTCCGTCGTCGTTCCTTTTCGTCGGCGGCGTGGTCAACCGGAACTTCATGAAGTCGATCGGGCCGGAACTCGCGACGATCGTGCGGGAAGAAGCGCGCAAGGCGGAAGTTGTATTTTCCACCTTCGGCGTCGCCGACGTCGAGCGCACCCGGGAAGTCTGGGTCAAGAACGGCGGCGAAGCGATTACGTTGCCACCCGCCGAGGCCGCTGCCTATCTGAAGGACGTGACGTCGGTGATCCCGGCGGTGATGGAGACCAATCCGCAAATGAAGACGGACTACGACACTATCACCACGACCGCGAAAAAGTATCAGTAACGCCGACGACATAGCGATTGCGCGAATTGCGCCGTCGTTCCGAGCGACGACCGACAGTGCCGGGTCGCCGCGCCGGAATGGCGGCGCAAGCCGTTTGCGCCGTCTTATTTAACCCCGAGCAGCAGGTGCATGCCGCCGAGTGAAATCGCCGGGATATAGGTGATCAGGGCGAGCGCGATCAGGTAGATCACCAGAAACGGAATAATGCCGCGATAGATCGAGCGTAATTCGAGCCCGAGCACGGATTGGGCGACAAAGATGTTCATCCCGAACGGCGGATGGAACAGGCCGATCGCCAGATTCACCGTCACCACGATACCGAAATGCACGGTGTCGATGCCGAATGCCTTGACCAACGGCACCAAGAGCGGCGTCAGCAGCAGGATTGCCGACAGCGGGTCGAGGAAGCAGCCGACCACCAGCAGAATGACGTTGATCGTCAGCAGGAACATCCAGGCGGAAATGTTGAGCGCCTGCAACCAGCCGACGATCGCCGCAGGGATCTGATTGACGGTCAGCAGCCAGGAGAACACCCCAGCGCAGGCGACGATAATGAGAATCTGCGCCGAAAACAGCACGGTCGCCGAGGCGGCCTCGACGATATCGCGCCAGCCTAGTTCGCGGAAGACGAACCGGGTGACGAAGGCGGCGTAAACGCAGGCGACCGCCGCCGCTTCGGTCGGCGAGAACACGCCGCCGTAGATGCCGCCGAGAATGATGAACGGCATGCCGAGCGCCCAGATGCCGCGGGTAAGCCCACGCAGGAACCGATCGAACTTGAACGCCTCGCCGGCGCCGATGCCATGGCGGCGGGCGAACCACATCACGTAGGCCGCAAGCATGAACGTCAGCATCAGGCCCGGCACCACGCCCGCCGCGTAAAGCCGCGGCACCGATTCCTCGGCCGAGGCGCCGTAGACGATCATCGGAATACTGGGCGGGATGATGATGTCGATGGCGCCGACCGCGGTGACCAGGCCGGCGGAGAAATGTTCCGGATAGCCGGCGCGCCGCATCGCCGGATACATGATGCGGCCTATTGTTGCGACGCAGGCCGCGCTGATGCCGGAGATCGCACCGAAAATCGCCGAGGTTCCGACTGTGGTAACGGCGAGGCTGCCGCGCACTGAGCCGACGCCGCCTTGCACAAAATCGATCAGGCGCTGGGCGACGCTGCCGCGCCCCATCAGTTCGCCGGCATAGACGAAAAATGGAATCGCCAGCAGCGAAAAGGCATTGATCGATCCAAACATGTTCTGATGCAGCGCCGCGATCGGCATGTGCATGAAGAACACGAGCGCGACGCTGACCGACGCCAGCAGGACGATAAAGATCGGGAACCCGAGCAGCAGCAGAGCGACCGGCACCACACCGAGAGCAAAGGACATGGCTCAGGCCTCCGTGCCGGATTTGCCGATATCCGGCACGTGCCCGGTCACGATCTCAACCAGGCGCAGGCCTGCGATGAGCGCCATCAGTCCGAAGCCTGCCGCCACCACGCCGTGTGGGATCCACATCGGCACCTGCGCCATATCGCTGACGCGGCCGATGTCGAACATCTGCTTAGCGTAATAGGTCGAATTCCACAGTACGAAGCCGGCGAGAATGACGATGACCGCGAGCTCGGCAATTCTTATCAGCCGGCGCACCGGCGACGGTAGCGCGTTCACGAGCACGTCCATGCGCAGATGCTGGTTGCGCCAGGCGACCACGGCGGCGCCGAGGAAGGTCATGAACACCATGATGAAAATTTGCAGCTCGTCGGCACTCAGCAAAGTGGTGCCGAAGCCGTAGCGGCCAACGACGTTGGTGAAGTTGAGGGCGACCGCGGCAATGAAGGCATAGGCGAGCACGCGTTCGATCCACCACGTCAGGCGTTCGAGAATTCGCGAAACCACGGTCGAAATGCCCCAATTTCCCACGCCAGCCGCGACCGGTGGCTCGGACCGCCGTTCATAACCCGATCCCGGGACGGATTGATTTGATGCAAGTCAAGCGGCTGCTACCGTCACACGTGCAGCCGCAGCCGTCCGGACAGCCACGTCACATAGACGCCGGCCAAGCCCAACGCGAGGCCGAACCAGGTGATGGCATATTGCAGGTGATTGTCCGGCAGGCTGACCGAGAGCTTGCCCGGCTTGGGTAGACCGCCGGGCGGCACCGGCGCCTCCTGCTCGACATAGAACGGCGCGGCGGTATCCCATTTCTTCGCCGCGGCGATCGCCTGGGGGTCGCGCAAATACCAGACATTGGTCTTCGGGTCGTCGGCCGGCGTGAACATCCCGCGCGCCTCGGGCCAGCGCATGACGCCAATGATATCGATAAAGCCGTGCGGCACCCCTTGGGCGCGGCTCGCGGGATCGCTGCGGTCGGCCGGCACGAAGCCTCGGTCGACCAGCACGATGCTGCCGTCGGCAAGCCGCGCCGGCGAAAAGACCCAATAGCCCGGCCCCTGCACATCGGGGCGGAAGGCGGAGCCGGCGGAATAGACCAGCGCCTCTTGGCCTTCGAGGAATTCGGCCGGGAATTTGACGAGGGTATATTCGTTGCCGTTGGGAACGAGCTGCGGCCAGCGCTCGCGCGGCGGCAAATCCTCTGGCGCGCGCGCAAGCTGCGCGGTCACAGTCGCGATTAGATTTTCCTTCCAGACCTTGCGGTCGAGCTGCCAGATGCCGAGCCCGACCAAGATGGCGACGCCGACGACGGCGAACACCGTCGCTTCGATCACGCCGCCTCCGCGTTTTTCGCGCGGCTCCTTCACCTATCGCCTCGATTTTCGAGACGGCCTTCCTGTGCCTTGTGATGGTATTGCAGCGCGATTAGCAGGCCCTTGATTGGCCGCAACGGCGCCAGCGTCACGATCAGGACCAGCGGCAGCCATAGCACCGCGTGCAGCCAATACGGCGGCTGATAGACGACTTCCGTCATCAGCGCCGCGAACACCACGATGGCGCCGCCGAGCAGGATCACGAACACCGCCGGGCCGTCGCCGGCATCGGCAAAGGCGAACTCAAGGCCGCAACGCTCGCATCGCGGACGCAACGTCAGGAAGCCTTGGAACAGTCTGCCCTCGCCGCAGCGCGGACAACGGCAGCGCAGGCCCCGGGCGATCGGTAGCGACTCGGCGGCCATGTTGGCGTTCTTTCCGTAATGCAAAAGGGCGGCGCTTTGACGCCGCCCTCTTGAGAAATCATCTCGCGATGGTCACTCGGGATGCGGCACGCCGGCGCCCCACACATATATGCAGGCGAATAAAAACAGCCACACCACATCGACGAAATGCCAGTACCAGGCGGCGAACTCGAAGCCGAGATGCTGGGTCGGCGAGAAGTGGCCGTTGACGGCGCGGAACAGGCAGACGATCAGGAAGATTGAGCCGATGATCACATGCACGCCGTGGAACCCGGTCGCCATGAAGAAGGTGGCGCCATAGATGTTGCCGCTATAGTGGAACGCTGCGTGCGCATATTCGTAGCCTTGCACGCAGGTGAAGGTGAGGCCGAGCAGAATGGTCAGCGCCAGGCCCCATTTGAGCCCCTGCCGGTCGTTCTCCAAGAGCGCGTGATGCGCCCAAGTCACCGTGGTGCCCGAAGTGAGCAGGATCAGCGTATTGAGCAGCGGCAAGTGCCAGGGATTGAAGGTCTCGATGCCTTGCGGCGGCCACACGCCGTGCGTGATGGCGAGCCGCCCGACGTCGTGGGCGTCGCCGGGGAACAGCGCGGTGTTGAAATAGGCCCAGAACCAGGCGACGAAGAACATCACCTCGGAGGCGATGAACAGAATCATGCCGTAGCGGTGCGATATCTGCACCACACGGGTGTGGAAGCCCTCGTACTGGGCCTCGCGGATCACGTCGCGCCACCAGCCGATGAAGGTGTAGAGGATACCGACGACGCCGAGCCCGAACATCAGCGGCGCCGCCGAGAACATGTGGTGCATCCAGGCGATGCCGCCGAACGCCATCAGGAAGGCGGAAGTGGCGCCGACCGCCGGCCAAGGGCTCGGACTGACCAGATGGTAGTCATGATGATTGCCGTGAGCCTGCGCCATCGTCGTCTCCGTTTGGTCGGGCGCCGCGGGCGCCCCCTTATCCCCGTTAAAGTCTATTCGATTTCGTGTCCGGCGCCTCGGCCACCGGCTGCTCCTGTTCGGGCAGCCGATAGAAGGTATAAGACAGCGTGATCGTATTGAGCGCGTCCTGGTCGCGATCCTTGGCGATCGCCGGATCGACATAGAACACCACCGTCATCTCGCGCGTCTCGCCCGGCTTCAGGTGCTGCTCGGTGAAGCAGAAGCAGTTGATCTTGTCGAAATAGGCGCCGGCCTGCGGCGGCGACACGTTGTAGGATGCCTGCGCGGAGATGGTGCGCGCGGCTTGATTGACGACCTTGTAATGGACCGTCGCCACTTCGCCGATGCGCAGCTTGATCTCATTCTGCTCCGGCTCGAACTTCCACGGCAATCCGGGCGCCACGTTGGAATCGAAGCGGACGGCAATGGTACGGCCGAGCACATTCGCGGGCGCTTGGCTCGAGACTTGGGTAGTGCCCGCAAAACCAGTGGTGCGGCAGAACCAGTTGTAGAGCGGCACCGCGGCATAGGTCGCACCCACCATGGATGCCGCGAACACACCGCAGCAGGCGGCGATCACCATGTCGCGCCGGAGCTTCTTGCCGTTGCGGGTCGGTTGGCTCGTCATAGCGGGCGCACCAAGACGATCGGACCCTTCACCAGCGTCACCACGTAAAACAAGATAACTAGCGCGGCCAGCGACAGCGCGATGGCGATCGAGCGCGAGCGTCGGGCGCGTTTCTGCGCCTCGGTGAGGACGATGCCCTCGTCTTTCGGTTCCGTGTTCATCGCGATGCCAATGGTCACGCCACCAACCGGGCGAGCAGCCCGCCCCATCCCCGCTCGACCAGCAGTACCGCAAACAGCAGGAACAGGTACAGGATCGAGAAGGCAAAAAGATGCTTGCTGGCGCGCTCGGCCGGGCGGCGCTCCCGGAATACCTGCCTGGCCAGTGCCAGCATTATCGCGCCGGAGCCGACTGCGGTCAGCCCGTAAAGCGCGCCCGCATAGCCGAAGGCCCAGGGCGCGATGCCGAGCGGCACCAGAATGAGGGTATGCAGCAGGATCTGGCGCCGCGTCGAGGCGTCGCCGGCAACCACCGGCAGCATCGGAATGCCGGCGCGGGCGTAATCCTCGGTGCGGGTGAGGGCCAACGCCCAAAAATGCGGCGGCGTCCAGAAGAAGATGATCATGAACAGCAACAGCGGCTCGAGCGAGAGCGAGCCGGTCGCCGCCGTCCAGCCGATCACCGGCGGGAAGGCACCGGCGGCGCCGCCGATCACGATGTTCTGCGGTGTCGAGCGCTTAAGCCAGATTGTATAGATCACGACGTAGAAGAAGATGGTGAAAGCGAGCAGCGCGGAGGCGAGCACGTTCACCAGCAGGCCGAGCACCACCACCGCAAAACCGCTCAGCGTCAGCCCGAAAGCCAGCGCCTCGCCCGGCTGCACGCGACCCATCGGCACCGGACGGCGCTGCGTGCGCGTCATGATGGCGTCGATGTCGGCATCGTACCACATGTTGAGCGCGCCGGCCGCTCCCGCGCCGACCGCGATGCAGAGCAGCGCCGTAAAGCCGATCAACGGATGCAAGGTGCCGGGCGCGACCGCGAGGCCCACCAGCGCGGTGAAGATCACCAGCGACATCACGCGCGGCTTCATCAGCGCGACATAGTCGCCGACCGTTGCCGAGCTCGGCTCGACAAGTCCGAGACCTTGCCCTGCGGCAAGCCGGCCGCGGAAGTCTGCGCTTTCGCTGACGAGCGACATGAGTTGTGCCGGAGCCCTATTTAATCCGCGGCAGCGTCTCGAACTGATGGAACGGCGGCGGGGAGGACAGCGTCCACTCCAGCGTTGTGGCGCCTACGCCCCACGGATTGTTGCCGGCTGCACGCTTCATGATGAAGGCTTCCGCCATACCGAAGAAGAACACCACCACGCCGAACCCGGCGATGTAGGAGCCGTAGGACGACACTTGGTTCCAGCCGTGGAACGCGTCCGGATAATCGACGGTGCGGCGCGGCATCCCGGCGAGCCCCAGGAAGTGCTGCGGGAAGAACAGGATGTTGACGCCGATGAAAGTGATCCAGAAGTGCAGCTTGCCGATGGTCTCGTTGTACATGTAGCCGCTTATTTTCGGGAACCAGTAGTACCAGCCGCCGAAAATCGCGAACACCGCGCCGAGCGACAGCACGTAATGGAAGTGCGCGATCACGTAGTAGGTGTCGTGCAACACGCGGTCGACGCCGGCATTGGCGAGCACCACGCCGGTCACGCCGCCGACCGTGAACAGGAAGATGAAGCCGAGCGCCCACAGCATCGGGGTGCGGAACTCGATCGAGCCGCCCCACATGGTGGCGATCCAGGAGAAGATCTTCACGCCGGTCGGCACCGCGATCACCATGGTGGCGGCGATGAAATAGGCCTGCGCGCCGGTCGACATGCCGACCGTGTACATGTGATGCGCCCACACCACAAAGCCGATGCCGCCGATGGCGACCATCGCGTAGGCCATGCCGAGATATCCGAACACCGGCTTGCGGCTGAAGGTAGCGACGATCTGGCTGACCATGCCGAAGCCCGGCAGGATCAGAATGTAGACTTCCGGGTGGCCGAAGAACCAGAACAAATGCTGGAACAGCAGCGGATCGCCGCCGCCTTCCGGCGCGAAGAATGTGGTGCCGAAATTACGGTCTGTCAGCAGCATGGTGATGGCGCCGGCCAGCACCGGCAGCGACAGCAGCAGCAGGAACACGGTCACCAATTGTGACCACACGAACAGCGGCATCTTGTGCATCGTCATGCCGGGGGCGCGCATGTTGAAGATGGTGGTGATGAAATTGATGGCGCCCAGGATCGACGAGGCGCCCGCCAGATGGATCGACAAAATGACGAAGTCCATCGCGGGCCCTGGATGACCTGAGGTCGATAGCGGCGCGTAGATCGTCCAGCCGGTTCCGGCGCCGAGCGCGCCGGGTTCGCCTTCGACGAACATCGACGAGATCAGCAGCGCAAACGAAGCCGGCAGCAGCCAGAACGAGATGTTGTTCATGCGCGGGAACGCCATGTCGGGCGCCCCGATCATAATCGGCACGAACCAGTTGCCGAAGCCGCCGATCATCGCCGGCATCACCATGAAGAAGATCATGATCAGCCCGTGCGCAGTGGCGAACACGTTGTATTCGTGCGGAGTCGGGAAAAATTGCAGGCCGGGGTTTTGCAATTCGAGCCGGATGGCCATCGACAGCAAACCGCCGATCACGCCGGCGACCAGCGCAAAGGTCAGGTACATAGTGCCGATGTCTTTGTGGTTGGTCGAATAGACGAACCGGCGCCATCCCGTCGGATGGGGGTGCGCGTCGTGAGCATCGTGTGTGTCGTGTGCAGCCGCGTTGCTAGCCATCGTTATTGTCCTTCGACTCTTGTCGTTCGCAATATATATATGTGTCATTTTGCCTTGTCGGCCGCGGCAACCGCATTGGGCGGAGCGACATTATCGTCAGCATATTTCTTCTTCGCCTGCTCGAGCCATGCCGTGTATTCCTTCTCGCTCACGACGTGCACGGCGATCGGCATGAAAGCATGATCGCGGCCGCAAAGCTGCGAACATTGTCCGTAGTACATGCCTTCCCGTTCCGCCTTGAACCAGGTCTCGTTGATGCGGCCGGGGATGGCGTCGATCTTGATGCCAAATGACGGCACCGAGAACGAGTGGATGACGTCGGCGCCGATGACCAGCACCCTCACCACTTTGTTGACCGGCACGACCATTTCGTTGTCGACCGACAGCAGACGCAGTTGACCGGGCTTGATGTCCTTGTCCTGCACCATCAACGAGTCGAACTCGAACTTCGAATCCGGATAGCTGTAGCTCCAGAACCACTGCTTGCCAGTGACTTTCACGGTCAGGTCGGCGGCCGGGACTTTGAGCTGGTAGAACAGCAGACGAAACGACGGCACCGCGACCGTCACTAGGATCAGCACCGGCACGACCGTCCAGATGATCTCGATGAAGGTGTTGTGCGTGGTGCGCGAGGGCACCGGGTTGGACCGCGAGTTGAATTTCACCATTACGACCAACAGCAGGACCAGCACGAACACCGCGATCGCTGCGATCAGCCAGAGCAGAAAGTTGTGGAACCAGACGATGTCGTCCATGACCGGCGAGGCCGACGTTTGCAGCCCGAGTTGCCATGGCGTCGGCTGACCAAGGCCGGCCCATGCGAAGC
Organism: uncultured Alphaproteobacteria bacterium; assembly: GCA_963778745.1. Classification (GTDB taxonomy): domain Bacteria; phylum Pseudomonadota; class Alphaproteobacteria; order Rhizobiales; family Xanthobacteraceae; genus Pseudolabrys. The sequence goes on along the minus strand of CAVZVP010000018.1, from coordinate 126,979 downwards.
CGCCGGCGGCCATGACGGTCACGCCCGTGACCACGAAAGTGATCAACCGCTTAAGCACCAGCATAGTCCTTTGCGCTCCCTCGACGAGAAATCCGGCCTTGGATAGAGGCCCCTTTTTGCCGCCCACCGCAAGCAAGATGTCGGCTCGGCCCCGCTGAGCACAGCGTTTTGCCGCGGGCGCGGCAGGTTTTGCGGTGCGGCGGGACGGGGGGAAATCCCCGCCTCTCAAACCACAATTCGCGCACCACCGCAATGCGCCTTATCTCCCGTCAATACGACAAATGGCTTGCCCGCAAGGGGAATGCGGACGCCGTATTTACGCCACGTCCAGGCGGCTTGGATGGCCCCACCTCGGACGTTGCCGGCCGTTTGCTTGACAGGACCAACCGGGCATGAACCAACGGGAACGAATAAAATACTTGCCGGGGAGCGATTCGCCCGCATTCGGGCGAGCAGGATGGCGCGCGCCAAGGGATTGAACGATGGGCATTTTCGGGCATGAAAGGTGCGCGTTTCTAGGCCGCGCATGGCTTGCGGCACTGGCCGTGGCGCTGGCAGCCGTGTCGCCGGAACGGGCCGCCGCCCAGGGCGCGGTCAAATCGGTGCATAAAGACTGGCAGATCCGCTGCGATACGCCGCCCGGCGCCAAGAGCGAACAATGCGCCCTGATTCAGAGCGTCACCGCGGAAGACCGCGCCAATGTCGGCCTCACGGTGATCGTGCTCAAGACCGCCGACCTGAAAAGCCGGCTGATGCGGGTGGTGGCACCGCTCGGCGTGTTGCTGCCGTCGGGCCTGGGGCTCAAGATCGACAATGCCGATATCGGCCGCGCCGGCTTCGTGCGCTGCCTGCCCAATGGCTGCATTGCCGAGGTGGTCATGGACGATCCGCTGATCGCCAAGCTGCGCACCGGCAATTCGGCGACTTTCATCATCTTCCAGACGCCGGAGGAAGGCATCGGCTTTCCGATCGGCCTCGCCGGCTTCGGCGAGGGCTACGATAAGCTGCCGTAAGCACAATCAATTCGGCCTCGGCCACAAATGCTTCTCGTTAAAACCTATCTCGACAAAAGCCCCATCCACGGAATCGGAGTCTTTGCCGGAGAAACGATCCGCAAGGACCAGAAAATCTGGCGCTTCGTCTACGGCTTTGATCGTTTCTATACGGGCAAGCGACTGGCCAAATTGCCCAAACCCGCGCGCGACTTCATCAAGCTGCACGGCTATCAATGGAAAAACGAAATCCTGTTATCGATGGACTACGATACTTTCATGAATCATTCGGAAGATCCCAACACGTATTACAAGAACGGCTACGTCATCGCCCGCCGTGCCATCCGTAAGGGCAGCGAGATCACCAACGACTACCGGGCCTTCGAAGCGGCGTTTTGCGCCGCGTTTTTGAAGAAGAAATAGTGACGGCCGATCAGCGAACGTCCAAGACCAGCTTGCCTTGAAGATGGCGACCTTCGCTGACCACGTGCGCCGCGGCGGCGTCGGCGAGCTTGTAGTGATGGATCGGCGGCGGACGGACTGCGTCGGCTTGCAGTAGCGCCAGCAGCCGCTCGAGATGCGCGCGATCGCGTATGACTTCCGGACGCAGCGTTTCGAATCCAGCGGGCGGCTGGAAGCCTTCCGGCGCCGGCGCGATCCACACCAGTTTTCCGCCGGGCTTGAGCACCGCGTAGCAGCCGGCGCGGACGCTGCCGCCGACGGTGTCGAACACCACGTCGCAGATCGGACCGATCTTGGTGAAATCCTCGGCGTTGTAGTCGATCACGCGGTCGGCGCCGAGGCTGCGCACATAGCCGTGATTGCCGGCGCTGGCAGTCGTGATCACCGTGGCGCCGAGATGCTTGGCGAGTTGCACGGCAATTCCGGCGACGCCGCCGGCGCCGCCCTGGATCAGAACGGTCTGACCCGCTTTGAGGTGCGCGGTATCTTCGATGGCCGTGAGCGCGGTGAGGCTGATGAGCCCGAGCGCCGCGGCGTCGACATGGCTGAGCGATGCGGGCTTCTTGGCGACGAGCGCGGCCGGGATCGCGAGCTTTTCCGCGTAGGTGCCTTCGATGCCCTGGTCGAGCACGCCGAACACGGCGTCGCCCAGCTTGAAATCGGTGACCCCCGCTCCGACCTGGCTGACGAGGCCCGAGAAATCGCGGCCCATGATGTGAGGGAATACGCTCAGTTTGTAGCGGCCATTTCCGCGTCGCACTTTGGGATCGGCGCCGTTGACGCTGGCCGCGTGAATGTCGACCACGACTTCGCCGGGTCCGGCTTTCGGGTCCGGCGCCTCGCCGTAGCGCATCATCTCCGGCCCACCGTGGTTCGTCAGCAGCATCGCCTTCATGGGTAACCTCCGTTACGATTGGGGCATACTAAGCCAGCCGGCGGCGGCGCGGTCCAGTCGCACCCTCGCAGAATCGCCACAGACGCCCTATTTGATGGCTCTGAGGGCGCCACCGGAGACCGATTTATGGACCCAGCCATTTCCTCTTTGATCGACCGCGCCGGCCTCGACCGCGACAAAGTCCGTCAGTTGATCGGCCGCGGGCTGGACGGTGCCGACGACGGCGAATTGTTCCTGGAATACAAGCAGGCCGAGGCGCTGGCCTTCGACAATGGCAGGCTCAAGCAAGCCTCCTACGACACCGAGCAGGGCTTCGGCCTCCGCGCGGTGAAGGACGAGGCGGTCGGCTATGCGCACGCCTCCGATTTGTCGGAAGCCGCGCTAGCGCGGGCTGCCGAGGCGGTGCGCGCGGTGAAAGGCGGCCACAGCGGCCATTACGCCGACGCGCCCGGCCGCACTAACCGCAAGCTTTATGGCGACGACAATCCGCTGGGCGCGCAGAGCTTCGAGAGCAAAGTGAAATTGCTCGAGGCGATCGACGCCTATGCCCGCGCCAAAGATGCGCGCGTGCGGCAGGTCACCGCCAGCATCGCCGCCACCTGGCAGGTGGTGGAAATCCTGCGCGCCGACGGCGAGAGCTATCGCGACATCCGTCCGCTGGTGCGGCTCAACGTGTCCGCGGTGGTCGGCGACGGCGACCGGCAGGAATCGGGCAGCTACGGGGTCGGCGGGCGCGAAGGCTATCAGCGCTTCATCGAGACGCAGTCATGGCAGAGCGCGGTCGACGAAGCCGTGCGCCAGGCGCTGGTCAATCTCGACGCGGTGGCGGCACCGGCCGGCGAGATGGACGTGGTGCTTGGTAATGGCTGGCCGGGCGTGATGCTGCATGAAGCCGTGGGACATGGCCTCGAAGGCGACTTCAATCGCAAGAAGACTTCTGCTTTTGCAGGATTGATGGGCCAGCAGGTGGCCGCCAAGGGCGTCACCGTGGTCGACGACGGCACCATGCAGCAGCGGCGTGGTTCGCTATCGATCGATGACGAAGGTACGCCGACCAGCCGCAGTGTGCTGATCGAGGACGGCATCCTGGTCGGCTACATGCAGGACCGCCAAAACGCGCGCCTGATGAACATGAAGCCGACCGGCAACGGAAGGCGCGAAAGCCACGCCCATGTGCCGATGCCGCGCATGACGAATACGTACATGCTGGCCGGCAAGCACGATCCGCAGGAGATCATCGCTTCGGTGAAGAACGGCCTCTATGCCGTGAGCTTCGGCGGCGGCCAGGTCGACATCACCTCGGGCAAATACGTGTTCCAATGCACCGAGGCATACAAGATCGAGAACGGCAAAGTCACCGCGCCGGTGAAAGGCGCCATGCTGATCGGCAATGGGCCGACCGACCTGCATCGCATCAGTATGATCGGCAACGACTTCAAACTCGATCCCGGCATCGGCACCTGCGGCAAGAACGGCCAGGGCGTGCCGGTCGGCGTCGGCCAGCCGACGCTGCGCATGGATCGCATCACCGTGGGCGGCACCGGCTAACTATTCAACGAGGGCAGCGATATGCAGCACACATCGCAGACGTACCGTTGGGGCAAGACGATTTTCGATCTCGCCCTCATCCTACTGACCGTGACCGCCGCCAAGACCGCGATCGCGGAGCCGTTCTACATTCCGTCCGGCTCGATGGAGCCGACTTTGCTGATCGGCGATGAATTGCTGGCGACGAAATATGCCTACGGCTACGGCACCGCCTCGCTGCCGAATTTTGTCGTCATGCCCAACACGTCGCGCCTCATGGGCGCATTGCCGCAACGCGGCGACGTGGTCGTGTTCCGTTACCCCGGCGACTGGAGCCAGACCTGGGTCAAGCGCGTGATCGGCCTGCCCGGTGACCGCGTCGCGCTCCATGACGGCCGGCTTTCGATCAACGGCGAGCCGGTCGCCATTCGCCCCGCTGGAACCGGCGAGTCGGAAGGCGACGATGGTACGACGATCGAGGCCGCGCGTTTCATCGAGACACTGCCGGGCAATCGCGAGCATGCCATCTTCAAGTTCGGCGCCAACCGGTACGACAATTTTCCGGAGACCGTTGTGCCGCCCGATCATCTGTTCGTGATGGGCGACAACCGCGACAACTCCGCCGACAGCCGCGTGCCGCTAAGCGATGGCGGGGTCGGCATGTTACCGGTGGCCAATCTGGTCGGACGCGTCGCCGGCATTGTCGGGTCGTGGGATTCAGCCGTAAAAAGCCAGCCGATCTGGCATTGGCCGTCCGGTCTGCGGCTGGCGCGGTTCTTCAGCTCAATTCAATAGACGCTAGCGCAACACGCCCGAAATGCAGCACGGCTTGTGCCGCGGCGGGGTGATCCTGTCCTTCAGATAGCAGCGCGGGAACGGCGTGATGTAGCCGGCCCGCAAATAGGTCCAGGCGCGGCATTTATTCTCGGCCTCGCAGGCCGCCTTGCAAGCGGCGCCGGTTGGATCGGCCGCGACCTCGAAATTGCGGTAGTCGCCGCCGGTGCGATCGATGGAGAATTCAATCGGCCCCCGGCGCGGCTCGATCACGCCGGAGCCGCGCACGCCCGACACGCAGCATTTATCCTCCAGGCGCGGCGGCACCCTATTTTTTAGCCAGCAGGTGGCGAGCGTACTGGCCGTGCGCGGATAGGAGAAGCTCCAGGCCTGGCAGCGCGCGTCGCGTTCGCAGCGCGCGGCGCAGACGGCCGGGTCGCCGTTGCGGATCTGGAAGCTCTGAAAGTCGCCGCCGCGGCGGTCGTAGCCGGTCTGCGCTTGCGCGGGGCCGGCCGCCGCCAAGACGATCAGCACCAGCGCGCCCCACAGACTGACCGAATACCGCATGCACGCCCGCCCGGCTTTGGAATTGCCGTGTAAACTTGCCCCACCGGCATGCTAGCGCACCTCGCGGTGGATGCGCGCAGAAATTCTTCGCAAAAATGAAGGCGCCCGCCGGAGGGGCCGGCGGGCGCTTGGATCCGGACGCGAGAGGGGATGATCGCGGGTACCGGATCGAACGGCCGATGAGAGGGGTCGGCCGTTTGGTTAGCGCATGATCCCGAAAAGTGGGCACTGGTTTCCGGATAAGATCATGCGCCACATAAGAGTTCTTACATTGCCTGGCGCGCGGGGCGATTGGTCGCCGGACGGCGGAAACCGTTCTCCACGTCGAGCCGTCTGGACGCGCGCGGCATAGCCAGCCGCCGCTCGATGGCGCGCTCGCGCAAGAGCGCGGTCGGGTCGTCCCAGAACGGCTCGGAGAAAGCATCGCGCAGGTCCGAGCGGGTGACGCCGATGTCGGCCAGCATGTGGCGGTCGAGACCGGCGAGCACATGGGCCTGGCGGCGGTGCCGCTGGGCGCGGGCGAGCCGTTTCAGCCAGTGCGTCACCAGCGCCACAAGCGCGAGCAAGGCGCGCACCAAAATGCCGGCGGTAATGGGCAAAACAGGGATCTTTGCGTTCATTTTCAGTCTCCATGCATTCCGTGGTCGAGACGCCAAAATCGCCCCGGCCACGCACCGGAACCACCCGAAAACCCCACCCGAAACCTCTGGAATTGCGGCCACCATGCTCCCAAAAGATTGATTAGTGAAACGAATGTTTTTAATCTGACCGATCAGGATTGGTGATATAGTCCGACCGGCCCAGAAGGCCCGCGCCTAGCAAGGACAGAGCCCATGACCGCGCTGATCGACGTCGACCAATTGCGCACTTTCATCGCCATTGCCGAGACCGGCAGCTTCACCAAGGCGGCCGAGGTGGTGAACAAAACCCAGTCCGCGGTGTCGATGCAGATGAAGCGGCTGGAGGAGCGGCTGGAGCGGCCGATCTTTGCGCGCGACGGCCGCGCCTCGAAGCTCACCGAGGACGGGCAGCGTCTGCTCGATTACGCGCGCCGCATCGTCAAGCTCAACGTCGAGACGCTGGCCGCCTTCTCCGACGCCGAATTGTCCGGCCGCGTACGGCTCGGCGTGCCCGACGATTATGCCGACCGCTATCTGCCCGAGATCATGGCGCGCTTCTCGCGCGTCTATCCCGGCGTCGAGTTGACCGTGATCTGCGAGCCGACGGTGGACCTGCTCGAGCGCATCGACGCCAACGAGATCGATCTCGCCATCGTCACCAATTGCGAATCCAAGAGGGCCTCGGAAACCTTCCGGCGCGAGCGGCTGTTGTGGGTGACATCGAACCGGCATCCGACCCACCTGGAGGAGCGGCTGCCGCTGGCGCTCGGCCGGCCGACCTGCTCATGGCGGCGCGTCGCCATCGAACGCATGGAAAAAATCGGACGCCCGTATCGCGTGCTCTATTCGAGCTCGAATGCCGGCGCGGTGGCCGCCGCCGTGCTCGCCGGTCTCGCGGTGTCGGTCCTGCCGGAGTCAGGCCTTCGTCCCGGCATGCGCGTGCTCACCGCCGCGGAAGGTTTCCCGGAATTGCCGAGTTGCCGCATCGGCCTGGTGCGCAACGCGCATGAAGGCTCCACGCTCGCCGCCGCGCTGGCCGAGCACATCATCTCCTCGCTCGATAACCTGTCGGAAGCGCAGGCGGCGGAATAGTTTTTCCCGCTCGTCCCCGCGAAAGCGGGGACCCAGTCCATTGCAGTGTTTGCAATGTCGCTCTGGATCCCCGCTTACGCGAGAATGAGCGGAGGTGGAACCGCCCTCAGCATAAGTCCGCCGCGGTCGCGCCCAGCACACGCAGCAAATCGGCCGGCGCGAGCACATACACCACTGCATCCGCTAGCCGCGCCATCAGCGTCCGCCTGCATACCGATGCGCTCGGCGTTCGGATCGTAGTCGTATTCGTGGATATCAAACACAACGCCGGCCTTTTGCAGCATCAACGTCGCGGCCGTGGATTTGGCCATGGCTTTCTTTGCTGTCGTCCCTGCGCAGCGCCGGTGCCGAATGGCCGAGCTCGGCCTGCGTCGGCGGGCATCGCAGATTAGGCTGCTTCCGATGCCCGCTGCAATCCTCCGAGCGCCAGACGCGAGATGAGATCGGTCAATTCATCCACGAAAGGACTGTCGGGGATTATCTTGAACGGCTCTTGCGTGAAGAGCTCACGGTTGCGCACGAATGTACTGCATTGGCCCATCAGCCAAATGGCCCCGCACAGGGCGACCCGTCGATCCGTGCCCGAAGGTAAGAACATTTGCACGATGTCGACGGCGGCGGTCAGATAGGAGATGGTATTTTTCGCCATGAACTTGAGAAAGACCTTGCTGGGGTGCGCGCCTTCCCAGGCAAAAATTCGAATGTAAAGGCTCAACTCGTCACGAAACAGCAGCGGCCGTAGTTGTTGATGCACGAAGCTGTGGAGCGCTTCCTCGCGGGAAAGCGATTTAAGTTTCTCCGGATCGAATCCTGACTGCTCCATCAGCTTCTCGAAAGCAATTTTGAGGAGCTCGAAATAGAGTCCGTCCTTGCCCTTGAAATGATAGTTGATGGCGGCCTGGTTGACACGAGCCTTGGCCACGATGTCCCGGACGCTCGTGCCCTGGTAGCCTTTTTCGGCAAACAGGTGGACGGCCGCCTTCAATATGGACTGGCGCGTGTATTCCGCCGGACGGGTCATTTGGTCCTCAATTCAAACAAGCGTTTGAATCAACTAGGTAATGCCTCTTGCAACAGAATGCAAATATCTTTGATTAGCCGCCGGACGCCAAAAGCCATCGTTCTGCCTAAAACGGTTGTTTGAAATTAATATAGGCGTATGAAATATACGTTTGAATGATACCGGACTTAGACATCACGGGGTCCTTGCATGCTGGAGCGAACGTCGAGATTCGTCTTGGAGGTACTGCCTTACCTGATTGTGGCGACGTGTGCCGCAATCCTCATACCCATGTTCCTAAGTACCTAGACCACGGCAACTCTGTGTCCCGATCAATCCACCGGGATCGGGTCGCGTTCGCCAAACCGATCGGCGCGCCGAAAATGGTGCCTGTAGAACTCGCAATCTTGGGACGTCCGATATGGCATTCCTGTATGGAAAAGAGCATCCACGCCGCCCCTCGAAATGGCGGCGGCTGCTTGAAAAGCTGATGCCGGCATCCGTCTCGTACCGGCCCGAACGGCATTATATGCGAGGGCCCGGGCCCAAGTATCGCGAAAGGCACGCGGGTCCCCCGGCACCGCAAAGAAGCGAATGATTTTTCCGGCCGTCCGCCGTCGGGCCTGCGATCGGCGTCCCACGGCACAGACGAATGACCGTTCCTGGCGAAATGCGGTCGTTGCCTAACCGTTATCGAACAAGCCAGACCGATCAGCCCACGCTCTAGTACGCGTACTCTTCAGCCGCGCCGGCTCGATGCCCAGCGCCTGCGCGGCCTGCATGCCGATGCGCTCGGCGTTCGGATCGTAGTCATATTCGTGAAGCTTGAACGCGATGCCTGCCTTTTCCAACGCGGGCGTCGCCGATATCGCCTTAGTCATAAGATCACGCGCTAGTAAGCGTATTCCTCGAAAATCGGTTCGACCGAGCCTTTCCACGCGCCGTTGAATTTCTCCAGCAGTTCCTCCGCCGGCGTCGCGCCGCGCGCGATTGATTCCTCGAGCGGGCGCAAATAGCGCGTTTCGTCGCGGCCGTTGCGGTCGAGAAATTTGCGGCGCGCCAGCCCGCGCGTGGCAAAGCGCAGCGTCTCCTGCGTCAGCGTGAGCACATTGCGGCCGCGGATTTCGGCGGCAAAGCCGAGCCTGGGTACGTCGTCGCGCAGCTTCTGCCGTTCGGCCGCGCTCCAGTCTTTGACCATGTCCCAGCAGGCGGCAAGCGCGTCGTCGTCGTACAGCAGCCCGACCCAAAAGGCGGCGAGCGAGGGCAAGCGCCGCCACGGCCCGCCGTCGGCGCCGCGCATTTCCAAATAACGCTTGAGCCGCACCTCCGGAAAGATCGTGCTCAAGTGATTGGCCCAATCGGAAATGGTCGGCCGTTCGCCCGGCAGTTCGGCGAGCTTGCCGGCGAAAAAATCGCGGAACGACTTGCCGGCGACGTCGATATATTTGTCGCCGCGCTTGATGAAATACATCGGGACGCCGAGCGCGTAATCGACCCAGCGCTCGAAGCCCATGCCGTCTTCGAAGGCCCAGGGCAGCGTGCCGGAGCGGTCATTGTCGGTATCGGTCCAGATTTGCGAGCGGAACGAAAGAAATCCGTTCGGCTTGCCTTCGGTGAACGGCGAATTAGCGAACAGCGCGGTCGCCACCGGCTGCAGCGCGAGCGACACCCGCAGCTTCTTCACCATGTCGGATTCGGATGAGAAGTCGAGGTTCGCCTGCACCGTGCAGGTGCGATACATCATGTCGAGGCCGAGCGTGCCGACCTTCGGCATGTAGGCGGTCATGATCTTGTAGCGGCCCTTCGGCATCATCGGCATGTCGGCGCGGCGCCAATTTGGAGTCATCCCCATGCCGAGGAAGCCTATCCCCAAGGGCTTGGCCACCTCGCGCACTTGCGCCAGATGCGCCATAAGCTCCGAGCAACTCTGGTGCACGTTTTCGACCGGCGCGCCGGAGAGCTCGAACTGCCCGCCCGGCTCCAGCGAAATGGCGCCGCCGCCGGTGACATCGAACAGGCCGATGATGTTGTCGCCCTCCATGATCGGCTCCCAGCCGAGCAGACCATGCATGCCGTCGAGCAGCGCGCGGATGCTGCGCCGGCCGGCATAGGGCACCGGAAGGTGATCGTTCAGGGTGAAGGCGAACTTCTCATGCTCGGTGCCGACGCGGAATTGCGCCTTCGGCTTGCAGCCCGCTTCGAGCCAGGCGACGAGTTCGTCGCGCGTCTCAATCGGGGTCATGTCGATCTGGTCACGAGCCATGCGAGGTCCGGGCAGGAAAAAAGGTCGCGACCTTAAACATGGGAAGCGCGAAAGGGCAATGCGAGATGCGGGCAGCTCTAATGCGGCGCGGGCGCTGCGGCACTTGATTTTGCGCCGCGTTCGTACCAGCCACGGCTACGGTTGACGATCGCTACCACGGACAGCATGACCGGGACCTCGATCAAGACCCCGACCACGGTGGCAAGGGCAGCGCCCGAATTAAAGCCGAATAGGCTGATGGCCGCGGCGACGGCCAACTCGAAGAAGTTGCTGGCGCCGATCAGCGCGGAAGGTCCGGCGACACAATGCTGCTCGCCCGCTAGCCGGTTGAGCAGATAAGCGAGGCCGGCGTTGAAATAGACCTGGATCAGGATCGGTACGGCGAGCAGGCCGATAATCAACGGCTGCGCCAGAATTTGCTCGCCCTGGAAACCGAACAGCAGAACAAGTGTCGCCAATAGCGCGATCAGCGACAGCGGTTGTAATTTACTCAGGAGGTTCGCGAGGGCAACCGCACCGCCGCTTGCCAGCACGTTCCGGCGCAGGACCTGCGCCACCAGCACAGGCACCACGATATAGAGCACGACCGAGAGCACCAACGTGCCCCACGGCACCGTGATCGCCGACAAGCCGAGCAGCAACCCGACGATTGGCGCAAAGGCGAATACCATGATGGTGTCGTTGAGCGCCACTTGCGACAGCGTGAAGTGCGGCTCGCCCTTGGTGAGGTTGCTCCACACGAACACCATCGCGGTGCAGGGTGCCGCCGCCAGAATGATCAGCCCGGCGATGTAGGAGCTGATCTGATCCGGCGGCAAATACCGCCGGAACAGATAGCCGACGAACAGCCAGCCGAGCGCGGCCATCGAAAACGGCTTCACCGCCCAGTTGATGAAGAGCGTGACGCCGATGCCGCGCCAGTGTTCGCGCACGCGGCCGAGCGCAGCGAAATCGATCTTGACCAGCATCGGCACGATCATCAGCCAGATCAGCGCCGCGACCGGCAAATTGACCTTGGCGATCTCGACGTTGCCGATCGCTTGGAAGGCTCCCGGCATCACGTGGCCGAGCGCAATGCCGGCGACGATGCAGAGCGCGACCCACACGGTCAGATAACGTTCAAACGTCGACATGCTGGGCTTTTTCCGTTGCACCTTCGCTGCGGCCAATGGCCTTAAGCCGCGTGGTCAACACCAGCCGGTCGACCTTTCCGATCGGCAGCGCCAGCAACAAGTCGATGCGCCGATTGAGCATGCGATAGGCGTCCTTGAAGGCCAGTGCGATCTCGGCCTCGCTGCCTTCGGCCGCGGCCGGATCCGGAATGCCCCAATGCGCGGTGATCGGCTGGCCCGGCCAGAGCGGGCACGACTTGCCGGCGGCGTTGTCGCAGACGGTGAAGACGAAATCGAGCTCGGGGGCGCCGGCCTGCGCGAATTCGTCCCATGATTTCGAGCGCAAAGTCGAAACGTCGTAGTTGAATTTGCGCAATAGATCGAGCGTGCGCGGATTGACGTTGCCTTTCGGGTGACTGCCGGCGCTGAAGGCTTTGAATTTGCCGCGTCCCTCGCGATTGAGGATCGCCTCGGCGATGATCGAACGCGCCGAATTGCCGGTGCAGATGAACAGGACGTTGTAGTAGTCCTTCATAACGCGTCCTCCCTAAGCCTCAGGCCGCCGGCAAAGGCTTGAAGCCGATGCGGCTCATCGTCGTTTCGAAGTAGTCGCGAACACGGCGCGGAAACGACAATCCTTTGACCACCGCAACCGAGCGCAACAACGGCAGCACGCGAATATCATCCAGCGACAGCGTGCCGTTGACCGCCTGCGGGCTCTCGATCAAGGCGTCGAGTTCGTCCAACTTCGGCACGACCGCCTGAATCTGCTCGCGCGTATGGCTGCGCAGTTCGGTGAAATCGCCGTAGGTTTTGAACTTGCGAGCGGTGTAATGCGCGAGCGCGGCGAGCGTGGCGAATTCGGGCAGGCCGAGCAGCGGATAACGCGGCATGGTTAGCGGCGCCGTTTTCAATACGGTCGCGTCGGCCCAAGCGGCAATCGCGGGACGTTCCGGTCCAACCAGAACCGGCGGACCGAGGTCTTCGATGTATTTCACCATGTCCATGCTTTCAAGCATGGGCTGGCCGTCGTCTTTGACCAGGATCGGGATCACGCGCTTGCCGACGAGGTCGACCATGGTCTCGCTATCGTCGTCGCGCACGACAATTTCCTGCATGGGCATCCGCTTGAGCGCGGCCATCATCCGCACGCGGAAGCAGAGCGAGCAGTGCTCGAACATATAGAGCTTCATAACGCCGCCTTTTGCGCCGGCGTGCAGCCCGCGGCGTTGAAGTCCTCGACCACGGGCGCGCAGATGTCCGGCCGGCCGCCGCAACAGTCGCGCAGCATGAAATCGACCAAGCCGCGGAAGCCGTCGAGATCGGCGCGGTAGTTCATCGAGCGGCCTTGCCGCGCCACCGCGATCAGCCCGCCGCGCATGAGCGCGGCGAGATGCGTCGACATGGTGTTGTGCGGCACCTTGCAGAAAGCGGCGATCTCGCCGGCCGGAAGTCCGTTCGGATGGGCGGCGACCAACCTGCGGAAGGCCTTGAGCCGCGTCGGCTGCGCCAAGGCGGCGAAGGCGGCCTGCGATTTTCTTGCGTCCATATGTCGAGACATATCGACACGTTATGACGGCGCGATGACGGGCGCAAGAATTTTCCACTGGGCGAATGACGAACCTGTATGTTCACATTTCGTTCTTTTCCAATCGGCCCGCATGCTCTATTGATCTCCCCATGCCGCAATTTTCCTCCCATCAAGACGCCGCGCTCAATGCCGTCGCCACCTGGCTGAAGGACAAGCCCGGCTCGAACGGCATGCCGCAGGTGTTCCGCCTGTTCGGCTACGCCGGCACCGGCAAGACCACGCTCGCCCGCCACTTGGCCGAACATGCTAACGGCGAGGTGAAATTCGCCGCCTTCACCGGCAAGGCAGCTTCCGTTATGCGCGGCAAAGGCTGCAAGGGCGCCTCCACCATCCACAGCCTGATCTACCGGGCGCGCGAGAGCGGCGAGGAAATCCCCTCCTTCGATCTGTGGGACGAGGCGCCCGCCTCCAAGGCCGCGCTGATCGTCATCGACGAATGCTCAATGGTCGATGCCGAGCTCGGCCGCGACCTGCTGTCGTTCGGCGTGCCGGTGCTGGTGCTGGGCGATCCGGCGCAATTGCCGCCGATCCAAGGCGGCGGCTTTTTCACCGAGGCCGAGCCGGACGTGATGCTCACCGAGGTGCACCGGCAGGCTGCGGGCAATCCGATCATCCGGCTGTCGATGGACATCCGCGCCGGCGAGTATCTCGAGCCCGGCCGCTACGGCGAAACCGAAGTGATTTCCAAGGACGATCTCGATCCGCAGCGCGTGCTGGAGGCCGATCAGGTGCTGGTCGGGCGCAACGCCACGCGGCGCGCCTACAACATTCGAATGCGCGAGCGCCGCGGCTTCGAGGACAAGATGCCGTCGGCCGGCGACAAGCTGGTCTGCCTGCGCAACAACCGCAAGAAAGGCCTGTTCAACGGCTCGCTCTGGTCGGTAAAGGAACGCGGCGCGCGGCGCACCGGAATCATGACCATGCGGCTGATGCCGGACGACGACAGTGGCCTGCGCGGGGTGAAAGTGTCGGTGCGGCCGGAATGTTTTTCCGGCGGCATCGAGCAACTCGATTGGGCGCGCCGCAAGCCCTACGACGAGTTCGACTACGGCTACGTGCTCACCGTGCACAAGGCGCAAGGCTCGCAATGGGACGACGTGGTGCTGTTCGACGAGAGCTTCGCGTTTCCCGACAGTCGCGAGCGCTGGCTCTATACCGGTGTGACGCGGGCGGCGAAGAAGTTAACGGTGGTGGTGTAGACGAACTCCGCTCATTCCCGCGTAAGCGGGAATGCAGCCAACAGCGCACAAACTAACGGCCCTGGACCCCCGCTTTCGCTGGGGTGAGCGGACTACAGCGATTACGCCGCTTCCTTCTTATTCCCCGGAGCGAAGCGGCCGTAGAAGCTTTCGTTCTTCTCGGCCATTTCGATGAGCAGCTTGGAGGGCGCGAAGCGCGCGCCGTATTTATTTTCCAGCTTGCGGCAGAGCTCAACGAACTTCTTCGTTCCAATCATATCAATCCACGACAGCGTACCGCCGGAAAACGGCGCAAAGCCGAAGCCGAGGATGGAACCGACATCGGCCTCGCGCACGTCGGTGAGCACTTTTTCCTCGAAGCAGCGCGCGGTCTCCAGCGCCTGGATGCCGAGCAGCCGCAGCTTGAGCTCTTCGATGTCGATAGTGTCGGGATCGAGCTTCTTGGGTTGCAACTCGGCGAGCCCCGGCCACAGTTTTTTCGGGGCTCCCTGCGGATAATCGTAGAAACCCTTGCCGTTCTTGCGCCCGAAGCGGCCGCGCTTCTCGACCATCTCCTCCAGCAGCGCCTTCTGGCGCGGATCGATCGCTTTGGCGCCGAGGTCGGCTTCCGTGGCCTTCAGGATTTTCCAGGCCAGATCGACCGCGACTTCGTCGTTGAGCGAGAGCGGGCCGACCGGCATGCCGGCCATGCGGCCGACATTCTCGATCACCGCCGCCGGCACGCCCTCCGCCAGCATCAAATGGCCCTCGCGAATGTAAGTGCCGACCACGCGCGACGTGTAGAAGCCGCGCGAGTCGTTCACCACGATGGGCGTCTTGCGGATGGCGCGCACGTAATCGAGCGCGGCGGCGAGCGCCTTATTGCCGGTTTCCTTGCCGAGAATGATCTCGACCAGCATCATGCGGTCGACCGGCGAGAAGAAGTGGATGCCGATGAAACGCGGCGGGTCCTTGAATTCGGTGGCGAGCGAGGAGATCGGCAAAGTCGAGGTGTTGGAAGCGAACACCGTATTGGCGCCGACTACGGCCTGGATCTTCGCGATCACTTCGGACTTCACCTTGCGATCCTCGAACACCGCCTCGATGACGAGATCGCAGTCCTTCAGCGCGCCGTAGTCCGGCGTCGGGGTAATGAGCGAGAGCAGCCCGTCGCGCTCGGCGCCTTTCATGCGGCCTTTGTTGACGCGGTCGCTCAGCGCTTTGTGCAGGGCCGCCTTGCCCTTATCCGCGGTCTCCTGGTCACGGTCGATCAGCACCACCTGCAAGCCGGCGGCCGCGCTCACCTGCGCGATGCCGGCGCCCATGAAGCCGGCGCCGACCACGCCGATTTTCTTCAAGCTCACCGCCGGTTCGTTCGCCGGCCGGCGCGCGCCTTTATTGAGCTCCTGCATGGAGACGAACAGCGAGCGGATCATCGCGGCTGCTTCTGGCGAGCGCAGGATCTTGGCGAACCAGCGCGACTCCACGCGCAGCGCGGTGTCCATGTCCAATTGCAGGCCTTCATAGACCACCTGCAGAATCGCGCGCGCGGCAGGATAATTGTCATAGGTCTCGCGCCGGTAAATCGCGTTCGCCGGCGGAAACACCATCATGCCGGCCTTGGAATAGACCGGCCCGCCCGGCAGCTTGAAGCCCTTCACGTCCCACGGCGCCACCGCTTTGCCGCCAGCCTTGATCCAGTCCTTCGCGACTTTGATGAGATCGGCTTGCGGCACAACGTTGTCGACCAGCTTCATCGCCTTGGCGCGGTCGAGCTTGAGTTGGTCGCCCTTGAGCAGATATTGCAGCGCGTCGGCGGGCGGCAGCATGCGCGCGATGCGCTGCGTGCCGCCGGCGCCCGGGAACAGACCGATCTTGATCTCGGGCAGGCCGAGCCGCGTCTTCGGATTATCGGCGGCAATGCGCTGATGGCAGGCGAGCGCGAGCTCGAAGCCGCCGCCCATCGCTGTGCCATTGAGCGCGCAGACCCAAGGCTTGCCGCCGGTCTCGATGCGGCGATAGAGCTGCGACAGCTTGCGGCTCTCGTCGAACACGTAAAGTGCGGCGGGCTCCGCGCCTTTGCTCTTCACCAAGTCGGCGTAGATCGCCCCCATGCGGTCCAGCATGGTGAGGTCGGCGCCGCCGCAAAAGGCGTCCTTCGCAGAGGTGATCACCGCTCCCTTGATGGCCGCATCGTTGACGACCTTCTCGACGATTGCGCCAAGCTCAGTGATCACGTCCATGTCGATGACATTCATCGAGCGGCCGGCCATGTCCCAGGTGACCAGTGCGATGCCTTCCGCATCGACGTCGAATTTGAAATTCGGCATGACATTCAACTCCTATGGCGGGTACGGCTTGCCGTCGCGGTGCAGATAGCGGCGGCCTTTGTCGTCGCGCTCCATCACCAGATCGACGTCCGGATAATGCACGCGCTCGGATTTCGCGCGGGTGCCGACTTCGAAATAGACCGCGTCGCGGCTGCCGCGGTTGACCAGCTTGTGCGCGATGCCGCTGCCGGCTTTGAAGCCGGCGGCATCGCCCGGCTTGAGCACGGTTTCGCCGTCGTTCTCGATCAGCACCAACTCGCCTTCCAGCATATAGATGAATTCGTCTTCCTGTTCGTGCCAGTGCCGCAGCGCGGTGGAGGCGCCCGGTTCGATGCGCGAAATATTGACGCCGAATTGCGTGAGACCCACGACGTCGCCCAGCGCCTGCTTGTGGCGGCCTTTGTGCTCGGCCTGAAACTCGGCCGGATAGAAACTGCCGCTTCGCACCGGCACCTTGGCGATGTCGACCTTAGGCATGAGGTGTCTCAGACGCGCTCGATAATCGTCGCCGTACCCATGCCGATGCCGATGCAGAGCGTGACCAGCGCGGTGGAGAGATCGCGCCGCTCCAGCTCGTCGAGCACGGTACCGAGGATCATCGCGCCGGTGGCGCCGAGTGGATGGCCCATGGCGATGGCACCGCCACAGACGTTCATCTTGTCGTGCGGAATGTCGAACGCCTGCATGTAGCGCAGCACCACCGAGGCGAAGGCCTCGTTGAGCTCGAACAGATCGATATCGCCGATCGACATGCCGGCCTTCTTGAGCACCTTCTCGGTCACCGGGATCGGTCCGGTGAGCATGATCGCCGGTTCCGAGCCGATATTGGCGAAGGCCTTGATACGCGCACGCGGCTTCAAACCCGCGGCTTTGCCGGCTTCCTTGCTGCCGATCAGCACCGCGGCGGCGCCGTCGACGATGCCGGAGGAATTGCCCGGCGTGTGCACGTGATTGATCACCTCAACCTCTGGATAGCGCTGGATAGCGACGGCGTCGAAGCCGCCCATCTCGCCCATCTGCACGAAGGACGGCGCCAGCGCGGCCAGTGTCTGCATCGTGGTCGATGGGCGCATGTGCTCGTCCTTGGCCAAAATGGTGAGCCCGTTGCAGTCCTTCACCGCCATCACCGAATTCTTGAAGCGGCCCTCGTCCCAGGACTTGGCCGTACGCTTCTGGCTTTCGACCGCGTAGGCGTCGACGTCGTCGCGCGAGAAGCCGTATTTGGTGGCGATCAGGTCAGCGGAAATGCCCTGCGGCAGGAAGTAAGTCTCGACCGCGATCGCGGGATCGACTGGCCAGGCGCCGCCGGAGGCGCCAATGCCGACGCGGCTCATGGATTCGGCGCCGCCCCCGATGGTCATCTGGTGCTGGCCCGACATGATCTCGGCGGCGGCGAAATTCACCGCGTCCAAACCGGAGGCGCAGAAGCGGTTGATCTGAATGCCCGGCACGCCGTCGCCGAAGCCCGCCACAAGCGCTGCGGCACGCGCGATGTCGCCGCCCGATTCCCCGACCGGATCGACGCAGCCCAGCACCACATCGTCGATCATCTTGGGATCGAGCTTGTTGCGGTCCTTGACCGCGGCCAGCGTCTGCGCCGCGAGATTGAGCGCGGTCACTTCGTGCAAGGCCCCGTCGGCCTTGCCGCGTCCGCGCGGCGTGCGCACATGGTCGTAAATGAATGCATCCGGCATCGGCGTTCTCCTGCGCAGGATTAAAGACTGCGCGCGATCAACAGCTTCATGATCTCATTGGTGCCGGCATAGATGCGCAGCACCCGCGCGTCGCGATACAGGCGCGAGATCGGGTATTCGTCCATATAGCCATAACCGCCGAACATTTGTAGGCAGCGGTCGATCACGTCGGCGAGCGTGTCGGTGAGGCGGTATTTGGCCATCGAGGCGGTCACGGTATCGAGCTTGCCCTCGACGTGCAGGCCGATGCAATGGTCCAAGAACACCTTGGCGATGGTGGTGTCGGTCTTGCACGCGGCGAGCTCGAACTGGGTGTTCTGGAATTCAATGATGGCCTTGCCGAAGGCCTTGCGCTGCTTGACGTAATCGACGGTCAGATCAAGCGCGCGCTCCATCATCGCCACCGCGTGCACGGCGACGATGAGGCGCTCCTGCGGCAGTTCCTTCATGAGCTGGTAGAAGCCCTGCCCCTCCTCGGTGCCGAGCAGGCTTTCCGCCGGCAGTTGCACGTCCTCGAAGAACAATTCCGAGGTGTCGGCGGAATCCATGCCGAGCTTCTTGAGTTTGCGGCCGCGCCGGAAGCCTTTCGCATCCTCGGTCTCCACGACCATGAGCGAGGTGCCCTTGGCGCCGGCTTTGGGATCGGTCTTGGCGACCACGATGATCAGGTTGGCGTGCTGGCCGTTGGTGATGAAGGTCTTCGAGCCGTTGAGCAGGTAGCCGTTGCCGGATTTCTTGGCGGTCGCGCGCACGCCCTGCAGGTCGGAGCCTGTGCCGGGCTCGGTCATGGCGATGGCGCCGACCAGTTCGCCAGTGGCGAGCTTGGGCAACCAGCGCTTTTTCTGCTCCTCGGTGCCGTAATGCAGAATGTAGGGCGCCACGATGCCGGAATGCAGCGGCGCGCCGAAGGTGTCAAAGCCGGCAAGCGAGAATTCGCGGTTGATCACCGCCTCATGGGCGAAGCTGCCGCCGGAGCCGCCATATTCCACGGGCATCGCCGCGCACAGCAGGCCGGCCGCGCCGGCCTGGGTCCAGACCTCGCGCTCATACATGCCTTTTTCGTGCCAGCAGTCGATATGGGGGGCGAATTCATCGGTGATAAAGCGCCGCGCCTGCTCCTCGAGCAGGACGAGGTCTTCGGTCATCCAGGCCGGGCGCGGCAGATTGACGGCAGTCATGGGGATTCACCTAGCGCGCCCATCATAGGGCCGACAAGGCGCAGGCGCGAGGGGCAGCCGGTTACCCCGCGCCGAGCGCCACGGCAACGTTGTAGGTGATGAAGGCAGCGGCGTAGGCCAGCGCCAGCATGTAGCCGAAGGTGATGAACATCCAGCGCCAGCTACCGGTCTCGCGCTTGATCACAGCCAGCGTGGAAGCACACTGCGGCGCGAAAATGTACCAGACCAGGAGCGACAGTGCGGTGGCGAGGCTCCACTGCCCGGCGAGCGTCTGGCCGATCTGCGCCGCGACGTCCTTGCCGCCCTCGATGGCGTAGACCGTGCCGAGCGAGGCCACGGCAACTTCCCGCGCGGCCATGCCGGGGATCAGCGCGACGCTGATTTGCCAGTTGAAACCGACCGGCGCCAGGATCGGCTCGATCCAGTGGCCGATGATGGCCGCCAGGCTGAAATTGATCGCCGGCCCTGTGGCGTCCGCCGGCGGACGCGGAAACGACGCCAGGAACCAGATCAGCACCATCATCGAGAAAATCGTGGTGCCAGCGCGCTTAAGGAACATCATCGCCCGCATGTAGAGGCCCATCGCAACATTGGGCAGGCGCGGCATCTTGTAGTCTGGCAATTCGATCATGAACGGCGGGGTGGCGTTCTCGCGCCAAAAGAAGTGATTGGCGATGAACGACACCGCGAGCGCGCTGAAGATGCCGGCGGCATAGAGGCCAAACATCACCAGGCCCTGCAGCCCGACCCAGCCGAAGACTTGTTTGTCCGGGATGAAGGCCGAGATGATCAACGTGTAGACCGGAATGCGCGCCGAACAGGTCATCAGCGGCGCCACCAGGATCGTCGTCAGCCGGTCGCGCCGGTTGTCGATCACCCGCGTCGCCATAATGCCGGGGATGGCGCAGGCGAAACTCGACAGCAGCGGGATGAAGGCGCGGCCGTGCAAGCCGGCGCCGCCCATGATGCGGTCCATCAGGAAGGCGGCGCGCGCCATGTAGCCGAGATCCTCGAGCAGCAGAATGAACAAGAACAAGATCAAAATCTGCGGCAGGAAAACAAGCACGCTGCCGACGCCGGAAATCACTCCGTTCTGGATGAAGCTCTGCAACAGACCGGCCGGCAGCGCATTGTGCGCGATGGCGCCGAGCGCATCGAAGCCGCCCGAGATGAAATCCATCAGCGGCTTCGCCCCGGTGAACACCGCCTGGAACAACACGAACAGGAGCGCGAGCAGAATGAGCAGACCGGCGAACGGATGCAGCAGCACGGCATCCACCCGCCCGGTCAGAGTTTCCGGCCGCGCCGCCGCGCTGACGGCAACGCGAATGATACGATCCGCTTCGCGCTGGGCGGCGCGCAAGTCGGCCGCGGTCGGCGTCTTCCAGGTATTGGGGACGCTCGCTTCGGAGGCGCCCGCGGCCATGGCATCGATGCGCCGCATCAGATCCTCAGTGCCGCCCTTGCGCACGGCGGCCGACGTGACCACCGGGGCGCCCAACTCTTTCGAAAGTTTGACGAGATCGATGTCGATGCCGCGCCGGCGGGCGATGTCGATCATGTTGAGCACCAGCATCAGCGGGCGGCCGACCTGCTTGAGCTCGATCACCAGGCGCAGCGCGACGCGCAGATTGGTGGCGTCGGCGACGCACAGCAGCAGGTCGGGCGCCGCCTCGCTGGCCAGCCGCCCGAGCACGATATCGCGCGTGATTTCTTCGTCGGGGCTGCGCCCACGCAACGAATAAGTGCCGGGCAGATCGATCAGATCGACACGATGGCCGCCCGGCGTCTGGATGATACCGGCTTTGCGCTCGACGGTGACGCCCGGATAATTGGCGACCTTCTGCCGGCTGCCGGTGAGTGCGTTGAACAGTGCGGTCTTGCCGCTATTCGGCGTCCCTACCAGGGCAAATCGCCACCCGCTCGTTTCGCTCGCGGTCGTCACTGCGGTCGATCCAGTCAGGCCACCAGAACGGCCATCGCTTCGCGGCGCCGGAGCGCGATTGTGGTGTTGTTGACACGCACCGCGATCGGATCGCGGCCGAGCGGGCCTTCATGCAAAATTTCGACGTGGGCGCCTTCGACGAACCCGAGTTCGAGCAGACGCCGCTCGAGCTCCGCTGCCTTGGAGTCCGACGCAGTGGCGGCCGCGGCAATGGTATCGATGCGGCCGCGGAATCCCTTGCGCGCCAAACCCAAGGGCGCCGCCAAACTGCTGTCGATCATGATTGCTTCCTGCATATGATTATCATTGCCACTCTCATCTGGACGCTGCCATGACCTAAATCAAGTAAAAGTACAAATCATTTCAGTAGCTTAGAATGATTATAAGGAAGCGACCCTTATTTTTTCGGCGGGCAGCAGAAGTGCCATGATAAGGAGCCCCAGTAGCCGGGTATGTCCTCATCGTGATTCCAGAACCTGCAGCCACGGGCCGGGCCGAGCCGGACCCGACCGATACCGCGAAAGCCTGGCTGCGCCTGGTCGTCGCCGTCTTGCTGAGCACGATCGGCGGCGTCGGCATGTGGTCGGTGGTGGTGGCGCTCCCCGCCATCCAGGCCAATTTCGGCGTCAGCCGCGCCGATGCTTCGCTGCCCTACACGCTCGCCATGCTCGGCTTCGGCGCAGGTGGCATTGTTATGGGCCGGCTCGCCGACCGATTCGGCGTCGCCGTGCCGCTGGCATTCGGCACGCTGGCGCTCGGCCTCGGCTATCTGGCGGTCGGCCACGCGTCCACGCTCTGGGAAGTAGCGCTCGCGCATGGTCTGCTGATTGGGCTCGGATGTTCGGCCAGCTTCGGGCCGCTGATGGCCGACATGTCGCACTGGTTTGTGCGCCGCCGCGGCATCGCCGTCGCCATCGCGGCCTCAGGAAATTATATGGCCGGCACAATCTGGCCGCCGGTGGTGCAGCATTTTATCGCCTCTTCGGGCTGGCGCGCGACCCATAACGGCATCGGCATTTTCCTACTCGTCAGCATGCTCCCGCTGGTCTATTTGCTGCGGCCGCGCATGCAGGCGCATCACGCTGAAACCGCAACGCAAGCTGCCGCACTCCGGCAAGCCGAATTGCCGTTCTCGCCCGCGACGTTGCAGGTGCTGCTGTGCATCGCCGGCATCGCCTGTTGCGTGGCGATGTCGATGCCGCAGGTGCATTTGGTCGCATATTGCGGCGATCTCGGTTATGGCGCCGCGCGCGGCGCCGAGATGCTATCGATGATGCTCGGCTTCGGCATCGTCAGCCGCATCGCCTCGGGTTTCATCGCCGACCGTATCGGCGGCGTGAGTACGCTGCTGCTCGGCTCCTTGCTGCAGGGCAGCGCGCTGTTCCTCTTTCTTTTCTTCGATGGCCTCACCTCGCTCTACGTGATCTCGGCATTGTTCGGTTTGTTCCAGGGCGGCATCGTGCCGAGCTACGCCATCATCGTGCGTGAATATTTTTCGCCGCGGGAGGCCGGCACCCGCATCGGCCTCGTTCTGATGGCTACCCTGCTCGGCATGGCGCTGGGCGGCTGGCTGTCGGGCGCGATCTTCGACTTCACCGGTTCCTACCGCGCGGCGTTTCTCAACGGGCTCGGCTGGAATCTGTTGAACGTGACGATCGCGATGTGGTTGCTGCTGCGCTCCCGCGGGCGGCCCTTGCTCGCGCGCGCTTAGAACGCCTCGTCCGGCAACTCCATCGTCGAGCCGGCGCCCGACTGGATGCGGGCGAAATGCGACGCTGTCTCCGGCAGCATGCGCTCCATAAAGAAGCGCGCGGTCGTGAGCTTCGCCTTCATGCCGGCCGCCGCGCCGTTCGCTTTCGGCAGCTTGGCGTTGGCCGCCTCGGCGATGCGCGCCCACATGTAGCCGAGCGCCACCAGCCCGAACATGTGCATGTAGTCGGTGGCCCCTGCCCCGGCATTGTCGGGCTTGGCCATGGCGTTCTGCATGAACCACATCGAGGCCTGTTGCAGATGGCCGAGCGCAACGCCGAGCGGCGTCACGAACGGTTTCATCGCCTCGTCGGCGCTCTTTTCCTTGATGAAGGCACCGACCTCGTTGATGAACGCCATCAGCGCGCGGCCGCCGTCCTTGCCGAGTTTGCGGCCGACCAGATCAAGCGCCTGGATGCCGTTGGCGCCCTCGTAAATCATGGCGATGCGCGCGTCGCGCACGAACTGCTCCATGCCGTGCTCAGCGATATAGCCGTGACCGCCGAACACCTGCTGCGCCATCACCGTGTTGGCGAAGCCCTGGTCGGTGAGCACGCCTTTGACCACCGGCGTGAGCAGGCCCATGTAATCGTCGGCACTCTGGCGTTGTTTGCCGTCCTGCGAACGGCGCGCGATGTCGCCCTGCAGCGCGGTCCACAACACTAGCGCGCGGCCGGCTTCGTTGAAGGCGCGAATCATCATCAGCGTGCGGCGCACGTCCGGATGTACAATGATCGGATCGGCTGGTTTGTCGGGATAATTGGCGCCTGAGAGCGCGCGGCCTTGCAGGCGCTCCTTGGCGTAGATTGCGGCGTTCTGATAGGCGACCTCCGACAGCGCCAAGCCTTGCACGCCGACGCCCAGCCGCGCCTCGTTCATCATCGTGAACATGGCGGGCAAGCCGCGGTTCTCTTCGCCCACCAGCCAACCGGTGGCGCCGTCGTAATTCATCACGCACGTGGAATTGGCGTGGATGCCCATCTTCTCTTCGATCGAACCGCAGGAGACGCCGTTGCGTGTTCCCAGCGAACCGTCGTCCTTGACCGTCACCTTGGGCACCACGAACAGCGAGATGCCCTTGGTGCCGGCCGGTGCGCCTTCGATTCGCGCCAGTACCAGGTGGATAATGTTGTCGGAGAGATCATGCTCGCCGGCCGAGATGAATATCTTGGTGCCGGTGATCTGGTAGCTGCCATCGGCCTGCTTCACCGCCTTGGTGCGCAGCAAGCCCAAATCAGTGCCGCAATGCGGCTCGGTGAGATTCATGGTGCCGGTCCAGTCGCCGGTCACCATTTTAGGCAGATATTTCGTCTTCAGCTCCGGCGAGGCATGCGCGAGCAGCGCGGCGATGGCGCCCTGCGTGAGACCCGGATACATGGCGAAGGCCATGTTGGCCGAGCAGAGCATTTCGTTGACCGCCACGGTCAGGGTCGCCGGTAGGTCCTGACCGCCAAATTCGGCTGGCACCGAGATGCCGATCCAGCCGCCCTCGACCAGTTGCTTGAAGGCATCCTTGAAGCCGGTCGGCGTGCTGACGCTGCCATCGGCGTTAAGCTTGCAGCCTTCCTTGTCGCCGACGCGATTGAGCGGGGTGAGGACTTCTTCGCTGAACTTGGCCGCCTCGCGCAGCACGGCTTCCACCACGTCGGGCGAAGCATCGCCGAAGCCGGGGAGATTGCCGTAGCGATCGAGGTGGAAGACGTCGTTCAGCAGGAATAATGCATCGTCCACGGGGGCCTTGTAGGTCGGCATCTATCCCTCCCGGCGTCCAGCGCGCGCCGTTAACGACTCGTTAACTATTGCTTGATTGCGACCGGTGCAAGAACGGCCGTGACTATCCCAACCGCGCGGGCGGCTGCGACAAGATCATCGCGTATCCGGCTTACAGCCGCGTTAAGCCACGGCCGGGCACCACAGACGGCCAAAACCGCAGGCAAATTCCGCCACTTCCGCCCGATCCTTAACCCGGTGTTTACCGTCACCGGCAAAAAGTCGGGTAGAGGACTGCGAACCGCGCCCGTATCCACCCGTTGTTAACGCGTGCCGGTTCCACGGGGAGCCCACAAGGCTCCTTCGCCTCCACCTCGAACGTGGGTGCGAGCTAATGAAATTTGGCGTGCCGTGGAGTCTGAATGGGATACGGCCGGAAACGCGCAAAACCGCCAAAGAGGCGGCGCGCCGGTCGGGCATGTCGCTGACCGATTGGCTCAACTCCGTGATCATCCTGCAAGCCGAGCAAGCGGGCGTGCAATCGCCTCCGCTGGCCGACGATAATTTTCATAGCGGCGCTTTCGCCGCGGTGAACCATCGTCGCGACGACGCGCCGCGGCGCCTCGAACCAGTCGCGTCCGCACGGCCCGTGGCCTACGCGCCGAAACAGATCCGCAACGAGCTCGATCCGCGCGCGGGCCTATCGCCGCCCCCGCAGATGCCGAGCCTGCGGTTGCCGCCCGATCTCGACCGCGCAATAGCCGAAATCGCGGCGCGTCAGCGAATGCTCAATGGCTATGCCGCGCCGGCGCCGCAGCAGCAGCAGCCGCAAGCGGTCATGGCGACCCCTGAACCCGCACCGCTGCCGACACAAGACCTGTCGGGCCTGGAAGATCAGCTCCGCAACATCACCGATCTCATCGAAACGCTGCGTATGCCGGGCGTCGAAAATGCGATCAGTGCCCTGCGCGAGGAGCTCGGCGAAATCGGACGCACGCTCAACGACGCCACGCCGCGCCATGCCCTCGAGGCCATCGAAAAGCAAATCCAAAGCCTCGACCGGCGCATCGCTGAAGGCCGCCAAGCCGGTGTCGCCGCCGACGCGATCGGCGGCATAGAGCACGGACTTGCCGAAGTGCGTGACGCGCTTCACGGTCTGATGCCGGCGGAAAACCTGATCGGCTTCACCGACGCAGTGGCCGGCGTCGCGCGCAAGATCGATCTCATCATCGCGCAGAAAGATCCCGCGACACTGGCGCAGCTCGAAAGCGCCATCATTACGTTGCGCGAGATGGGCAATCATGTGGCCTCCAACGAGACCGTAGGGGGGCTCGCCACCCAGGTGCAGGTGCTGAGCGAGAAGATCGAACACATGGCCGGCGTCGGGAGCGGCGGCGACGCGCTCAGCCATATCGAGCATCGTATGGCGCTGCTTTCGGACGCGCTGACCGAGCGCACGCAAAATAGCGCCGCGGTGCCGCCGCGGCTGGAAGCACTGGTGGAGTCGCTCGCCAATTCGATCGACTCGATCGACCAGATTCAGAGATCGCACGGCAACAGCGATGCTTTAGGCCATCTCGAGGATCGCATCGTCAAATTGGTGGAGAAGTTGGACGTATCCGATTCCCGCCTCAGCCATCTGGAAGGGATCGAGCGCGGCCTGGCCGACCTTTTGGTCCATGTCGAAGATATGCGAGCGAATAAGGACGCCAGCGGATTACGCGCGCAAGGCTCGCCCGAGGCCGACGGCCTCAAGCACGATATCGCCCGCACCCAAGATGCGCTGGAAGCGGTGCATGGCACGCTCGGCCACGTCGTCGACCGCCTCGCCACCATCGAAGAGAATATTCGCGACGGCACACGTCCGCGCGGCACGCCCGAGAGCGGCGGCGCGTTCAATCAGCCGGCGGGCAATGGCGTGGTCCACACGGTCAGTGATGTTCCCGACGCGCCGATGCCGGCAGCCGCAGCCCCGCCGCCGACCCTCCAGCGCATGGCGCCGGCCGCCCAGTCACCGATCGGATTCGATTTGTCAGCCGATCAGCCGCTCGAACCCGGCTCCGGGCCGCCGCCTCCACAAGCCAATCCGGCCGCGCGCATTGCCGCTTCGGAAGCCGCACTCGGCGGTACGCGGCCCGCCGCCGCACCTGGCGGCCAGTCGAGCTTCATCGCCGCAGCCCGCCGCGCCGCCCAGGCAGCGGGGCAGCAACCGAACGGCCGCGTGCCGCGCCCGGAGGCCGACGATGCGCACGAGTCCGGAACTCCATCGCTGCGCGACAAGATGTTGAAGCGGGTCAAATCGCTTTTCCTTGCGGCCAGCGTTATCGCGATCGTCGTCGGATCGGTTCAGATCGTCGGCAACGTGTTCAATCTCAGTGGTTCCACAACTAAGACCGCGCAAGCCCCCGATACGGATACCGAGACCACTGAGGCGACGGTGCCCAGCGCCACGCCCGAAACGACGGCCGGCATTGCCGCCAAACCGCTCAAGCCACCGGACGTGCCGGCGGTAGGGCCGCTCGCGTCGCCTCCGCGCAGCCCTGAGGTCGCAACCACGCCGCCAAACCAGCCCACGGAAGCGATGCCGTCGCTGTTCGCGCCGCCGATGCTCGGATCGCCGAGCGACGTCACTGGATCGATCTCCCGCCCGGTCGGCACTGGCCAAGCGCCGCGGCCAGTGCCCCCATCACCACCGCCAAGCCAGCAATCCGCCGACAGGCTGCCGGACGCCATCGGTGGACCAAAGTTGCGCAGTTCAGCCATCGCCGGCGATAGCGCCGCCGCCTACGAGGTGGCCGTGCGCTTCGCCGAGGGACGCGGCGTGCCGGTCAACATGGATGAGGCGGCCCGCTGGTACGAACGCGCGGCCAGCAAAGGCCTGGCGCCGGCGCAATTCCGCTATGCCAGCCTTTTGGAAAAGGGCATTGGCGTGAAGAAGGACCTTGCCCAGGCCCGCCGGCTGTACCTGGCCGCCGCCAACAAGGGCAACAACAAGGCGATGCATAATCTCGCCGTGCTCTATGCCGAAGGCATTGACGGCAAGCCCGATTACGACAACGCCGTGCGATGGTTCCGCAAGGCCGCTCTGCAGGGCGTTGCCGACAGCCAGTTCAATCTCGGCGTCCTGTGCGCGCGCGGCTTCGGCACTGAGAAGAACTTTGCCGACGCCTATAAATGGTTCGCGCTTGCGGCCGTCCAAGGAGACGAGGAGGCCGCCAAGAAGCGCGACGAGGTGGCAGCCGGCCTGGACGCTGCCGCGCTGGCCGCGGCCCAGCAAACGGTAAAAAGCTTCGCGGCCGAACCGCAGCCGCAAGACGCCAGTGTCGTTCGAGCGCCTCCGGGCGGCTGGGACGCCGCCACCGGCGCGCCGCCGCATGCCAAGCCGCGGGTGGCCGGGCCCCTGGCGCTTGGCACCTTCGAGGCGGGAAAACGGTGAACAAGCCCGCCCGACCGCGCAAAAGCGTGATCGCAGGCTCGTTCATCGCTAAGATCGCCCTGACCGATGGCCCAGAGTCGCTACCGGACCCGCAAGACGTGATGTTGACCGCAAGGTGAGCCTCCCGCCGGCGCGGACCGGTCAGCAGTGCATTGGCCGCGAACGCTGGACGACGCCCCTTGCAGATTTATCTTCCGATCGCCGACATGCCCGTGAACATCTTCCTCGTGCTGGGGATGGGTTTAGCGGTCGGCTTCATCTCCGGCATGTTCGGCATCGGCGGCGGTTTCTTGATGACGCCGCTGTTGATCTTCATCGGCGTATCGCCCGCGGTGGCGGTGGCGAGTGTGACGAGCCACATCGCCGCCTCCTCGTTTTCCGGCGCGATTAATTACTGGAACCGACGCGCGCTCGACCTCGCGCTCGCGCTGATGCTGCTCGGCGGCGGCATCCTGGGGACCGCGACCGGCGTCTGGCTGTTCACGACCTTGCGCGCACTCGACCAACTCGACCTGGTGATCGGCCTCTCTTATGTGACGCTGCTCACGATCGTCGGCGGCCTGATGATCTACGAAAGCGTCCGTGCGGTGGTGCGCGCGCGCCACGGCCTGCCGGCTACTGTCCGCCGGCCGGGCAGCCACACCTGGCTGCACGGCTTGCCGTTCAAGCTGCGTTTCAAGCGTTCGAAAATCTACGTGTCGGCGATACCGGTCTGGGCGATCGGATTCATTATCGGCTTTGTCGGCGCCATCATGGGCATCGGCGGCGGCTTCCTGCTGGTGCCGATGCTGATCTATTTCCTGCGCGTTCCGACCGCGACAGTGATCGGCACCTCGATGGTGCTCACTCTCATTACCATGGCTTCGGCGACGGTGATGCATGCGGTCACCAACCATCTGGTCGACGCGGTGCTGGCCCTGATCCTGATGGTCGGCGGCGTGGTCGGCGCGCAATTCGGCGCGCGCACGGGACAACAGATGCGCGGCGAACGGTTGCGCTTGTTGCTAGGTCTGCTGGTGTTCGCAGTCGGGCTACGCTTCGCCTACGAGTTGGTGGTGCAGCCCGACGACTTGTATTCCATTCGCCACATTAGGAACGGCTGATGCACCGCATCGCATCCGCACTTATGGTCGTCCTATTGGCTTTCGGCACCAAACCCGCGGCTGCCGAGCGGCTGGTCGTTTCGCTGTCGAACCAAAGCGTGGCGATCACCTCGAATTTCGTCGGCGAGAACATAGTGCTGTTCGGCACCATCGAGCCAGATTCCGGCATTAGCACGCTGCGCCCGCCTTATGACCTCGTCGTTACCGTCACCGGACCGCGCGAGACTCTGCGCACCCGGCGCAAACAGCGCGTGCTCGGTATCTGGGTCAATGTCGACTCGCGCGAATTCGTGCGCGTACCGGCCTATCTCGCAGTCCTCAGCAACCGCCCGGTCGCCGACATCGCCAATCTGGATACCCTGCGGCGATTGCAGATCGGGCTGAACAATTTCCTGCTACCCCAACGCGTCGGTCCCGACATAGCCGATACCGTGCGCGACGATCCGTTTCGTGTCGCGTTCGTTCGGCTGGAGAATCAGCAGGGCCTGTACAGCGAGCTCCAAACAGCGGTGACTTTCCTCACGCCGACCGTGTTCAGAACCGCGATACCCATGCCCGCCGCTGTGCCCGTTGGCAATTATGCAGTCGACGTCAAGCTGTTCGCCGGCGGCCGAATGGTCGCGCGCGCCAACACCGCGCTGGAAGTGGTTAAGACCGGCTTCGAGCAATATGTCGCCGACGCGGCGCACGATTACGGACTGCTTTATGGCTTCGTGACCACGCTAATGGCGCTGCTGACCGGCTGGTTCGCCAGCGTGGTGTTTAAGAAGGATTAGTCCGGCAGGCAACGCTTGGCGGCGAAGGCGTAGAGCCGGCCCTCGCCTAGCATGTGCGCGGTAAATTTGAGCGTGCCGAACAGGTCGGCGAAGGCGGCGTCGCGCACGTTGAGCCCGCCGGTGAAGGCGCCGAAGGCCGGCATCACCATGCGCGTTGCGTCCGCTGCGAAGCAACGGCGGCTGACGGCGCGGCCGCGTTGAGCGATGCGCGCGACGGGGTGAAGATGACCGGCAATTTCGCCGGCGGCGCCGGTCGGCAGATGGCGGAACGTAAGCGCACCGATCGTGAGTGTATCGTTGAATTTGCCGGCGACATTCGCCGCCGGTTCGGGATCGTGATTGCCCATGATCCAGATCCAGTCGCGGCCGCGCTGCAACGCGCTTAAGGATTCGCGGTCGTCGCGCGAGAGCCGCGCCGGACCGCCGCCATCATGGAAGCTGTCGCCCAGCGCAACCACGCAGCGCGGCGCATAACGCGCGATCAGGCGGGCGAGGCGGGCGAGCGTTGCCGCCGTGTCGTAAGGCGGCAGCAACTGCCCGCGCGCGGCGAAGCTCGACCCTTTTTCCAGATGCAGGTCGGCGACGGCGAGCAGGCTTTGCTCGGGCCAATAGAGCGCGCCATCCGGATCTGCGATCAAGCCGACGCCAGCGACGGCGATGCCTTCGTTCCGGTTCGGCGCCGCGCTGCGTGCCGCCAAAGTCACTTCATCGCCTCCTTCACCAGCTCGTCGGCGGCTTCCGCCAGCAGCGCATCGGCCGCCTCGCCATAGACCGTCTCGCGCCCGATCTCCAGCATCACCGGAACCGCCAGCGGTGAGACATGGTCGAGCGCTTTATGGACGATTCGGCCCTTGATGCGCGATAGCATTTCGCCGAGCCGCTTGATGTCAAGCAGCCCGGTGGCGGCATCGGCGCGCGCCGCCCGCAGCAGCAAATGATCGGCTTGGTGCTTGCGCAGCACGTCATAGACCAGATCGGTGGAGATGGTGAGCTGGCGGCGCGACTTCTCCTCGCCCGGAAAGCGCCGCTCGATCAGCCCGGCGATAATAGCGCAACTGCGGAACGTGCGCTTCATCAGCGCCGATTTGGCGAGCCAGGCTTCCAGGTCGTCGCCCAGCATGTCTTGGTCGAACAATTGGGCGAGCGAGAGCTCGTCGCGCGAAATCCGCAAGCCCAAATCGCCCAGGCCCCACACCGCCAATGCATATTCGTTGGCGACAAAACCGAGCGGCCTTTGTCCGGCGCGCTCGAGCCGGCGCGTGAGCAGCATACCGAGCGTCTGGTGCGCAAGCCTGCCTTCAAATGGATAGCAAACCAGGTAATGTTTGGCGGCGCGCGGGAAGGTTTCCACCAGCAGATCGCCGGGTTTGGGCAGCAGCGAGCGCCATTGCTGGATCTCTAGCCACTCGCGCACCTGTTCAGGAAGCGCGCGCCAAGCGCGGCTATTGGCGAGGATCGCACGCACGCGCGCGGCCAAATATGTCGATAGCGGAAACTTGCCGCCTTCGTAGGCCGGAACTTTCGGATCGGTGGCGGACGAACGCGAGACATAGACTTCGTCTTCGGCCAGCGCCTCGTATTTGAGGATTTCACCGGCGAACACGAAGGTGTCGCCTTGGCTGAGCGTCTCGATGAAATATTCCTCGACCTCGCCGAGCAGCCGTCCGCCGCGCGGAATGAAGGCGCCGCTTGCGCGCGAGCGCACCAGCCGCACCTTCAGCATGTCGGCTTCGACGATGGTGCCGACATTCATTCGGTAGCGCTGCGCCACGCGCGGGTGGGTGATGCGCCAGCGGCCATCCTTACCCTGTCGGATTTTCGCGAAGCGCTCGTAGGCCTTCAGCGCGTAGCCGCCGGTGGCGACGAAATCGACCGCGGCGTCGAAATCAGCGCGCGAGAGCGCCCCGTAAGGCGCGGCGGCACTCACTTCGGCATAAAGCTCGTCGGCGAGGAACGGCGCGCCGACCGCGCGACCGAGAATATGCTGCGCCAGCACGTCCAGCGCGCCGGTGCGCAAAGGAGGCGTGTCCTGCGCGTTTTCCGCCACCGCGTCGATGGCGGCGCGGCATTCCAGCACCTCGAAACGGTTGGCCGGCACCAGCACGGCTTGCGAGGGCTCGTCCAACCGGTGATTGGAGCGCCCGATTCTTTGAAGAAGCCGCGAAGCGCCCTTAGGCGCGCCGATATTGATCACCAGATCGACGTCGCCCCAGTCGACGCCAAGGTCCAACGAAGACGTGCACACCACCGCGCGCAACTTTCCGGCCACCATGGCGTCCTCGACCTTGCGGCGTTGGGCGACGTCGAGCGAACCGTGATGCAACGCGATGGCCAGATTGTCGTCATTGGCGCCCCAGAGTTCCTGGAACAAAAATTCGGCCTGGCTGCGGGTGTTGACGAACACCAGCGTGGTCTTGTGGCGTTTGATCAGCGCGTAGATTTCGCCGAGCGCATGACGCGCCGAATGTCCGGCCCAGGGCAAGTGCTCTTGCGTATCGAGCATGGTGACCTGTGGCTGCGCGCCGGCTTGCGCCAGCACTAAGTCGGCGCGCGTTTGGCCGTCCACCGGCTGCGGCACCAAGAAGCGGGCGAGATCGTCTGGTTCGGCCACGGTGGCGGACAGGCCAACGGTGGTGATTTGCGGCGCCAGCTTGAAAAGCCGCGCCATACCGAGCGACAGCAAGTCGCCGCGCTTGGACGTCACCAGCGAATGCAATTCATCGAGCACCACGCGCTTGAGTGTGCCGAATAGATAGGGCGCATCGGCCGAAGCAAGCAGCAGTGCGAGCTGTTCCGGGGTCATCAGCAAAATGTCGGGCGGATAGCGGCGCTGGCGTGCCCGCTTGGAGGCCGGTGTGTCGCCGGTACGCGTCTCCAGCCGCACATTGAGGCCCATCTCGCGCGCCGGAATTTCCAGGTTGCGCGCGATGTCGACCGCCAGCGCCTTCAACGGCGAGATATAGAGCGTGTGCAGGCCTTGCGCCTGCCGCAAACCGCGGCCGGTCGAGACCAGCGATGCACGTTGCTCCCCTCCCCCCGCGACCGAAGCGAGTGGTGGGGAGGGGTCGGGGTTGGGGGGAGCAGCGGCGCGATTGGAAACGCCCCCCACCCCTAACCCCTCCCCGCCGCTTCGCGGGGGGAGGCGAATACGCTGTGCCTGCTGCAAACTTTTTTTCGCATTCTGTTTTTCATAAAGCTCCACCAGCGTTGGCAAGAAGCCGGCCAGCGTTTTGCCGCCGCCGGTCGGCGCGATCAGCAGCACAGAGCGCCCGTCTCGCGCCTTCGCCAGCAATTCGAACTGGTGCGGGCGTGGCGTCCAGCCGCGCCCGGCGAACCAGCGGACGAACAGGTCCGGCAGCAGCGGGGCGGCTTTGGTCCGGTCGAAGGCGGTTGCGGGTTCCATTGCGCGATTCTGATTCTAATGCATATCTGACAGTGGCGTGCACCAATGTGATAGGCTGCCATCATGACCCAGGATCAGATCACTCCAAAAGAGGCGCCCATGTCCAACGACACCATGACCAAGGTTTTCGGCGGTTCGCCGCTGGCGGTGTTGGGACGCCTGGTGCTGGTGTCGATCCTGGTCGGCGTCGTGCTGGCGGCGCTAGGCTTAGACCCGTTCGACATCATCAGCAGCGTCGAGCGGCTGATTCGTTCGATCTGGAATATGGGCTTCGACGCATTCCGCTGGCTGTGGCGCTATTTCCTGCTCGGCGCCGTGATCGTGATCCCGATCTGGATCATCATGCGCGTGGTCAACACACCGCGCGGGCACTAGCTCGGCCAACTTTCCGCCGTCATATCGGCCGCGTCCGAGCCGACGATTGAGGTGAGCGAATTGCGGTGGCCGCGCTTGAGCGCCGCCAGCAGGTCGGCCTTGATCTCCGACACCACGCCGATGCCGCGGTAGACCAGCCCGGTGTAGAGCTGCACCAGCGTCGCGCCGGCCTTGATCTTGGCGATGGCCGTGGGGCCGGAGTCGACGCCGCCAGCGCCGATCAGCGGGAAAACTCCCTCGGCGCGCACGAAGGTCTCCGCCAGCATGCGGGTCGATAGCTTGAACAACGGACGCCCCGAGAGCCCGCCCATCTCCTTGGCCTTGTCGCGCTCGCGCAGCGAGCCTGGGCGCGCGATCGTGGTGTTGCCGACGACCATGCCGTCGACCCGGTGCTTGCGCGCGATGCCGACCGTGTCGTCGAGAGCGGACAGCGTGAGATCGGGTGCGATCTTGACCAGCACCGGCACCGGCCCGACGCGCGGGCGCACCTGTTCGCGCGCATCGAGCACGCGGGCGAGCAGATCGTCGAGCGCCTTGGCCTGCTGCAAATCGCGCAAGCCGGGTGTATTAGGGGAGGAAACGTTGACGGTGAAATAGCTGGCGACCGCCGCAAAGCTCTCGACCAGCCGCGCATAGTCGCCGCTGCGGTCGGCGCTGTCGCGGTTGGCGCCGATATTGACGCCGACGATGCCGCCCTCGTTGGCGCGCGCCGCGAGCCGCTTGAGCATCGCGGCGGCGCCCTCGTTGTTGAAGCCGAGGCGGTTGATCACGCCTTCGTCGGATTCGAGCCGGAACAGCCGTGGGCGCGGATTGCCGGCTTGCGGCAGCGGGGTGACCGTGCCGACCTCGACGAAGCCGAAACCCAGCCGCAACAGCGCGTCGGGGACTTGCGCGTTCTTGTCGAAGCCGGCCGCGATCCCGACCGGATTGGGGAAATTGAGACCGAGGGCGCGCACGCCCAGCTCGAAGGCGTCGGCGGCCGGCCGCGCCAGCGGCATATAGCGCAAGGCCTTGATCGCCAAGCTATGCGCGTCCTCCGGGTCGAGGGCCCGCATCAGCGGGCGGGACAGCCGGTCGAAGAAGCGGATCACCATGAGTTCGACCCTATCGGCGGGGGTAAGGCTTGTTCAAGGCGGCGGCCAAGGAAACTGTTGCGGGAGGGGGGCGACTCAAGGCTATAATTCCTATAACTTGGACTACAGTCTCATCCGAGCCCGCACTTCATGTCTTTGACACATAACCAGATCTGGAATGCGATCGACCGGCTAGCCGCTCGCGCCAAGCTGACAGCCTCTGGTCTCGCCAAGAAGGCGGGCCTCGACCCGACCACCTTCAACAAGTCCAAGCGCATCACGCCGGAAGGCCGGCCGCGCTGGCCGTCCACCGAGTCGGTGGCCAAGGCGCTGCAAGCTACCGGCACCAAGGTCGACACCTTCGTCAACCTGATCACCGATAGCGGCAAAGTGGCGATATCGAACGTGCCGCTGATCGGCTTCGCCGAAGCCGGCGCCGGCGGCTATTTCGACGACGGCGGCTTCCCGGTCGGCAAAGGCTGGGAAGAAATCGCCTTCCCTTCGGTCACCGACGAGCATGCCTATGCGCTGGAAATCTCCGGCGACTCGATGAAGCCGACCTACCGCGACGGCGACGTCATCGTGGTCTCGCCGGCAGCGCCGGTGCGCAAAGGCGACCGCGTCGTAGTCAAGACCAAGGACGGCGAGGTGATGGCCAAGGAGCTCAAGCGCAAGAACTCGAAGCACATCGAGCTCAAATCGCTCAATTCCGAGCACCGTGACCGCACTTTGCCGATGTCCGACGTGGTGTGGGTTGCGCGCATCGTCTGGGCGAGCCAGTAGTATCATTACGCCTCAGCGCAGCTGGCAGCGCCCGCGCGCTCGAACTAAGCTCGCCGTTCCGAACACCAGCACGGAGCATTTCATGTCCCAAGACACCACCATCCATCCGGCTGCCTGCGCATGTTGCGGCGATATGCTGCGCGCGCGTTTCGACCGCCGGCGTTTCCTTCATCTGACGGCCGGCGCCGGCATGCTGGCGGCGTTTCCGTCGCTCGCCTTCGGCGCGGAAGGAAATTACGACGCCATGCTGCTTACCTGTATCGATCCGCGCTTTCCCGAGCCGACGTTCAATTACATGAAGAGCCGCGGCATGATCGGCAAGTACAGCCAGTTCACCTTTGCCGGCGCCTCGATCGGCGTGGTGGCGCCAGTGTTCAAAACCTGGGAACCGGCGTTCTGGGACAACCTCGCGACATCGATCGACCTGCATCACATTCCAAAAGTCATCGCGATAAATCACCGCGACTGCGGCGCGGCCAAGATCGCCTATGGCGAGGCGAAAGTCGCCAATCCGCAAATCGAGACCGAAACGCACAAGGCCGCGTTGATGGAATTCCGCAAGCAGGTCGTCGAGCGGCAGCCCAAGCTCGCGGTCGAGCTCGGCCTGATGGCGCTCGACGGCAAGGTGGAGATGTTTGCTTGATTTCTTATCCCTGCCCTTCCGGGGAGGGATTAAAAGTTATGCACTCCTCGCCAGCGCGCCGTCGATCATGTCGACGGTATTCTGCAGGCCGTAGACCGCGACGAAGGAGCTGAAGCGCGGGCCTTTCTCCTGGCCGAGCAGCACCTGGTAGAGCATGTTGAACCAGTCAAGCGAGACGCCGGGCTTGCCGTCTTTGGCCTTCTTCTTCTGATCGAGGAACGGCTCGCGCCGCCCGACCTCGTAAACGACGTCCTGGATTTCCTCGGCCGAAGCTTGCGCCGTCAAATTCGACAGCGCGTCGCGCAAATCGGTCAGCGCCTTGCGCTCGACCTCGGTCGGCTGGCGGAATTTCTTGCCGGGCTGCACGAAGTCGCGGAAATAGTGGATGGCATATTCCACCATGGCTTTAAGCTTGGGATGCGTCTGCGCCGTCACGCCCGGCCGGTAGCGGCCGATGAAGCCCCACAGCGTCTCGGCGTTTTCCGCGTTGGAGGACGACACCAGCGTGAGCAGCATCGTGAACGTGACCGGCATCTTGGCCTTGGGCGGATTGCCGGAATGGATGTGCCAGACCGGATTCGACAGCTGCTGCTTCAAGTCCTGGCGCTGATAGCCGTCGAGAAATTGCTGATAGTCATCGACGGTGCGCGGGATGACGTCGAAATAAAGCCGCTTGGCCGCTCTCGGCTCGCGATACATGAAACACGACAGGCTTTCCGGGCTGGCATAGCGCAGCCATTCGTCGATGGTGAGGCCGTTGCCCTTCGACTTGGATATCTTCTGCCCGTTCTCGTCGAGGAAAAGTTCGTAGTTGAAGCCTTCCGGCGGCGCGCCGCCGAGCGCGCGGCAGATCTCGCCCGACAGTTTCACCGATTCGATCAGGTCCTTGCCGGCCATTTCGTAGTCGACGCCGAGCGCCACCCAGCGCATCGCCCAGTCCGGCTTCCACTGCAGCTTGCAGCGCCCGCCGGTGACCGGGACCGTGAAGCGCTCCTGCGTCTCCGGCTCTTCGTAGGTGATCGTGCCGCGCTGAGCGTCATGCGCCAGCACCGGCACTTGCAACACCACGCCGGTGCGCAAATCGATGGGCAAGAACGGCGAATAGGTCCCTGCCCGCTCTTCGCGCAGCGACGGCAGCATGATCGCCATCACCTTGTCGAAGCGTTCCAGCACCTTGAGCAGCGCGGCGTCGAAGCGGCCGGAGGTGTAGCACTGCGTCGAAGACAGGAATTCGTATTCGAAGCCGAAATGATCGAGGAAGGCGCGCAGGCGTGCGTTGTTGTGTTCGCCGAAGCTCGGATGGGTGCCGAACGGGTCGGGCACCTTGGTCAGCGGCTTGCCGAGGTGCTGCTCGAGCATGTCCTTGTTCGGTACGTTGTCCGGCACCTTGCGCAGTCCGTCCATATCGTCGGAAAAGGCAATTAGCCGCGTCTTCACTTTGTCGTCAGTGAGCACACGGAAGGCGTGGCGCACCATGGTGGTGCGCGCGACCTCGCCGAAGGTGCCGATATGCGGCAGCCCGGACGGGCCGTAGCCGGTCTCGAAAATCACCTCGTCCTTGGGATTCTTCTTCAGCCGCGCGACGATCTTGCGCGCTTCCTCGAACGGCCAGGCGCTCGATTGCTCGGCCAGGTCGCGCAACGATGCGGCAGTTTCAATCACGGACATCAGCGGTCTCTCCGGGCGCGGAACCTACGCAGCCGACCCGTGCCCGTCAAACCGAAAGCGCGGCGCGCTTGCGCTGCGGCCCGGATCGAGACCACACTGCCAGCCGTACGCAACCGGGCCCCGTTGATCGCATGACGACCTATGCGTCCCATAGCTATGCATTTGGAACGGCGACGCGCCAACTGCATTACCGCAAAGATTCTTCCGACGAAGCCGTTATCGCGGCAATCTTGGGCAGGCAACAATACGATTTGGGCCATATCGCCCGCTCGGCCGACCTGATGGACTATGCCAAGCGCGCGGAGGCATCCGGACGCAAGTCTCTGGTCGTGGATTCCGGCGCCAATATCGGGGCGGCGTCTATTTACTTCGCGGCCAAAATGCCCGGCGCGCGCATTGTCGCCATCGAACCCGATCAGGAAAATTTCCAGCTCCTGTGCAGGAACGTCGAGGGCCTCGGCGTGGAAACGATCAACGCGGCCGTCTCCTCCACCGCCGGACGCGCCCGCGTCGTCGATCCGGGCCGCGGCCCCTGGGCCTATCGGACCCAACCGGTCGCCGACGACGATACCGCAACCGGCGCAGTACCGCGTATCACGATCAACAACATCTTCCAGGCGCACACGGCCGCGACCTATCCGTTTATCGTCAAGATCGACATCGAGGGCGCCGAAGCCGATTTGTTTTCCGGTAACACGGCATGGGTCGCACGCAGCCCGCTCATCATCGTCGAGTTGCACGATTGGCTGCTGCCCAAAGCGAAAACCTCGCGGCCGTTCCTGCAATGCATCTCGCAGCTCGACCGCGATTTCATCTATCACGGTGAAGATGTCTATTCGATCGCCATCGATTTCGACGCCCTTGCGCAAGGCAACCGCTGACGTGCCGGTATGGCTCAAAACGGGCTGATCGGGAAATAGCGCAGCCACAGGTCGGTGAAGCGGCCCTTCTCCCACAGCTGGAACAGCGCCCAGTTGAACGCCTGCCTCAGCACGTCGTTGCCGCGGCGAACCGCGATACCGACGCCCTCGCCGAAGAAGCGGCTCTCCATGTATGGTCCGCCGCGGAATTCGCAGCAGCCGCCGGAATCGGTGCCGTTGAGCCAGAATGCCAGCGCGATGCCATCGCCGAACAGCAGATCGACTTCGCCCCGTTGCAACGCGTCGCGCGCGGCTTCCGCGTTAGGGTAAGGATGCAGCTCGGCTTCGGTGAATAGGGTCTTCAAATAGGCTTCGTGCGCGGTGCCGGCGACCACCGCGATCTTCCTGCCTTCCAGTGCCTCGGGGCGCACGTCGTCGCTGTTGAGGTCGCGGCGCGACACGAAGCGCGCCGGCGTGCGGTAATAAGGATCGCTGAAATCGACTTGGCGGCGCATATCCGGCGTCTCGGCGATGGAAGCGATCACCGCATCGCCATTGTTGCTGTTCAAGGAGGCGACCAGCGTGTCGAAGCGGCGCATCTGCACCGTGCAGGCGACTTTGATTTCCTCACAGATCAGCCGCGCCAGATCGACGTTGAAGCCGGCGGGCGTGCCATCCGGTCCGGCATAGTTGAACGGCGGATAATCGGTTTCGGTGAGGAAGCGGATGATGCTGATGCGCGACAGGTCCGGCCGTTCCGGCCGCCGGCGCGGATCCCAGAAGCTGGGCACCGCCATCGGATTGTCGATGGTGTTCCCCGGCTGCGCGGGCGCCGCCGGTTTCGCGGCCGATGGCGACTTGGCCGGCTGCGCGCCGACCGAAGCTAACATCGCCACTAGCAGGGCGGCGGCCACGACCCAAACGCCGCCGCGCATGCACTGTCCGCAAAACCGATTCATCCGCAAGCCTCGGCGAAAGCATCCCTGGCGAACATAGCATCGCAATTGCGGCGGACCAGCCTTAATCGAGAGAGCTCGGGCGGCCTCAGGCGGCGTTCAAGTGCTTCTCGATCTCGTGGATCGGCAGCTTGACGAGGTCCTTGTCTACC
Organism: uncultured Alphaproteobacteria bacterium; assembly: GCA_963778745.1. Taxonomy (GTDB): domain Bacteria; phylum Pseudomonadota; class Alphaproteobacteria; order Rhizobiales; family Xanthobacteraceae; genus Pseudolabrys. Next base: position 87,072 of record CAVZVP010000018.1, on the reverse strand, counting down.
TCGGCGCGCACCGCGGCGCGCAGCGCATGCGAATAGGCCGGACGGATCATGCCGAGCGCGCGCGGCGATGCGGCCAATATGATCGACTTCATTTTGCCGGCGGTAACTGCAGCATCGAGCTTTTCGGCAAGCTGGGTCAGGAATGCCTGTTCGGCCTGATTATGCCAATCGGTTTGCGTGACCGCGCTACTGCCGGAGCCGGCAGAACTATGAGTACGGCCGGGCCGATCGGCGCCCAGCAGATGCGTCGGCAGGTCCTTTTGTTCATAGACCTCGCGCATCTTGAGATTGGGAAATTTGGCGTCGCCGGTATTCTGCAGCACCAGCGCCTTGGCGCCGTCGCAGACCACAACCCATTCGTCATGGTGGATTGATAATTCGGACATGCGGACCTCCTGAACAAAGTAAAAGGCTAGAACAATCGCGACGGGCGCGCCTTGTTCTGGATCAAACGCCTGACCCCGCTATTTCGTTGCGAAGGCCTGCGTCAATTGGTCCCGTCGAGCAGCCGGCGGGCGATGACCTGCGCCTGGATCTCGGCGGCGCCCTCGAAAATATTCAGAATGCGGGCGTCGCACAGGATACGCGAGATTGGGAATTCCAGCGCGAAGCCGTTGCCGCCGTGGATCTGCACCGCATTGTCGGCGTTGGCCCAGGCGATGCGCGCGGCCAACAGCTTGGCCATGCCGGCTTCCAAATCGCAGCGGCGGCCGGAATCTTTTTCGCGCGCCGCGAAATAAGTGAGCTGGCGCGCGGTCATGATTTCCGCCGCCATCATAGCGAGCTTGTCGGCGACGCGCGGGAAGCTGATGATCGGGACGCCAAACTGCACGCGGGCTTGCGCATAGCCGAGCGCCTGCTCCATCGCCGCCTGCGCCACGCCAATCGCTCTCGCCGCTGTCTGAATGCGCGCCGATTCGAAGGTCTGCATCAGCTGTTTAAAGCCCAACCCCTCGACGCCGCCGAGCAGGTTTTCGGTTTTTACTTCGAAACCGTCGAAGGCGATCTCGTATTCCTTCATTCCGCGATAGCCGAGCACCTCGATTTCGGTGCCGCTCATGCCCTGCGCCGGGAAGGGATTACTGTCGTCGCCGCGCGGTTTTTCAGCCAGCAGCATCGACAGGCCGCGGTGCCCGGTTTCCTTTGGATTGGTGCGCACCAGAAGCGTCATCAGATCGGCGCGCACCGGATGCGTGATCCAGGTCTTGTTGCCGTAGACCTTGTAGACGTCGCCCTCGCGCACCGCGCGAGTCTTCAGCGAAGCGAGATCGGAACCGGTGTTCGGCTCGGTGAAAACCGCCGTCGGCAAGATTTCTCCCGACGCGATCTTCGGCAGCCATTTCGCCTTCTGCTCCTCGGTGCCCCCGCCAAGAATGAGCTCGGCGGCGATCTCTGAGCGCGTGCCGAGCGAGCCGACGCCGATATAGCCGCGCGCCAGTTCCTCGGACACCACGCACATGGATTCCTTGCCGAGCCCCATGCCGCCGAAGGTTTCCGGGATCGTGAGGCCGAATACGCCGAGCTCCGACATCTGCCCGATGACCTCCATCGGGATGTAACTGTTGGTGCGATGCCAGGTTTGCGCGTGGCCGATCACCTCGCTATCGGCGAATTTGCGCATTTCCTCACGAATCGACTCCAGCGTATCGTCGAGGCCGCACGCGCCGACCGTGGCGTTGTGGCTGGCGCGCATCAGTTCGATCAAGCGGGCGCGCCGCTCAGCGGTATTGCCGCCGGCGATCAAGCTTTCGATATTGCGGTCGATGCGGACGGCAAGCTGCGCCGCCGAAAGTCCAAGATCGCTCGGCCGCACCAACTCACCTTGGCTCATCGGAATGCCGCCGACAATCTGGGCGAGATATTCGCCGAGCGCGATGCGAACGAGGTGATCCTCGGTCTCGCCGAGCGTGCCGGCGCCGACCATGCGTTCGGTATAGGCGGCGAGCTGACGCACGGCCTCGACATAAGTGGCGAGCCAGGCCAGCCCATGGGTGGCGCGCTGCTCGCGATCAAACAGGCCGCCGTCCGGCTTTTCTGCCACGACCACCCGCTCGCGCACTTTGGCGATAGCGTCGGCCAGCAAAGCATCGAGTGCGGCGGTCGCCTCGCGGCTCAGTTCGACCAGCTCATGTTCGGCGGCGGGGCGGGAGGCGGCGACGGGCATGGAATCCTCGGGTACGGGCGATGTCTGTGTGCCGGCTGCGACAAAGACACTACGCGTGCAGTGCACAAAAGCAAAGTAGGCACGCAAATGGCCGGTTTCCGGTCCATTTCCGCGGCACCGGGTTACCAAATGGTACAAAATTAACCATTTCACGCTTTGATCACGGGGATACCTCTGCGACGCCCCGCGCTGCTGGCAAGCCCCGAACCGGCCCATGCGCTTTGCAAAACTGTCGTTTTCGTTCAACCGGTTGACCCGGCCGCTGAGCGCGATTTCGGTGCGCACCCGCATCATCGTGCTGGCGCTGGTCCCGGTCGCCGGTTTCCTCGCCACCGGGCTCACTTACGTCTCCAGCGAACGCGAAGTCGGCACAGCCTTCGAAACAGTCAAACGTTCCGCCGGGCTTGCCGACGCCAGCCGCGATTTCAAAAGCGCGATCGCCGCCATCCGAATCATCGTGAAGGACTTCAACGCCAACCCCAGCGACAACATGGTGATAAGCTTCGAGCAAGAGCATGGGCTCGCACTGCAGAGTCTCGACGCCATCGCGGCCTCGATCGACCGCCGGCACGCCGCAAATATCGTGGCCCTCCAGAAGGACGTGATGGCGTTGCGCGAGACCTTCACCGAATTGGTGCGCGAGCAGAGGACCCTCGGCTTCGACGAAAAGTCGGGATTGCGCAACAATCTTCGCGAAGCAGGCAACGCGGTCGAACGCATCATCAACGAGAACATGACGTGGCTGGCCGAGACGGATGCCGGCAAATTGATGATGGCGCTGCTCATCATGCGCCACCATGACGCGGAATACCGGCTCAACCAAGACGTATTGACCAAACAACAGTTTTTTACAGGCTACAAGAAATTCACCGACACGTTCGCCCTGATCGACGGCACGCCCGAGATGAAGGATTCACTCGAGCAAGAGGTGAAAACCTACGCCGACACCTTCATGCGATGGGTCTCCGGCTTCGAACGCGTGCATCCGCTGCGCGCGGTGATCGATATCGACAGCCAAAGCATGCTGCCGCGTGCAGATGAAGTCATCGAACAGGCGCGTAAGACCGCGGGCGAAGCGTCCGCCGGGCTGACCGTATCGCAACACCGTACGCGCAATGGAATAATCGCTGTCAGCATCGCCATGGTCGCGTTCGGCGTCGGCTTCAGCTGGATGATCGGGCTCAGCATCACGCGCCCGCTCAACGGCTTGGCCGGAGTGATGCAGCAACTCGCCGACGGCGACACCAACGCCCGCATTCCCGCCACCGACGCACGCGACGAAATCGGCGAGATGGCCCGCACGGTGATCGTGTTCCGTGACAATATGGTCGAACGTGAAAAGCTTGCCGCCACGCAAACGGAGACGAGCCGCACGCAAGTTCAGCGCAACGACACGATTGCGTCCACCATCGCGCAATTCAAGCATTCGGTCGAAAGCGCGCTGAGCAAGCTGCGCGGGGCGTCCATGAAGCTCGAAATGAGCTCGAGCGATCTCAACAAAGCCGCCGACACCATGTCGGCCGATGCGCGCACCGCCGAACAACGCGTCGCCGCCGCGTCCGACAATGTGACCACTGCTGCCGGTTCGGTCGAGGAATTGGCCGCGTCGATCGGCGAGATCGCCTCGCAGGCCGCAAAATCAACCGACGTGGCGGGACGAGCGGTTTCGGAAGCCCAGCGCACGGTCACCACAATGGCGGAACTCGGCAGCGCCGCCACCCGCATCGGCGAGGTGGTGGGCCTGATCCAGGCGATCGCCGGGCAAACCAACCTGCTCGCGCTCAACGCCACCATCGAGGCCGCGCGCGCCGGCGAATCCGGCAAGGGTTTCGCGGTGGTCGCCTCGGAAGTGAAATCGCTCGCCGGCCAAACCGCGAAAGCGACCGAGGAGATCGCCGAGCAGATCGGCTCGATCCAATCGGCGGCCGCCGATTCGGCACGTGCGATCGAGCAGGTCAACGCCATCATCCGTGAAATGTCGGCGATCACCACCATGGTGGCAGCGACCGTCGATCAGCAGAACTCCGCGGTCGCCTCGATCGCGGAAGGCGTCAGCCGCGCCTCCGGCGAGGCGCGCAGCGGCGCCGAGGCGATGAGTAAGGTCGCCGGCGTCACCACCGATGCCCGTGCGACCGCCGCCGACGTCAAGGACCTCGCCGATTCCGTCGCTGCCGAGGCGGAGAATCTCGAGGCGGAAGTGCGGCAATTCCTCACCAACGTGCAGGCGGCCTAAGCTCATTCCGCTCATTCCCGCGTTAGCGGAAATCCAGCTAAGATAGCCCCGATCTGGGTCCCCGCTTCCGCGGGGGCGAGCGGGTTTTGAGGCAAGCATTTGCGCATTTTCATATTGGCAATGCGGATCGTGGCCGACGCGTTCCGGCATTTTAACGCCGACGACGGTTGGGCGATTGCGAGCCATATCGCGCTATCCACCTTGATGGCGCTGTTCCCGTTTCTGATCGTGGTCACCGCGCTGGCCGGCTTTTTCTTCGGTTCGAAAGAACTCGCCGACGAGGCCGCGCGCATTCTGCTGGAAGCATGGCCCAAGGAAGTCGCCGGCCCGATCGCGTTCGACGTCACCAGCGTGCTGACCGATACCCGCGGCGACGTGCTTACATTCGGTATTCTATTCGCACTTTATTTCGCTTCCAGCGGCGTTGAAAGCCTGCGCGTCGGGCTCAACCGCGCCTATAACGCGGATGAAAAACGGTCATGGTGGCTCTCGCGGCTAGAGTCGATCGGCTATGTGCTGGTGGGTGCCGTCGCGATTCTGGCGTTCTCGTTCCTGGTGGTGCTGGCGCCGGTCATTTGGGACAAATTGCTGCGCTATGTGCCGACGCTGGAACCGTTCAGCAACCTGATCACGTTCGCCCGCTTTGCGGTGGCGGTGATGGTGCTGGTGGTCGCGTTAATGATCGTGCATCTTTGGCTGCCGGCCGGAAGGCGCGGCTTTGTCGAGGTTGCGCCCGGCATTATCGCGACGATAGTGCTTTGGCTGATTAGCGGCGCCGTCTTTGGCCGCTACCTCGCCTATTACACGTTCGCCTACGTGTCGATGTACGCAGGCCTGGCGTCGGCGATGATCGCGCTGGTGTTTCTTTATGTCTGTGCGTCGATCTTCATTTATGGCGGCGAATTGAATTCGGTCATCGCGCAGCTGCGGACGAAAGCAGTTGACACCCCGCGCCAAAAATCCGCTGGCGCGGACTAGCCGCCCGCCGCTTCCTGCACGTCCTCCAGCGTTTTAAGGCCCGGGCGCGGCGCGTTGACCATGACCGCCATGTTGCCGGGCGGGTGCTGGTTCTTCCACATCTTCATGTGCGCGAGCGGGATACTGTCCCAGGCGAACACCTCGCTCATGCAGGGATCGATGCGCTGCTCAAGCACGAAACGGTTGGCCTGCGAGGCCTGCTTGAGATGCGCGAAGTGCGAGCCCTGGATGCGCTTCTGGCGCATCCAGACATAGCGCGCGTCGAAGGTGAGATTGTAGCCGGTGGTGCCGGCGCAGAACACGACCATGCCGCCGCGTTTCACCACCAGGCAGGACACCGGGAAGGTCTGCTCGCCCGGATGTTCGAATACGATGTCGACGTCGCGCTTGCCGGTGATGTCCCAGATCGCCTTGCCGAAGCGGCGCGCCTCCTTGGTCCAGGCGTTGTATTCGTCAGTGTTGACCGCCGGCATCTGGCCCCAGCACTTGAAGTCCTTGCGGTTGATCACGCCTTTGGCGCCCAGATTGAAAACGTATTCCGTTTTCGACGCGTCGGAGACGACGGCGATCGCATTGGCGCCCGAGGCCGCCACCAGTTGCAGACCGAACACGCCGAGTCCGCCGGAGGCGCCCCATACCAGCACATTGTCGCCCGGCTTGAGCGTGTGCGGCGAATGGCCGAACAACATGCGGTAGGCGGTGGCGAGAGTAAGCGTGTAGCAAGCTGATTCTTCCCAGGAGAGATGGTTCGGCTTGTGCATCAATTGCCGCGACTGCACGCGGCAGAATTGCGCGAACGAGCCATCCGGCGTCTCGTAACCCCAGATGCGCTGCGAGGGCGACAGCAACGGATCGCCGCCGTTGCAGTCTTCGTCGTCGCCGTCATCCTGATTGCAGTGGACGATGACCTCGTCGCCGACCTTCCAGCGATGCACCTTGCTGCCGACCGCCCAGACCACGCCCGAGGCGTCGGAGCCGGCGATGTGAAACGGATGCTTATGCACGTCGAGGGTGGAGACGGGCTGACCGAGCCCCGCCCAGACGCCGTTGTAGTTGACGCCGCCCGCCATCACGAGCAGCAGCACTTCGTCCTCGCCGATCTGCCAGGTCGGCACTACTTCGAGCTGGAACGATTTGTCAGGCGGCCCGTGGCGGTCCTTGCGGATGACCCAGGCGTGCATCTTCTCGGGCACGTGTCCGAGCGGCGGAATCTCGCCGATGTCATAAAGGTCCTTGAGAGGAGCGACGCCCCTCACCTGTGCGACCGCCGGCATCTGGACTCTCCCTGCGCTATGAACAGTCTGGCGCAATTTATGTTGCAACGCAACATTTTGTTTCGCCAGGTTCTGTACCGATTCGCCAGCCTCTGTACCGAATCGACGCGCTTGCGGCTTTGATGTTGAATGCCTGTGGCCGTGGCCCGCTGTCGGCAGCATCGCCGCGTGTGGAAGTCCGCGGAGGCACGCTGGGGAGGATTCGCATCATGATGTTAGAAACCAACAGTATCATCGTCATTTTGGTCATCGGCCTGGTCGCCGGTTGGCTGGCCGGCAAGATCATGGGCGGCGGCTTCGGTATCATCGGCGACATCATCCTCGGCATCATCGGCGCCTTCATCGGCACCTGGCTGTGGGGGACGCTGCATCTGCCGATGATCGCGAATTTCTGGATCAGCGCGATTGTCATCTCGACCGTCGGCGCCTGCATCCTTCTGTTCATCATCCGCCTGATCAAACGATAGCGGCAGCTCGCGGTTTTGCGAGCGGGTGAAGGGCGTGGTTCGCTTTTCACCCGAACGACGGGCCCTTCCGGCAAGGGCTTTCCAACTCTGGCCGCGAATGCGGCGCGGTCAACTTGTCAGCGGACAGCAAACATTGCATTTTGCTAACGACCGGCCTGTCGGCTTTTTACGTTGAGTTCCAGGCCGATGATGGCACCGTCGCATTCGCTTGGTGAGGGATTTTGCTATAATTCGGTCAAGACGTTACGCGATATTGCGTAATTGCGGCCAAAGGAGCGTTTCAGGATGGGGGCTCAATTGTTTCGAGCACGCCGGCTTACTGCTGCTGTGACAGCTTTGTCGCTGATGACAGGTGCATTTTTCGTCGTCCTTTTGTCAGCAGTGGGCGCGCGGGCTGAAGGTCAATCCGGCATCTGCGAAGACGCCGCCGAGGTCGCGGTCCTTCCCTCGCCGCTCGCGCCGTGGAAGGGCGCGCCGTTGCGCGTCGTCTTCGCCGTGGAGAAGCCGCTCAAAGGCGAATTGTCGCTGATCGCGCCCGATGGAAGCGTTGCCGCGAAATCGCACGACCGCCTCGGCGGCCCGCCGTATTTCTGGTTCGCCGAGGTCGCCGCGCCGGCCGCCGGAACCTGGCACGTGGCGCTGACGCGCGACCACGCTCCCCCCGAGTGCAGCAAGATCACACGCGAAATCGCCGTGCGCGACGTCAAGCCGCCGCCGCCGGGCGCGACGCCGGGGAGCGTCTGGCCGTTGCGCAATTCCTGGAATCGCGCGACGGAAAACTTGTTTTCTGCATGGATCGAAAAACTGTTCGACGCGCCGCTCGACAAGGAACCGTCGTGGCCGGCGCTGTACAATGTGCTGCGCGATCGATCGCGCAATGTCCTGTTCAACTCTTTGGGCCTCGGCGAAGACGAAGTGCCGATGGCCCTTAAGCCCGACTGCACCGATATGGTGTACTATCTGCGCGCCTATTTCGCATTCAAGATGGGCTTGCCGTTCGGATATTCGAAGTGCTCGCGCGGCGGCGGCGGCAACCCGCCGAAGTGCTACCAGTGGTTCAGCACTCAAAATCCTGACGCCGCGCGTCCCGCCTCACCCAATCAAAAAGCCGGGTCGAGCGAAGGTGTGGCGAAGCCATCGGGTCTCGCGGCGTCGTTCGCCCGTTATTTGCCGATCGTCGGCGACGCCGTTCAGTCCGGCGCCGTACGCACGCTGGCGAGCGACGACAACACCGATTTCTACACCGTGCGGCTGACGCAAGGTGCGCTGCGCCCGGGAACCATATACGCCGATCCGTACGGGCACGTTCTGATGCTGGTGCGGCGCGTGCCGCAGGCTGACGGCGCGGCGGGCGTCTTCCTCGCCGTCGACGCGGAGCCCGACGGGTCGGTCACGCGCAAGCGTTTTTGGCGCGGCAATTTCTTGTTCGTGCAGGATCCCACGCTCGGCAGCCCCGGGTTCAAGCGCTTCCGGCCGATCGTACGCGACGAAAGCGGCAACTTGCGACGGCTGACTAACGGCGAAATCGCCAAAAATCCGCATTACGGCGATTTTTCGCTCGAACAGTCGAAGCTCGCGGTCGAAGACTTTTACAATCGAATGGATGAAGTGATGTCGCCGGCGCCGCTCGATCCATTGCGGGCGTTGAAGGAGGCGATCACGTCGCTCCAGGAGCAGGTCAATACCCGCGTCACGGCGGTCGAAAACGGGCGCAAGTTCCAGAATAGCGGGCACGGCGAGGCGAGCATGCCGGACGGCCCGGCGATCTTCGCGACCAGCGGCCCCTGGGAAGATTTCTCCACGCCGGCGCGCGATTTCCGCCTGTTGATCGCGATCGATGTGGTGCGCGGGTATCCGGATCGCGTGGCGCGGCGGCCCGAGCGCTACGCAATGCCGAAAGACAAGAGCGCCGCCGACGTCAAAGCCGAATTACAGAGCGTGCTCGCGTCGGAACTATCGGCGCGCAAATTTTCGTATACGCGCAGCGACGGCTCCGCCTGGACGCTTTCGCTCAAAGACGTCATCGACCGCGAGGCGGTCCTCGAGATGTCGTACAACCCGAACGACTGCGTCGAACTGCGATGGTCGGCGCCGGACAAAAGCGACGAAGCGTCGACGTGCAAACGGCATGCGCCGGAGGCGCAGCGCGCGAAGATGACGAAGTACCGCACGTGGTTCCGCGAGCGGCGCTGGCCGGCGCACTCTTGAGCCGCCGGTGCATTGTGGCGAGGCTTGGCTTTGCCGTCGGTCTCGCGATGCTCGCCGGCGCCACGCCTCTTTTCGCGCAGAACGATCGGGTTCGTTTGGCGCTCGACCGACTGGTAGTTGCCTACCCGAATACGCTCGCCGGGCATGATGCCACAGCGCTGCGGTGGCGCGATGGGACGGTCATGCCGGTATCCGACGGCACCGATAGTAAAACGTTCTCGGAGCTCATCCGGCACGCTTCCATCATCGATCAGTTTCGCGTCCCGTATCTGCGCGGCCCGCTCGAAAAGCCTCCGGCCATTGATGCCGATCCGGGCCGGTCCCGCAATGCCGCCTTCTTCGCGAAAATGTACGGCGACTGCCAAAAGGGTGAAGTGTCGCGGCACCTCGTTTCCATCGCGTGGCTTCCCAAAACTTGGGGCAAATCGATCCGCGTCACGTCGCTGAACCACGTCGATGAGCATTTGCGCGCTGTGTCGGCGGAGATCGATGCGCTACCCGAAAAAATCAAACGCGCCGCGTACCCGATCGCCGGCACGTACAATTGCCGAGCCGTGGCGGACACCGGCCAGCCGAGCCCGCACGGCTACGGTATCGCGATCGATCTCAACACCGCCCTCTCGGATTATTGGTACTGGCGACCGCATGGCGGCCGCATCCTTTATCGAAATCGCATGCCCGAAGAGATCGTCACGATCTTCGAAAGGCACGGCTTCATTTGGGGTGGGAAGTGGTATCACTTCGATACGATGCACTTCGAATTTCGGCCCGAGCTCCTGGTGACGCAGTGAGATAGGCATCCGGGCGGGCGATCCGGCAGGCCGGATGCTGGGTCCACCTTTTTGGCCGATCACGCCGCGCGGACGGTGTTGAGGAAATTCGCCACTTCCGCTTCGAGCTTGCGGCTCTCGTTCGAGAGCGATTGCGCTGCCAGCAGCTTTCGCCGCCGTCATTTCCGCAGCGACGGCGGCATAGTCGTTGGATAAACCAATGATCTTTTGCAGCCGTGCACGGTTTTCCGCATCGACACAGATGTTAAACGCCGCCTGCAAAAAACCGACAGCGTTGTTCTTATCGTCCTGCAATAGGGCAAGCGCTTCGTCCGCTTCCCGCTCCGAGATCGCCAAGCGGATTTCGCGCGTGCCGATCTGCATCCGCTGCAAGGCGACACCGGCATGCAACAAGTCGGTCGCTGCCGCCTGGTCGCTGCGACTGCGCTCTACTTGGCGGGCAACCGACGAATTGCCGAGCTGCTGGTTGAGGATCATGCCGGCAACCAGCACGGCGCCAACGCCGACCGAGATCGCGAGCTTGGTACCAATTCGGAATTTCAGCCGCGCCATCGCGGACAAAGCGCCGAGCTTGACCATCAAAGCATCCTTTGTCGCCAAGACGGGCTCAAACTAAATCGTATAGGGCCCTGTTATGCCGGGCCTTGGGACGGTTATTATGTACGGCGGATCGAGTATGGATTCCGTTAACTTTGATTGCCCCGCCCCCTGGCCGGCGGGTTGCCTTCGAAAATATGAGCATCTTTGGGGTTCGCGCGAGGCATTTGGCCCCATGTTGCATTGCAGCAAGGCTTAAGCCACACTGCCGGCTGCAGGCGAAACGATGCGCGACAAAACTCAACGCGACAAGCCTTGGATCTTCCGGACCTATGCCGGCCATTCCACGGCCGCGGATTCCAACGCGCTCTATCGCAAGAATTTGGCCAAGGGGCAGACCGGCCTCTCGGTCGCCTTCGATCTCCCGACCCAGACCGGCTACGACTCGGACCATGTGCTGGCCAAAGGTGAGGTCGGCAAAGTCGGCGTTCCGGTCTGCCATCTCGGCGACATGCGCGCGCTGTTCGAGGGCATCCCGCTCGGTACCATGAACACCTCGATGACCATCAACGCCACCGCGGCGTGGCTGATGGCGCTCTACATCGCGGTGGCCGACGAGCAGGGCGCGCCGCGCGCCGCGCTCACCGGCACCATCCAGAACGACATCATCAAGGAATATCTCTCGCGCGGCACTTATGTGTTTCCGCCGGCGCCGTCGATGCGGCTGATCAAGGACGTGGCGATCTTCACCACGACCGAACTGCCGAAGTGGAATCCGATGAACATCTGCTCCTACCACCTGCAAGAGGCGGGAGCGACGCCGGTGCAGGAACTCGCCTTCGCGCTGGCGACCGCCGTCGCGGTGCTCGACACGGTGAAGGCGTCGGGCGAAGTCAGCCAAGAAAAATTCGGCGAAGTGGTCGGGCGCATCTCGTTCTTCGTGAATGCTGGATTGCGGTTCATCACCGAAATGTGCAAGATGCGCGCCTTCGCCGAATTGTGGGACGAGATTACGCGCGAGCGCTACGGCATCACCGACGCCAAGCAGCGGCTGTTCCGCTATGGCGTGCAGGTGAATTCGCTCGGCCTGACCGAGCAGCAAGCCGAGAACAACGTCCCGCGCATTCTGCTCGAGATGCTGGCGGTGACGCTGTCGAAGAACGCACGCGCCCGCGCCGTGCAGCTGCCAGCGTGGAACGAGGCGCTCGGCCTGCCGCGGCCGTGGGACCAGCAGTGGTCGCTGCGCATACAACAGATCCTGGCCTACGAAACTGATCTGCTCGACTACGGCGACATTTTCGACGGTTCGGCGGAAATCAAGCGCAAGGTCGACGCGCTCAAGGCCGAAGCCAAGGAAGAGCTCAAGCGCATAGACGAGATGGGCGGCGCGGTAGCCGCGGTCGAGTCGGGCTACATGAAGCAGCAGCTGGTCGAATCCAACACCGCGCGGCTGGAAGCGATCGAGCGTGGAGAGCAGATCGTGGTCGGCGTCAACAAATATCTTGAGACCGAACCCTCGCCGCTGACCGGCGGCGTCGACTCGATCATGACCGTGTCGGAAGACGCCGAGCGCGATCAGCTCGAGCGGCTCAAGGCCTGGCGCGCTGCGCGCGATGCCAAGGCTGTCGCCAGCACGCTTGCTGAACTCAAGCGCGCCGCCACCAGCGGCGGCAATATCATGCCGGCCTCGATCGCCTGCGCCAAGGCCGGCGTCACCACGGGCGAATGGGGCTGGACCCTGCGCGAGGCCTTCGGCGAATACCGCGCGCCCACCGGCGTCGGCCGCGCCATGCGCAACGACGTCGACGGGCTCGACGACATCCGCGCCGACGTCGACCGCGTGTCGCGCAAGCTCGGCCGGCGATTGACGTTTTTGGTCGGCAAGCCCGGCCTCGACGGCCATTCCAACGGCGCCGAACAGATTGCGGTGCGCGCACGCGATGCCGGCATGCAGGTGGTCTACGAGGGTATCCGCCTGACGCCGGAAGAGATCGTAGATGCCGCGCAAAAGCAAAAGGCCCATGTCATTGGGCTTTCCGTGCTCTCGGGCAGCCATTTGCCGCTGGTGCAGGACGTGGTCGCGCGCATGAAGGAAGCCGGGATGACGATGCCGCTGGTGGTCGGGGGCATTATTCCGCCCGACGACGCCGCGGCGCTGGAGAAAGCCGGTGTCGCCGCAGTCTACACGCCGAAGGATTTCGAACTGAACCGCATCATGTCGGATGTGGTCCGAATCGTTGAGCGGGCCAACGGCGCGAGCAATGTGTGATTGAACCTGTCATGGCCGGGCTTGTCCCGGCCATCTCGCTTAGGGACGCACGTGCCCTCCTAAGCGGGATCACCGGGACAAGCCCGGTGATTACAGACTGGCCAGCGCCTGCGCGAGCCCGCTCGGGCTCACCGGTTTGACGAAATAGAAATTCATGCCGGCCGCGCGCGCGGCGGCCTCGTTGCCGCTGTCGCCGCGGCCGGAAATTCCAATCACCGGCACCTGGCCCGCTATGCCCGGCAGCGCGCGGATGCGGCGGGTCGCGGTGATGCCGTCGAGACCGGCCAGCGTGACGTCCATCAGCACGGCGTCATAGCTGCCGCGCGATACGGCATCGACCGCCGCCTCGCCGCTTTCGACGAAATCGACACGGTGGCCGAGCTCGGTGAGAATGGTGTTCATCACGACACGGCCGTAAGGGTTGTCCTCGGCGCACAGGATCGACATTGCGCGCGTCCGCGCAGCGTGCGCACCGGCGCGCGCGGCCGCGGGCTTCGCGTCCACGCGATCGACCGGAACGCTAAGAAGAAATTTGGTACCGCGGCCCGGCCGGCTGGTCACGACGAGGGCGCCGCCCATCGCTTCGGCGATGCGCTTGACGAAGACCAGCCCGAGGCCGGCGCCGCCGTAACGGCGCGCCACCGTTTCGCTCGCCTGCGCAAACGGACGGAACAGATTTTTGACGTCGCGCGGAGCAATGCCGATACCAGTGTCCGCGACTGTAAACACCAGACGCACGCGCTTGCGCCCGGCCGGCTCGGCGCCGGCGGTGAAGACGACGTCGCCTTCGCCGGTGAATTTGACCGCATTGTCGGCGAGGTTTTCCAACGCCGCGCGCAGGCGCAACACGTCGCCGGCCACCATCGCCGGCAGTGCGGGCGCGATCGTGATTTCAGTCTTGATGCCTTTGTTGCCCGCCCGCGCGGTGAGCGCGGCACCGACCGCGTCGGCGAGGCGCCGCGGCGAGAACGGCTCGTGCTGCAAGACGAGCCCGGCAGCATCGGCCCTCACGGCATCGACGATCACAGTAGTGAGCGCGGCCAGATGATCGGCGCCGCTCTTGATCGCGGCCGCCCATTCGCGCTCGCGCGCGGCGAGGTCAGAGGTCGCCAGCAACTCGGCCAGCGCTACGATGCCGGTCAGCGGCGTGCGGATATCGTGCGCGATGCCGGCGAGCGCGGCCTCGATCGCGCGCTTTGCCGGCGCCTTGCGCGGGCGCCCGCGCGCTTTACGCGGCCGCTTTTTGGACCTCTGCTTCGCCATTCACCCCTACCCCGGATTCGACAATGCCACGGCTGGCGCGCTCAATCGAGCCCGACGGCTTTGCGGATATCCGCAGGGGTCGCGCCTTGCGCGCGCAGTTCGCGCAGGCCCGTGGCCAAGGTCGATTTCGACAGCTTGTTGCCGCCGGCATCGAGGATCAGGCGGTGATGGTGGTAGCGCGGTGCAGGGAAGCCGAGCAGCGCCTGCAACAGGCGGTGCACGCCGGTTGCGTGGAACAGGTCGCGCCCGCGCACCACCTCGGTGACGCCCTGCGCTACGTCGTCCACCACCACGGCCAGATGATAACTGGTGGGCGTTTCCTTGCGCGCCAGGATCACGTCGCCCCAGGCGGTGGGATTGGCGATGAAGGTGCCGGTTTCGCCGGCGGGACCGGCGCCGGTTTCGTCCCAGGTGAGCGCACCAGCGCGTTGGAGCGCGGCCGCCATGTCGAGACGCAGCGCGTAAGGTTCGGCCGCCATGCGACGCGAGCGTTCGGCGGCGGCCATCGCTTTGGCGTTACCGGGATAAAGCGGCGCGCCATCGGGATCGCGCGGCCAAGGGCCCTGCGCCTCGCGCTCCGCCACCAGCCGCGCAATTTCGGCGCGGCTTTCGAAACTGGGATAGACGAGGCCCATGGCCTCAAGTTTGGCGAGCGCGGCGCGGTAATCCTCGTAGTGCTCCGATTGCCGCCGCACCGGCCGCTCCCAGGCGAGGCCGAGCCAGGCGAAGTCCTCGTAGATCGCCGCCTCGAATTCCGGCCGGCAGCGCGCCTCGTCGATATCCTCGATGCGCAGCAACAGCCGCCCGCCCGCGGCTTTCGCCCTATCGGCATTGAGCAAAGCCGACAGCGCATGGCCGAGATGCAGATAGCCGTTGGGCGACGGCGCGAAGCGGAAAACAGGTGGCATGGCTTTTCTATCTAGCGTCTGGCTTACTAGACCGATAGCGCATGACCCACTTCCTCCACACCGAGTCCGATCTGCAGGCCGGCCTGGCCCAGCTGATCCTCGCCGATCCGCGCCTTGCGCCGGTGGCCGAAAAGGCCGGCGTCTTCAGCCTGCGCCGGCGCGAAGCGGGCTTTGCCGGCCTGTGCGCGATCGTGTGCGGGCAGCAGCTCTCGACCGCGGCAGCGGCGACAATCCGCGGCCGGTTGTTCGCCGCTTTCGAGCCGTTTCATCACGATACGGTGCGCCGCGCGCGCGCCGACAAGCTGAAGCGGCTCGGCCTGTCGGCTGCGAAAATAAAATCGATCAAGGAAATCGGCAAAACAGTCGCCAAGGGGAAGATCGATCTCGATCACGTCGGCAATATGGAGGCCGATTTGGCGCACGCCGCACTGACCGCGCTGCACGGCGTGGGCCCGTGGACCGCCGACATTTATCTGCTGTTCTGCCTCGGCCACGCCGATGCATTTCCGTCCGGCGACCTCGCCGTGCAGGAATCCGCGCGCATCGCTTTCGGACTGCGCAGGCGGCCGGACGCCAAGCGGCTGGCGAAGATCGCCGAGGCCTGGCGGCCCTGGCGCGGCGTGGCGGCACATCTGCTATGGGCTTATTATCACGCAGTGAAGAAGCGCGACGTGGTGCCGGTTCAGCCGCAAGCGAAAAAGCCGCAAGCGAAGAAAAGGAAAAATCGAAATGGCTGAACTCGACGGTCCGCGCATCGAACCGCGCTCGGGCAATGCGAAACAACTTGTCGTCTTCCTGCATGGCTACGGCGCCGACGGCAATGACCTGATCGAAATCGGGCGCGCCTGGCAGGGCCTGTTACCGGATGCCGCCTTCGTGTCGCCGCACGCGCCGCGCCCGTGCGGACAGGCCCCTAGCGGACGCGAATGGTTTCCCTTGACGTTTCGCGATCCGAACGAACGCTGGGTCGGCGTGCAAGCCGCGGCGCCGGTGTTCAACGGCTTCCTCAATGCCGAACTTGCGCGCCGGCAATTGCCGCCGCAGGCTTTGGCGCTGGTCGGTTTCAGCCAGGGCACCATGATGGCGCTGCATGTCGGCTTGCGCCGGGCCGTGAGGCCTGCCGCGATCGTCGGCTATTCCGGGATGCTGGTCGTGCCGGAGGATGTCGACCCAGAGAAATTCGCCGCCGAGATCAAAGCCAAGCCGCCGGTGCTGCTCATCCACGGCGATCAGGACGACCTCATCCCGGTGCATGCCCTCATGCACGCCGCGCAGGGTCTCGCCGCGCTCGACATCCCGGCCGAATGGCATATCTCGCCCGGCATCGGCCATGGCATCGACCAGGAAGGCTTGCGCCAGGGCGGAGAATTTCTGGCCCGCCATTTTGCCGGCCGCAAATAGGCCGCCTGCGGGTAACGCCGCGTACCGACTTCACAATCCTGTCACGCTGCACTATTACTAGCGGGTAGGCCGCGTGGCGGCGGCCATAGGGAGGTTAGAGGAGCCTCGCTTGAACGTGCACGTATCGGCCAGTGGTTTTCCCGCGCTTGTGCTCAATGCGGATTTCCGACCGCTGAGCTATTACCCTTTGTCGCTGTGGTCCTGGCAGGACGCGATCAAGGCGGTGTTCCTCGAACGCGTGAACATCGTCGCCAATTACGACCGCCTGGTACACAGCCCCAGCTTCGAGATGAAGCTGCCGAGTGTGGTCTCGCTCAAGACCTTCGTGAAACCCTCGACGCATCCCGCCTTCACCCGGTTCAACGTATTCCTGCGCGACCGTTTCTCCTGCCAATATTGCGGCGACCGCGAGGACTTGACCTTCGACCATCTGCTGCCGCGTTCGCGCGGCGGGCACACCACCTGGATCAACGTGGTCACCGCCTGCTCGGACTGCAATTTGCGCAAGGGCAACCTGACGCCGCCGGAAGCCAAGATGTGGCCCTCGCAGATGCCGTTCCAGCCCACGGTGCAGCACCTGCACCGCAACGGGCGGGCGTTCCCGCCCAACTACCTACACGAAAGCTGGCTCGATTATCTTTATTGGGATACCGAGCTGGAGCCGTAAGCTTTCCCGTCAGCGCATCGGAGTTTGCTATGGCCAGCATCCTGCCTGTTGACCGCAGCGGACCATTGCTGGCCGCGTGCCTGGTGCTCGGCCTCGGAGCATCGGCCGCGGCGCAGCAGGCGGCGCCCGCCTCCGCCGGGGCGCCCGATCCGAAGTTGATCGAGGATCTGGTCGCTGCCAACCGCATCCTTGCCGACCAGGGCCTGCTCGACGGCTGGGGCCACGTGTCCGTGCGGCACAACAAGGACCCGAACCGTTTTCTGATGGCGCGCGGGGTCGCGGCCCAACTCGTCACCCCGCAGGACATTATTGAGTTCGATCTCGATAGCAGGCCCGTCGATACGCGTGGCTTGCCGTTGTCGGCGCTTTTCACCGAACGCTATATCCATGGCGAGATTTACAAGCTCCGCCCCGACGTGATTGCGGTCGTGCACACCCATGCGCCTTCGCTTATCCCGTTCGGCGATACCAAGATACCGCTGCAGCCGATGTATCACCGCTCGGCCTTTATCGCCTTCGGCGTCCCCGTGTTTGAGATCCGCGAGCGCGCCGGCATGACCGACATGCTGATCCGCAACCAGACGCTCGGCCGAAATCTCGCCGAGGCGCTCGGCGACCATCCAGCTATCCTGATGCGCGGCCACGGCGCGGCGATCACGGGGCCGTCGCTGCCGCGCGTGGTGAGCCGCACGATTTTCCTTTCGCTCAATGCTACGCTGCAGGCGGAAGCCATGCGCATGGGCGCGCCGATTACGTATATGGACATCGAGGAAGCGCGCCTGATCGAAGCACGCGAGGGTCACGGCCTTGCCCGCACTTGGGAAGGCTGGAAACAGAAGGCGATGAGCAAGCCTTAGCGGCCCGGCAACATGCGCTGCAGCACGCGGTCGCGGCGCACGAAATAATGATCGAGACCGGCCGCCACGTGCAACGTGATCAGCATGAGCCTTCCGTAATATGCCAGCACCGTAGGCACGCCGCCGGTCCAGCCAAAGCCCGGTTCGCGCGGCGGACATACCACCTGGATCAACGTGGTCACCGCCCGCTCGGACTGCAATTTGCGCAAGGGCAACCTGACGCCGCCGGAAGCCAAGATATGGCCCTCGCAGATGCCGTTCCAGCCCACGGTGCAGCACCTGCACCGCAACGGGCGGGCGTTCCCGCCAAATTGCCTGCACGAAAGCTGGCTCGATTATCTCTATTGGGATTCCGAATTGAAGCCGTGAGGCGTCCGCCATTGGCCAGGCCGTTTCGGCCCATTTCCCCCGAATTTGTCGGGATTTGACGTGCCTCAACGACACCGCGCGCCAATCCGCTAGCCTGCCCGAAGCTGGGGGCGTAGGCGGAGATCGTAAGCTATGAACAAGCCCGTCGGTTTAGAAACAACTCGATTTGAGCCGACAACACCCGTGGTCCTCATCCCGACCCCCCCGAAGGTCGAGCTACCGCATCCCCGTCCTCGAAAAACCTGGCTGATCGCCGGGCTGTTGTCGCTCGTGCTGCTCGCCGCCGTCGGCGTCGCCTGGTGGCTCGCCGCCGCCGAACCACCCGTCAGTTATACTACTGCGCCGGTCGCGCGCGGCGACGTCACACGCGCGGTGACCGCCACTGGCACGGTCAACCCGGTGCTGACGATTATCGTCGGATCCTATGTTTCTGGCGTCATCCAGGAGATCAACTGCGACTACAATACCGAGGTCAAGAAGGGCCAAATTTGCGCGCAAATCGATCCGCGCCCCTATCAGACCGTGGTCGATCAGAACAATGCCAACCTGACGCAGGCGAAGGCGCAACTCGTCAAGGACCAAGCCAACTTCGATTACGCGCAGATCAACTATGATCGCAATGCGCGGTTGGCGCAGACCAATGCGGTTTCCAAGGATACGCTCGACATCGCCAAGAATGCCCTCGATCAAGCGCGCGCGCAGATCGGGGTTGACGAGGCCACCATCGCGCAGCGCCAGGCGCAGCTCGCCGCGGCTCAGGTCAATCTCGATTACACCAATATCGTTTCGCCGGTGGACGGCACCGTAGTGTCGCGCAACGTTACCGTCGGCCAGACGGTGGCGGCGAGCTTCCAGACGCCAACTCTGTTCCTGATCGCCACCGACCTCACCAAGATGCAGGTCGACACCAATGTGAGCGAAAGCGATATCGGCGGCATCAAGGAGGGCAACAAGGCCATCTTCACCGTCGATGCCTTTCCGAAGCGCACGTTCGAGGGAACCGTCACCCAGGTACGCCAGTCGCCCCAAACCGTGCAGAACGTGGTGACCTATGACGTCGTGGTCAGCATCGATAATTCCGATCTGGCGCTCAAGCCCGGCATGACCGCGGCAAACCGCATCGTCACCGACCAACGCAGCGACGTTCTACGAGTGCCGAGCCAGGCGCTGCATTATGCTCCCGTGACTGCCGGTGTGACGCGGCGAAGCGGCACATCCGGCCGACCGCGACCGGCTGAGCAAGGCAGGGTCTGGGTGCTGCGCGACGGCGAGCCAGTTCGGGTCGAGGTGACCGCCGGTCTCGATGACGATACCTACGCTGAAGTCGTCAAGGGCGACATCAAACCAGGCGACCAAGTCATCACCGCGGAGCAACGCAGTAGCAGCAACAATAGCGGCCGGCCAGCGGCGCCGCGCCTGATGTAGTAACGCGGCCAACGGCCGACACATTGACCATGACGGAACCAATCATCAGACTCGAGCACGTCACGCGGACATACCATGTCGGCGATATCGATGTGCATGCGCTGCGAGATGTGAGCCTCTCGATCGACACCGGCGAATTCGTCGCCATCATGGGCTCGTCCGGGTCCGGCAAGTCGACGCTTATGGCGGTGCTCGGCTGTCTCGACCGGCCGAGCAGCGGGCATTATTTTTTCGAGGGCACGGACGTCGCGGGCTTGAGCGAGCCGGAGCGCGCGCGGCTGCGCAGCGAACGACTGGGCTTCGTGTTCCAGAGCTTCAATCTGCTCGCCCGCACTAGCGCCATCGAGAACGTGGCGCTGCCGCTGTTCTACACGGCCGCCGGGCCAGCCAGCGCCAGTTCCCGTGTCGAGCGCGCGCGCGGATCGCTCAAACTCTTGGGTTTGAGCGACCGCGAACGCAATACGCCCGGCCAGCTCTCGGGTGGCCAGCAGCAACGGGTGGCGATTGCACGAGCCCTGATCAACTCGCCCGGCCTCCTGCTCGCCGACGAGCCTACCGGCAACCTCGACACCCGCAACTCGCACGAAATCATGGAGACGCTGACGCGGCTCAATCGCGAGCAAAGTGTCACCATCATCGTCGTCACCCATGAGGCCGACATTGGCGCGTATGCCGACCGCGTATTGACCATGCGCGACGGGCAGGTCGTTTCGGACACGCGCAACCCAAAGCCGGCCAAAAACGGCGCAGTGCCACGCGCCGAGGCGGCGGAAGAAGCCTTTTCGGCGGCGCGCGCACGGCGGCCGTTGCGCGCCACCGCACGACGCAACAATCCCGTTTTGAGCTTCGGGCTGATGATCATGGCCGCCGCCATGCAGGCGCTCTGGCGCAACATGATGCGCTCTGCCTTGACCATGCTGGGTGTTTTCATCGGCGTCGCGGCTTTGATCGCCATGGTCGCCGTCGGCCAGGGCGCCAACGAAGCAGTGCGTAAGCAGATCGAGCGGCTCGGGACCAATCTCGTCGTGGTGCTGCCGGGCGCAAGGACGTCGGGTGGCATGCGCGCGGGATCCGGCAGCGCCTCCACGCTGACCATCAGCGACGCGCAAGCGGTCCTGCGCGAGAGTGCGGCGGTCAGCGAGGTGAGCTATCTCATCCGCCAATCCGGCCAGGTTGAGTCCGGCAATCAGAATTGGGCCACGCAAATCCAAGGCATCAGCCCCAATTATCCGCCGATGACGAACTGGCGGATCGAGATCGGGCACGAAATCTCGCTCGATGACGAGGCATCGGCGGCGCTGGTGGTGGTGATCGGGCGGACCGTGTCGAAGCAGTTGTTCGGCGAGTCTCAAATTCCGATCGGCGCGTTCATCCAGGTGAAGGGCGTCCCGTTGCGGGTAATCGGCGTGCTCGAATCCAAAGGGCAAACGTCGTTCGGCCAGGACCAGGACGACTTGGTGATGATTCCGTTCACCACCGCCGAGCGCAAAGTACTCGGCGTGGCCGCGCCGTCCCAGGCGCAGACTCAGCTCAATTGGATCTATCCAGTTCCGCCTAACCCCTATGGCCTGACGCCGCACCTAGCCGGCTACGTCAACCAGATCTACGTGCAAGCCGCCAATTCGGCCGACGTGCAGCCCACGATCCGCCAGATCACCGAGATTCTCGCGCGCCGCCACCGCATCAAGGCCGGCGCCGACAACGATTTCTCCGTGCGCAATCTGAGCCAGATCGCGGAAGCCGCCGAGAGTTCGAGCCGCATCATGGCGCTCCTGCTCGCTGCCGTCGCTTCGATTTCGCTGGTGGTCGGCGGCATCGGCATCATGAACATCTTGCTGGTATCGGTGACCGAGCGCACGCGCGAGATCGGCCTGCGCATGGCGATTGGCGCACGCCGCGTGCATGTGCTGCTGCAGTTCCTCGCCGAGGCGGTGTTCCTGAGCGTGACCGGCGGCATTGCCGGCATAATCATGGGCATGGCGTTTTCCGCTGCTATCTCATTCTTCGCCGGCTGGCCGGCCCCGATTTCGGGCGCGGCGATTGCCGGCGGTTTCCTGTTTTCGGCGGCGGTCGGTATTTTCTTCGGCTATTACCCGGCGCGCAAAGCCGCGCGCCTCGATCCGATCGAAGCGCTGCGTTACGAATAAGCGGTATTAAGCGCCCGGCAACATCCGCTGCAGCACGCGGTCGCGCCGGACGAAGTAGTGGTAGAGCGCGGCCGCCACATGCAGGCCGACTAAAGTCAGCAGCAAATAAGTAGCCAGCAGGCCGTGCACGTCGCCGGTCCAGCGGAAGCCAGGCGCGCGCGTCGCCACCAGCTTCGGCAACTCCAGCCCGAACATAATAACCGGAAAGCCGCGCCAGGAAGCATTGATCCAGCCCAGGACAGGCAACACGAACAGCAAAGCGTAGATCAGCCAATGCATGACGCGCGCGGATTGCACCTGCCACGGCGGCAGGCCGTCATGCGGCGGTGGCTCGCCGTGAGTCGCCCGCCAAGCCAAGCGAATGACGGCAACGACGAGGATCAGCACGCCGACCGACAGATGCAGGTTGATCAGCGTCTCGGGTTTAGTGTCGCGCTTTATCTCCGGCATGGTCCAGGCGACGATGAACTGCACGATCAGCAGCACTAAGATTGTCCAGTGTAGCGCCTTCGCCGCGCCGGTGTAGCCGGAGGGATTTGCCGATCTAGATTTTATACTGTTTACTTTATCCACGTGCCTTCAGTCGTTCCTTGTCGTAGCCGGCCACCCGTTTGTAACTTTCCGATAGCGCAACCAGTTCCGCGCGGCTGATGACGTCGTCGATGTTCTTGAACGGCTTGTCGCCGGTGCGGCGGTAGACTTCCTGCAAAATGGCGTCGGGCGGCGCCTTGCGATTGGCGAGCACGACCTCAGCTGTCGCTGGCAGCCGCTTGGCTTCGTAGGCTCTGAGCGCGGCGAGCGGATCGGCATTGGCTTTCAGCGCGTCCATCAGCGCGCGGCAATCCAGGATCGCCTGCGCCGCGCCATTGGCGCCGCGCGGATACATCGGATGCGCCGCGTCGCCTAGAAGCGTCAGCCGGCCGAAGCTCCAGCGCGGCAGCGGATCCTGGTCGACCATGGGATATTCCAGGATGGCGTCCGCGCTGCGGATGAACTGCGGCACGTCGAGCCAGTCGAAATGCCAATCTGCCATCGCCGGGAGAAAATCCTCCAGACGGCCGCGCCGGTTCCAGTCGCGCGTCTGATATTGCGGCGTCTCGATGTCGCACACCCAGTTCACCAGTTGACGGCCCTGCGGGTCGATGCCGTTGCGGATCGGATAGATCAATAGCTTGGCCGGATGGTGCCAGCCGACGCGGATCATGCTGGCGCCAGTGAGAATCGGCTGCCAGCGCGTGACGCCACGCCACATATTGATGCCGGAATATTTCGGCGGGCCCTCGGCCGGATAAAGCTGCTTGCGCAACACCGAATGGATGCCCTCGCAACTTACCGCGACCGCGCCACGTTGCGCGGGGAGCGGCTTGCCAGCCGCGTCCTCGAAATGCGCAATTGCGTCATCGCCATCGTGCTCGACCCGGGTGCAACGCCAGCCGGTGATCACCTTGTCGGCGCCCGCGCGCGCGATGAAGGCATCGAGCAGTACCATCTGCAAATCACCGCGATGGATGGAGAACTGCGGTACGTCGTAGCCGGCAAAACGGCCCGCCGGCTCGCTGTAGATGTACTGGCCGAAACGATTGTAGAAGCAATATTCGCGCGTGGTGACGGCGACCGTGGCGAGCGCCTCTTCGAGACCGAGCGCGCATAGTTCGCGCGAGGCATGCGGCAGGATGTTGATCCCGACGCCGACCGCCTTGAGTTCGGATGCCGCCTCGAACACGCGGCAGGCGATGCCGGCGCGCTGCAGCAT
Source organism: uncultured Alphaproteobacteria bacterium (assembly GCA_963778745.1). Classification (GTDB taxonomy): domain Bacteria; phylum Pseudomonadota; class Alphaproteobacteria; order Rhizobiales; family Xanthobacteraceae; genus Pseudolabrys. The sequence continues at coordinate 63,361 of CAVZVP010000018.1, read as the reverse complement.
CAGGCCGAGAGTTAATCCACCGATGCCGGCGCCGATGATGAGGACTTCCATTACGACTGACCTGCGCGACGAGCGATGGTACTCTAGCGGGATTGTTTTTGCTTCGCGAGCGAAGCCCGCGCGCCCCAGGCGGCGACTGCGGCCAGCCCCAACGAATCGAACACGTTCCAGCCGGCCAGCGACAGGCCGAGGAAGCGCCACTGGACCTCATCGCAACGGATTGCAACGATGTTGTCCAGTTTCTTGAAGATGTCGCTGGCGGCGCCGAATTTATTGATCGGCCCCGAGCAATCGATCGGCCCCTGCCACCATTTCCATTCGACGCCGGCGTGATACGCGGCAAGTCCGCAGTCCCAAAGCATGAAGGCGGTAATCACGGCAAAGCCCGCGATCATCACCTTGCTCGAGGCGCCGTAATTGGCACCGATAAAGAGCAACGCCGCAAGCGGAACACAGAAGTAATAGGGTTGCCGCTGCTCCAGGCAGAGCGGGCACGGCGGCAGGCGCAAGACGTATTGGAAGAAGTAAAAGCCGCAAATGGTCAGCGCGCCGACAACGGCAATTATGCCTGCGGCGGTCAACTGGGGCTCTCTTCGCGCCAGGGTCAGATAATCGTTCATCATGCGCACCGAGCGCCGCCAATACCGTTGTTCAATCGAGATGACAAGCGATTATGGCCCACACCGCCAATTGGCCTAAATCGCACGGCCGAACGCCCAGGTAGCATTTTTGGCCGCCCTCGCCCAGGCGCTATGCGGATGTCATCATGCGCGGTGCGGCAAAGGGCGGCGTCTCGGTTATCCATCAAGATCACGATCGGGTTTGTCGCTAGAGCGCAACATTTCGAGGAGACCTGCATATGTGTCAATTGGGACTAAATTTCTGCTTAGACGCGCCCAAAGATCCATGCGGCCGCATATCACGAACAATAGGCGAACGACGACCAGCGGGACATATATGGCTGTCAATGAACGTCCCTGCATCTTGCGCAACATCGTCAAGATTTCGCCGATCGTCATTGGTTTGAGATCCGCGACCAAATAGGTCTCCCCGATTGTGACAGGATTATTCAGCGCGAAGATAATTGCCGAAATGAGATTTTCCACCCCAAGCATCGACCGCCTGCTCGCGAAGTTCGCGACCGGGAGGGGAAGGTGCGACCGCGCGAGTTGAACGACCGTCTGCATGTTTCCTTTGGGATGCGGGCCATAGACGACGACAGGTCTAAAGATCGTAAAAGGCACGCCCGACGCGCGGATGGCCTGTTCGGCTGCAAGTTTTGAGCGACCATATTGGTTGGTCGGGCGAGGCTCGTCCTGCTCGCGCACCGCCTGCACGGCGGACGCGCCGACTTGGGCCCGCACCGACGAGATATAGACAAAGCGTTCAATCGCCACCTCTTTGGTCGCGTCAGCCAGCCTTTGCGTGGCAAGCCAGTTGACTTGATCGAACTCGGAATATGCGTTCTCAGGAATTATGCTGTGGCCGGACCCGCTAGGTGAACGATGATATCGACACCTTGTAGAATTGGAGACCAGTCAATGGGGTTTATTAAATCCGGTATGATTACGGCTTCGACCAAATCCGGAAATGATGTTTGGCGGCGTGTCACTGCCCGAACCGCGTAACCTGCACGGAGCAAAGCATCCACGAGTGGCCGGCCTATAAAGCCCGAAGCTCCCGTCGCGTTTTGTTTTCATGTCGGTCTAAAAAATCATCGCGGTTAATTGACCCCGCCTTCGACGCCTTATAAGATAGTATTCCTGCAAGAGCCGGATTCGGCTTCCAGCGAATAATTTGTCGGCACTGCTAAGATTACTCCCCGTCGGCCACTTCGAAACAACGCGCTGGTAATGCGCACGACCAGCCGCAAGACCCGACGGCATACCGATCCCGATCATTGATGCTGGTAACGAAATACTGCTATCAGAAAGCCCATGATGGTTGCAAGGCGGGAATGATCACCAATAAGGTGAAAAGATGAGCTATAAGAATATGATAACTCATGCCGAAAATCTGCAATCGCCGGGATTTCGCGGCGGTGGCAGACTTATCCAACGAGCAATTCATCCAGCTCCTCGATACACGTTTACGATGGCTTAAAGTGTCCATGCCGGCCAACATCGAAGTTGCCAGTCCGATGCCGCATGCGAGCACGCGTGGTACGCAGGTCGCCATCTTGATGTGCACGAAAAACGGCGCCGCGTTCCTCGACGAGCAGTTAAACTCGATCGCGGATCAAACGCATGCGCGTTGGATCTTGTTCGTATCCGATGACGGTTCGACCGACGAGACCAGAAAAATTCTCAAGGACTTCGCCGATAGCCACAAGCAGAAGATGGTCGTCAGAAATGGCCCGGGAAAGGGTGTCTGTGCTAATTTTCTCTCGCTGGCAACCGACCCAACAATCGATGCGGACTACTTTGCCTTCAGTGATCAAGACGATGTGTGGTACAAAGACAAGCTCCAGCGTGCGCTGACTTGGCTGGTCACGATCCCAGGCGACGTGCCGGCGCTCTATTGCGGCCGCACCGAATTGGTCACAAACGATGGACAATCCTACGGCTTATCTCCTCTTTTCACCCGCCCGATAGCGTTTCGCAACGCCCTCATCCAGAGTCTAGGAGGAGGCAATACGATGGTGTTCAATAAGGCGGCGAAGAAGCTCTTAGAGACGGTGGGTGGGCTTGAAGTGGTTTTGCATGACTGGTGGATGTATCAATTGATTTCAGCGGTGGGCGGCGCTATCCGGTACGATCCGCAGCCGACGCTTCAATATCGCCAGCATCCCGACAACCTGATCGGATCGAATCTTGGTTGGCGCGCGCGCTTTATCCGATTTCGCATGATCCTGAGCGGGCGTTTTAGCGCTTGGAATGCGATGAATATTGCGGCGTTCCAACAAGTCCCCGCCGATTTGATCAAGCCGCAAAACCGCTCGGTGTTGCAGTTATTCGCCAAAGCGAGAACGGCGTCGCTCCCGAAACGACTTTATTATCTGAAGCAATCCGGCGTTTACCGCCAGAGACTGCTCGACAATATCGGTCTGCTCGTGGCAACGGCCCTCAAAAGGATTTGAAATGGGTACAATTGCTTCGATCAACGGCGCCCGCGCGCCCGAAAGGTCGATCCTGGTGACTGGAGCGGCGGGTTTTATCGGCGCGAATTTTGTTCTCGACTGGCTGGGGCTTAATCGCGCCCCGGTCGTCAGCCTCGACAAACTTACTTATGCGGGCAATCTCGATAGTCTGGCAGGCGTCGCAAACGACTCACGTCATGTTTTTGTTCAAGGCGACATCGGCAATGTCGAGCTTGTTGAAAGTTTGTTGAAGCAATACCGGCCGACAGCCGTCGTCAATTTTGCGGCCGAGTCGCATGTCGACCGCTCGATTCACGGCCCCGCCGATTTCATCGCGACCAATGTCGTGGGAACATTCCGGTTGCTGGAAACGACCCGCGCGTTCTACGAGAGTCTCAGTTCGCCGGAGAAAGCCGCCTTTAGAATTCTACATGTCTCGACCGACGAGGTCTTCGGCTCGCTCGGCAAGGATGAGCGAGCCTTTGCCGAGACGAATCGTTATCAGCCGAACAGCCCGTACTCGGCGAGCAAGGCGGCGTCCGATCATCTTGTCCGCGCATGGTACCATACCTATGGACTTCCGGTGCTGATCACCAACTGCTCGAACAATTATGGGCCCTATCAGTTTCCGGAAAAACTCATACCCTTGATGATCAACCATGCGCTGACCGGCATGCCATTGCCGGTCTATGGCGACGGCCAGCAGCATCGCGATTGGCTTTATGTCGCCGATCATTGCACAGCAATTCGCGCCGTGCTCGAGCGGGGACGCATCGGCGAAACCTATAATATCGGCGGGAGTTGCGAAAAGGCGAACATCGAGGTCGTTCACAATTTGTGCAATATTCTTGATGTCGAGAAGCCACGTGCGGACGGCCGCTCATATCGGGAGCAAATCGAATTTGTCGCCGATCGTCCCGGCCATGATCGTCGCTATGCCATCGATGCAGCGAAGATCGCAAGCGAGGTAGGATGGGCTCCATCCGAGACATTCGAGACCGGGTTACGCAAGACCGTGCGCTGGTATCTCGACAATGCTAAATGGGTTGAGCGCGTGATGAGCGGCGCCTATCGCGACTGGCTGCAAAAAAACTATTCCAATCGGTGAGCCTATCCGTTTGTAATCAAACTCGAACCGGCCTTGGTAAAACCTTCAGCTCTGGCTAGAGAAGCGGCGTAATTGGGCGGAACTCATAAGGGTCAAAATTGCTTATGCAGAAGAAGGAACGAAAAGGCATAATCCTCGCCGGTGGCTCGGGCACCAGGCTGCATCCCGCGACACTTGCAGTGTCCAAGCAATTGCTGCCGATCTTCGACAAGCCGATGATCTATTATCCGCTCTCGACATTGATGTTCTCAGACATCCGCGACATTTTGATCATTTCAACGCCGCAGGATACGCCGCGCTTCGAGCAATTGCTTGGTGACGGCAGCCAATGGGGGCTTCATTTCTCGTATGCCGTCCAGCCCTCGCCCGATGGGCTGGCGCAAGCATTCATCATCGGCGCGTCGTTCATCGGCGCAGACGATGTGACCTTGGTCCTGGGCGACAATGTCTTTTACGGGCACGGATTTCCGGCGCTACTGGGAAACGCCTGTGGCCGCAGCAGCGGCGCGACTGTCTTCGCCTATCGCGTCAACGATCCTCAACGCTACGGCGTGGTGGAGTTCGACGAGGATCAGAAAGCCATATCGATTGAAGAAAAGCCACACAAGCCAAAGTCGCACTATGCGGTGACGGGTTTGTATTTTTTCGACAATGAAGTCGTCGACATCGCGCGACGCGTGAAGCCGTCCGGACGCGGCGAATTGGAGATCACCGACGTGAACCGTGCCTATCTCGAGGCCGGCAAGCTCAAGGTGGAGATCCTGGGACGCGGTTATGCCTGGCTCGATACCGGCACGCATGAATTGATTCTTGAAGCCGGTCAATTTATTGCCATGATCGAACACCGGCAAGGCGTGAAGGTCGCCTGCCCCGAAGAAATTGCCTTCAGCAAGGGCTGGATCGGCAGCGACCAGGTCGAGCGCGCCGCCGACGCACTGGCGAAAACGGGTTACGGGCGATACTTGCGGCGTTTGATCCATGAAGAGCAGCAATGAAAGTTGCCGCAACCGCAATCCCCGATGTGCTGCTCCTTGAGCCGACGGTCCATGGCGATGCGCGCGGCTTTTTTTTCGAGAGCTTCCATCAGAAGCGTTTCGACGACGCCGTCGGGCGAAACGTGTGCTTCCTTCAGGACAATCACTCCCGATCCGGCAAAAACGTGCTGCGCGGGCTGCACTACCAAATAAGCCGGCCGCAAGGAAAGTTGGTGCGCGTCGTATCGGGAGAAGTCTTCGACGTGGCAGTCGACCTACGCAAGCGCTCGCCGACGTTCGGAAAATTCGTCAGCATGGTGCTGTCGGCAGACAACAAGAAACAGCTTTGGATCCCCGAGGGTTTCGGCCACGGCTTCCTCGTGCTGAGCGAGGCGGCGGAATTTCTTTATAAGACAACGGACTACTATGTGCCCGCGGACGAACGCTGCGTGATCTGGAACGATCCCGACATTTCGATCGATTGGCCTAAGGATGCCGAGCCGATTTTATCCGCGAAAGACCGGTGGGGTCTTCCACTCAGCAAAGCCGAGGTTTTTGCATGAGGCTGCTGGTCACGGGCGCGAGCGGTCAGGTCGGATGGGAACTCAGCCGAAGCCTGCTGCCGCTCGGGGACGTGATTGCGCTCGATCGTCGCGGTTGCGATCTATCGCAACCTGAACTGTTGCCGAGCCTCATTCGCGGCATAAAACCGGACGTCATCGTGAATGCGGCTGCGTATACGGCGGTTGACAAGGCGGAGCAGGAGGAACAACTCGCGACGACGATCAATGGCACGGCTGTCGGCGTGCTGGCGGAGGAGTCGCGCAAAGCCGGCATCCTCCTCGTCCATTACTCGACCGACTACGTGTTCGATGGGGTCAAGGAAACGCCTTACACCGAGGAAGATGCGCCGTATCCCATCAACGCGTATGGACGCAGCAAATTGGCGGGCGAGACGGCGATGTGCCAGGCCGGCGACGCCTATGCCATCCTGCGGACGAGTTGGGTCTATGCCGGACGCGGCCACAACTTCGTGCGTACGATGCTTCGCTTGGCGGGCGAACGCGATGAGCTGCAAATTGTCGATGATCAGATCGGCACACCGACTTGGGCCCACGACATTGCCGATGCGACGGCTCAAATCATTCACGCCATTCGCCGCGAACGGGCGGAAGGCCGGTTCGCATCCGGAATTTTCAACCTAACCGCGTCCGGAGCGACAAGCTGGTTTAAGTTTGCCAAGGCCATTTTTGAAGATGCTAGGCACCACGGCTTGCTGCAACGCGTGCCGCACCTCAAGCCGATCCAGAGCGCAGAATATCCGACGCCAGCCGCCAGGCCGAAGAATTCCCGTCTGGCCGGGGATCGCCTCAGCAAGCGATTTGCCATCGCACTGCCCGACTGGAAGCAGCGGCTCTCGCTTTGTATCGAGGCAATGAAAACGACGGCTCGCGTATAGAGCGTGAGTCTAATTCACTGATTTTAGTTTGATATTAGGTCTCCGCTCCCGCGGAGACATCATTCCCGCCAGGGCAACGCCTCGACACAAAAAAGCATAGCTCTGACTGCTTCTTACGTGCCCGATCATTGCGATGCGGCCAATTACTGGCGGACCCAAGAGGAGCCAAACCTGGGACCCGCTGAATTAAGCGTGAGCTGGCTCGCCTCGACGTGGTTTGGCCAAACGGACGATTAGAACGGCAAACAGGCAAAAGGCGGTTTGGCTGAGCGTGGCCGCTGTATGTACCGAAAACCTAAATCCGGAACCTCTTCTTCGGCATAACCAGCACTTTTCAATCCGTTCTCTCACAATGCGTGGTCTCAAAACGCCAGGTCTTATCAGGGCTGCATCACCAATATGTCCGGATTTGATTTACAACAGACACAGGATTAGCCTTGGATTAGGCTGACGTTCCCGTCATCCAAGTTAAGAGGAAAACGGTCACGCGATAAAAGAAAAATAAATTGTAATTAGGGAGAGAAAGATGGCCAAAATTAAAAATGGCAATGTGACGCGACGCACGCTTCTCAAAGCTGGCACCGTCATAACCGCGATGCCGCTCCTCGGGATTGCAACACCCAGCGTACTAGCCCAAGTGCCGGGGAAGTCGCCTACCAAAGTCCTCGACTTCATGACCAGTGCCGACGTTGCCAAGGCCGAGCAGGAAGGCCAGCTCGTGTTTTACTGTCACGAGAATGAGGCCGGTACCGCCGGCATCATGGAGGGCTTTCGCAAGGACTTTCCAAAAATTTCCACGAGCTATGTCCGCGCCCAAACCGGTGCGCTCTATAACAAGATCTTGTCCGAACGCTCGGCCGGCCGGTTCGATGTCGATGTAATCCAGCTGTCGGACCTCGCTCCGGCTTTCGATTTCCAGAAAAAAGGCGGTTACGAGCACTACGTCTCGCCCGAATCCTCCGCTTACAACAAGGATCATCTCAGTGCGCCAAACGGCTATTTCTTCTGGACCGGCGTCGATCCGGCCGGCATCGCCTACAACACGGAGAAGGTTGCTGCTGGGGATGCGCCGAAAGGCTGGAAAGACATTCTCAATCCGCGTTGGAAGGGTAAGATCAGCTGCAAGATTTCCGCCTCCGGTCTGCAATTCGTGCAGTGGTATACGTTACGCAAGATTTACGGCGACGGTTTCTGGAAAGAGTTCGCAAAGCTCCAGCCGCACGCCTTCGATTCGCGCGTGCAGTTGTTTGATCGCCTGTCCAAGGGCGACGACATGATCACCGCGATCGGCGAGTATCCGGCCTACATTTTGTTCAAGAGCAAGGGCGCCAAGGTCGAATTCGTTGCGCCGCCGGACGGGTTGGTAGCGACGCCACTCGTTGTCGGCGCCGTCAACAAGGCGCCGCATCCGGAGGCAGCCAAGCTATTCGTCGACTGGGCGATGTCGAAGCGCGGCCAGGCCTGGTACCAGACCAATCCTAATCTCTACTACGGCTCGGTTCGCACCGACGCGCCGCCGATGCCGACAGGGGTGAAGCTCAGCGACTTCAAGCTGCTCTATCCAACCGACTGGGACGAGTACGCCGCGCAAAGCGCGACGTTCTTGAAGGAATGGAACGGCATGCTCGGCCTGTGACGGGGCCGATTGTGGGGTCGACGAGTTCCTGGTTTTCCGTACAGAAAGTGGCCGGGTATGGGGTCGCGGCTATCGCCGCAGTTTTCGTCCTCTACCCGGTTTACTTTCTGCTGCAGGCGGCCTTCGATATCGGCGACCCGCAGATTCGGCCGCCGACCGCTTATGGCGTCGATAATTTCAACGGCCTGCTGCAGTACCCCCAGATCATGCTCAATACGCTCACGGTGTCGCTTTCCGCCACCGTGATGGCGTTGGCGTTCGGCTTGGCGATGGCGTGGATTCTCACACGCACCAACGTGCCCGGGCGCCGTTTGTTTGAGCAGCTCATGGTCGTCCCCTATTATTTGACGCCGCTTCTGGGCGCACTGGCCTGGAGCATGCTCGGTCAGCCTGAAAGCGGCTTCATCAACGGGATCTGGCGCGCGCTCGGCGGCCAAGGCCACCTGATCGATATCAATACCGCTTACGGAATCGCTTGGGTCATGGCGCTGTTCGAAGGCTCAGTCGCCTTCGTCATGATCGCGGCGCTGATGAAATCGATGGATCCGTCGCTCGAGGAGGCTTCGCAAGTGATCGGGGCGAGCCGCTTTCGCACGATCCTGCGCATCACATTGCCGCTGGTCGTCCCCGGCGTTCTCGGCGCCGCCATCTTTGTCTTTGCCGAAATGCTCGGCTCGTTCGCCGTCGCCCTCGTGCTTGGCCTGTCCAGCCGTTATTACGTCATTACCACGGCAATCTATCAGATGATCCAGCAATACCCGCCCAAGATCCAGGTCGCGGCGGCCATGGGCGTGTCGCTGTTCGCCGTAATGTTCGTCATGCTGTATGTGTACCGCCGCGTCGTGATGTCGGGCAGCTATGTGACGATCACCGGGAAAGCGTTCCGGCCGCGGGTGATCGACGTCGGTCCGCTGCGCTATGTGCTGCTCGGCATCTGTCTCCTTTATCTATTCACTGCCGTGGTCCTGCCGCTGGTCACGCTGCTTTACGCCTCCTTGCAGAAGATCGCCGTGATCTTCCCGGCCGCCGAAAACTTCACCCTCGACAATTTCCGCATGGCCATGTCGATGAACGCCGTACGCTCGGCGCTCAGCAACAGTCTGCTGCTCGCATTTGGCACCGCCACGATCGGTGTTGTACTGATGGGGCTTCTGGCCTGGCTGATTTACCGCTCGCGATTGCCCGGCAGCGGGCTGATCGAATACATCGTGATGTTTCCGCAGGCGGTGCCGCGACTGGTGTTCGCGTTCGGCCTGATGTGGGCTTGGGTTATATTCCCGATTCCGATTTACGGCACGCTGTGGCTGTTGTTGATCGCTTATTTGACAGTGTTTCTACCGCTCGGCGTGCGCACCATTGCCGGCGTCATGCTGCAGATTGACAAGAGTCTCGAGGAATGCGCGCAGATGTGCGGCGCGTCATGGGCATTCCGCGTACGCACCGTGACCGTTCCATTGCTCCGGCCGGGCCTCGTCGCCGCCTGGCTGCTGCTGTTCATCGCCAGCGTCCGCGAGCTCGGCGCCTCAATCCTGCTGATGGGCCCGCATTCCAAGGTCATTACACCGTCGATTGTCGAATCCTGGTTCGGTACCAGTTCGGAGCTCACCGCGACCTTGGCGCTCATCCAGACTCTGGTCGTCGCTGCCGCCATAGCCGTCCTCGTTACCGTTTCGCGCCGCGTCGGCGCTCACCCCATCGACTAAGGATGTCAGGAAATGCCGGAATGAGAACGTCGCCGCCGGGACCCCCAGCATCGTCCTTACCGCCGGCCCCGCACATCGAGGTCCACCGGCTTGAGCTGCATTACGGCAGCGTCCCGGCGGTGCGCGGCATTAGCTTCAATGTCTTGCCCGGCGAGCAGCTGACGCTGCTTGGCCCGTCGGGTTGCGGCAAGACCACGACATTACGCGCGATTGCCGGACTCGAGCAGCCGACTGCAGGCGAAATTCGCATCGCCGGTGTTCCGGTCTATTCGTCCGAACGCCGCATAAATACTCCAGCTGAGAAGCGCGGCCTGTCGATGGTGTTCCAATCCTACGCGATCTGGCCACACATGAGTGTGTTCGATAACGTGGCTTACGGATTACGCGTGCGCCAAACCGGCGCGGCGGAGATAACCGAGAAGGTACACCATGCGCTCGACATGGTGCAGATGCGCAATTTCGCGACAAGGCGTGCGGCGCAGCTTTCCGGCGGTCAGCAGCAACGGGTGGCGGTAGCGCGCGCCTTCGTGTTCTCGCCGTCGGTCTTACTGTTCGACGAGCCGTTGTCTAACCTCGATGCCAAGCTGCGGGCTGATATGCGTATCGAGCTGCGCGATCTTCAGCATCGCCTTGGCATCACCTCGGTCTACGTCACTCACGATCTGGAAGAGGCGCTCGCAATGTCTGATCGCATCGTGGTGATGCGTGATGGCTTAGTCGAGCAGACCGGCACACCAGACGAAATCTATAACCTGCCACAGAGTGCCTTTGTCGCGGACTTCGTCGGCTCCGCTAATTTAATTCACGGTCGCCACCGGCCGGATCTGGCCATTGATGATCTCATCGCGCTGGAGACTTCCACCGGGCACATCGTTTATGGCAAGGCCTATGGACGCCCCGTGGACTCGGACCTTGTCGTCTCTGTGCGCACCGTACACCTGCAACTATCTTTGGAACGGCCGGTCGAGACTAGAAATGTTTGGCCTGCGCGCGTGGAGAAGACGGTATTTCAGGGCGACTTCAGCCAGGTTCACGTCGATTGGGCCGACCAGCGTCTCGTTGCCCGCTGCGCCGCGATGGAGCCGATTGCGTCCGGCCGGGATGTCTATGTAACCGTCGAGCCTCGGCGTGTCGTGTTGTTAAGCACAGAAAACTCCTAGCTGTCTTCATCGGCATGTCTCCGTCTCGGCCGCTCTAACGCCACCTGCCCATGATCAATTCCTGCAAAAAGATTGGATTATTGCTCGGCTTTATCGGCGTGTGTTTGTTCGCAGGCACACTGCCGGCGACGCGGCTTGCCGTATCCGGGTTCGACCCATGGTTCTTGACCGTCGCACGCGCCGCGCTCGCCGGATCAGCGGGACTCATCGTCCTTTTCGTCCTGCGGCGGCGCGTCCCGCCGCGATCGCTCTGGTTCGAAATGTTCGTCGCCGCATTGTGCACCGTAGTCGGTTTTCCACTGTTCGCCGCACTTGCAATGATGACAGTGCCAGCCGCCCATGGTGGTGTCGTGCTCGGCATCCTACCGCTTGCCACAGCCGCCGCGGCTGCGGTCTTTGCCCATGAGCGGCCGAGCCTCGGATTTTGGCTGGCGAGCGCGATTGGCGCGATTATCGTTTTGACCTTCATGCTTCGCCGAAGCGGAGGTGAATCATTTTCTGCCGGTGACCTGTTCCTGCTCGGTACGGTCGCCTCCGGCGCGCTCGGATACACGTTTTCGGGCCGCCTCGCGGCACAGATGCCTGGATGGGAGGTCATATCCTGGCAGGTCGTGATCTTCCTTCCACTCGCGGCGCTGGCATCGTTTGCGCTCTGGCCGGCCAATATCGCGAGCGTGCCGATTTCATCCTGGGCCGGCCTTGGCTATGTTGGTTTTGTAAGCCAATACACGGCATTCTTCGTTTTTAACGCAGCACTGGCGATCGGCGGCATCACTCGCGTCGGGCAGCTCATGCTGTTGCAGCCGTTTGCAATCGTAGCGCTCGCGCTGCCGATAAACGGCGAGCCAATAAATGTTGAAACAATTTTATTTGCTGCCGCCGTTGTGGCAACGGTTCTGATCGGCCAGCGAATGCGCGTGGTGCGGCACTGAGCTAACTCACATTAAGCGCAGAAAAAACCGGACGCTCGCGTAGATCTCGATAGTTCACTCAATGAGAATGCTGCTCGTCATGAAAACCGCGTAAATCCTCGGGCACCTCGGCGCGCTCGGACAGGCCGTAATCACGCATAACTGTGGCTACGCGCAGCCGGTAATCGGCGAAAATACCGGCCCGGCCTTTGGTCTGGCTCTCACGGTGTTTGGAATGGTTTCGCCAATTCTTTACGGCCTCCTCGTCCCGCCAGTAGGAAAGCGACAACAGCTTTTCCGGATCTGACAAACTATGGAAGCGTTCGATTGAAATGAATCCATCGATGCGATCGAGATCGGCACGCAACGCCGCTGCAATTCCGAGATAATCGTCCTTGCGGCTTCGAGCAGGCCAGACTTCAAAAATAACAGCGATCATCGGCTCTCCCCGAGCTTTACCCTTATTGGCGGAACTGCATGCAGCTATAATTGCGTTTTGACATCCACGACATGGATAACCATTGCGCCTCGCGCCCATGGAAATTTCGCCTTTACCGCATCCACGATGTCGCCCGAACTAAGAATCTCGCCCGTGCCAATGATAAGGCACCCCTGACCCGGGCCGCGGGTTCCTTGAACCTTCTTGGAAGCGACGAGCAACTGAATTTTGTTATTCTTGCGAAGGTTCTTCTCCGTCTGCTGGTAGCGCCCGGCGGGAAAGACAATCGTATTTTCTTTGATGCCGAGAACACGCATGTAATCGCCCCAGTTGCCGACGACGTGAGGGCCGTCATCTCCAGTCGTAACGATGGCTACAAACTCGGTTGCTTCGCAGATATCGGAACAAACACCTTCAATTTTTGTCATTCTGACATTCCTCAGTCGGCGTTCTGGCTGCATTTCCACGAGATACTGTGACAGCACTCGAATTTAGCTGACTGGTTATTTTGGATCAAATTACGGTGACTGAATGTGCCAAAAATTAGATTTTACACGTCGGCCTTGGGTCATTAGCGGACATACCGACAAGTCAGCGGGAGGTCGGCTAGCGCGACAACGGACGCGCCCGAGCACCAAATAAATTATTGTCATGTGTCAATGAGGGCGCTTAATACTTTGCGAATTCACCATTTTGTGCCGCCGCCATCGGATTCGTCCGTGGCGTCCAATAATATCGAGTTTTTCTGCGTAAGTGAAAAAATGCGACTACAACTCGCTCGAGTGAGCCCGAATTCGGAAGCAATTCGCATCATTATTTCCGTCTGTTTATTTCGATACGAAAGATGTGGCGATCGAATTGGAAATGTCCCACACAAAGCATGAACTTGGGCGCGTGGAAAAACAAGAGCCCTGGACATTGCTCCGGGGCTTTCCGCGCATGCAAGCAGTTCAGAACCCGTGGCTCAAGTCGAACAAGCGCGTCACCCCTCACTGCACGTCGACAATCTCCACCCAATTCGCGCCATTGCCGACCGGATAGCGATTGGGTTCGCCGAGCTTCCCGGTGCTTTGGTCGATCTTATAGACCGACAGGCGGTCCGACTTTTCACCTGAGGCGACGAGGTGCTGACCGCTTGGATCGATCCTGATGCCGCGCGGCTGCGCCTCGGTCGCGTAATTGGCAACGTAAGCAAGCTTGCCCGTTCCGGGTGCCACTGTGAACAAGGCGATCTTATTGGTCGTGCGCTCGCTCGAATACAGAAACTTGCCGTTGGGCGTGATCTGAATGTCAGCCGCCCAGACCTTCGGTTTGTCGTCTTTCGGCGCTGCCGATGCGAGGGCCGGTGCAGCGCTGACTGGCGCCTGCGGCGTACCCCAAGCGAGGCCGGCCTCTGCCGGCACTGAGCTAATACTATCGACAAGCGTCAATGTTCCCTTGCCGGCATCGATCGCATACTGCGTGACGTGCCCCGACAGTTCGTTGAGCACGTAGAGGTTCTTGTTGTCCGGCGAGAAAGCCATGTGGCGCGGTCCGTGACCTGCTTCCGGGCTGATCGCCGCCGGCTCGTTGGCCGTGAGCTTGCCGGTCTTGCTGTCGAAGATGAATTGCAGCACTTGATTGGCGCCAAGTGTGGCCGCGTAGACGAATTTGTTGCTGCGATCGGGCAGAATCGAATGCGCATTGCGGCCAGTGGGGATGACCTGAATCGCTGCCGCCTCGACCAATCCATTTTCGCCGATCGGGCTCACCGCAAGTTTGTCGCCGCCATAAGAGGCCGTGAACAGATAACGCCCACTGCGATCTGTTGAGACATAAGGCATGCTGTCGGGAAGCGGCGCCGATGCTTTCTGCGTGAGCGCGCCGGTTGCGGGATCAATGGCGTAGGTTAATACGCGTAACGGCTGCGAGCGAATGACGGCATAAAGGTACTTTTTGTTCGGGCTCACCGTCATCGGCATGACCAGTTTGGCGGCCTCGGCCTTGCCGATCGGCGTCAGCGCGCCGGTGCTCTTGTCCATGATGTAGGCGTCGATATTGCCGTCCTGTGCGTTCGACACGTAGACGAACGTCTTGGCCGCGGACATCGAGGTTACTCCGATTGCAAGCAACAGCGCGAGCGCGAGGCTCGTCGCTCCACTCCTTGGCGATTTCATCTTTGCTCTCCCCGGATTTATCAAAAGGGTCGTTTCCGTGCGCCTTTTGCCGAGCATGTTACCAAGAAAAGCGTGGCGACGGGTTAGTATTCTTCGGCAAGAGGACGTGCCGTTTTGTGCAGCGCCCACAAAAGCCGTCTTGGCCCGACATTGCTGGTCACTGCGTGGCGAACTATTACCTCATTCGGGGGCTAAACTGACGGTAAAGTGCATCGAGCAGCAGAACTATCGGTACTTCGTGGAAAGTGGAACGATCAAAAGGGCCAATTGCGGGCTCCCCACGCGGATTGATCAAAGATGTGCAGGGTGGCTCGCTACCGAGCCGCTGGGACTTTTTTCGTTCGGCGATGAGGCCACAACCCGATTGAATTGCGCGCCTCCTCAGGCGTACTCTTACAGGTGAATTCCTCGCTCCCAAGGAGCATCCGATGATTACCCTATCCTCCCTGAGACATCTCTGGCTTGCTTTGGCTCTGGTGCCGTTCGTCGCACAGGCTGAAACCGCCCGCGTCTACGTCACCAACAGCGCCGGCGACAAAGTCCACGTCGTCGATCCCGCGACCAACAAGGTCGTGCAGGTGTTCAAGGGACCGGAGGCGATGCACGGGATCGCGTTCTCGCCCGACGGTACTCGGGTCTATGTCAGCAACGAGTCAGAAAGCACGCTCGACGTGTTCGACCGAAAGGACGGCAAGCTAATCAAGCAGATCGCGCTCAGCAATCGGCCGAACAACATCGCCGTCGCCAAGGACGGCCGCATCGTGATTGGCATCGCGCGTGGACACGGCGCACTCGATATTGTCGATCCCAAGACCTTGACCGTGCGCGCGACTGTCGTAGTGAACGGACGCCTGCACAACGTCTACGTCACGAAGGACAGCAAATACGTCATCATGGGATCGATTTCGAACACCATGTTCACGGTGGTCGATCTCGACAAGGAAGAGGTGGCCTGGGAGCTCAAGCTCGACAAAGGCGTCCGACCCATGACGATCGAATCCAATCCCGACGGTTCGCCCAAGCGCATCTTCATACAGGTGTCGGACCTCAACGGCTTCGTCGTGGTTGATTTCGCGGCACGCAAGGAAGTCTCCCGTATCACGCTGCCGAAAACCAAAGTGACCTTCGAGACAGACCCCGGCCGCGACACGTCGCCCTCGCACGGCCTCGGCGTCTCGCCCGACAACAAGACGCTGTGGGTTACCAGCATCCCGAACAATGCGGTTTTCGTCTATTCGCTCGCCGACCTGAAGCTTATTGGCGAAATCGCACTGCCGGCGCTGAAGCTGCCCGGCCGCGAGCAGATCGCCTCAGTGCCAAACTGGGTGACCTTCACGCCAGAAGGCAAGACGATCTATGTTTCCAACGCCGGAATGCGCTCGGTCACCGCGATCGACACCGCTAGCATGAAAGTGAAGGCGGTGATCCCGGTCGGCGAAGTGCCGAAGCGGATCAACACTCTGGTGATGAATTAAGGCGCCTTGGCGCCGTTGACGAACGCCACCAGCGTCTTCCAGTCAGGGTCGTTCGTCGACTGGAATTGGCGGCCGCCGGAGTGGAAGGCGTGGCCCCCGGCCTCGGGCGCGAGCGGATGCTGGGTCAGAAGGCTGGTCGCCGGATCGCCCGGATTGACCAGTTTCGACACCACCTCGAAGTTCTTGCGCGATTGCTCGTCGGTCCAAGCCTTGGCGCCGGGCGCGAGCCGCTCCAAATGGAAGTTGTTATTGGCTTCCGCGTGGCACACCACACAGCGAGTGTGGCCAGCCTTCTTGGTCAGGAAGATCGGCTCGACCCGGCTCTTGTAGAAGCCGTAGTCGAGCGTCGGCTTCGTCTGGGCGGACAAGCCCGACGACATCGCAATTCCTACCACCGCCGACAGCAGTAACGAGCCCCGAATCGACATCGCAACCTCCCCGGTCACCCTGCAATGTGCGAATGTTAGCAGAGCTCCGGCGCGCGACGCCATGGGCCCGATGAGAGTTCCATTGCGGCCGACGCGGCGTTCGGGTGTGGACGACCGGCGTACTCTTAACGACATCTTTTGAGTCACTCGGCCGCCGATTATCAACTGATTGCAATTGAATAACGGCTGAGTCATTAGGCAGTCGCGACCCGCTGTTGGAATGGCCTCAATGCATAATCTTGCCGACCATGATTATAAGTCCGAATAAGACTCTTTATCAGAACTATTGAGCGACAGGCCGCATGAATTACGTTGCATTTTAAACGTAGCTGACCCCATTTTGGTAATGTTCGCTTTCCTCCCAATAACAGACAAACGTGACCGCGGCTGGAGTGTCCGCTATGGGCCATGGACGGGCTCATGCAGCGCAACAAATCATTATTCGATCACCTCCTCAACTTCACATGGCTGAAGCGGATGCTCGACAAAAACGAGCGTAACTGCAAAACTGCCCTCACACCAGACGAGCGGAGGAAAAGATGAAAATCGATCGTCGTCAGTTAGCCTTGCCGGTTCTCGCCATTGGGCTCCTGGGCGTCGTCCCCGTCTTCGCGGCTTCGGCGGATGAAGATGCCGTGGTGAAGAACGTCGAGGCATTCCGCGCGGCGCAAGTGGCGACCGACGGCAAAACGCTCGACGCGCTCTGCGCGGCGGAGCTCAGCTACAGCCACTCCGATGGTCGGGTCGAGGACAAGGCGACCTTCATCGCCAACGCCACCAATAGAAAATCGAAAGTTTTGTCGCTTGCCTACGAGGGCGTCAAAATTCGTGTAGTCGGCTCCGCGGCGATTGTGCGGTTCCACTGGGTGAGTGAAAGCCAAGCTATCGCCGATGGCAAGAAAAGCGCTACCAATCTCCACATCCTGATGAACTGGCAAAAACAGGGCGCAGACTGGAAACTTCTATCTCGCGCGGCAACCAAGCTCTGATCGCGTCCGACGGAGCAGCCAGCACGCGACGATGCTATTTATCGGAACTAAAATGACTGACAGGTAACAATTAATGCTTTGCGTTAGACCTAAATGAAAAGATCATTTTGGAGCGGTTGGATGAAATTTCTGTCTGCAATATCCGCGGCATTTGGTCTGGTTGTCGTTTTGGCCAACCCAACGTTCAGCGCCGAGCTCAGGATTTTTGGTTCTCGGGTGACCAAGATGGTCGTGGAAGACATCGGCCCGCAGTTTGAACGGGCGACAGGTCATAAGCTGATCGTAGTCACTGATGTTGCAGCCGTTATGAAACGCAGGATCGAATCCGGCGAACCATTCGACTTGGCCGTCCTCGTCAATTTTCAGACTAATGACCTGATCAAGACAGGTAAACTCGTCGCTGATACGCGCGCAGATTTAATGAAGGCCGGAATTGGTGTTGCGGTACGGCGCGGTGCTCCGAGTCCAAACATCAGTACGGTCGATGCGTTCAAGCAAACGCTGATCTCTGCTAAATCCATCACCTACCTAAAGGAAGGCGCCAGCACGATCTATCTGGATCGCTTATTCAGCCGCATGGAAATTGCTGAAGCGCTTCGGGGGAAAACGGTCAAGCCGGAGACGGAGTCGGTTTCCGAATTGGTAGCTGCCGGGGAAGTGGAGCTAGGTATAATCGTAATCCCGAACATCCTTTCAGTTCCGGGAGCCCAACTGGTCGGCCCAATCCCCGAGGAAATCCAGTCGTATATCGTGTTCACCGCAGCAGTCGCAGCTAATTCGCCGAACCAACAAGCCGCCCGTGATTTCATTGCGTTTCTTAAATCACCGGCTGCTATTTCGTCGATCAAAGCCAAGGGCATGATACCCGGCTAGCGTTTGCCAATTGGAATACCGGTTCGATCTATCAGGGCTGTCAGGAGACTTTGTGAACTATGAACCTTCCTCGCCGCCGGTTTTTGAGTTTGGCAGGAGCTAGCGCCATTTTCCCTTCCACAGCGAAATTCGCACGCGCGGAATCTTATCCGACACGCCCAATACACTTCGTCGTCGGCTTTCCCGCCGGCGGCCCCAACGACATTCTCGCGCGTCTTATAGGGCAATGGCTTTCCGAGCGGCTAGGTCAACCAGTCATTGTCGAGAATAGACCGGGCTCTTCTAGTAACATTGCTACCGAGGCTGTCGTACTTGCGCCGGCTGACGGGTATACGCTTCTGATGGTTGGTCCAGCGAACGCGATAAATGCCTCCCTCTACGATGATCTTAAATACAATTTTTTGCGCGACATCGCGCCGGTCGCTGCGATCACACGCGAACCGCTCGTCATGCTAATCCACCCATCGGTTCCCGCAAAAAGCGTTCCAGAATTTATCGCTTTTGCAAAGGCGAACCCAGGCAAGATTAAAATGGCGTCGACCGGGAATGGAAGCTCACCTCACGTTTCCGGCCTACTGTTCACAATGATGACAGGCGTCGATCTAAGTATCGCGCACTACGCCGGCGGCGGACCTGCTCTCAAAGGCCTGATCGAAGGTCAGGTGCAAATGATGTTCGAACCCATATCGGCGTCGATTGGGCCCATTAGGGCCGGCAAGCTTCGCCCGCTTGCAGTCACTACAGCGACGCGTTCTGCGGTGTTGCCGGAAATCTCTAGTTTGGGTGATTTTGTCCCGGGTTACGAGGCGAGCGCGGTGACGGGCATTGGCGCTCCCACGAACACGTCAGTCGAAATAATTGATAGGCTCAACAGTGAGATCAATGCGGCCTTCGCCGATCCCACGATGAAGACACGCCTTGGCGACACTGGCGGCACCGCGCTTGCAGGCTCGCCCGCCGATTTCGGGCGGCTGATGGTAGAGGAGACAGAAAAGTGGGCCAAGGTGATAAAGTATGCAGGCGCCAAGCAATGAATGGGTAGTAAGTCCGTCTCTTTCAATAACGCTCAATTAATACCTTGGTGCCGGTGATCGGCAGCTCCCGCACTTCAGTTTTATGCAAAAGGACTCAAATGGCCAACTTCGCTCAGTGATTTACTTCCGATAAGTCCTCTTATCGAAACCAATCCTCGCCTGCAGCGAGCCCGCATAATCGCGCTATATGGAAAAACGTGACATAAAATGCATCAAGCCTTTATTACGTTATCAGAAACAACACCAGCACGGGCACATTACATTGCGCGTATCGATGACAAGTTTCGAGTATTGACAGAGCGACGCATAACCAACTCCATCGTGATCGGTCGAAATTAATACGGCGTCGAAATCGGTCAGAAATTCGCGGCTCAAAGCGCCAACGCTTCTCCGGCCCTAGAAGTCGGGATGCTCGCGGAGACTTGGAATGATTGGCACGTAAGGATCATAAAAGCCCATCCTTGCGCCACGACCCTCGACAAGTTCCATCGGCTTGAAAGCGGGGCTTTCGCGCGTGTCGTCGACATTTTTCTTATAGGCAATTCCCGCTATGAGGATGTTTGCGCCGCGAAGACCACGCCCAGTGCGTCGATCAAGCTCAAGCGCCAACCGATCAGGTCGTTGACGACGGATCAGGGAAAATGTACCGGTCCAATAAAAATTATCGCCGGGTGAGGTTTTCGATGAATATGAGCTGCGCCAGCCCTACCCCCCCTACCGCCGGGCACTCTGGTATCAGTGCCAACTCTCTATTAACATCCCAACCGGGCCATTCGATAAAGGCTGATCGGGGGGATTTCTAAGATCCGTTACCCTATCTGGATAGTCGATCACTTTTCTTCGGAAGCACGGCCGATGAAAAATCGCTTGGATATATTGAGGATACCGTACCAATGAAAAAGGCTATCAAAGTAGCAATTGCCGGGGTCGGCAATTGTGCCAGTTCGCTTGTGCAAGGCGTAGAATACTACCGCAATCGCCAAGGCGAAGCGCTCGACGGCGTCATGCGCCAATCCATAGGTGGCTATAGCTGTGGCGACGTCGAGTTTGTCGCGGCGTTTGACATAGACCGACGCAAGGTCGGTCACCCGCTGGAGGAGGCGATCTTCGCCAAACCGAACTGCACCCGCATTTTCCAAAGCGCCCTACCGGTGTCGAACGTCATCGTTCAGGCGGGTCCCGTGCTCGACGGCATTGCACCGCACATGGCCGATTATCCCGACGATACCGCATTTCGTTCAGCGGATATTGAGCCGACCGATGTCGCCGCAGCACTGCGCACATCGGGTGCCGAGGTTCTGGTGTGCTACATGCCGGTCGGCTCGGAGCAGGCGGTAAAGCATTACGCGCAAGCTTGTCTGGATGCCCATGTCGCCATGATTAATTGCGTTCCCGTGTTCCTTGCCTCGGATCCTGACTGGGCGCAGAAATTTTGGGACGCTGGCATTCCGATCGTCGGCGACGATATCAAGAGCCAGGTTGGGGCGACCATCGTGCACCGGGCTTTGGCGCGGCTATTCGCGGATCGAGGGGTTTCGCTCGATCGGACTTATCAGCTCAACACTGGAGGCAATACCGATTTCCTCAACATGCTTGAGCGGAGTCGGCTGAATTCAAAAAAGATATCCAAGACCGAATTGGTCCAATCGCAACTGGACGAACGGCTCGACGCGCGGGACATCCACATTGGACCGTCCGACTATGTGGCGTGGCAGAAGGACAACAAGGTCTGCTTTATTCGCATGGAGGGGCGCGGTTTTGGGGATTCGCCAATGGAATTGGAATTGCGGCTGTCGGTGCAGGATTCGCCGAACAGCGCCGGCGTCGTCATCGATGCAGTCCGTTGCGTAAAGCTGGCATTGGAACGTGGCGAAGCCGGTCCGTTGGAGGCCCCGTCGGCCTACTACATGAAAAGCCCACCCCGGCAAATTCGCGACAGCATTGCGCGTGAGGCCTGCAATGCCTTCATCGATGGCCGCGACTTCGATCTTCCCGAGGAGACGGCGCGCGGTGCAAAGGTTGTGGTCCGTCCCCGCCGTTCATAGTAGATTCCGAGCGGAAGCGGTGCTCGCCGAATCTCGGCGATGGACTTTCTGAGCCGGCTCGGTACACGGGCGCATAGCGGATGACGGAGCCAATCGAAACGCTGCTCTTCGACTTTGGCGGCACGCTCGATGCCGACGGTGTGGCTTGGAAGGAACGCTTCTACACACTTTACCGGGCCGAAGGGCTGGATATGACTGCCGATGCTTTCGCGCCTGCCTTCTTCGCCGCCGATGACCCGCTCGTTGGAGGCCTGCCACCGGCAACCGACCTGTCAGGGACGGTCTACGCATTGGCTGCCAACCTCGAAGCCGAACTGGCGCGCGGCAGCGCCGGAACTGACGAAGCCGCGACCACCAATGAACGAACCAATGGCGATCGCGGTCGGCGCGTAGCATCGCGCTTCCTATCGGAGGCGTCGGTCGCTTTCGCACGTAATCGGCCGGTTTTAGAGGCGCTGAGGGAACGCTATCGACTGGGCATCGTGTCGAATTTCTATGGCAATCTCGAATCGGTGTGTCATAGCGCCGGGCTGGCCCCCCTATTCGCAGTCATGGTGGATAGCCACTGCGTCGGCGCCGAGAAGCCCGATCCGGCGATCTTCCGCGCCGCCCTCGAGACGCTTCGCGCGATGCCCGAGACAACCGTGTTCGTGGGCGATTTATTGCGCCGGGACCGCGAGGGTGCCCGACGAATGGGCATGGACTTCATCTGGATCGCTCCCCAAGATGTCCAGGATGCCGAAGCACAGGCGTCGGCTGAGCCGCTCGTTCATGCTACGGTGACCGAGTTGCGTGATCTCATGAAGATCTTCATATGACCGCAAGTTCGGCGCATCCTAACTTCCAAGGAGGCATCATCGCTGCTGGCATTGGCAGCCGCTTGCGGGCCGACGGCTATCGCGTCAGCAAACCTATGGTGCCGGTCGCCGGACGCCCCCTTATCAAACACGCCCTTGATCGCTTCCGCGCCGCTGGTATTCGCCGATTGACCATCATCATCAACGACACGAGCGACGATTGCCGGCAATGGCTTCACGACCATGGTGGAGATTTCGATCTCGACTTGATCGTGCGCGCGACCCCGTCGTCCTACGCCAGCTTCCAACTCGTCGTCGACCGGCTAGCCGGCGCGCCGGCGGTGGTTACGACGATCGACGCGATCATGCCGGTCAACGATTTTCACATTTTTGCAAAGTCGGCCGCCGGATTTCGCGACAGACGCAGTGGTGCTCGGCTTGACCTATCATGTCGATGACGAAAATCCGCTGTGGGCCACGTTGAACACCGCGGATGGGCGCATTCGGCAGCTCGGCGGCAGTGGTGGCAGTCATGTGACGGCCGGCGTCTATTGGCTGCCGGCGCAGCGGCCGGCGGAGCCCAAAACCGGTTTCGCCCGGCTCCGCGACTATCTCGGATGGCTGGTTGCCGAGCACCAGCCGGTCTACGGCATCGTTCTGCCCCGCGTATTCGACATTGACCGGGCACGCGATATCATGGCGGCTGAATTGGCGGGACTCGGTAGTGAGCATGGGAATCCTAGCGCATGAACGCCGCCAAGACCTGCTGGGGCATCTATCGCGAGTTGGCACACTCGCCTGGCCGCATCGACGATGACGGCGCAATTATGAAAAGTGTCGGTGAAGCCTTAGTGGATCGGGGATTTAGCGTCGAGCTTGTCGCCGCAGACACCGCTTTCGAGACCACTTGCGCCAACATATTCGCGATGTGCGAACGTGGTGCTGTCCTTGATCGCCTCAAGGACGCCGAAAAGGCCGGTTCGATTATCGTGAATTCCCCGGACGCGATTCGCAACACCTATCGTCATCGCATGGTCGAGCTCTTCGCACGACATCATGTTTCGGCGCCCGCCAGCCAGATCGTCGCCACCGATGCGAACATGCCGCACCCGGCTGCCGGCGTGTGGGTCAAGCGCTACGATTTCCACGCGACACAATCCGACGATGTCATATACGCCGCATCGAAGGACGGGTGGCGCGAGGCATTACACCGATTTGCTAGACGCGGCATCCCGTTCATAGTCGCCCAGGAACACGTGGAGGGCGATCTCGTCAAATTTTACGGAGTGAGAAACGGCGCCGCGGCTTTGGGTGCCAATTGGTTTGAATGGTTCTATCATCGCGACAAAGGAATGCTGGGTCATTCCTTCGAGGTTTCCTGCTTGCGTCGGGTTGCGCTCGGTGCCGCCGGCGCGCTGGGACTTGAGATTTTCGGCGGCGACGCCATCATCCAGGCCAATGGCCGGCCGGTGATCATCGACCTCAATGCCTGGCCCAGCTATGCGCGATATCGTGAACAGGCTGCTCAGGCGATCGCTGACTACTTGACTGAGCGCTTCGAGCGGCGTCCGCGTATCGTAACCTCGATGAGGAACTGATTTCATGGACGACGCCCGTACCCGGAACACCGCATCGGCGCCCCAGCACAACACCCAACGCCATGCTGTGCCCGGCCCCAGATCCAAAACGATTTTCGATCGCGAGGCCGAGGCGATGGCGCCTGGGCTGCAATCGATCGCTCTCTATTCACAAATCGTCGTCGACCATGCCAAGGGTTGCACGATCACCGACGTCGACGGGAACGAGTATCTCGATTTCATCGCCGGTGTCGCAGTTGGCAGTCTCGGTCACTGTCATCCCCACTACGTCAAACGCCTTAGGGAACAACTAGAGCAGATCACCTTCGGCAGCTTCGCGACCGAGACCCGTGCCCGGTTTCTCAATCTAGTCAGCGGGCTATTGCCTGAAGGCATCACCCACATCCAAATGTTTTCGGGCGGCGCAGAGGCGGTCGAGGCCGCCTTCCGTCTCGCCAAATCGGTCACCAAAAAATTCGAGTTTGTCGGGTTCTGGGGCGGCTACCACGGCAAGACCGCAGGTGTTATCGGCCTTCTCGGCGGCGGCTACCGCGACCATCAAGGTCCCTTCCCGCCCGGGATGCACTTGTCGCCATATGCCAACTGCTATCGCTGCCCCTGGAAGCTTGAATATCCGTCCTGCGGACTCGCTTGTGCGGAGCATCTGCGCAACGTCCTCAAGAACGATACGCAGGGCGAGGTTGCAGCGATCATCCTGGAGCCAATGCAAGGCACGGCGGGCAACGTCATCCCACCCGACGACTTCGTTCATGCCGTACGAGAAATCGCAGATGAATTCGGCGCACTGCTCATCGCTGATGAAATTCTGACCGGCTTCGGCCGCACGGGAACGATGTGGGCGTCCGAACAATTTGACCTCAAGCCCGACGTCATGACGATTGGCAAGGGCATGGGCGGTGGCTTTCCTCTCAGCGCCGTCGCATCGTCATTCGATCGAATGTCCGCCAAGCCGTTCGGCGAGCCGAGCGGAAGCTCGTCCAGCTACGGCGGAAATCCACTTGCCGCTGCCGCCGGCCTGGGTGCTGTCGAGGCTATCCTCGATGAAAAGCTGGTCGAAAATTCGGCGCGGGTCGGCGCGCTGATGCTGGATTCACTGAAGGCGCTGCAGAACAAATACCGTTTTATCGGCGACGTGCGTGGACGTGGCCTGATGATCGGCGTTGAAATGGTTGCCGACCGCACGAGCAAGGTGCCGCTAGATAAGACCATTACTCGCGCTCTGTTCCACGAGGCGCTGGAACGCGGCCTCATCACGATGTCGTATTCCCAGGTTATCCGTATTAACCCGCCTCTGGTCATCAACGAACAGGAAGCGATGCGCGGCATCGATATCCTCGATCAATCGTTCGCCGCCATCGCGCGCCAATTCGAGCTCGACTGAGGCGGCGATACATGCTGCGGGGTGGGTTCATCGGCTTCGGGAACGTCGCGGCCAAAGGGCACCTGCCCGGCTGGCAATCCCGCAAGAATGTCAGGATCGTCGCCGCGACCGATGCCGTCGCGGCGCGCCGCGACACATTTCTCGGAGCGTGCCTCGACGGGCGTTGGTACGATACTATGGACGACTTGTTGGCTAGCGAGACGCTCGATTTCGTGGACATCTGCACACCGCCTGGCAGTCATGCAACGCTTATCAAACAAGCGCTGGACGCGGGTCTCCACATCCTCTGCGAGAAACCCTTGGTTACCCGGGTGGAAGATGCGCAGATCGTGGTGGTGGCTGCAGCGAGCGCCGGACGCGTCGTGCACACGGTTCACAATTGGCTCAAAGCGCCGATCTGCCTCAAGATCTCGGCGCTGATCGCCGAAGGCGCGATTGGTACCATCCGATCCGTCCGTTGGGAAACCTTGCGCACTCAGCCTGCGGTCGCCTCCACCATGGACGGCGGCAAGAACTGGCGCGTTGATCCGGCGATAGCAGGCGGCGGCATCCTATTCGATCACGGCTGGCATGCGATCTATTGCATCATGCGCTGGGCCGGCACTCCCCAAGGCATCGCCGCGCTGCTCGAAACCCGCCGTTTCCACGAATGGCCGATCGAAGACACGGCAACTCTCACTCTGGATCTGGCTTCCGGCCGCGCCCACATTTACCTGACTTGGACCGCTAACGAACGCACCAATCATATCGAGATCGAGGGCGAAAAAGGTCGCATTAATGTCGTCGATGACAGCGTTATACTCAGTTGGAATTCGGGGCAGCGCTGTTGGTCCTGTCCACCATCCTTATCCGAAGGATCGTATCATTCCGAATGGTTCGGCGGGGTTGCGGACGACTTTCTAAATGCGGCAACCGGCATTGATAAAGGCAACCTGGACCAGGCGGTGCTGTGTGCTCAGTTAATCGATCTTGCCCAGCGGTCAAGCGCCGCGGGCGGTGCCCAGTTATCACTCAGTGACTAGGTACCTGATGTCGTCGGTATATTCGGGAGCCGCTCGCGCACTACAAGAAATACCACCAGGGAAAAAAATATCGGTGCTCCCACTGAGGCTAAAATCACAACCCAGTTCGACTTACCAAGCAGCGCAAGAACAAGCACAAGATAAATGAAATCGCGGCGTGACATCGCGTCGAGCAGCCGCGCAAGGCGCCGGTCGGGAGCCATGGAAACCGAGGCAAAGAGGGGGCCGCTGTCATCCTTTGCACGCATCAATCGCAAATACACGAAGGCAGACGATCCCAGGGTGCCGAGGACCGCCGCGACGCCAAGAAATAATGGCCACGTCGCGGCGGCAGACAGACTCCAACCGGCAGCCATGCACGCAAAAACGGCTATGTGAACAATATTGTCTCCCCAGAAATCGAGAACGCCACCCCATCGTGATTCTTGAAATTTTAGCCTAGCCAACTCGCCATCGCATCCATCCACAATCGAATGTGTTAGGAGCAGAAGCGCCCCGACAGTTTGCCAGAGCCAGTTTACGGATAGAAAAAAGGGCGCGCCAAATAAGCCGATGGCAACCGAGACCATGGTGATTTGATTGGGCGTTACGGCAGTGGGTGCCAGACAGCGCGAAATTTGCAATGAAATAGGCCGTTCGACATGCCGCGCCATGAACCCATCGGTATCCTTGACCAGCGCGCGCAGCAGGCGCCGTTCCGCGATGCGGATGTCCGCGGACGTCACCACGACCATCGGATCGATCCCAACCGGAATTGCCGCCGGCGAGCCAAAGCGACGGGTCAGCCGATGCTGCACTCCTGTCAGATCGTATGCGCCGCCTTCTGCGTCCAGCACCGCAAGTGCATCCGGAACCGCTGCCGCAGCGAGCATGACAATCCGGTGCGGTATCGCCGCCCAAGCAGCCGGTTCAATCTGCGTCTCGGCCAGCCGTTCGAGCCGATCGACTTCAGAGAGGATCGATGCAGATGCAATGAGCAGCGGCGTGGGCTGCGATGTCACGAAGGCAGTGGCAAGGTGACTCCAATTTGGAATCGCAGCAATGCCAGGTGGCGCGGTGTGATCTCCCGCCAAAAAAAATATCTGGCTATAGCCGGCACAACGCGCGGCCATAACCGTACGTTGCATGAGACCGAGCCCGAGAACCCTTGTGTCGCCGTCGTGGAGCGAGGCATCAGGAGCCGGCACAAGGATCAGGATCGGCGCGGCCGGTTTCACAGGGCGCGAATCCACAGGCGGCACGCGATCGGGGGTCAACCTCGACACGGGGTCGGTTTACCTCCAATTGGCGCGCACAACAACGACTGATAGAAGACGACGACGAGGTGCTGCGATCGTATTTTTGTGTAATGTCCGATGCGAGCCAGGGACACACAAGGAGCCATGTCATTTCCACTTCGCTGATCATCGCCTGGTTTTTCGGCTTTGCGCTTGTCGTCTATCTCATTGCCGCCAGCGGCGCTGGGGAGGTGACTCACGCTATGTTGATCGTCGGTTGGTCGCTGCTCCCGATAACCCTGTTTCATTTTGTTCCTCTGTTTTTCAGCGCTCTCTCATGGCGCGAACTGCTACCTCTTTCAAGTCGTCCTGATGTCGTCAGCGTCACCTGGATCCGCTGGATCCGCGAATCCATTAACTCGCTCTTGCCGGTCGCCGGCGTCGGCGGCGATGTCGCGAGCGCGCGGCTCGCGCATCTGCGCGGCGTGCCGGGCGCGCAAGCGGCGGCCAGCATGGTCGTCGACACCACGGTCGGCGTGGCAACCCAGCTAGTTTTTGTCATGGCCGGCGTGACACTGCTGGTGACACGCTCGACCGATCACGCCGCGCTTCTGGTGGCGTGGGTGGTGTTGATCGGCATAGGCGTGTTCTTCCTGGCGGTCGCGGCATTCGTGCTGTTCCAGCATCGAAGTATGTTTGTCATGTTCGCAAAACTGGCCCGCCGCCTGTTGCCTGAGAAATGGCTGGTCAGTTTCGCAGGTAACGCATCCGCGATCGATGATGCTGTTGTGGCAACGTACCGTAGCGGGTTTGCTTTCTTTCGAGCTAACTTGTTGCGTCTCATTGGATGGGCTGCAGGCGCGGGGGAAATTTGGTTGGTAATGCACTTTCTGGATCAGCACTTCGGCGTAATTGATTCGTTTATCCTCGAAAGCCTAACCTCCGGCGTTCGTGCGGCAGCGTTCATGATGCCCGGAGCGTTAGGCGTTCTTGAGGGTAGCTTTGTCTTGTTCGGTGCGTTGTTCGGACTGCCAGCGGAGACAGCATTGGCTATTTCCTTGTCAAAAAGAGTTCGCGAGGTGATCTTGGGCCTGCCGGGCCTTTTTGTTTGGCACTGGGTCGAAGGCCATTATCTCCTGCGCCGCAGTGAGGATAACGTGAGCTAATCGCTACGACGTCCAATGATGCCAAATTTACGCTTACAATGGCTCCCAGTTTGCGGAGCAAACAGCGTCCGGTTAGATCGCCGCCAATGGTACCGCCGCACCTATTGAGACGGTGAGGTAGCCGGCGATTCGACTACGTTCGACAGACCGATCGATTCGCGTAGCTGCGCCCGACGCATCTGGTAATAGCTCGAGCGCATGAAGCTGTAGAAGTCGATGGAGGCATCTTCGGCCGCCTTCAATTCGCCTAGCCGGGCCGCCGCGTCCACGGTTCCAGTGACGATAGACGCCGCTAAGCTCAATTGCCCGACGAACACCCAGCCAATCGGGTTGACGAAAAAATCGACGCTGGCACCAACCGCATCGCGCAGCGTCGACGGGCCAATATAGGGTTGCACCACATAAGGACCCTCGTTGACACCCCAGACGAACAGAGTCTGGCCGAAATCGCCGCTCTCCTGCGCCAAGCCCTCCCGACTCGCGATGTCGACAAGGCCGCCGATGCCAAATGACGAATTCATGGCGAAGCGGGCGGCCGTATGAAGGGCTGCATCGAAGCGGAGCTGCAAGACATCATTTACGAAAATGCGTGGCCCTTTCAGGTTTGCATTAAAATCGTGCAAGCGGTCATGCACGGGCCCCGGCGTCACCGCCTTGACGACTTTAGCGACTGGCCGGAGCACTGCCTGATTTGCCATCAGAATTTGGCGATTCGTCTGTTCGTTGGGATCGTTAATCGGCAGCGATGCATCCTTGGGTACCGCCGCACATGCACCGACGAGGCCGGCCAACACCCAAGCGATCGACCATCTGAGCCAAACTTGAGCGCGACTCATTCTCATCCCTCTTGAATTTCCTCGTAAAACACAGGGTCTTACGGGAAATTCGACGACTAACGATCGAGGGACAAACACTGACGCGACGCCCCAACTAGATCGAGCCCTCTTCCAAGTTAGCAAAAGCGCTCCGCGATGGCTGTGGCTTTATTGCCACATTTCCTATCTTCTTGTGAATACTCCTAACTCCTTATAGAGCGGGTCTGGTCGCGCGCTGCGTCGCCAGAAGAGCGGGTTGGAAGATGACGGCGGCCGAAAGGGTCGTCAGGAGCGACAAGGCCATCAGTTTACCCATGCTCGATGTTCCTGGATGATGCGAGAACCACAGGCTGCCGAATGCGATAGCTGTCGTGCAGGCGCTGAAGACGACGGCTCGAGTCAGGCTCGATTGCAAGAAGTTCGTCTCGCCTGAGCGCCATGCCATAACGTAATAGATTTTGAAAGCAACACCGACGCCGAGAAGAAGCGGCAGCGCGATGATGTTGGCGAAATTCAATTGCAGCCCGACCATGACGCATATCTCGAGCGTGACGACGATGGCGACGAGCAGAGGTACCAGCGTCAATGCAACATCGGTCCAGCGGCGTAGCGCGATCAACAGGATGATCGCGATCGACGCTACCGACCAGATGCCTGCCTGGACGAACGCCTTTACTACGGTTGCCGCAGCCTCAATGACGAAGATCGGCTTTCCCGCTGCCGCGGGCGAGACACTACGAACTGCTGTGACGAAGCGGCGCAAGGTTGCGTTATCATTGCCATCGCCTCTTGGCGCCACTTCGATCCTGGCCTGGCCATCGGGTGAGATCCAACGGGCCCTCAGCGAGGACGGAAGAGTCTCAATACTTACATGTTCGGCGGCCAGGAGATTTCTCACTTGGCGGAGCGTCGTCATCAGGGGCGCAATCAAAACGTGCTGCGCTTTCTCTCGATCGGTTGGTGGCCGCTTGGCCAATGAGGCCAGCAGACTTGCGAGGCGGCGCGCCTGAGTAGCGGCGGGACTGTCGAAGTCGCTTGCCGCGCCCGACAGGTCATAGGCCGTCTTGTCTATTGCTACTAAGGTCTCGGCCGCCGTCGGTTTAGCATCGACCTGGTCGGGGCTGATAGTATTCCTTAGGAAAAAGCTTGCATCGTCGATGATAGCTAGCTTCGCATCCTGATCCTTGGGAACGAAGCTTTGTAGCGTCAGCACCTGAGCGACCTCTGGTAGCTGGCGGAGCCTTTCGGCGACGACAGAGGCGCGGGCGAGATTGCTCTCAAGAATATCGATTGAGTTCGGACTCGTGTCCGGTTCGCGCATCAGATCGAGCAGCGTCGAGACCGATTCGACATCCTGGGCCCGCAGATCGAGCGGATTGAAGTCGAAACGCAATTCCGCGAGCAGTGGCAAGCCGAGAACCGTCGCCATCAGCGTCGTACCGACGACCCAGTTACGCCGTCTTTCGAGAAAGCGGTCGAGAGGCGCTAGCGCGGCATAACCGACTGGACTCTGCTCACTGCCTGGCTTGAGCACGCGTGAGCAGGGCCGGAAGCAGAGTTACTGTGGTCGCAAGCGCGATGATCATGCCGGTTCCGGCGATTAACCCGAGTTCGGAGAGACCCAAATATGCAGTCGGCAGAAACGAGTAGAATGCGGTCGCGATTGAGGCGGCTGCGAGCAGAAGCGGCCCTGCCACCCCGCGCACCGTCGCCAGAAGTGCCTCATTGAGATCGAGAGACCCATGACGCTCGGCGCGGTAGCGGACGCTAAACTGAATGCCGAAATCAACACCGAGGCCAACGAACAGCACGGCGAAGGCGACAGAGATGAGGTTCAGCGCCCCCACCATCCATAGTCCGACGGTGGCCGTGAAAATGAGACCGACCACGAGACTGACTAAGACGGCCAAAATAATGCGTGCCTTCTTAAGCGCGAGCCACAAGTACTAGGACGACAAGAAGCAACGTCACGACGCCGTTCAACGCGGCGCCATCGGCGATTGTTGCGAATTCCTCATCCGAAAGGGCAACCGATCCGGTGAGACGCACCTTTACTCCCCTCTCCGGCACCAGTCCAAGCCTTAAGACCGCCTCGCGGATGACCGCCGTCGCCTTGCGGCCGGGCTGCAACTCGTCAAAGTCCAGGACAGGCTGGATATTCACGAAGCGACGAAGTTCCGACGGCTCCGGCGCGCGCCCGGTAATCAGCCTGCGCCAAGAGAAGGCTGGGTCCTTTCCATTCGCAAGGAGTTCTAGCGCATCGGCGATAGCGGTGAGCGCCGGTCTGATATCTTCGAGCTTTGATTTTCCCAGGCGCACGCCGTCGATCGACTGCGACAAGGTGCGAAGGATGCCACGCAGCGTCGGGTCGGCAGCCAGCGTACCGAGGAAGGGCTGCGCCGCGATCAGCTCGGCGGTGCCGCGGCGCACTTCGTCGACAGTAAGAAAGAGGACGCCGTTCCGGGCGAAGAACTCGCCGCCATCGGGCCGGCTTATAGTACCGATCACATTCGAGCGAGGCGAAAGTTCTTTCACCAGCGCATTAGCCGATTCATCGGTAGCTTCCGGTGTCGTCGCATCGATAACGGCTATGATCTGATCGATCCGTTGTGGGAAGGCTTGATCGAGCATGCGCTCCTGCTGGCGCCACGGTAGCGAGCTTGACAGGAGCTTATTGCTATCGGTGGAGATGGCGAAATGGTGAACGAGATAGTCGACCGAAAAGATCGCCACGAGCAAGAAGCCGAGGATGATGAGCCATGGATAATCGGTCGACAGCTGCACGACCCGTGTAATTACAGTGGTCGTTACATGGTTATAGTTTTTGCTCATTGGATTGTGGCATAGCGCTTGTATTGCGTTTACGTGGCAATTTGGTCATGTGTGACCGGTGCGCGTAGGTCAAGGAACTTTTTTGGTTTTCAGCTAAAGATCGAGTGGTTTTCAGCTTGCGGTCGGACGCAAGTTGTGTCGGTCATGTTTGAGAGGCGCTCATAGCCACTGGCCCTGATATGATCCGCAAATAGGATCGCTATCAATAGTCCGCGTACAGCGTGTGACCCGGCAGCGCGAATGCTTCGGATCCCTGGTCGAACTCATTCGCATCAAACCCTAATCGCGCTCGACGTTCCAGTAAGCCCTCAACCCAATTCCAAAAAAGATTTCAAAATACAAGCGTACGCGCTATTGTGGCCGCATGATCCGTTGATGAATGTAAAGGTGGCTCACCATGCGACCGTGCGCCCCTCTGAGCAAGTGGAATATTTTCGATGAGAGACATCAAACTCCGCCTAAGCCCTTCGATGTTCTGGATCGTTGCCATGATGGCAGTTATCTTGTTTGACTCGATCCTTTTGCAGGCCGAAACACTGAGTCCGGCAGCCACGCATATCCGATCCTATTATCAGCAGTTGATGCCGACGATCCAGCAGGCTGGCCAGTTCAGCGTGCGCGAGCGCGACAGGCGGTTTACTCCTGCTATTACCTCCGCCTTCGACATCCCGACGATGACGAGGCTGGCGGTGGGGCCTGCCTGGAAGAGTTTCTCGGCGGATCAGCAGGCCGCAGTCCAGGATGCCTTCGCTAAGTTCATCATCGCTGATTACGCAAGCCAGGTAACCGGTTATTCGGGGGAAAGCTTCGTTGTGGAGGCGCAGACGACCCCGGAACCGCGCGGTGGCGGCGAAATCGTGAAAACGAAGCTGCTGCAGCCCGGCGGCCGGACCGTGATTATCAACTATCTGGTCCGCGGCGGGCGGGTGATCGATGTCTATTTCAACGGCACGATCAGCGACCTCGCGACTCGACGTGACGAATTCGCTTCAATCATCACCTCAGGGGGCGCAGATGGCTTGATCAAGAGATTGCGCGATCGGACGCAGAGTCTGCTCGGGCGCTAGAGATTCAAGCACCTCCAAGGAAATTCAGTACCAGTTCGCAACGATCTCTTGTGCAAAATCTAGCGTGATGAGAATGTCTATCGTTTTGTTTGCCACAGAACCAGAAACAAGCGCCTTTGGGCTGAGACGGAGACAAGATAGGCGATCGAGGAATTGACCTTGATCGGTCGAAGATTGGCTGACGGATTCTTAGGTCTCGTCGCCGATACATCATCTGACAGAGGCTTTGGCTTTGTCGTGAAAACGTTAGCTAACGGATTTTTAGGTCGCTGCGTATCATTGCTCACAGGCTGCTCACCTGCTCGCTCTTTCATCACAAGCGAGGGTTACGTCATGAGGCAGACTAACCAGTCAATTAGTCTCTCGAACTCCATCAACGTACGACCTGAGTTTTTTAAATTCCCTTATTGCCTTCTCGGCTTCTGCAATGCCGACGATATTTGACGTTTTGAGCGGTCAGAACAGAAAAGCAAAATCGAAATAAACCATTGATTTTGCTTATATATTTTGATTGCGGGTAGGATTTGAACCTACGACCTTCAGGTTATGAGACTGTTCTGGCACTTTTCGCTCGCCTAATGAAGCGCCGCCACCTTATTGACACGTATACGCGCGCGCGCACACACAGGATGATGGGGATATTGGAGGACGTGTCACACTCGTCACTTGGTATCTTCACGCATCTCGAGGCGCAAATGCCAACTCTAAACTAACATTCCAAACGGACCAATGAGTGGGGCCGGTCAACACGTACACCCCCTCCACCCTTCCCCGAGCAGCATTACCTTTCCGCTGCAGCTGGCGGTGGCCTTGGCGCGATGTTGTTATGATTGGTAACACCCTAGGAATTTGCCCGAATTGCAGCGGGACCCTGAGCCTGTCCTCTTGATCTTAACTTCACATAATTTCATTGCATCCTTCCATTCACACGGGTGTGGTCGTAGGTTCGATCCCTACACCGCCCACCATAAAATCACTCTGTTAGCTCGACCGGCGCTCTAGCCGATTTCATCTGACAGCACCCTGACAGCACGGCAATAAACTCGTTGCAGATTAATCTGCCACTCCCTCCGCCAAGTCCTCAGGTTTTTCAGTGGTTTTTGGTCCGCTTAACGCGCGGACCCCTGTGCGGACCCTTTGGTGCCGTTGTTGCGAACTCATGTTTCGCTCGGGAAGGACCCGCCCTACACACGCGCGATCGAGCGGTTTAGAGATGTTGTTGCACAACCAATCCTTGGTGGGCTCCATCATCGATACGCGCGAATCTCGTTTCCGGAAGCGACAACTATCGCGGTAGCGGGAAAAATCCTGGTGGCGGCGGCATACGTTGCGGCTGCGGCGCTGGCCGCTGTGTACGCTGCTGCTGCTGTTGTTGCTGTCGCGGCGGCTGCTTCGGCGCTTCGGCCGGTGCTTCCGCGACCGTGGGGCTCTGTGCACCTTTGCAGTCGGTGATCCACACGTCATAGATCGGGTGCTCGACCGCATGCAGGCCCGGACTCGCGGCAAACATCCATCCCGTGAAAATGCGCTTGATCTCTCCCTGTAGCGTCATCTCGTTGACTTCGACAAAAGCATCCGTATTTGGAGCTTCCGTTGGCGGGCTCGAGTAGCACACGCGTGGCGTCATCTGCAGAGCGCCGAATTGCACCGTTTCGTTGATCGCGACATCAAAGGAAATGATGCGCCCGGTGATCTTGTCGAGGCCTGCAAAAACCGCAGTTGGATTGGTGATGCGCTGCGGCGGCGGTTCCACGATCACCGCATCGCTTGGCTGTGGCGCCGTGTTCACCGGCTGTGGAGTGTTGCGCGGCGACCCTGGGCCCGGCGGCAAGGCGGTCGGCGTTTGTCCAGGAGCGACGCCCGCTCCTTGCGGCGCCTGACCTGGCGGAGGTTGTGGCGCCACTACTCCGCCCGGCGGCGGCAGCGGCTGCGTTTGTACGTTGCCGTAGCCAGGGCGGTTCGATGGCGGCAGGCTCATCGGGGCCGGCAGCGGCTGCGATGGCGGATTGTCGCGGCCAGACGGATAATACGGAGGCGGTTGCTGCCGGGATGATGGGACGTCGGAGGGCGAGCGTGGCGGTGGGTTGCCGAAGATCGATCCGAGTAAGTCGGCGAATGGATTAGATTGGGCCAGAGCAGGCTCTATAGCGGGCGGTGCCGCCAGTAGCACGGCGCCCATCAACAAAGCACGAGATGTTATGCCACGCGCCATCAAGTTCCGGCTTGGTCTGGCCGGCGACAATTCGCCTGAGGCCTGTGGTTATGCCCGGATATTATGCGCATCCTTGTATCATATTCGAAAGTTGGCGGCGATCCACAAGCAAGTGGGGCTGCGCGATGCGCCTGATTTCAGCACGTCGGTGGCGGCAGCAAGTATCGGTAGACCGTTCGTTAATGTGAGCCCGCTTTAGGAGAACAGGTATAGACCGCCCTGATATCGTTCCCCAAAAGGACTTTCTGGTGCGCTTGTGCTGCCGCTTCGCAAGCCTGTGGGGTGCCATACTCAGCGACAACGGTATGATTTTGTCCGGTCAATATCGTCATTAGCAATACCGTTATTGTCATCACCAAGCCCTCCTAGTCAGGAAGTTCTTTCCTCGACCATATTAGCGAGCGAACGCCTTTCTCGCGCATGTTGCCGAGGGTCATCATTTCATCGCCACGATACCAGCCTATCGGTTGCTGCGCTTCCGCAAAATGAAAGCGCCCCCGACATGACATGATCGAGGGCCTCCGCTGACCAGAACCGTTTTTCCCTCATTGGGCGGCTTCCGACGACGATGAGCGAACCTGACTTAGTCGCGGAGCCGTTGTTTGATGAACGCTCTGGTCGTGGGGAAGTCGCTTTTCAATGCGTGGATTACTGGAAGTATTAGCAGTCGCGGCTGTACGCCGCGTGTTCTGCGTTCAGTAGCGGGAATGTGGCTGAGAACTGCTTCGGCTTTCTTAGGGAGATTCCATCAGAGAAGAATTGAGAGATATTGGTCGACTGCACCTAAGTACAATCGAACCCGTGAGATTGCCGGACTAGCTTTTTTACGCCCGGGTTTAGTTTTCGGTACACACAGGGTTGAATTTCTGCCGCCTATTGTTCTTACGGTTACCAGTTTGCTGACACGCAATAGGACCCCTTAACGGGCTTTCCGTTGAATTCGATTTCTACTTCTTTCCAGATCCCAGACGCCATGCTGCTGAAGCTGCTGGACATGTCGGACAACATTCGCGCGTTCATTATTGCGAACGAAGCGCAATTAAAGACGAAGGATAAAATATGAAGCGTCGAGCTGGGAGAATTACATCCGATAACGCAGCTTATTGGAGGGAACTTTATAAGCTATCAACGGTCTTCGAGTTGACATTTTTGTCAGGTATTAACCCAGGTTAGTTGGCGGCGGCCGCTTTCAGGTGACCGTGCCCCTAGCTTAAGGCATTGGGCGATCGCCATGTTTAGTAAAATCGGGATATCGCGTTGGCTTATCGTGGTGGCCGTTCTGGCGGTAGCCGAATGCGCCGTTATGACCGCGATCGAAGTCGCGTTCACCGCTCCCGCCCAGGCCCAGTTTTTCGGTGAACAGCAGTACCAGTATAAGCGGGCGCAGCCGCGGTCGGGCGGCTTTTTCCAGAATTTTTTCAGTCCATTCAATTCGCGGCCCATCGAACACGAATACCCGCCGCCACAACAAGAATACCAGCAGCGACACACCGAACAGCCAAGCGAAAGTTCGCGCGCGCCGGCGCCGCGCAAAACGGAATCGAAAGGTAAGCAAGTCGCGCCCACGACTTCGATCGTGGTGATGGGCGACGGCATGGCCGACTGGCTTGCCTATGGGCTGGAAGATGCGTTTTCGGATGCGCCTGAAATCGGCATCGTCCGCCAGAACAAACTTTACTCAGGCTTACTGCGCTACGAGGCGAAAAGCGATCTCGACTGGTGGCACGTCGCGCGCGATATTCTAGCGAAACAGAATGCCGATTACGTGGTCATGATGCTCGGCCTCAGCGATCGTGAGAACATTCGTCAAAAGGACCTTACCAAAGAGACCGAAACTAAAGCGAAAGATCAGGCGGACAAGAATGAAGCGCAAAAAAAGAGCGAGCAGACGCCCGCTCAGACCGACAATACGGATGACGTCGTCGCGCCAGAACCGCAGCGCAGCAACAATAGAGCCAATGGCGATGTCGCGTTCCGCAGCGACGAATGGGTAAAGATTTACTCGCGTCGCATCGATGCGACGATCGCCGCTCTGAAGAGCAAGGGCGTGCCAGTGTTCTGGGTCGGCCTGCCGTCGATCCGTGGCACCAAATCCACTGCCGACGCGGTCTATCTCAACGATCTCTACCGCGCGCGGGCCGAGCGCGCCGGCGTCGTCTATATCGACTTGTGGGACGGCTTCGTGGATGAAGCCGGCAAATATTCCAACTATGGCCCCGACTATGAGGGGCAGACGCGCCGGTTGCGTTCGAGCGATGGCGTCTTTTTCACCAAATACGGCGCGCGTAAGCTCGCGCACTATGTCGAACGCGAATTGCGCCGCTACATGAGCAATCGCGTGCCGGTAGCGTTGCCCTTAGGACCGGTTGGGCCCATGCCATCCGAGGGAAAGCCGGCCGAGCGGCCATTGGCCGGGCCGGTGGTGTCGCTGACGGGGACGCCGGGAAATTCCGACGAGCTGCTCGGGGGTACCGGCGGTAGCTCTGCCCATGCCGACGCCATCGCTACGAAGGTCCTGGTCAAGGGCGAGCCGGTGGCCGCTCCGACCGGCCGCGCCGACGATTTTGTCTGGCCACCAGGCAGCGATGTCAAAACCGCTCAGCCGGTGGCGGCGGCGCCTCCGGCCGCGGCCCAGGCGAAGGCTGTGCCTCTTGCGGCGGCCGGTGCTTTGGCCTCGGTACCGCCTATTAAGGCTCAGCCAGAGCCGCCGGCATTGGCCGAAAAGAGGAAAAAAGAGCGGAAGAGCGACAGCGCCGGAAAAACCACGCACACCACGGTGGCGAAGCCCAAACTGCCGGAGGAGACCAGGCCAAAGTCGGAACGCGACGACATACCGCGTCCACCGCGGCCGATCGGGCCTTCGGGCGGTCCCTTCGGCTCGGTACGCTGAGTTGAGCACAGCCGCACCGAAGCAGTCACGAGAGCTGCCCAACTTGGTCTCGTGATGCTCTAAGCCAATAGAGATATTGCGCGGCACCGCAACATTTTGTCCGGTATTGGAGCAAGGGCGGACATTGGGTGGAATTTGGCCGGTGACGGTTTGTCGCCTTTTGACCCACAAGCGACATTTGCGACGCCTAACGGCACTGGGATCAAAGTTGCAGCTAGGCCCTATGCAGTGCCAGTGGTGCTCTGCCAGCACCTATCGGCGAGCAACCGCATTACCCGTCAGCAATTTGTCAGCGGAACACCCTTAAGGGACTCCCCCGAATTGTCGGCTTTACCTTACGCCCTATCCTTCGGGCATGGGTCGAGATGCACCTAAGTTTAACGATCTACCGGAAGATTGCACTTGCCTAGACGAAGGGCCGGCGCCTGTCAGCCGCGTGCCGCGTGTTGGTGCGATGCGCGAGCTTGTCACCTATCAGTGTCCTGCTTGCTCGAAACAATCGAAACGCAGCCAACAACGCCGCTAACGATAGGCGAGCGGTGATCAATACTGCACAGACGATGCTTGCAAAAGGCCGTAACGGTTTCGAATGTTAGTCCTCGATTGGTATCTTCTAAAGGCCGAACAGTGTGAGCTGAAGGCAAAAGCGAGCTTCAATGCCAGCCCTCACCATTCTCGCCGCGCTACCGCATGTTGGTACCCAGGTCATCTCGGGCAACGATCCAGAAACTCCGCGTCACGATCTCAATCGCCCCTGGAGGCTCGTAACGAGGCGTGCTGGCCTCGAGGGTGTCCGGCTGCACGATCTGCGACACACCCACGCGAGTTTTGGGGCTGGTCTCGGTCTGGGTCTGCCGATCATCGGCGGGCTGCTCGGGCATTCCCAGCCCGCCACGACAGCACGGTACGCTCATCTTGATGCCGATCCACTTCGTAGCGCTTCCGACCAAATCGGCCTCCGCCTCACCGCGGCAATGGGAGAGCGAAAAAACTCACAGAAAAAGATCGTTAATTTCAGGTCAAGATATTGTCCATTGGGACAATAGCGCCCCGTGCGTCCAATGGCAGGACGTAAGGGATATTAACAATCTGGAAGTAGCTGCCATGACTTTTGGGGACCGTGTGCGCACCCACAGAAAAGCGCTAGGCATGAGTGCCATTGCGTTAGCGAAACGATGTTCTATGAGTGGGGCGCGAATCGCGCGTATTGAACTAAGCGGGATTCAGCCGAGAGCTGATATCATAAGAAGGCTGGCAAAGGCGTTGAACGTATCGGCGGATTATCTATTGGAACTCGACGATAAGCCGCGGCGGTTGCGGGCGGCTAAGCCAAAAAAATCGCGGTAAAGCTGTTGTCGCCCTTCTTGAGGATCACGGCTTGCGCTCCCACGCCGCTTTGAACGCTGCCATCGCCTGCTTACGGTGGCGGCTAAAAAATATAAGATATTTATGCGAGCTGATAGGTCCTAGAGTGGGTTCATGATTCTCAGACACGGGTTTGATCATTACCTCGAAGTTGTCGGCCAGGGTTCGGCGATTATCATCGTCGCTGGCTTGGGATTGATTATTTTAGCCGCCACCCTGCTTGACGTTTTGCGCTAAACAAAACCGCAGAACATTGGTGAAGCTCTAGCCGTCGTCGTAGACGCGGAGAAGATCGGATCGCGCCACAACA
Source organism: uncultured Alphaproteobacteria bacterium (assembly GCA_963778745.1). Lineage (GTDB taxonomy): Bacteria > Pseudomonadota > Alphaproteobacteria > Rhizobiales > Xanthobacteraceae > Pseudolabrys. The sequence goes on along the minus strand of CAVZVP010000018.1, from coordinate 23,220 downwards.
TGGCGGAAATATAGGGCCTCCGCCGCCGATTTCCTACGCCGTCGGGCCCCGCTCCCACGCCGCCTTGAAATCCGCCATCGCCGCCTCGCGGCTCGCCGAGCGCGGTAACGAGCGCGAGACCAAACATTGCCAAATAAATGATGTAGTAACTTTGCGCCGCAGTGCCGCCCTTTAAAGCGGTCTACCTTTTCCGCCCCCTAATTTCTTGAAGGGTTACTAGTTTAATTCCTAAAATGTTGGCACGCACTTTAATGCTGCCGGTAGTTCGCTTTAATTTGGCCGCGATAAGCAGACGCGAATAGTTTGTGGCAGCGGCGCGTCGTAAATCCGCGTCATCCTGTTCGGTCCATGGCCGGTAACTTTTAATCCACACTCTAAATCACCCGAGTGATGCGGCCTACATGATCAGTACAACGTGGCTTATCGAGCGTTGGCATTTTTGGCACTCGAAAGTATGCGTTTCGTAGTCCAGCTTGACGGGTTCGATCAGCGTCAACGCCATCTTGCCCCCGCATTGAATGCAGTGCGGACGAAGCCTGCCTCTGGCGGTTTTTTCTGGTCTGTCGCATCGCTCCTCTAAATTAGGCGTCTCGCTAATGCTGGCGGCCATTACAGGAAGGAGTATTTGATGAATTGAGGGTCAGGCATTGAGAGATAAATTTGCGTCGTTGTGATTTGCCATGGCCGTACTGTCCGGTGGCCTTTTCCTCGCAGTACTCAAGGATCTTGAACTCGTACAAATGGAGGCAATCGCGGTGCTGCCAATATCTGATGGATGGTTGCTGCTGAGAGACCTGACGTTTTATGATTTCCATTAAGAACATTCCAGGCCGAGCTTCGACTGAGTCCAAGCACCTCGGCTTGCTCGTCGAGTGTGAAAATTCCAGACGTAACAAGAGCAGGTCTGAGTTCCCTGATTTTGGCCGACTGTCGTTCTCTCATTTGTGTAACGGTTAAACGGCCTGGTTGATACGAACGCGGAGCATCGATTGTCATCGAGGACTTCATGGGCAACCTCCTACGAACGCTGGAAGCTGTTGACTCCCCCGCTGTTCAAAAAAGAACAGGAAGCGACTTTTTACTGTGACCGCCGTCACAAAATGATGCATTTAAACGCGGTGGCGCGGATCCGCCGCGAGGCGGTCTTTCTTATTCAAGAGCGCAAGGCGTCTCGCTCAGGTCAATGCTGCCAGTAGGCCCAGTGCAGCGCCGAATGTCCGCTTTCGGACAACAGCGGACAAAATGTGGATTTTGGCCCGCGATGGTTCGTCCGCTACCCCTAAGCGGACATGCTGGTTGCATGGCCGCCAGCCATCATGAGGGCCAAGTGCTTGCGGTTGCTGAAGAAATGCCAAGATGTTGGAGCTTGTGTCAGATACCCAACAGACGCCACATGAGTAATTGACGTGTTCACCAAAATGTTGTTAGATAACACTATTGGCTCATTTGCGGAGTTCAGCCATGGGAAAGAGGGATAATCTGTCTCGCGGAGAGCGTTTGCAGATCATGCTGTCGCCGGACGAGGTGGCGGCGGTTGATGACTTTCGTTTCAAGCAGCGGATGCCAAGTCGCGCAGCAGCGGTGCGTGAACTGTTCAGGCTTGGCCTTAACAATGTCAGACCGGCCCCCGCTATAGCCGGACAAAAGTCGACCGATTTCGGCGTCCTAGCAGACAACAAAAACGGTGGCAGTAGGTACCGCTAAACGCCAATAAGACGCGATAGTCATCTGGGAATGAAGTTTATCCGAGTGCTTTGCGACCGGCTTAAGGGAACGCCTGCAACCAGAGGAGTGCGCCATGGGACAAGCGCAACCTTTTCATTCCGAACATTCTAACCCAATCGACCCCCTCATCAGCCTGCGGCAGCTTCTTACCGATCTAGAGACAGGCGAAGCCGCAATCGTAAAAGATGGCATTGATGCCACGTCAACTTATGTGATGGTCCTCAAGACACAAATCCAACATCTCGAAATACTATTAGAGGAATAGGCCGCCTCAGTTGGAGGCCTCTTCATTTCAAACGGCGACGTGATGCGGACTCCGGCCTGCTCAAACGCTATCAATATGAGAGAGCGCGTTACAATGACGCTCACTCGTTAAGCTAAAGAAGCACGCTGCCATGCGCGTGCTCTAGGCCGCCACCGCCTCGTTATAATAAACGATAACCTCAAAGGCGTAGTCGCAAGCGTCGCATTGCCAACAGTGCCGCACGCGCCGCTCATCGAGGTGCTCCGACCATTCCGGCATGAATAGCCGTTCGCCGCATTGGGCGCATGGCATGTATCGGCGGGCGGATTTCTCAGTGTAAGACATAGGCGTTCCTCGAACGGTTTTGGCGCACGTTGCATGCGCGGCGTTTTGTTGAATTTTGGAAAAATTCGCCCGGACTATGAAGCAGCAAACCTTACCTTTTTCTTATGCCGCCACTGGACTTCTTATGTCGGGGACCGAACAGATTGACCGTCAGTCGGCAGATTATTTATCGTTAGGCGTCACTGGCCTTTAGGGCTGACTTTCCAGTGTCCGCGCGACGTGCATCAAGAAATAAGCACGATCAAGTATCAGTAAGTTCGTGGAGGTCGCGATGCCTGAGTATCGTTTTTTCTACCTTAAGAAGGACGGCCATGTTGCTGGTACGCCCGCGACCTACGATCTTCCGAACGATGGTGTCGCAATAGAACAAGCTAGACTGCTTCTCAATGGGCGCGACATTGAGATTTGGGAGGGGGCGCGCGTGGTCAGCTACATCATTGGTGATAAATATCAATAATCTGGCACTTAAGTTGGTTGCGCGTGGCTTGCCGCCCCCACGCCGCCTCAAAATCCACCATCACTTCCAAGCAGGCCGCGTGGAGATATTTCTGGGTGGCTCCGCCTCGAAACGGAACTTAAAGAACCAGGATGCGTTCTGGCCACACCCCCGTCCCCCGGGCATCTGGCAGCAACCCACTTGGGGCGGCGTCCGGTCAACGCCGCCCCTTTCTTGGTCGGATGGCCTACGCTGCCTTCTCCCACGCCGCCTTGAAATCCGCCATCGCTTCCTCGCGGCTCGCCGCGTATCCGCGATCCTGCACTGAGTTCAGATCGCCATCGGTGGTTTGAAAAACAAAGCTAAAAAGGCAAGCCGCGCTTGACGCGCTGCGAAAGCCGTTTTTCTTTTCGACGCATCTTGATGTGGGTCAATGCAGTCAGTGTATTGCAGGTCACGGATCATTTATGGCCCATGTTCATGCATTGCCAGACAAATGGTTGCCTATTTCAATCGCGCCAGCGGGTGCGGACCTTGAGCTTTGCGTGATGGATTTTCAGGGAACCCACGCACTGGTTTTCCCGTGCCGCAAACGTGGAACCGGTTGGATTGATGCTTCGACGAAAAAACGCATCGACATCGAACCGACGCATTGGCGCGTTTGGAATGAGAACCGTTAAGTCAAAAGCTTAGGCTTGCTTTTCCAAACGCATGAGTACCTGCTTTGCTTCCTCCTCGGCAAGAAGGCGAATTATCATTGCCCGCTTGGTCGGCTCCGTAGTGTCTTCCAGAAGCTCGTTGAATTTATCGATATTTGCTTGAATGACTCTGTGGGCGACCGCTTCCGAAGTCGATATCGCGATTCTGTGCATATGACGCTCCCTTGCCGGAGTGACCGGCATGACTATTCTTGAGTTTGAGGCGGGAGTGCGCGAGCCACTCTGACGCGGTGGCCATCGTGTCTCTCAAGCGTTAGCGCCCATTGACGCAGCTAACGGCAACCGAAGAGTAGCTCTAAACCTATGTCGGGTCCATGACATTGGAGCCTCAACCGGAAATGTTTGCAGCGGGAAAAGTCTCGCGCTGGCGCGGCACCCGTTTACCACCCCCGCCACGATGCCTCTATTCGAGGGTCACATTGATCGCGCGCGCCGCGCCGCCACGGCGCGCGCGGTTGTGCCCGTGCCGGAAGGCGACAGTCGCTATTCAGCGGGGGCCTCTGCCGTGCCGAATTGCGCGCGCTTAAAAAGAAACACGCGAATGGCCGACGACAAATTGCTCCCATTCCGACCTTGGTCGATTTGCTCTACCAGCCTAGCTTGGTGTTCTGCAAAGCGGCCATCTCGCGCAAACCGTCCCAAAATTCCTTTTCGCGCGACACGCTCGTCTTGTGTCCGTTGATGACGATTGAGCGTTTAAAGTTATTCTGGTTCATGGGCTTTCCCCATTTTCAACGTGGCAACCCGCTGCTCACCTGGGCGCTGCTCGCAGGGCTTTGCGTGCGTTTACGTTAGCGATACTCGCTTTTGAGTTTGATGTTCCGCCGGAAGCGAGATCCTTCAATTCTTCTTCTTCGATCAGTTTCACGATCCGCTGGCATTCTGCCTTGTCTTTCGTGCGCGTTAGCCTCGCACGAAGAAGCTCCAAATTCCTACGTTGGATGAAGCGCGCAGTTGACATGATTGAATTGGTTGGCATGGGAGCCTCCCCATAGGTCGCACAGACCTAAGCTGGGCAATGCTGCGCCTGGATGTAACTTCTGTCTGTGCAATATTGATCATCTATCTCAAGTTGCCACGCGCGCCCTCAATAACGCGCGCGTACCTAGTCCGCATTGAATGAATCATGAGTGCGCCCGCCGAGGGGGCGGGCGCACATCCGGATAACTCTATTATGGGATCCCTCCGGACCAGGCCGATAGACCGGCCTGACTTAGATTAATTGTCCCCCTGGATTGAAATACCGGCTATTCAAAAGTGCACACAAATGAAAATAACAGTAGTGGCCAGATTTCGAACGCTGGACGGCCTATCATAGGTTCCATATCAGCAGTTGGTCACTTTTCTTGGAGGTTTATATGGCGAAGCGTAAACGGCGGGCTTGGACAAAGAAGGACATTGCCGAGCTTAAGGCACATTCAAGATCCATAACGCCGGTCTCAAAGATTTCGAAAGTGATGAAAAGGACGGTCGGGGCGTTAAGACGAAAAGCTGGGATTGTGGGAATCAGATTGGGTCATCGTCGGTAGCGATTGCAGCCGCCTGATCAAAACACCTGATCGGATTTCGGAGAGACCGCCGCGAGGCGGTCTTTCTAATTCAGAGCGGGCAGGATCAAAACGCGGTCTTATTCCACCGCTGGCTCCTTAAAATTCACGCACCATTTTGGCCTGAACTGCTTTTTTACTTTTGGAGAACAATTAATTTTGCAGGAACTCAGTCACGCAATCCTTTAGTCCACCACCGCTATTGGCCTCGTCGGATTTAGATGCTGCGGCGGTTGCTGCCGGAGATAAATTATGCGGAACGCTTTGGGGAGCGGGGCCAATCGCGCTCTGATTTATCGAAGGCTCGGGCTTGATCGGCTCCTCTTGATGAAACAAGTCAACGGATGAACAACCTGCAAGGGCGAGGAGGAGCGTTGTACCACTTAGCAGCCGTCTCATTTGCCGCTCGTCACATCAGAGTGCCCTATGGATCGTGCGGCCTGCAATTCCGCCGCTGGTTTGTAGGTAGCCAATACGTGTGCGGACAGGCGATCCGCATCGTGCACGCCGCATGTCGCAAGTTCTATGATATTTCGGGCGATAAGTTCATGCAGTTGGCCGGACCTTTCGACCAATTTGAGAGACTTGCAAACGTTCTCATAGGCAATGCCCATGGCCTCAATCGTTTCAGGCGGAAAAGCCTGTCCACTCGCAAATGGAAATACGTTCAAAAATGGAGTTGTCGCCATGACGCGCCCTCCTTCGCCCGCTCGGCTGCGGGTCCCAACTATTGAAGCAACAAATTAGGAACGTGTCGCCTGGATTTTTTGCTTGCGATATTTTTTGATTTTGTGTGTGTGAAATGCCGGGACACAGGAACGGCGGTCTTTTCCGCAGGCGGCAAGCTGCTCGCGCTGCGTGGGGTGCCGGGTTCATCGTAGTCCCGCTATGTGCGGGGGTCAGCCAGCATCCAGGCAAACTCACCGAAATAAGTTGGCCTGACTGCCAACCGGCGTCTCGGTCAGGTCAATGCTGCCGGTAGGCCCTATGCAGGGCCGAATGTCCGCTTTTGGACCGAAGCGAACAAAGCCGAATTTTGGGCCGGGGGCAGTTTGTCCGCTTATGACCATCGACCAGACTAAAAACTACTGGGTGGCCGCGCCGCCGCTAACGGAACAGCAGCTGGTATCCGGCGAAAATTGTTTCGAGAAGTATGAGGGCTATGATGATCCGCTCCAGGCGCAGCGAGCGCTCAGTGTCGATGATGTCCGCAAGAGCCCGGCCGGTATCGGAGATGACAGTGAGCATCCGACCAATTAGCGCGCGTAGGTTCGCCTCGATTTGCGGGCGCCCTCCCCGCGCGCGTGATTTCCAGCGCCAGTAGCGGCGAAAACCGGCCCGATGCCAGCCGATAAGTGTCTCGGGCCGGATGATTGTGAGAACCTTCAGGATCGACGGAACCCACCGATAGAGCTGGACGAAGAGCAAGCGGTCGTTCTTCGTGAGCCGGACCCGGCCGCGCACCTGACGGCGCAACACGATCAGTTGATGTCGGAGTACCGTGTTCTCTGCTTCAAGGCGGATCTTCGACTTGAATGGCGAGGACAAGATTGCAAACATAAAGCATAACAGCGCGACCATCGCGTCAATTTAGGCGATTCCCTCACCTCATCAACGCAGATAAGGTTTTTGGTACACACAGTGTCATCTTCCGTGCTGCCAACGCGATTTACGCGATTAACTGGTGAGTTTCTTAGGAGAAAGTCGGAGTGATCCCATGAGTTTCATAGGGGTGCAAAATCCGCCCGTTCCGCGGCTATCATCTGCAGACGAGATGGAGGTCCGACGTGCGCTGCGCCGCAATCGTCTGCTTGCAACGGGGCTCCTGGCCGTTATGATCGTGATGGCCGCTGCTACGCGCATCGAGCCCTCACCAGGATGGCTGGTCCAGTTGGTGCGCGCGGGGGCGGAAGCCGGGATTATCGGAGGGCTGGCCGACTGGTTCGCGATTACAGTCCTGTTCCGTCACCCCTTCGGGATTCCCATTCCCCACACCGCCATTCTGCCGCGCAACAAAGATCGGATCGGACGTTCGCTTGGTTCCTTCGTCGAGCGCAATTTTCTTGTCCCTGAGGTGTCCTTTCCGAAAATTATATCCGGATATATTGGTGATGCAGCCCAGCCAAGATTGGAATGGCTACGATGGCGCCAGACCGTTGGACAGCTCGACGCAACGGCGCATCTTTATGTAATGCCAAGTGCGTACGTGCTCGATTGTAATACGCCGCATAGGCGGAAAGTATCTGGCGTAGATGCGTCTCGCCGAAGATGCCCATTTGGTCCAGGCAATCACGACGTAGTGTGCCGATCAGACGTTCTGCAATTCCATTTTGCCACGGCGATCCAGGAGAGATCGGCCGGTCGCGAATGCCCATCGCCCTCACCCGACGCTGGAAGGTATGGCCGTATGCACGGTCATTGTCGCGGACCAGATAAGCCGGAGCTGATGCCCAAGGGAAAGCCTCGGTGATCTGTCGGGCCAACCACTCGGCTGTCGGATGCCGCGCTACCTCGAACCACAGTAACTGTCGTCGGCCATGCCCCACGACTAGGAGTGCAAACAAGAGGTCAAACGTCAGTGTCGGGATAACGCACATATCGATGGCGGCAATTGCTTCAGCGTGATTTTGCAGAAAGGTCTTCCAGGTTTGCGACGGCGGCTTCGAAGGTCGCGCCATATATTTTGAGACCGTCGACTGGGCAACTTCGAACCCGAGCATCAGTAGTTCGCCATGGATCCGCGATGCGCCCCACAACGGGTTTTCCCTGCTCATCCGCTGGATCAGATCACGCAAGCCACGATCGATCTTAGGCCGCCCTGCCCTATTTCGCGATTTCCAACGCCAGAAGGCTTTAAAGCCAGCGCGATGCCACCGCAGGATAGTTTCCGGCTGAACTACCAAAGTCGCACCAAGCAGGTTCGGCCAAAGCTTGGTCATCCATATAAGCAGTGCGCGATCACTGCCGCGCAGCCGAAGACGAGGTGGTACCCGCCGCAATGCAATATTGAGCTGATGACGGAGGAACAAATTCTCGGCTTCAAGCCGACATCGCGACTTGAACAAGTCGACGACGAATATTCCGAACGCATGCAGGATCGCAAACATCGCTGTCAATGATGCGATGATTCTGCCTTACAAAGCGAATCCAGGTCGGATGAAATTTTCGGAAAGGACAACGGTCGCTGGAGGTCGAATGTCTGGACCTATCCAGGCGCCTCTAGCCGGGGCTCCGAAGCGCGCGAAGGACTGCAGCACCACCCCACCGTCAAGCCGGTTGCCATTTTGGAAGATGCCCTGCTCGACCTGACCGAACGTGGCGACATCGTCATCGACCCATTCCTCGGTTCGGGATCGACCCTCGTCGCTTGCGAAAAGACCGGCCGACGCTGCCGAGGCCTCGAGCTTGATCCGCTCTACGTCGAGGTCATCCTGCGCCGATACGAAGCGGCAACGAAACGGCCAGCCGTCCTGGAAAGCACAGGCGAGACATTTGCCGAGCTGGCCATACGCCGTCAGCGTGAGGCCGAACATCACATCGCTTAGGCACTCACAGGAACCAATAATTGCGGATGAGGTTTTCAGTACACACAGGTCATTGGGCAGCGAATTTACCTAAATTATGCTTATATTAAAAATCGCAATGAAGCGCCGTTCGAAGATTTTGGGCATGCTTGCGATATCGCACCGGCGCTCGAAAGGAATATTTCGGTATGTCAATGTTCGACCGTGCCGAAACGAGTATTTCGGAATGGCTCTCGGGCGTACTCGATCTCACCGAGCTTGTAAAAGGCTCGACCATCAATCTCGCGGTCACCGGCTTGAGCCGCGCGGGCAAAACCGTGTTTATCACCAGCCTCGTGCACAATCTGCTCAGCGCGTTGCACCAACCGCACCGCATGCCGCTCTTGAAGGTGGTCGGAGACGGTCGGCTGGTTGCAGCCAGGCTCGCCAGCGGCAAAACCAATCGGCTTCCGCGCTTTCCCTATGAGCGAAATATCGAGCATATGGCGGCCAGCCCCGCCGACTGGCCTGTCCGTACGACCAACATCAGCGAAATCGAGATCGACATACGCTTCGTTCCAGCCGGCGCGCTCGGTTTCTTGCTCGGTCGGATCGGCAGCGGCGTCGCAACAGTGAAACTTAGAATCATCGATTATCCCGGCGAATGGCTCCTTGATCTACCGCTGCTGACACAAGGCTACGCCGACTGGTCGCGCGCTACATTGCAGCTCTGCCGCCGCGGGATGCGCGCCGGCACGGCACGCGATTTCATCGCCTTTCTGTCCGATCACCACCATGACGCAGCGGCGAGCGAGGACGATGCCAAGCGGGCGCACGACCTTTATCGGGAGCACCTGCGGGCGGCACGCGACCAGCATGGACTTAGCTTTCTGCAACCCGGTCGCTTTCTCGAACCCGGTTCGCTCTCGCATTCCTATATGTGGTTCGCCCCGCTCGATATTCCCAACGGTGTCGAACGCGCGGCTGACGGAACGCTCGCCGCCCTGATGGAGCGACGCTTTGAAGCCTATAAGACGGAAATCGTCATGCCATTTTATGACCAGTACTTTTGCAACTATTCCCGGCAAGTCGTGCTCGTGGACGTTCTTGGCGCGCTCTTGGCCGGCCGCGAAGTCTTTGATGATACGCGGCGCGCCATCGACGCGATCCTTGAAAGCTTCCGCTATGGACATAGCGGCATCATTACGCGGTTGTTGCGGAGAGCGCGCATCGAGAAGGTGCTGTTCGCCGCTACCAAAGCCGATCACGTCCCCGAAGTGCAACGCGACCACATTGCTGCGCTATTGCGTAACATGGTGGCGCTGCCGTCGCTCGATGTCACCAGCAGTAATGCCACGATCGATATCGCGACGCTGGCGTCGGTGATCTCGACCGACGAGGACACGCAGGAGATTGATGGGCATCAGGTTCAGGTCGTTGTCGGCAAACCGGTCGGCAGCAATACCAGGGCAAAATTTTTCGTCGGCAATGTGCCGGCCCGTCCGCCCCGACCCGAGGCTTGGGGCACACCGTTTCTCAACATCCCAGTGTTCGAGCCACCGGTCATCGACGCGTCACCAATCGACGGAATCGCGCACATCAATCTCGACCTTGCGCTCGAATACCTCATCGGAGATCAAATGCGATGAGCAACCAAGACAACAGTAATAGATCTGACGAGTTGCGTCCGCAGGTCGTTGTGATGGAGAAGCCACAACATTCAGACGCGGGCGTTGCCGAGCCGTTGGCGCCGCGCTTAATCGCGACCGCGCAAACCGGGCGTATCGTCCCGGTACCGCCAGTCGAGCCGCAGCCGGCAGCTGCCGTACCGGGCCGGCGGCGGCGCTACAGCCTGACGATGAAGCTCGGATTGGCGGGCTTGATCGCCGCCTTCTGCGGTTGGCTCGGCGTCGATCTCTATCTCTGGGTAGCGTCGGCATTCAATTTCAGCACAGGGCTCGGCTGGGCGGCGACTGCAGCGGCGGTGGCCGGCGTCGGCGCCGCTGGCGCGATGTTTGCGCACGAGATGAGGGGCTACCTTGCCCTTAAGAATGTAGAGGCCAACCAGCAGCGCTTAGCCGTGCAATGGGAGAATATGCGGCCTTTCGACATGCAGGAAGCGATCCGGGGCGTGATTGCGGGAATCCCCAGGGATCGCGAGGGCAGAGCAGCGATTGAGGCGTTTCAGCGCAAAGTGCAGCGCCATCATTCGCCAGCGCAGCAAATCGAGCTGTTCTTGCAGACAGTCATGACCCCGCTCGATCGACGTGCCGAGGCGATCGTGCGCCGGGCCGGCGCCCGCGCCTTCGGTATCATCGCCATCAGCCCGACCGCGATTACCGATGCTCTATTCTTCATCGCGTGCAGCGTTCGCATGGTGCGCCAGATTGCCGCCTGCTACGGCCACCGGCCGACCGCTTTCGCTACCGCCCATCTGTTGCGGAGACTTGTGGTCGAAGCCGGAAAACTCGGGGCTATTGACTTTGCGGGGGCGACGCTCACCCAGCACATAGGAGGCGCGGTTGCCGAGCGCGTGGCAACAAGTGCTGCTGAGTCCATGTATGCCGCGCAACGGATGGCTCGGCTCGGCCTTGTGGCAATGGGTCTGTGCCGTCCAATCCCGTTCCGGCGGAACGAACTCCCGGGCATCTTGTCATCGTTGATTGGCAACTTGTTCGCGCGGCCCGCAGAAACCCGCGAAGATGAACACGGGGCGACTTAGGCGCAAAATTAGCGTCGGCGGCCGGTCAGCACTTTTTTCAATTGAACTGATGTCTGCTGCGGGAGATCTCACTTTATTTTGCCGTCGCTTACCATGCCGTTGCATGGCGCCGCTCAATGGTCAGCCTTAAGCAAGGCGTCCATTAGTTTCGGAAGGCGAGCTCGTCTTAGATTGTTTCTCCTGTGACACTTTGCCGATGCGCATCACGAGCTAAATCGGGATCACGATCACGGCACCGAGCAGGAAATAGCGCCATAGCCAGCGCAATGCATCGAACCCCATGTCCCAGATAAAGCGGATCAGCCGCTCGATACTGCGCACGATGTCGAAGGGATCAAGCCCAAGCACCGATAGAACCACTCCGACCAAGATCTCGAAACCCCCAACGGGACCGCATTTGCTCCAACTATGTCAGCGAGCGGATATAAAAATTCAACCTGAGGCACTCCCGGCTTTAATGCCCGCGCCGATTACGTCTGCCGGTCGTTTTCGCCTTTTGGGCAGCGAGGCATCACGACTCCTCAATCGCCGCATCGAGACCTTTAGCCAAGCCCTTAGCCTTGGAAAGGGCGGCCCTACGCTTCTCATCGTCGGAACGATTATCTTGCACATCTCCCAGCGCTACCGACACCATGCACCTTATCGTATCGCTACCCCGAGTTATTACAACCGAAAATTGGTCGGTATGGCCACTACGGGTGACCTCGATAGTTTCCATGGAGCCACCTGCCTAAGGCTAAGACATCTATTTATTCCGTTTTAGTAAAGTGCTACTGGCCAAGACGATTCCAACAAAAATGATGCCCGCAAGTGCATCTGTACGGATAGTGCGGCTGGCAATACCGAAGCCAAAATGGGCAACGATATCCAATACGGTTGCCATCATAACCGCTGTTACGAGCACATAAATAGGAACGATAAACCGGATCATACCGCCAATATGTAGCGGTTTGGGCTAATCGGCTAGGCCTGATGAGAAAGGGGCACGGCGCTGACGCGAAGGCATTGCCATTCTATTATAAAGAGAGGTACGCGCCTTGTTCGCTGCCTCTAAGCGCAAAGAAGCGGTCGCCATGTTTACAATGCGACCGTTAAGAGAGAAAACCGCTATTGCGATATTGGCTCGGGCGAATACTCGATGGAGTGCACTATGTCTGAACCAAAACATCACTCCCTAGAAGCTGAAACCGCGGCCGACGAGTTGCTCGCCGTGTTGGTCGCGCCCAACTACGTCATAATCATCGGCCGACCATTTGCCGCTTGGGCGGCTTTCGGGTGCGTGTGCCTGTCGTAAATCAAATCCGGACATAGTGGTGATGCAGTCCGCCCAGGACCGGATGGCAAAGAATGTGACCGACAGTTCCAGTGACGCGCGGTACGGGCGCGTCCTTATCTAGGGACAAATGCGTTCGTACCTTATTGTAGTATTTCATGTACGACATCAATACGTGACGAAGATGCCGTTCGCCCAAGACAATGATATGATCGACGCATTCCCTGCGGATCGAACCGATTAGTCGTTCGGCATATCCGTTTTGCCATGGGGAGCGCGGCGACGTTGGTCGATCACGAATACCCAACGATCGAAGTCTGCGGATGAAAATCTTACCATAGGCCGTGTCCCGGTCACGGATTAGGTAGCGAGGAGCTTGTTCCCAGCCGCAAGCTTGCGTGATCTGATTTGCGATCCATTCTGCGGTGGGATGCGCTGTGACACCAACCCATAAAGTCCGTCGTCGGCCATGCCCCAGAATCAATAGGCCATAGAGCAGATGAAATGAGATCGTCGGGACGACGAACAGATCCATCGCCGCGATACCGTCGGCATGATTATAAAGAAACGTCTTCCACCCTTGAGATGGCGGGCCTCTTCGCCATATACTTGGCAACGCTCGTCTGTCCGAAATCGATCCCGAGCTTGAGCAGCTCTCCATGGATCCGCGACGCGCCCCAAAGCGCATTGGCAATACTCATCTCGCGGACCAACCGGCGGATCTCCAGCAGCACAATAGGCCTGCCACCACGGCATCTCGACTTCCAGCGCCAATACGACCTGAAACCCGCACGATGCCAGCGGACAATAGTGTCCGGCTTAACAATCGCCAAAGCATCGCAAATTCTAGGAAACAACCGATAAAGACCAACGAATATCAAACGGTCGATGTTACTGAAGGAAAGTTTCTTTGGAGCAGCCCGCCGCAGGACGTTTATTTGGTGCCGCAACGTCCAAATCTCTGCCTCAAGCGTTGCCCGCGACCGGAGCAGATCGACGATCGTCCAAACAATAAGTCTGCAAAGTTCCCTCATCCCACAACAGGATTGCCTGATTCTCGATCAACTGCCAGCCAGATGAGGTTTGCGACAGGGACAGGCATAGCGGACATTGGTCCTTACTCGCGGCAATTGGCTTGGTCGCGAATGACCCAAAGCGGACATTGGCTGTGCACTGCGGCAATGGTTTTGATGCCGGTTTCAGCCCCTAGAAAAGTACTCGTTTGAGCCGCTAAGATGCTGTCTCTTCAGCATACGGTGGGCATGCAGCGGCGGCGATTCCTCGGCGTCAACTCTGATTTGACCTGCTGTTAGCGTTTCGAAAAAGGGCTTGGATGCAAATCGAATCACGCAACCACGGGGGGTAGATTGATACTACTAATCCCGGCTAGATTACCTGCAACCTGCGCTCTAAAACGCAGAACATTTCTAAGGGTCTTCATATGGTCCGATATCTTGCTGTTCTGTCTATCGCCACGCTTGCGATGTGTGCGGTCGCGACGGCTACCGAATTTGGAACGAAAGAAGAAGCCGTTGCCATGGTCAAACGCGTTCAAGAACAATTCAAGAAGGACGGTCCTGAGGTTACGTTCAAAGCCGTCTCCGACCAATCAGTAAAAGAATATCATGATCGCGATTTGTATCCGTTCATTTATTTCAGGGATGGAGACAAAAAAGGACTCTGTGTCGCTCACGGAGCTCGTCCCGCGTTAATTGGCAAGAATTTGCTCGGCCTTAAAGATCAGGACGGAAAATATCTCGTTCGAGCTTTGGCCGATGTTGCCAATGGACCTGGAAACGGTTGGGTTGAATACAAGTGGCCTAACCCAATTAACAACAAGATTGAAGACAAGACGAGTTACGTCGAAAAAATGGGCGATTATTTCGTGGGGGTCGGAATCTACAGACAATAATTGCCACCGTTAAACATCGTCGGTCGCTTGAAAAAGGCTGCTTCCATGGAGGTATCCAAGAGTTCATAGAAGGTTTTCATTTTTTGAAAATCTATCTGTTCAAACGAAAGCCTTCGCCGCGTCGGCGGTGTTGCTGATCTGCCTTATTTCTCTCGGCGCGATCGCATATATTACATTAGACAAGTCAGAAAGCGACCTTCATTTCCTCTCGTCTTCAATCGTGCCGAAGCAGCGCGATTTCGCATGGGTCAACGATAATGTCGTTGCCATCCATATGAAGATATTTCGCTATGTATCATGGGCAAGCAACGGCGTGAACAAACTAAAGCTTAAGTCACTCAGCGCTGAAATTGGTTCAGATTTACGCAATACCGGCTTGGACATTAAAAATCTTTCAGAGAGGCCGGATTTAACCGCCAAGGAAAAATCGGATTTGGAGAATCTCATTGCGAAATGGAAGCAATACGGAAGGTCGGCACATGACACGCTCGACATTGGTAGTACCGACGCCCCCATGGCAACCATGATGCTTGGGGAAGCGGACGATAAGTTCGCGGCCATGGCAACCGATATTAAGAGCATGGCCAATACAGTGGCAGGGACAACCGACCAAATTTCTAAGGATCTGTACACGGACGCCGCACGAAAAAAAATCATATTGGCTATTGGAGCAATCATCGGTCTGCTGCTGAGCATTATCGCCACGATCCTGGTTTCCAGATCGATCGTTACGCCGATAAAATCCGTCACAAATGCGATGCAGCAATTGTCATCGGGCGATACCAAAGTGGAGGTCGGTTATCGTGGCCGTCGCGATGAGATCGGGCAGATGGTGGAAGCCATCAGTGTGTTTCGAAAAAATGCCATAGAAAAGCGCGCAATGGAGGTCGAGAACCTCGAAACCGAAAAGAAGAACCATAGAGAAATCGCCGAGGCGCGAGCGCGGCTGACTGACGCAATCGAAACCATTTCCGAAGGTTTCTCGCTCTATGATGCGGACGACAAGCTTGTCATCTTTAATAGCAAATACAAAAATAATTTTGCCGCGGACGCCGATATCATAAAGGCAGGCACGACATTCGAAACCATCGCTCGCACCGCCGCCGAACGCGGAAAAATTGACGGCGCCGATGGAAGCCACGAAACTTGGTTGGCGAAAAGAATCGCCCAACATCGGTCTGCCAGCAGTACGCATATCCAACACCGCAGCGACGGCCGGTGGATTCAGGTTAGCGAACGAAAAACTGCGGAAGGTGGCGTCGTGGCCACCTATGCAGATATCACCGAATTAAAACAACGCGAAGCCGAACTGGCCACCGCGCGCGACGCCGCCGACGCAGCCAACCAGACCAAATCGAGCTTCCTCGCCAACATGTCGCACGAGTTGCGCACGCCGCTCAATGCGATCATCGGCTACAGCGAGATCCTGCAGGAGGACGCCGCCGATAAGGACGACAAGGCGCGCGATCGAAGACTTGCAGAAGATCGAAGGCGCCGGCCGGCACCTGTTGGGACTGATCAACAACATTCTCGATCTGTCGAAGATCGAGGCCGGGAAGATGGATGTCTTCATCGAGCTGGTCGACATTCAAGCCCTGGTCAAGGAGGTGCTGTCGATCGTCAAGCCGCTCGCCGACAAGAGCGAGAATGTCGTCGAGGTGATCTGCCCGGCCGATATCGGCTGCCTTCCGCTCCGACCAGACCAAGGTGAAGCAGTGCTTGCTCAACCTGATGAGCAACGCCAACAAGTTTACCAGCAAGGGCACGCTGACCCTGACGGTGGCGCGCGAGGCAGACTCCCAGATCTACTTCCGCGTGTCGGACACCGGCGTCGGCATGACGGAGGAACAGCTCGGCCGGCTTTTCCAGGCGTTCAGCCAGGCGGATGCCTCGACCACCAAGCGCTTCGGCGGCACCGGGCTTGGGCTCGCCATCACCAAGCACTTCTGCACCATGCTGGGCGGCGACGTGACGGTCGAGAGCACGCCCGGCAAGGGCTCGACCTTCATCATCAGGCTTCCGGACCAGGGCGTTGCCCCGGCGGCCGTGGAGCAGCCTGCGCCGGCGGTAGCGACGGCTGACGGGCGCGCGACCGTGCTGGTGGTGGACGATGATCCGTCGGTGCGCGGCCTGCTTGCCAGGACGCTCGAGAATGAGGGCTATCGCGTCATATCGGCCGGCAACGGCGTCGAGGCGCTGGCGCTCGCGCGCGAGCACAGACCACAGGCGATCACGCTCGACGTGCTGATGCCGCAGATGGATGGCTGGGGAGCGCTCAAGGAACTCAAGGCCGACGCCGCGCTGCGCGACATCCCCGTGATCATGGTGACCGTTCTCAACGAGCGTGGCATGGCGATCCCATTGGGTGCCGCCGATTTCGTGACCAAGCCTGTGGACCGGCAGCGCCTGACGGCGATCCTGCGCGAGCATTGCGCCGGTCCGAGCGGCGCCTCGATCCTGGTCGTCGAAGATGACCTGCCGACCCGCGAGGCGCTCTGTCGGTCCCTGGCGAGCATGGGATATGCGGCCCATGCGGCGGTCAATGGCCGAAGCGGCTTGGACTGGCTTGCCGAACCACCCGGCCCCAAGCCTGATATTGCTCGACCTCATGATGCCGGAGATGGACGGCTTCGAGTTTCTGCGGGAGCTGCGCAAACGGCCCGCATTCGTCGATATCCCCGTCATCGTGGTGACGGCGAAGGAACTGACCGCAGAGGATGTCCGCATCCTGAGCGGACAGACCGAAAAGATCATCGCCAAAGACCAAACGTATCTGACTGAACTTGCCGCCGCCGTGCGCGGGCGCCTGGCGCGACAACCCGCCCGTAAGCGGAGCGCGTCGCCAACTGAAGAACGAACACACTGGAAAAGCACATGGCTAAGGATTCTGTTGGTTGAAGACAATGAGATGAACCGCGACATGCTTTCGCGCCGACTGGTTCGCAACGGCTACGAAGTCTCCATCGCAATTGACGGGCAACAGGGCGTCGACATGGCGCTGTCGCAGCTACCGGACCTCATCCTGATGGACATGAGCCTGCCGGTGATCGACGGCTGGGAGGCCACGCGCCGGATCAGGGCCAACGATGCCACTCGGAAAATCCCGGTGATCGCGCTGACGGCGCACGCGATGGCCGGCGATCGCGAGAAGGCGATGGAAGCGGGCTGCGACGACTACGACACCAAGCCAGTCGAAATATCGCGCCTGCTTGGCAAGATTACGGCCTTGCTTGCGACCAAGGCGGCCTGAGCGATAACGCCAGCGCCAGTACGTCGAGTGGGGAGATCGTGCCACGACCGATCAAATTGACCAGGGAACCGACCGGCGGACGGAACGGGCGCTCGTTGCCTACGTGCGGCAGGAATTGAGCGCGCCCGCGATCGCGATCATGGGCTATGCCGAGATATTGATGGACGACGCGGTGCAAGCAGGCCGCGGGCAGCTCACCGACGATCTTCAGCGCATCCTCGATGCCAGCCGCAACCTCCATCGCCTCATCCTCAGCCTGCTCGATCCCGCGACCGTCCATCATGCCGCCGGCAGCACGGACCTCGCGGAGTATCGCCGGACGCTGCGGCATGACCTGCGCACGCCGATCAACGCGATCAAGGGATACGGGGAAATGCTGCGCGAGGACGCGGCGGATGGAGGCGCCGACACGCTGGTCGCCGATCTCGACAAGATGCTGGGAGAAGCCACCCTACTGCTTGACCGGATCGATGGTCTGGTGACGTTTTCCGGTGGCGATGCGCCGCCATTGGATGGAACCGGTCCCGCCGCCACCGAGACTGGCGCACCGGCCAAGATGGTCGAGAGCCTGCTCAAGGCGGTCCGCCCGATCGCGGCGAAGGAAGCGGACCTTGCGGCCGTACAGCCCAGCCGGATTCTGGTGGTGGACGACAATGCATCGAATCGGGACCTGCTGTCCCGCCGCCTGCAGCGCCAGGGGCATACCGTGCTTCAGGCCGAAGACGGCACCATCGCGCTCGCCCTAGTCGAAAAAGAGGCCCTCGATCTCGTCCTGCTCGATCTGATGATGCCAGGAATCAGCGGCTATGATGTCCTCGACATTGCTCAAGAGCGATCCGCGGTCCCGGGAAATCCCCGTCATCATGATCTCGGCGCTGAGCGAACTCGACTCGATCGTCCGCTGCATCGAGGCTGGAGCCGATGACTACCTTGCCAAGCCGTTCGATCCCACTCTCCTGCGCGCCCGCGTTGGCTCCTCGCTCGAGAAAAAGCACCTGCGCGACCGCGAGCGAGCGATGGTCGAGGCGTTACGACTTGAAAAGGAGCGCTCGGAGCAACTCCTCCTCAACATTCTGCCAAGGGGGATCGTCACCCGGATGAATAGCGGCGAGACGATCATTGCCGACCAGCGATCCGAATGTAACGATTCTGTTCTCCGACCTCGTCGGCTTCACCAAACTTTCGTCCCGGCTTTCGGCCGAGAGACTTGGTCCGTCTTCTAAACGGACTGTTTTCGGAGTTTGACCGATTGGCGCTCGGCCTCGGGATCGAGAAGATCAAGACGCTCGGAGACTCCTATATGGTGGCTGGCGGCCTGCCTGAGCCGCGAGCGGACCACGCGCATGCGGTCGCCGACATGGCGTTGGCGATGATCGCGACGGTCGAGCGGATGAACAGCGAGTTGCCGATTACCCTGCAAATGCGCATCGGCATTCATTCGGGCGACGTGGTGGCTGGGATCATAGGGACCCATAAATTCGTCTACGACATCTGGGGTGACGCGGTGAACATCGCCAGTCGTATGGAGTCGCACAGTTTGCCAAACCGTATCCAGGTCTCGGCAGCGACGTATCGACACCTTCGAGATGACTTTCGGCTCGAGCCGCACGGAAGCGTCGACGTCAAAGGTAAAGGCCCGATGGAAACCTATTTTCTGCTCGGCCGGGCCAACGAGGCCATTGACTAAGGCTTGGCTGACGGCCGGTGTTGGCAGATCGCCCTAGAATCTTTCTGACTTTGCTGCGGGTGGCACTTAACGGACATTCGCGGCATCGCAACAATTTGCTATTGGAGTAAGAGCGGACATGCGATGCGGCGGCTCGCTCAGGTCAATGCTGCCTGTCCTTTCCGAAAATCATATCCGGACGTATTGGTGATGCAGCCCACCCAAGATCGGATTGACAACAATGGCACCGGATCGTTGAACTGTTCGGTGCAGGGGCGCATCTTTCTCTAATGCCAAATGCGTACGCGCTTGATTGTAATACGCTGCATAGGCGGAAAGGATTCGCCGCAAGTGCGCCTCGCCAAAGATGACCATTTGGTCCAGGCACTCGCGACGCAGTGAGCCGATCAGGCGTTCCGCAATTCCGTTTTGCCACGGCGATCCAGGAGAGGTCGGCCGGTCGCGAATACCCATCGCCCTCACCCGGGACGTGAAGACATGTCCGTAGGCACAGTCGTTGTCGCGCAGCAGGTAGGCCGGCGCTGAGGCCCAGGGAAACGCCTCTGTGATCTGCCGGGCCAGCCACTCGGCTGTCGGATGCCGCGTCGCATCGAACCACAATAGCTGTCGCCGCCCATGACCGAGAACCAGGAACGCAAACAAGAGATCAAAGGTCAGCGTCGGCACAACGCACATATCGATGGCGGCAATCCCTTCAGCGTGATTTTGCAGAAACGTCTTCCAGGTTTGCGACGGCGGCTTTGAAGGTCGCGCCATATATTTCGAGACCGTCGATTGGGCCACCTCAAAGCCAAGCATCAAAAGCTCGCCATGGATCCGGGATGCGCCCCACAGCGGGTTTTCCCTGCTCATCCGCTGGATCAGATCACGTAGGCCGCGATTAATCCTCGGCCGCCCTGCCCTATTTCGCGATTTCCAACGCCAAAACATTTTGAAGCCGGCGCGATGCCATCGCAGGATGGTCTCTGGCTGAACCACCTGGGCCGCACCAAGCAGGCTCGGCCAAAGCCGGGTCATCCATACGAGCAGCACGCGATCACCGCCAAGCAGTCGTAGACGAGGTGGTGCCCGCCGCAATGCGATGTTGAGCTGATGCCGGAGATACAAATTCTCGGCTTCAAGCCGGCTCCGCGACTTGAACAAGTCGACGACGAACATTCCGAGCGCGTGCAAGATCGCAAACATCGCTCTCAATGATGCTATGATTCTGCCTTAGGATGCGAATCTGGGCCGGATGGAATTTTTGGAAAGGACACGTGTCGCGGTTTGCCGCATAGGTCCACATGATCCGCCCGATGTGCCGGTCGCCGTCGAACACGTCGTAGTCGCATCCGACCACGGGCCTTCGGGCGGTGTTTTGAGGCACGTTTCAAAATAAGCATAGGTCCAATTTGGGCCGTCGATTGGAACCGCGGTGACTAACGGGCGTTATTTCTGCAGCCAATAGTTGCGATGGAGGAAGTCACATGCCACGCACTATTAAAAGGGAAGAAACCACCGAGTACGTTGTCGCGCTTGTCCTCACGGTGGCTATTTGTTTGAACCTAATAGTTGCGGCTTTGGAGTTGACGACAGGATTTATCCTCCCCTGAATTTTGTTTTTTCAAAAGAACCTAAAGTGATCGCATCCGCGACCTAGATACCACGCGGCGAGCGTTCGCACGCCGGTGGCGCGCATGTTGGCGAGGGTCATGGGTGTCGTGTTTTTTCTATTGAAGCCGGTCTAGCGCGATGGCTGCTTGGTCGGCTTCCACTCGCGTGCGAGCTTCTGCGCCTCAGCGATCTGCGCGGGTTTCATAAGCCGAGCGGTCATGTCCCGATCCTGTGTCGTATGGCAGTTATCCTGCGCCTGTGATGACAGGTTGAACCACATGTGTGCCTGCACAAAGTCTTCAGGAACGCCTCGCCCTTCAAAGTACATGGCACCGAGATTGTACTGAGCGCTTGCGAAGCCTTGGTCCGCAGCCCTGCGATACCACTTCATCGCTTCGGCGTAGTCCCGCGGCACACCAAGGCCTTCGTCGTATATGATGCCGAGATTGAACTGTGCGCTGGCGTCGCCTTTGTCCGCAGCAAGCCGATACCACTTCATCGCCTCGGCTTGGTGCGTGAATGGTGTCATGGTCTGCGACCTTGGCTCTCACGCATCCCCTGATAACGCTCGCTCTCAAGCGCAATGACGTGGATCAATTTGCTGCCGAAAGCGCGGTCAGGCTTCGGCGGTCGCGGCGAGGAGAGCGCACCTCGCCGTGATCGGTCCCTGTCAGGTCAATGCTGCCGGTAGGCCCTATTGACTTGGAAGCTTCGTCGTTGGTTAAGTTGGGGCACGAAACTGATCGCGAAACCTGTGTGTACCGAAAATCTAAACCCGGACGGGCTTTAAAGGATTATTAGGGTTACGAGTTTATTATAGGCGTCATGGTTTGTGGGTTTCGGTATGCGTACTTTTTTGAGGCTATTGAGGCTCCCGAGTTTATCGCACTCTTAGCCTGTGCACTTGTGGCTACTGGCGCGGAGTATGGCTGACAGCGCCATTTTAGGCGGCGCGCATCGATGCGGGTTGGGCTATTGATGCGCTGTCCACCGCGCCTTGAAACCCGCCATCGCTTCCTCGCTGGTAGCCGCATAGCCGAAGAGAGGCCGAGGTCGGCGTTGGTAGCCCTCACTTATCTGGAACATGATCTCCGTGGTAACACCGGAAACTAATTGAAGGCACTTGGCTTAAGCGCAGGCCGTATCGCCGCGGGCCGAGAGTACCTATATCCGGGTATCGTTGACGGGAGTTTCTGATGCCGGGTGAGATCGATCTCAAGCGTGAAATCGAAAGCGACATAGAGCGCTATTCCTCCATTTTAGCAATGTATAAATCCGGCAACGTAGCCAGTGAAGGAGTGGAGGGTCAGGCACACCTGATCGAAAGGACGAGCCAAGTTGTTCGTCATCTGGAGAACGTTATCCGAGAGCTGCACGCGCTCCTAAGGGACGGTTAGGCTTGAGTTAGAAGCGGCGCGTTGCCGCAGTGTTGCCCCACCGCCTGCGGGGGTGGCGGTTTGTATTTTCTGGTCCAACGATTCGCCATCGGATTGCGCGCTGTGCCGGATTGAGATGACTGTCGGCGGCACGCCCGTTGTCGTTGCGTTCCCATTTTAATCCTAACGTTCCATGTTCCATTTTCATGGAACGTTCGCGTCGTGCCCCTCTGACGTCGCGCATACAGGCCCGGTGGGACTGTGAGCGGATGCCGAACGCCGAATTACCGTGACGCTAACAACTTTTCACCTTTTAATAGCTAAAGCCGTCGCCCTTGTTCTACACACAAGCCGTTTCACAAACCGGCCGACTTGGCCGGAGATACTGTCGGAATGCTCGGGTCGTTCGACCGATCCAAATTAAGAATGTGCGTCCGCTCGCTGCCCGCTATCAAGGTAAGAAGGGAAAAATTGGCGGGCTACTTGATTGTTGCGCCATGTCACCTTGCAAGCGCATGAAGTAAATATTCCAGCGGGAACCGCTTTCGACCTCGCTCCAGACGTAGACAATCAGCTATACCGCTGCTCAGCTCCAGCCACCTTGATATGCGGCCTGAGCACCACCACCACGGCACCTTGCTTGACCCGCTTGTAAGGTCGATGACGTCCTCATTAGTCATTGGATGCAGCCCGAGGAAATTGCCTGCCCAATATATTCCGGCTGGTTGGTGCCGTGGATGCGGTATAGCTGTTCCTTGTTGCCCTCGAACAGATACAAGGCGCGCGCGCCCATCGGATTTGTGTTGCTGCAGCAAACACAGTCGGCACGCCTAGGCGTTGCTTTTCGCTCTCGGTGGGAACCCATGCGGCTATTCGGCCATGCGGCCC